>SPAW01000006.1 GCA_005239465.1 Nitrospira sp. | reverse complement strand
ACCTCCGCCTTCATAGACAGGAAACTCCCGCTGAATTAGACAATCTACGTGGAAAGTGGTCAAGTTGATTACTTTCTGTGGACTGAGATGGTAGAAAAACACTGCACTTTTTAGTAGACTCGCCCCCAACGGTCTATTGATGCTGTCTTGTTATTCTTATTCTGTAATGGCAGCCCGCAGCAGATTGTCACGTTAAGTTGCACCTTCACCAGCACGGAGGTCGCATGGGAATTCTCAGCAAGCTATTCGACATGCCGTCGTTTGGCGGTGCCACAAACGCACTCTTGGTCGAGTTGACCTTACCGACGCTCACGGCATCGCAGCGCGCCCAGCTGAAGGTCCAATTGGTTGAAGTGTTCCGAACACGCGGGTTTTCCGATATGCCTGCAGAAGTTGCACTTGTTGACCTGAACCGAGCGACACGAGTAGCCCAGTTGAATGTTCTCGCACTCGCGATGAAGGAGCTTGGGTATCAGCCCCCTCTCAAGAAAGAGGCCTTGCACAAAGTACGGAATCCATTCGATCCAAGTCTCGCGGATGAGAGCGCCTTGCGGGCGGTCGCACGGCGGCTGAAGTGGAAGCATGGAGAAAACAAAGGGGTCGGGAGTCTTTTCTTGAATCTTCCCACACCCGCGCGTGACCCTGGTCTAAGCCGACGACCTTTTCTCGACGTGCGGCTGGTCCAGAAAATATGATGGGATGAAAAGGAGGGCTTCCCGTGGCAAGTGGTAGAGTTGACGGTATAAATTGTGGCTATGGATTCAACAAAATACATCTACTGGCAAGACCAGGGTCTCTGGCTCGGCTATCTGCAGGACTATCCCGATTATTGGACTCAGGGGCAGTCGCTCGAAGACTTGGAATCCCATCTGCGCGACTTGTATCAAGACCTGACCAGCGGGGAGATCCCAGGGGTTCGCAAGCTCGCTGAACTGTCGCTTCGGTGAAGCGGAAAGATCTCATCAGGCAACTCGAAGCGGGCGGCTGCGTGCTTGTTCGCCACGGGGAGAACCACGACTGGTATCACAACCCCACCACAAAGATATCCCAACCCGTTCCCCGACACACCGAAATCAAGCGAGCAAGACGGGCGACGTTGCTTGACTTGACACTGGCCTAGCCAGTTCGGAGTCTACGAGCAAGAAAGTCACCTGGGCGTACCCACCGGCTTCTTGCTTGCAGCGGTTCATCGAATCGGTTAGGCTAGCCCTATGGTTTTAGATCGAATCCATATCGATCCGCAGGTCTGTGGGGGCAAGGCGACGATTCGCGGTCTCCGCCTGACTGTGGACTTTGTGCTGAAGCTGCTGGGAGATGGCTATACGGCAGCTGAGATCGTGAAGGAATATCCGGAATTGGTCCTTGAGGATGTCTATCAGGCGGCGAAGTACGGCGCTTGGCTGGCAGGTGAGCACACGTCCGCTGCTTCATGAGGCTGCTGGCCGATCTCCACATTGCTCCCCGTACCGTTCAGTTCCTTCGTACGCTAGGCTACGATGTTCTGCGAGTGACCGACCTGCTCCCCGCAACCGCCTCTGACGAAACCATTGTCGAGCGTGCCGGACAGGATCAATGAATCATCTCGTCACAATTGAAGATCACCGCATTCGTGTGCGTCAGCTACCGCTGGCTGTTCAAGATCCTCCTCCTCGATAGATTCCCACGCCTTTACAGGCGTGGTTCTCAATTGATTACGAGCGGGGCTCGTCCTGCTGCGCAGGAGCTTGCTCTCACCTCCGCCTTCATAGACAGGAAACTCCCGCTGAATTAGACAATCTACGTGGAAAGTGGTCAAGTTGATTACTTTCTGTGGACTGAGATGGTAGAAAAACACTGCACTTTTTAGTAGACTCGCCCCCAACGGTCTATTGATGCTGTCTTGTTATTCTTATTCTGTAATGGCAGCCCGCAGCAGATTGTCACGTTAAGTTGCACCTTCACCAGCACGGAGGTCGCATGGGAATTCTCAGCAAGCTATTCGACATGCCGTCGTTTGGCGGTGCCACAAACGCACTCTTGGTCGAGTTGACCTTACCGACGCTCACGGCATCGCAGCGCGCTCAGCTGAAGGTCCAATTGGTTGAAGTGTTCCGAACACGCGGGTTTTCCGATATGCCTGCAGAAGTTGCACTTGTTGACCTGAACCGAGCGACACGAGTAGCCCAGTTGAATGTTCTCGCACTCGCGATGAAGGAGCTTGGGTATCAGCCCCCTCTCAAGAAAGAGGCCTTGCACAAAGTACGGAATCCATTCGATCCAAGTCTCGCGGATGAGAGCGCCTTGCGGGCGGTCGCACGGCGGCTGAAGTGGAAGCATGACGTCGAGATTTGGATTGGCTCGGAGCCGATTAGTTTCGATTCGTGGTAGCAACCCAAGAACGTATGGGTTCATTGCCAACTTTGCCTTTCACTCGCCAGTTGCGACCTCCCTGGGAGTGGTAGTGGCTCAATTCGGCCCGACGCCGCGTTGATGATCGGTCTCTTGACTAAGTTCATAAGTTAGTTTACTCTATGACCATGATCAAGCTTAACATTCACGAGGCAAAAACCCATCTCTCCAAGTACTTGGCCAAACTCAAGGCGGGAGACCGCATTCTGTTGTGCAAACGCAATCAGCCGGTCGCGGAAATCACGCCGCTGCCCGAAGTCCCGGCTCGTCCCCGCCCCATCGGCTTAGCCAAAGGGCGATTTACCGTTCCGCGCTCCTTCTTTGAGCCCCTTCCGGAAGAACTGCTTCGCGCGTTTGAAGGCACCCACAGGTGAAGTGTCTCCTCGATACCTGCACGTTTTTGTGGATCATCGCAGGGGCGAAAGACTTGTCGCCAGGGGCGATTCAGATCTTTGCCAATCCTGCCAACGAAGTCTTCCTCAGCGCCGTGTCCGTCTGGGAACTCTCGGTCAAGCATACCCTGGGCAAGCTGCCTCTCCCCAGCACGCTCGATCGATTTATTGTGGAAGAACGTGAGCGACATGGGATCGCCGCCCTCCCGCTGAACGAGCAAGCCGTTCTTCATCTGCACAAACTTCCCCTGCTGCATCGAGATCCGTTTGATCGCATGCTCATCTGCCAAGCCATTGAGCACGACTGTGTGCTCCTTACCCCGGATCCGCTCATTACTCAATATCCTGTCAGAACACGGTGGTAAGAAAGGAAACAGGGGGGTCGTTGCTCGATTTCGCACCTGGCCAGCCCCGTTTCGACCTCCCTCAAAATGGAGGCAGTATAGTTCAGCCTAAGGGTGTGCCCAGGTTGGCTTTCCCTGCGCGCATTGAGTGACCACCGTTTCATCGTGGGGGCTCAGCGAGCAAGAAAGCCACCTGGATGCACCTGCTAGTTCTTACCTTGTGCTACCGGCTCACTATCATTCCCCTCTTACCCCCTCCTCTGGGGTGCAGTCTGCGTGGTCTTCCCTGCGCGCATTGACCGAGCATCGCCAAACAGAACTTGTTCGACCCGGAGCCATCTCAATAGCACTTGGCGACGGGATTAGAACCTTCAGTTGAGTGATATTCCTCACTATCTCAGTCTTCATGCGCGGACAGCGAGCAAGAAGACCACACAGACCGCACCCCTCTCCCATTTTGGCAAAGCTCGTACACAGATCAGCTGGACCTCTTCCGATCCCCATATCTATCTCTCTCAAGGGTGTGCCCAGGTTGACTTTCACTGCGCGCATTGAGCGACCACCGTTTCATCGTGGGGGCTCAGCGAGCAAGAAAGCCACCTGGGCGCACCCGCCCTCCCCTCTTTGCTTGACAGTCCGAAATCCGATCCTCGACAATGCCTACATGTCGGGTCAGATCATCATTGAACGGTTGGAGTTCCGCGGGCGCTGCGGCGTGACCCAGGAAGAACGGGCTCGTCCCCAGCCGCTGGCCGTCGATCTGGAATTGGACTGTCAGCTGGGACCGGCAGGGCTGTCGGACAATCTGGCCCACACCATCGACTATGCCAGGGTGACCCATCGCGTGGTGGAAGTGGGAACGGCCCAGGACTCCTGCTTGTTGGAAGCCATGGCCGAGCGGCTTTTCGCGATGCTCTTCGACGAATTCCCCATTGAACGTGTCAAGCTCTGGGTGCGAAAGCTCCACCCTCCGATCGCCTACGTCACCGGCTCCGTCGGGATCACCGTCGAACGAACGAGGCTGACGCAGCAACTCCAGCACGCTGATCCCGCCCCTGCACGCTTTCTCGTCCAACAACTTCACCGGCTCCCCAAAGGAAAAGTCCTCGACGTAGCGGCTCGGAGTGGACGCCACTCGCTGTTCCTCGCGTCGCAGGGCTACCAAGTCGAGGCCATCGATCGCGACGCGCAGGCTCTGGCACAACTCTCGGCAACAGCCCGAACACGCAAGCTCACCACCGTGACTACGAGAACGATCGACCTTGAGCAACCCGCGCCTTATGAGCCCGATCTGGGGAAAGAAGTCTACGACGTCATTGTCGTGTTCTTCTATCTCTATCGATCGCTCTTCCCCTATCTCATCGAGGCGCTGAAGCCCGGCGGCGTCCTGGTGTATGAAACCTTCACCATCGACAACTACTTTCATCACAAGCACCCGAAGCGCTGGGAATTTTGCCTCGCGCACAACGAACTCTTGCGCCTCACTTCCAGCCTCCACGTTCTGCATTATGACGAAGGCGGCCATGCGGGAAATCAGACCTCCGACTCTGTGTATACAGCGCAACTCGTTGCGCACAAACCGATGCGCTCAGGCCCATCCACATGAGCCGCATGGACCTCCACCTGCACACCACCCACTCTGACGGGAGCTTTTCTCCTGCCGAGGTGATTGACCTCGCGCGCAAGGCCGGCGTGACGGCCCTCGCCATCACCGATCATGACATCACGACGGGGATCCCTGAAGCGACCACGACCGGGCAGCAGCTTGGGATCGACGTCATTCCTGGGATCGAGGTCAGCTCGATCTTTGGCGACTCGGAATTGCACATTCTTGGGTACTTTCTCGATTGGCAGGATGCCAAACTGAATGAACGACTCACCACCCTCAGAGAGAGCCGCCACCGCCGAAATCCACAAATCATCGAGCGCTTGCAGGCGCTCGGGATCAATATCACGTATAACGAAGTCCGTGCGCTCGCCGGCACAGACTCCGTCGGGCGGCCGCACATTGCGCGCGTCTTGATGGAGAAGAAGATCGTCGACTCAGCCAAAGAGGCGTTCGACCGTTTTCTTGCCGACGGCAAACCGGCGTATGTCCGTCGCGATCTCCCGAGTCCCGCTGAAGCCATCCAATGGATCAAGGCGGCGAAGGGACTCGCAGTCCTAGCCCACCCGACCTGGGTCAAGACCACGGAGGGCACAGTGGCGGACCTCGTCCGGCAACTCAAAGCCGACGGTCTCGACGGCGTGGAAGTCCACTACAGCACTCATACCGCACGACAGACACGCGAATACTTGGACCTGGCCAAACAGCTGGGCTTGCTGGTCACGGGCGGGAGTGACTTCCACGGCCTCACCAAACCCGACATCGAAGTCGGCATCGGCAAAGGCACACTACACATCCCCGACTCACTTCTCCACAAACTGAAGGATGCCGCCGCCAGACTTTAGCGCGGACTATTCATGAATATCTGCTGCGACAGCCGATTCTCTCGCCCAGCGTGGCTGTTCTCACTCAGCCTCCTCGACAGACTGTAAGTATGCCTGTGTCTGCTTCGCTTGCGAGCAGCCACGGTGGGCTTCGGTCTCGACCGTCTCTCGACGATATTCATGAATAATCCGCGCCAGGCGTCTTTCTCTGTGTATTTCCTGCTATTCATTGACTCCCCTCCGCTATCCGCTAGACTTTGACCAGTCTTCAAATCCAGGCATCCATGATCAATGCATCAAGCTGGGCGCTCCAATATCTCATCGTCGCCCTAGTGGCTCTCTTTGCCGGTCCCTTGTTGAGCAAACTGCCGGCCGCGCAATCGTTCCCGATCACGCTCTTCGGCTTGAACGGTTCGCAAACCATCCGCCTCGTCATTGAAGAGACTGGCCTGGTGATTCTTTGCATCCTCTCGATCCGCGCGTTCCAGCAGATGCCGAACAACGGGAGAGGCTTCTCGTTTGTTCGTCAGCTCGTCCTCCCGGCAACCATCCTGCTTGTCCTGATTGCGACAGACAAGACGCTTCGGGTTGTGGGACTCTCGCTCATCGAACGCATCGGGCCTCAACGCTACACCCTCGCCTATACCGCCGGCCTCACGCTGACGGGCGTCTGGATCACCGCTGCGTGGCTATTGAATCTTGATGCGCTTCACCGTTTCTTTTCGAGATCCTCGCAACCGACACATCGCAAGGAATTTGCGCCATCCGTCGAGGATAGCGACGAGATCCATCCAGAAGAAGAAAGCGGCGAGACGCAGTCCGCCACCGTCATCCTCAATGCGAAAGGGGAACCGCCAAGCACGCTTGGCCGATACAAGGTCCTGAAAGAGTTAGGGCGGGGAGCAATGGGTGTCGTTTACCTTGGAAAAGACCCCACGATTCATCGATTTGTTGCGATTAAGACGATGCGGCTCGATGAGATCGACGACGCGGACAAACTGCAAGAAGTGAAAACACGGTTCTTCCGGGAAGCCGAATCAACCGGCCGCCTGTCCCACCCGAACATCGTCACCATTTACGACGCCGGGGAAGAACACGATCTTGGCTACATCGCAATGGAAGTGCTTGAAGGCACGACGCTCAAACAGTGGTCACGCAAGCCGAACCTCATGCCCCTCGACAAGCTGATCCCGACCCTCGCCATCGTGGCCGAAGCAATGGACTATGCCCATCAGCAAGGCGTCGTCCATCGCGACATCAAGCCGGCGAACATCATGCTGACCAAGGATCAAGTCGTGAAAGTGATGGACTTCGGCATCGCCAAGATGGCGTCGTCGTCAAAAACCCAAACCGACATCGTGCTGGGGACTCCCACTTATATGTCTCCGGAACAGATCGCCGGCAAAAAGGTGGATGGGCGATCCGATATCTTCTCGCTTGGCGTCGTGATGTTCGAACTCTTGACCGGCTGTCCACCTTTCACAGCGGACAACGTATCGGCGCTGCTCTTTGCAATTGCCCATACCCCGCACCCGGTGCCGACGACGCTCCGATCCGATCTGCCCACCACCGTCCAAGAAATTCTGGACCGTGCGCTTCAGAAAGACGCAATTCAACGCTACCGCCGTGCCGGCGAATTCGCACTGGAGCTCCGCTCCTGCGTGCATGGACTCGCCGCATAACCTGAGGCGCCGATGGCTTTTGCAATTTTCCACGGGGCCCAGTCTGATGTAGGTCGGAAACGGCCCCACAACGAAGACCGGTATTGCGCCGACCCCGAATTAGGACTGTTCGTCGTGTGCGATGGTATGGGCGGCGGCAACGCAGGTGAAGTCGCCAGTATGTTAGCCGTTGAGACTATCCACCGACACTGTGCGGAAGCGACGCAACATCCGGAGCTTCCCTTCGTCGGTGGGCTTGACGACAGATTTTCCCCGACGACCAATCGCCTGTCCAGTGCAATCAAGCTGGCCAATGACGTCATTTACACATCGGCAAGAGATCGTCTGGAGTGGTCGGGAATGGGCTCCACCGTGGTCGCCGCTGCCCTCACCGACCACATATTTTCATATGCGCATGTGGGTGATAGCCGACTGTATCTTGTTCGAAATCAGACGATCCAACCGCTGACGATGGATCATTCGTGGGTGGCTGAGCAGGTCCGCCAGGGCCTCCTCACGGAAGAAGAAGCGGAACGGTCGCCTCGTCGTAATATCGTAACACGGGCCCTCGGCGCCGAGGCGACCGTGGATGTCACACTGGGAGAACTTCCCCTTTCCCCGGACGACCTTCTGTTGCTGTGCTCAGATGGGCTCACGAAAGGCCTGCAGACCTCCACCATTCTCGACACGCTCCTTGATGTCGAGGACGCACAGACCCTCTCACGCCGTCTCATCACGTTGGCGAATGAGGCCGGCGGTGAGGACAACACGACGGTTATCGTCCTGGCTGTACGAGAACAACAAGACCACAGGCTATGGCAACGCCTATGCCAACGGCTCGCCATGTAGCCATGCATTGCTGGAGGCCATTATGCAGGACACGACGACACAACGAGTGACGCTCCTTATCAAACTCCATGACAAATCGTCACAAGAGCTGGAATTGGCTTCGGACAGCTATACCATTGGTCGAAAGTCGGACAATGACCTCGCGATAGAGGACCCAGCCGTCTCGGCCCACCATGCGCGGATCACCAAAATCCAAGCCGTATATTTTATCGAGGACTTGAAGAGTACGAACGGCACCTTCGTCAACGACAAGCGCATCGATCGCCATCAGTTGCGGGATACCGACATCGTCACGATTGGACGACACCGCATCATTTTCCGAGACGGATCGGCCGCGGCTATTGCCCCAGCTGTTGCGACTGCGGATCTCGACAAGACCATGGTTCTCACCGGGCAAGCCGCCCGAACGGACGTCGCCACCTCCCCGGCAAGTCTCCGCGTCCTCTCCGGAAAAACGGACCAACAGGAGTATTTGCTCATCAAGCAAGTCACGGCGATCGGGTCGCATGCGCAGGCAACCATCAAGCTGACCGGATGGTTCGCGCCGAGCACCGCGGCGATGCTCACGCGTCGTCACAACACGTATTATGTGAGCCCCGCACGCAACGGCAAAAAGCTGTTGGTAAACGGCCAAGAAGTCGAGGGCGAGAAAGAGTTGAAGGACAAAGACCGCATTGAAGTCGCGGGCACGACCATGCTGTTTCGGACGAAGTCGGAGAGAAAGGCCTAGCCTAGCGCACTCGGACTAGTTTCGTAAGAGGAGATGTCCTTTAGGTAAGCTTTGATAGCAGCCTTCTGAGATATCCTGCGCGCGCTCTTGTAAACACGTCGGAATTCGCCCATCGCCCGGCTCCACTCCCTGACACACCCGTTTCAGGTCTTCAGCGCAAGCAGCCTTATACCCTTCGGCCTCTTTCCAACGCACCATCCGCTGTCGCACGATCTGCTGACAGGACAGTGGAAGCCGCTTCATGCGCTGCGCGACACAACGCCGCCGATCTTCTCCGGTCAGCGAGTCCGGACAGTATTGTTGTACTTCTGCGTCGCACTTCACTTCTGCAATTTGTCTGGCACGGCCATCACTTGGAATGGGAAATGCGCCCGTCGTCTCTGAAGCCGCCAGTTCGCCGGATCCTGCTAGTCTCTCGGCTCCCTCGTGGTGTGGCGCACTGGTTGGCTGGGTTGTGGAAACTCCGGGGATCGTCAGATCAAGTTCAGGTACAACAGGTGCGACCGCAGTCCGTGGCTGCGATTGTGCCGACAGCAGCTCATCTTTGGAAGGCAGATTGGCCCACACGATGCACCAGACTAAGACCAGCCCGACCACCGACACCAGGCTCGCGGTGACCTTCCCGGACGGCTCTTGCTTGTTCTTCGTCTTCATCTCTAGTGAGGATAGAATAAAGCGTGTTGAAAATCACCGAAACGTGCGTTTTGCGCAGTGCCGGATCGGCGATCTCAAGAACAGCATTTGGGAAACACAGGATGAGAGAGGAGACAATGAAAACGCGAACTAGTTTTCCGGGGTTTCGACGATGTGATTCTCGAACCTGGTGCAGCCCTCGGCCAGCAAGCGGTTCGTCAGCATCTCGCCAGGCCATTCAATGGGTAGATCAGCCGTAAATACCCACACATCGGGAGACGTCCAGACCGGGCCATGTTCTTCCGGCAGCTCGGGATCAAACAGGTCAGTCCACACCGGCATGTACACCCCATTCCCGCATTGCGTATGCAGGTGCACGATGGTGCGCGACCGCACGAGCGGATCCAGCTCTCTCCATACGGCCGCAGTTTCATCGGCCAAGTGGTGAAGACGTACCGCATTCTGCGCATCAAACATCGCGTACGCGGCGTAGACAGGCGCGTCAATAGTATCGGGCGCACACGCCAGCTCTGGACATTGCTCCACCAGCCCTTCGAGAATCGCGCGCCTGTGACGATCCTCCCACGAATCAGGCAGACCAGGGTCGGGTGCCCCGATAAGCTCAAATAATAGAAACGCGGTATTTTCGACCGGTGGAAGGAGCCGCGCCGCCACCGATTGCGCACGCCGCGAATCCGCAACCGTCGTGAGGTGGTCATGGAGCATTTGCAGATTGAGCATTTCCAACGTGGCATCAGTCAGCAAACGCGACTCGACGCGGACGACGGTTCCTGCAGGCAACTGCAGATGCCGGTGGAGCAGATCGGCCGTGGTGATCGGATCGATTTTCAGTTTGAGCGGAGACGTGAGGTTGGCTTGCAGGGGCAGCTCTAAGGCCGCGATGGTGGCATAGGCCGGCTTTTCATCATCCGGTCCATCCAATAGTAATGTGCAGCTGGCCTCAGCCACGAGATCGAACAGCCATTCCGCCATCTCTTCGTCGAGCGCGGCAAGCACCGTCAGTAAATCGTGTTCTCGCCCCTGCCCAAGAAACGCCTGAAGTGTATCGATCGCATCATCGGTATCACCGTGGTCGTGGCGGCGGGCATTGATGAGATGAATAAGATCGCGCGTGAGCGGATCAGGACGAGACCAGGCTAACATTGATGCTCCCTATGAGCCGAAGAGACTGGTTCCACTCTCCGACATCGCACACGACCCATGTTGCCAAACTTTCTCACGAGGTGCAAGCACCAGGGCGGTTCTCACGGACGTACCCTCACGTTCACTCATGCAGCTGCGCTGTCCCTATTCACCGATGACCTTCACCAGAACCCGCTTACGCCGACGCCCGTCGAACTCGCCATAAAATATCTGTTCCCAGGGACCGAAATCCAGCTTGCCTTCCGTAATCGCGACGACCACTCCTCGCCCCATCACTTGCCGCTTCAGGTGAGCATCTCCATTATCTTCACCCGTGTCGTTATGCCGATAGCGAGCCTCGTGCGGAGCGAGCCTCTCGAGAAATTCATCATAGTCGTGCAACAGGCCTTGCTCATCGTCATTAATATATACACTCGCAGTAATATGCATGGCGTTCACCAACACCAAGCCTTCCCGAACACCGCTCATCTTCACCACCGCCTCGACCTGTGGCGTGATATTGAGATAGGCTCGCCTGGTCTTCGTCTCGAACCAAAGTTCTTCGCGATAGGATTTCATGGGTAATAAGACGTGCGGACCGCATTGTGCCCACTGGATGACAAGAGATTCAAGAGGGCACCGGATGATTCCCTCAGTAGATGTGGCAACGCCCAGAAGAGGCTATAATACCTCCCGGCATGAGCACGCATCCCCGCATGCGACCACCCCGCCTCTCACAGAACGCACTCACCGTCTTACGCCAGCGCTACCTGGCCAGAAATGCGAGAGGCGTCGTTATCGAATCACCGGACGACATGTTCTGGCGCGTAGCCTACGATATCGCCTTAGCCGAGCAACAATACCCACTTGCCACACGCCAACGCCATCTAGCTCGTCAATTTTATGATCTGATGGCGTCCCATTCCTTTCTGCCGAATTCGCCTACGCTCATGAACGCCGGCCGGACACTCCAACAGCTGTCGGCCTGCTTTGTATTGCCGGTGGACGATTCGTTGGAATCCATCTTCGACGCCGTTAAGTACCAGGCGCTCATCCACCAGTCAGGCGGGGGCACGGGATTCTCGTTCAGCCACCTCCGCCCCAAGGCCGACCTTGTGGCCACCACCTGCGGACTCGCTTCCGGCCCGGTTTCCTTCATGCGCGTCTTCAACATGTCCACCGATGTCATTAAGCAAGGGGGGACCAGGCGCGGCGCCAACATGGGCATCTTGAGGGTAGACCATCCGGACATTCTTGAGTTCATTGCGTTGAAACAACAACCAGGGGAGATGACGAACTTCAATCTCTCTGTTGGCCTCACCGACCACTTCATGCAAGCGGTCACTCGAGACCGGTCTTACGCACTCATCAATCCACGCTCCACCAAATCCGTACGGCGACTTCCTGCAACCTTCGTCTTTGATCGGCTGATTCACGCAGCCTGGCAATCCGGCGAACCAGGAGTCGTCTTTCTCGACACCATCAACAAGGCGAATCCCACGCCTCATTTGGGCTCTATCGAAGCGACCAATCCCTGCGGCGAGCAACCGCTGCTCGCCTATGAATCCTGCACGCTCGGCTCGATCAACGTCGCCCGGTGCCTCACAACGCATGGCAGCACTCGTGCCATCGACTATGATCGACTTGCCACCCTCATTCCCCTCGCGGTTCGGTTTCTTGATAATGTTCTCGATCGAACCCGTTTCCCCTTTGCAGCCATTGAGACGCACACCAAACAGACGAGAAAGATCGGTCTCGGAATCATGGGATTTGCTGATCTTTTGATTCAACTTGGCATTCCCTACGATACGGACGAAGCCTTACAGATTGCCGAACGACTGATGGGATTCATCCAATCCCACGCCCATGCGGCATCTCACCGACTCGCACAAGAGCGGGGGGCCTTCCCCGCATACAAGGGAAGCCGTCTTCAAGCCAAGGGACTTCGACGACGCAATGCCACCGTCACGACCATTGCTCCTACCGGCACCATCAGCATCCTGGCAGACTGTTCCGCCGGCATTGAGCCGCTGTACGGAATCAGCATCGCCCGCACCGTCATGGAAGACATCCGTTTGGTAAGCCTCCATCCCGAATTTTTAAAACAGGCACGAGCCAGAGGACTCTCCCTCGCTGAATTGCGCCGAGAGGTGGGTCACCGGGAATCGATTCAACATCTGACACAGATCCCCCAAGATCTACGGCGGCTCTTTGTCACCGCCCACGACATTGACCCGGCCCATCATGTTCGGATACAGGCGATCTTCCAACGGCACAGTGACAGCGGCGTATCGAAAACGATCAATCTGCCCACCACCGCCACGCCGAAAGACGTGGCTTCCGCCTTCTTACTGGCGCATCAACTTGGCTGCAAAGGCCTGACCGTCTATCGCTCAGGCAGTCGAGAACATCAAGTCTTGGCCTGCTCCCATGTGCAGTCCTGCTGAACATCGAGACCACTTTGGGGCCTGTAACATCTACCACCCGTGTAGGCTCACGATTCGCTCTGCCGAATTTCTCCACAAAATTGACACCTCTGGAGGTTGGTGATAAGTACTTTCCCAGGTACTACGATAAGAATTCGCCACAGGGAGGTGCTAGATGTTTGCTGTCGCTGGAGGCCCATCGTTCGCAGGCAGTGCTCTGACTTGGAGTCTCCTCTTCGCCCGTCAGCCGGAACCGGATTTGGAATTTACGGAAGAGGAATTGGAACAAACGACGAACATTCGATCGTCGTCGCCCATGAAATCGCCGAAGAAATCTGGCGGACGTCCACTCCTTTGGATTCTTTTGCTGGCGCTGGTCGGCGGCGGCGCTTATGTCGCCATGGAACCTGAAATGATCATGGATCTTGTAGGGCCGATCCTCGGTGAATCGCCGATGCCGCAACAGCAGTCGCCCATGGCCAGGAAACCTGCTCCGTCCATGCCGGCGCCAGGCGCACCGGCAAGTCAACCAGAACCAGCCGCTCCGGCCCCTGTTGCACCACTGGTTCCGACCCAGCAGGCTACGGCGCCATCGTCGGTTCCCACACCTGCTTCGGCACCGACGCCGGCACCGAGCATGCCGACGGCTTCAGCCCCTACGCCGCCGCCAGCACCAATGAGTCCGCCGGCCCCGGCTGCCGTCGCGCCGCTCGTTACCACAACACCGAATCCCATGTTCGGCGAAGGACAAAGGGTGGCGGTGTTGCCGAACCCCGCAGCTCCTGGTGACACGGTGACCCTCATGCAGGATGCAGCGGGAACGAAACCAGGAGCAGCCATTCCCCCAGGAACCGCCCTCACGATTCTCGATGGCGACTTGCAGAGCAGCGGATGGGTCTACTCCGTTCGCAGCGACTATGGCACCAAGGGGTGGATCGCTGAGAAGCGGCTTCGATTGAAGCCCTAATCGCGTCGTCAGAAATCCGTACACAATTCCATACAGAGGGCGGCGGCATGAACCAGTGCCGCCGCCCTCTGTGCTATAATCCCGCCCGTCCAACGCCCCCCTCTCGCACCATGGTGAGCAGAGAGCGAAGGAGACCATGCGCGCCGTGATCTTTGATTTCGATGGAGTCATCGCCGACACTGAACCCCTGCACTTCGAAGGGCTGCGCCGGACGCTCGCCAAGATCGGCATCACGTTGACCGAGACAGACTACTACGCCAACTATCTTGGTTTCGACGATCGTGGATGCATCCTGGAAGCGCTTCGAGTCAACCAGCGCCCGACGACTGGACCGCTGGTGCAAGACCTGATACACAAAAAGGCTGTGGCCTACATGGCCTCGATCAAAGACCACCTCGTCATTTTTCCAGGCGTCAGAGAGTTCGTAGAAGAAGCCGCGGCCACTTACCCAATCGCCATTGCCTCGGGCGCGTTGCGACCGGAGATTGAACTGATTCTAGAACAAGCCGGCATACGGAAAGCCTTCCGCCATATCACGAGCGCGGAAGACGTGACCAAAGGCAAACCGGATCCCCAGCCGTTTCTGCACGCATTGGCCGGATTGAATCAACAGAACACTACCTCCGCGATGACGCCTGACTCTTGCTTGGTCATTGAAGATTCGCTGCCCGGCATCAGGGCCGCCAAGTCGGCAGGGATGAAAGTGCTAGCTGTTGCCAACACCCACACCGTGCAAGACCTGCACGAAGCCCATGCCATCAGCTACAGCTTGCGCGAGACAAGTCTCAAGGACCTGCACACCCGCTTATGGCCGTCATGAGCGTCATACTACGATGAAAATCTGCTCACTCGTCCCCGGCGCAACAGAAGTGGTCGCCGCCCTCGGCCTGGCCGACCAGCTCGTAGGAATCAGCCATGAATGTGACTTTCCCTCATCAGTTCGCCATGCCCTCGTGATGATCGAACCGATGGTGGGTAAGGGACAGGCGCCCAGTGCGGAGATTGATCGACAGGTGAAGGAGCTAGTGGCAACAGGACAGCAACTCTATCGACTCGACGAGCAAGCCTTTCACCGGGCTCAACCGGATCTGATTTTGACGCAAGATCTGTGTCACGTCTGCGCCGTTACGCCTGACCAGCTCACCCGCGCTATCCAATCACTCAAGCATCGGCCTAACGTATTGACGTTCAGTCCAACCACGTTAGAAGGCATGATCAATGATGTCGAGCGGATCGCCAACGCCGTCGACCAACTTGCCAGGGGGCAAGCGCTCGCCGACAGTCTCCGTCGTCGACTGGACCTTGTGCATGCACAGACTATCGCGATGACGCCGCGCCCGCGCGTGGTATGTCTCGAATGGCTAGCTCCGCTCTATGTGGCGGGCCACTGGGTTCCGGAAATGGTTGAACTCGCCGGCGGCCGAGACATGCTTGGATCCACAGATACGCCATCGCGTAAAACGACGTGGGGGGAAGTGGACACGGCGATGCCTGATATCGTTCTTGTGATGCCCTGCGGTTACTCAATCGATCGTACCATCCAAGAACTTGTACAAGCCGGGCAAGTACAGAACGAGTGGCGACGTGCGCGCGATCACTGGCCCCACATATACGTCGTGGATGCTGCGTCGTACTTCAGCCGACCGGGTCCCCGGCTGGTCGATGGCGTCGAGCTCCTGGCCGCCATCCTACACCCAGGCCTTAATCCGCCGGTCGACTCAACGAGGGCGATCAAACTTGGAACCACGGCCTTAACACTGGATGCCGCATCATGACCGCCGCCGAAGCCCAAGCCTACTGCACGGCCTACACGAAGAAGAGCGGCAGCAACTTCTATTACTCGTTCCTGTTTCTGCCCAAGGCCAAACGCGAAGCGATGTATACCGTCTATGCCTTCTGCAAAGCGGTGGACAACGCCGTAGATGAACCGCCGGCCGGCAGCAATCCAAAGGAGGAATTGAAACGTTGGCGGAGTGAACTTGACGCGGTGTATCGCGGCACACCAATCTACCCGATCACCGTCAGCCTCGCCCACCATGTCAAAATTCTCTCAATCCCCAAGGCCTATTTTGAAGAACTGATCAAGGGCGTGGAGATGGACCTCTTCAACAACCGCTACGTGACATTCGACGAATTGTCTCTCTATTGCTATCGTGTCGCCTCTGTGGTGGGCCTCATCTGCCTGCATATCTTCGGTGTCACATCGCCGCGCGCACAAGACTACGCCGTCGATCTCGGCATGGCCTTCCAGATGACCAACATTCTCCGTGACCTTGGCGCCGATGCAGCACAAGGGCGTATCTATCTCCCGCTCGACGATCTGCGCGCGTGCAACTATCCCGAAAAGGCCATGCTGCAACACACCTATTCGCCAGAGTTCAAGACATTGATGCAACAGGAAACCGCCCGGGCGCATCACTATTATGAGAAAGCCCACGCCGCCTTACTGGCACTGCCCCGGCGTGAACGCCAGGCCCTCACCGTGGCGGAAATCATGCGTGGCATCTACAGTCGAATCTTGAAAAAGATCGAACAATCGGACTATCAGGTCTTTGGACCGCGCATCAGCCTTTCCACCACCCATCGGCTGGCCATTGCACTAGGCATCTGGCTTCGCTCCAACTTCTCGTGACCATTCAGTCTTCACTGACTGTCCTCATTCTGGACGCCGGCCTGACTGGACTGACGGCGGCCTATCACCTCAGTCAACGAGGCTATCGAGTCACTCTGCTGGACCATCCAGGGTGGCACGATGGATTCCGGACCAACGCGTCTGACACAGCCCCGATTCTATTCGGATGCCACCATGAGACATGGCGTCTGCTCCGCACGCTCGACAGCGGCACGTTCTCTCAGTCCGACGTCACGATACCTCTCGAATTCCGGCTGCCTGACGGACGAGTTGTCGCCTATCGATCCGCTCGCCTCCCCGGGGCGCTCCAGTGGATGATGAGCCTGTTCAGTTTCCACGGCCTCGCATGGCATGACCGCTGGAAGCTTTTCTCCCACCTGGAACAGATCTGGGAACAGGCGCAGTCTCTTCCCGCAGACCTGGACAGTCGGATCGCAGATGAATGGCTCGCTTCGATCGGACAGAGCGAGGAAGCACGTGACCGCATCTGGAATCCCCTCGCACAATGGTTGACCGGCAATGCCCTGATCCGTCTCTCCGCTGCCACCTTTGTGCAACTGCTCTCCGCCGTTTTTCTCGGCCCAGCCTTGGATGCCAGACTGACACACCTCAATGGGTCCGTCGGGGACAGATTCATTACACCCATGAAACGTGCACTGGAACAGCACGGAGTCCTGACCCAAGTCCAGACACAGCGGCCCGACCTGCGTTTTGGACAAAGCGGAGTCAGCGGAATACAATTACAAGATGGCACGCTGCTGCAAGCGCATTGGTATGTTGCCGCGCTCCCACATCAGAAGCTTCTAGCCTTGCTGCCGGAACAACTTCTGACGCGCTATGCCTATTTCGCGCAGCTTAGCGAACTGGAGGCCCTGCCAGAAATCACCGTCCAATTTACATGTCGCGCGACGACTCGAACCCCACGCCTTCTCTTGCTGGCAGACCGGCCATTTCACCAGCTCACCATTACCTCTCTGGTACCTCATGAAATTAGATGCCGACTCGCTGCGATCGGCAACCAGGCACTGGCTGAATTACGCGA
This sequence comes from Nitrospira sp., assembly GCA_005239465.1. Classification (GTDB taxonomy): domain Bacteria; phylum Nitrospirota; class Nitrospiria; order Nitrospirales; family Nitrospiraceae; genus Nitrospira_D. The sequence continues at coordinate 93,016 of SPAW01000006.1, read as the reverse complement.
TAGCCAATTGATCGATCTAGGGAGGACAGAACTTCACACGCTGTATCCAGAGGTAGGGACAGACGGGATTCAGTCCATGGAGGTCTATCGTGAGGAACAGGCCGCTCTGTCGCTCAAACCAGGCACCGCGCTGCTACGGCCTATCCAACAGAGCCCGCTCCCGAACTTGCTCGTTGCCGGTGCCTGGACCGACACCGGATACCCCGCCAATGTTGAGAGCGCGGTCGTCAGCGCCAGACGCTGCACGGAAATCATCGCCAGCCACCCGGCTTGACCCCACCCGTATCAGAGAGTACCAGTGACTTATGACTTCATCGCTCTTTAGGCTAGGACTTACCGTTACTTTCCAGATAGCACTGATCCTCGAACCGCTCTCCACGTAGATACTTCGCAATCACTATCCATTTCCCGCGGCCATCGGTCAGCGCGACGTACGTCTTCTCGTCCATAATGAATGGTTGCACGGTAAACACAATGCTCAAAGTCGGCCCACCTTTCCTAAACTCGGAAGACATCGGAAGCGCAGTCAGTGGGTAGCTGCCCCCGGTGCGTTCGAACTTGTTAGCTGTCGCAAGCAAGGGCGCCATATCCTGCCATGAAGCCTGCTCCAATACGTTGCTGTTGGCAGGAAACATGTAGAAACTGTCACTCGGCGCGCCCTTCATACAGAACGTCGTCTTCACCACTAAATCTCTTGTACCGTCGTTATCGAGATCAACCAGTGCTTTATCCAAACTCGAACAGCGCCTTATTTTCGGAGCCATGCCCGCTATCACAGCCGGCTCCCATTTGACCTCGCTGAACGGTTCAGCATCCAAATTGAGCCGAGGTCCACTCCCCATGTTCTTCTGAAACAATTCAAGAACCCGCTGACAGAACGACTTGCCTTTCGCAGCCACGAGATCCACAGACGACGCAACCGCGATAACAGGAATCATCATGAACAACACGCTTCCTATAACAGTGCCCTTCATTGATACTTCTCGCTTTTTAGCTTCGCTCCCACATTGACAACCTAGTTCTGCCTTTCTAAGATACCACCACTTTTCTTCACCCCATCTAATCATGACCACGACGTCCCTCCAAGAACTTGCGAAATCCCTTCACAACTGCCAACGCTGCAAACTCGCAAAGCTCGGACGCACGCAGGTCGTGTTCGGCGTGGGGAATCCGCGTGCGAGCATTATGTTCGTGGGCGAGGCGCCGGGATTCAACGAAGACCAGAAGGGCGAGCCGTTTGTCGGCACCGCGGGAAAGCTCTTGAACGACCTCCTGCAGTCTGCAAACCTATCGCGCGATCAAATCTATATTGCCAATGTCATCAAGTGCCGGCCACCGAATAACCGTGATCCAGAACCGGACGAGGTCGAGACCTGCAAGCCGTTTCTATTGCAACAGATTCAGATGATCAGGCCGAAACTTGTCTGCACGTTAGGAAATTGGGCGACGCAAACGCTGCTGGAGCGAAAAGTCGGGATTACGAAAGTAAAGGCGCAGGCGTTTTACATGAAGGACTTCGTCATCTTCCCGCTCCTGCACCCCGCTGCTGCCCTGCACCAAGGCAACCTGCTCGACACGCTGAAGGAAGACTTCAAGAAGTTGAAAGAATTTCTCGACCGCCACACGAAACAGGCCGAACTCACTGGGTCCGCCGCACCGGCCGCTCCGACACTGCAAGTCGACCCGCCGCAGCCGGCGCAGATGGATTTGTTCGGATAGTTGGGCTGATTGCTCCGGCGATGGGTTAGACCGCATGGCCTCGCCGCTGCTTGGCTGCGCAACTCGTTCCGTTCTGGATTTCATCTGAACGGAACTTCAAACAGTGCTCGCCATCGCCTTCGGCGACCGCACCGACAAAGCCATGCAACCCATCGCAAGTCGCAGCTAGCCCAACCATCCTCTCTTGGCGAAAAGCCAGGATCTCCGCTCCTTGGATAAGGTTGGTCTGCTAACTGACAGGCGCCTATGTAAATGGTGGTCGTTCGACTCGCTCAGTAGAGACAACTCCGTCGCCATGCCCCCGCATTGAATAAGACAGGAGCAACTGGGACAATCTACTTTTTCAGGGGCGATGCCGAGGCTCAGAGCGGACTTCACCGAAGGAGCGGGGACCCGTCGAGGCTCGGCTGAGAAGGAAAGCGGAAACTGACCGAGTCCGCGAGGGAATTTCCGAAGGTTGCCACTCAGCGGAGCCCGAACGGGTCGCTCCGGGAGGCGTCGGGAGCGGTTGAGCCTCGGCATCGAGCCACAACCAGAGCTGAGAGGCAGGTGGAGGCGCTAGGTTTTCGATTTGACGGTTGACGAGGAGTCTGAATCCGCTGCCGCACCGCCTTCTTCGGTAGGCTTTTCTTCTTCCGGCACATCGAACCACTGGACGAGCATTTCGTCCCACCAGGCTTCGGTGACCTCATTGCCGGGATCACTCCCGAGAAAGGACACATCTTCCTTTTTGATCGTGGGCCCGACGACATGGGGCTGAAACTTCGCCCGGTCGATGACTTCTTTGGTGGCATAGCCGCCGATGATCCAGGAGTCCGGATCGGCTCGACGGGATTTATACGCCTTCAGCCCAATCTTCAGATACATAAAGATCTGCTGCTGGATCGGATCGGTCACGCCGGACTGCGAGAGACTGAGCGTCTTCTCGATTTTCTTGCGCCAATTCCGGTTGTCGTAGCGCGACGTGATCAGCTGGAGCATTTTCTTTCCGAGTTCGGCATCAAGCGACACGGTACGATTGACTCCTCTTACGACTTCAGATGCTGTTTGAAAAATGCGAGCGCCCTTGCCCAGGCGTCTTTAGCGGCCTCAGGACGATAGACCGATTTGTCGATATCACGGAAAAACGCGTGCGGGGCGCCGGGATACGTTTTGATTTCGCCGACCTTCTGATACTTCTTCAAGGCCGCTGCCAGACGCTGCACATCGGCCTTCGTAATCCAGCCGTCATCTTCACCATAGAGGTACAGTACAGGCGCCGACAGTTTTTGCAGCGGCGCATCGGGGTTGGGCACTTGACCGTAGAACGGCACCGCTGCTTTGATCTCAGGATTCACACAGGGCAGCATGAGCGCATAGGACCCGCCCATACAAAAGCCGGTCACGCCGATCCTCGACCCATCGACCTCCGGTACTGACTTGAGATAGGCCACGGTCGCGTTCAAATCTTTGAGACCATCTTCCTGCTGCAACGTGTTCATCAACTTGCCGGCCTCACCGGCGTCGGTCGTGAGCGCATAGCCGAGCCGCGAGTACATGTCTGGTGCGATGGCCACATAGCCTTCCGCCGCATACCGCTTGGCGATATCCTTAATATGGTCGGTAAGTCCCCACCACTCCTGGATCACGATGATGGCGGGCCGCTTTTCCTTGGTCTGAGGAGCTACGACGAACGCTCGCACCGTGACCGTGCCGCTTGGGTACTGAACAGTTACTTCTCGAATTGATTCGGCCATGATTCACCTCGCTGAGACGAGAGCATATGGCCGATGGCTTATGGCGAATGGCAGAAGTATCGCTCTCTGCATCCCAGCCATCAGCTATACGCTATTTGCCATTCGCTCCTAGCTTCCGGCCACCATCATCTCGGAAATCTTCACCGTGGGGCTTGCGATCCGGCCTCGAAATACAAGGTCGCTTCCGACCATTTCTATATCCTTCAACATCTGTTTTAAATTGCCGGCAATGGTGATTTCTTCTACAGGATGGGTGAGTTCTCCGTTCTCGATCCAGAACCCGCAGGCTCCGCGTGAGTAATCGCCCGTCACCATGTTGATGCCGAACCCGATCAGCTCGGTCACGTAGAGCCCTTCTTTGACCGATCCAATGATCTGCTCGGCTGTCTTCGATCCAGGCACCAGATAGAAATTGGTCGGTCCGACTGAAGGGCTTTCACCTATGCTCCGCGAAGCATTTCCCGTTGAAGGAAGCCCCAGCTTTTTCCCTGAATACGTGTCGAGGAGATAGCTCTTGAGGACGCCTCGTTCGACAATGGTGTTCTTGCGCGTGGCAAGCCCTTCACCGTCGAATGGGCGCGATCCGAGGCCCCCTTCCATGCGGCCATCGTCGTAGACCGTTATCAGATCGGAGCCGATGCTCTGACCGAGTTGATCGAGCAGAAACGAGGCCCGCTTGTAGAGGCCATAGCCGGACACGGCGCTGCAGAGGTTCGCAAGAAGGCTGCCTGCGGTTTCCTGATCGAACACGACCGGCACGCGCTTCGTCGCCACCTTGTGCGCGCCCAATCGGCGAACTGTTCGCCTGGTCGCCTCCTGCCCGATCGACTCCGCGGACGCCAACCGCGCAAACTTGCGCTGCACTTCATACCACGCATCCCGCTGCATCGCCCCTGTCCCAGGCTCAGTCGCAATCGGCGACACTGACAGCGAAAAACTGGAACTCTTGTAAGACCCGACGAAGTCGTGACTATTCGCGAGCACCACCCGTCCGGACGAAGAATCGAACTCTGCGCCTTCGGAGTTCGTCACGCGTGCATCGGCAGCGAACGCCGCCGCTTCTCCGCGCTTCGCCCAATCGATCTGCACTTCCGTATCGAGAATCGTCTCATCATAGAGATCTAGGTCCGGCCGATCCTTCGCCATCTGGGAAGCGTCCGGCAAACCAGACACCTGATCCTCGACGACCGCGTTGGCCAAAGTACAGGTTTCTGAGACAAGCCGATCGAGGGACTCTTTTGAGAAATCGGAAGTCGAAGTCGTGGCCGATCGCTTCCCGACGAACACACGCAACCCCAGCCGCTTTTCTCTCGCCTTGGTCAATCGATCGACAGCGCCCACACGCACTTGCACCGAAAAGGTCTCGCCATCGGCCACGACGATATCGGCTTCGGTCGCCCCGCAGGCCTTTGCACGGGCCAGCACGTCCGCCGCCAATTGCGCATAGGTGCCGTTGGCTGCTTCGATTGCGCTACCCGGTTGTTCCTTCTGCATCACACACCCCTCCGCTCTGAGGTCAACAGTCATTGGTCATTAGTCATGAGGAGAAGAGCAGAAACCGCGCGCGGTACAGCACGATTGACGATTGACCAGTGCCTATTGACCATTCTATCCCTGCGTGCCACCGACGGTGATCTCATCAATCTTGAGTGTCGGCAACCCGACCCCGACCGGTACCGACTGCCCATCCTTGCCACAGGTCCCAATACCATTGTCGAGCTTCAGATCATGACCAACCATCGAAACCTTGATCAGAATCTCCGGCCCGTTCCCGATCAGCGTCGCCCCCTTCACCGGCTTCGTGATCTGCCCATCCTCAATGAGGTAGGCTTCGCTGGCAGAGAAGACAAATTTCCCGTTTGTAATATCGACTTGGCCGCCACCGAACGACACGGCATAGAGCCCCTTCTTGACCGAACGGATAATCTCTTGGGGGTCTGATTCTCCGGCCAACATGAACGTGTTCGTCATCCGAGGGAGAACCACGCTTTGATAGCTCTCGCGTCGGCCATTGCCCGTCAGCGGAATGCCCATGAGCCGCGCGTTGAGCTTGTCGGTGATATAGCCACGGAGGATGCCCTTCTCAATCAGCGTCGTACAGCTGGTCGGCGTACCTTCATCATCCATATTCAACGAGCCGCGGCGGAACGGGAGCGTCCCATCATCAACGATCGTGCAGACTTCAGAAGCCACGCGCTTCCCGATCAAACTCGAAAAAGCCGACGTTTTCTTCCGGTTAAAATCCGCCTCAAGTCCGTGACCGATCGCTTCGTGTAACAGAATGCCCGGCCATCCACCGGCCAACACCACCGGCATCACGCCGGCTGGGGCATCGATGGCGGAGAGATTCAAAATCGCCTCACGCGCAGCTTCTCGCGCATAGTCCAAATGTCGATTTTGTTCACGGTAGTATTCAAATCCGACGCGCCCCCCCCCACCGAAGCTTCCAACTTGGCGATTGCCATTGTCTTCGGCAATGCAGGTGATCTGCAGACGAGACAGTGGTTGGATATCGCCGATCAAGGTACCATCCGATGTCGCCACCGCCACGACCTTGTATTCCGTATTGAAGGAGGCCATCACGTTCTTGATGCGGGGGTCNTACCGCCNGGCTTCGGCATCGATTTCATTCAACAGCGCCACTCGGTCGGCCGTGGCCACCTCGGNNTTNGCCCGNTCAANNGGATAGAGATCTCTCGTNGGNCGTCGCNGCGCGGGAACCGGNACNGCATGATCCCCCTTGGGAGAATNGGCGATATANCGTGCNGTNTCNGCNGCGATNTCCAGATCTTTCTTNGTCAGTTCATCCGAGTANGCAAAGCCNGTCTTCTCGCCNGCGGTCGCCCGCACNCCNACNCCCTGAGAAATNCTCTTGGCGGCGCGCTTGACGATGCCTTCCTCCATCGANACNGACTCCGAGACGCGCGACTCGAAGTAGAGATCCGCNTAATCGACATCCCGCACGTTCAATCGATCGAGCGCGTGCTGGGCTTCGAGCTCAGTGACACCAAACTTGGTCAGCTGGACTGGGTCCGCCATGGTCGTGCTTCCTCTCTGCTAACGTCGAGCGAGCGCGAAGTATAGCCCATTCGTTTCCGCAGCCGCAATGTAATGATTCCCAACTCGCGGCTTTATTAAGGATTTTCCCAGTTACCGTTTGACATTCNCTACCCCTGACAGTAGACTTCGATCGCCCCCTCCAAACATTCTAAAAGATTAGGAGAACGACCAAGATTCCATGGCACAGACGCCATCTTCAAACCTCGACCACCTCTCAGAAAGCGAATTGACAGCCAAGTTGGAGCCGGATCTCTTGCCGAAACATGTGGCCGTCATTATGGACGGCAACGGGCGTTGGGCCGAACTCCGTGGCCTTCCTCGCATCGCTGGACACCGTGAAGGGATTAACTCCGTCAGAGAAATGACCACGCAGTGTCTAGAACTCGGCATACAGGCCCTCACGATCTACGCTTTTTCACAGGAAAACTGGAATCGCCCAACGCAGGAAATCAGCGCGCTGATGGGTCTCTTGGAGCATTACCTTTCCACTGAACGGGCCAGCCTGATTGAGCAACGCGTTCGCTTCCGGACGATCGGACGCCTCGAACTCCTTCCCCAGTCAGCCCAACACTGGGTGCGCACCACCGAGAAGGAAACCGCGCATCTCGATAATAAGATGGTGCTGACCGTGGCGCTGAGCTACGGAGGCCGCGCAGAGATCGTCGATGCAGTCAGAGGATTGCTTAACGACGCCCGCGCTGGGACGATACAGCCCGATCATGTCGACGAAGCCATGATCCAGCAGTACCTGTACACCCATCCGCTCCCCGATCCGGATTTGCTCATTCGGACGAGCGGAGAAACGCGGATCAGCAACTTTCTCCTCTGGCAACTGGCCTATACGGAACTATGCTTTACGCCGACATTGTGGCCTGATTTTCGCCGACGCGAGTTCCTGCTGGCGCTTCTGGAGTATCAAAAACGAGAGCGCCGCTTTGGCCGAATCTTGAGCACCGTGTCCTCGTAATCTCGGTGGGACATTCCCCAGCCACAGACGCCGCCGCCGACAGCCCGACACTTGTGACCACATCACCCGCAGCAACTCGACGATTTGATCTTCGGCGTGTCTATACCGCAGCCATTCTCGCCCCGGCGATTTATGTCGTCATTCACTATCTCCCCCCGTGGGCCTTGACGCTTCTCTTGATTGCCGGCGGATTCATTGCCTTGATGGAGTTATACCGCATCAGTTTTCAATCGCGCCCCAACCGCCTGCTGATCGGAGTGGGGCTGGCTACCTCCGCCCTGATTTTAGCCTGGCGTCACCTGCCCTTTGCCCTGGCGGATCTTCTCGTCGTCTCGACACTGGCCCTGTTGGTCGCCATGTTGTTTTCGTCCTCCCCGATCGAACACCGATTGAAAGATACGACCATCACCCTCTTCGGCATGCTCTATGTGGGCCTCACCCTGAGTACGCTGGTGTCGACACGTTTGTTGCCCTCCGGAGAATTGTTCGTGCTCTTCGTTGCGCTGGTCACGTGGGCTGCGGACACCGGGGCCTATTACGCAGGCACCCTGTGGGGCACACATCTGCTCGCACCGTCGGTGAGCCCGAAGAAGACGGGTGAGGGAGTACTCGGTGGCATGGCGCTCGCCACGGGAGCCGCGCTCCTGGCCCACGCCTGGTTTTTGCCACAATTGTCGCTGTTGGACGCGTTGGTCCTCGGTGTTCTCCTGACAGGCTCGGGTCTCCTCGGTGATCTTTGTGAATCGGTCATCAAGCGTAGTGTGGGGGTCAAAGACTCCGGGGGAAGCCTTCCGGGCCACGGAGGGATGCTTGACCGACTCGATAGTCTCTTGTTCACCGCCCCCACCTTCTACTACTATGTTACGTGCGTCCGCGGCATCTGGCCGCTCCCATAAGAGGAGAGGATATGAAGACCATCATCATCCTGGGCTCGACCGGATCGATCGGAACTAATACGCTCGATATCGTCCAGAGATTTCCTGAGGAATTTCGTGTTGTCGGACTCACGGCAGGCGGCAACATCGAAAAACTCGAAGAGCAAATCCGCGCGTTTAAGCCCAAAGCCGTGGCCGTCTCCACGGAATCTTCCGCCGCCGCACTTCGGCAGCGTTGCGCAAGCTTGCCGGTTGAGATCCTGGCCGGTGAGGAGGGCATCGCCCAAGTAGCCGCCATGCCGGGGGCTGAGTTGGTAATCTCGGCCATTGTGGGAGCTGCCGGACTCGTACCGACCCTGGCCGCCATTCGCAGCGGCAAGCACATCGCGCTGGCTAACAAAGAACCGATGGTCATGGCCGGTAAACTGATGCAAGAAGAAGCACGTAAACACGGCGTCCGGATCTTCCCCGTCGACAGCGAGCACAGCGCCATTTTCCAATCTCTTGAAGGGCATCGGATTGAGGACGTCCGGCGACTCATTTTGACGGCCTCCGGCGGCGCCCTCTGGACGCTCACGGAAAAGCAGCTGCAAGACGTGACGCCGGAGCGGGCTCTTCAGCATCCGAACTGGAAGATGGGCTCTAAAATCACCATCGACTCGGCCACGCTGATGAACAAAGGCCTGGAAGTAGTCGAAGCCCGCTGGTTATTTGATATTCGCGAGTCCCGCATCGACGTCTTGATCCATCGGGAAAGCATCATTCATTCTCTGGTAGAATATGAAGATCGATCGATGATTGCCCAACTCGGACTGCCGGATATGCGGACCCCTATTTCCTACGCGATGCGTTATCCAGAACGAATGCCGCTCGACCTGCCCTCGCTGGACTTGACGGAGGTCGGCAAGCTGACGTTTTGCAAGCCCGACCATGACCGCTTTCCCTGTCTCAACCTCGGATACGAGTCGCTTCGAATCGGGGGCACCTTGCCCGCGGCCATGAATGCAGCTAATGAAGTTGCCGTCGACGCGTTCCTCAACGGCGGCATTCGCTTTATCGAGATCGCCGAAGTCATCCGCAGTACGATGGACGCGCATGCGCATCGGGACATTACGTGTCTCGATGACGCGCTGGAAGCCGATCGATGGGCGAGAGAGAAAGCTGAATCTTTGGTGCATGCGTTACCGCGCTGACGCGTAATTTTGAATGATGAATGTAGATTAACCTTCCGAGCATTCAACGCTGAGCATTAAACATTATGTTATCCGCATTTACTTGGTCCCCCGATACCTTGTGGTTTCTGATGCAGAAGGCCTGGTGGTTCCTCGTGGTCCTTGGCGTGCTCGTGGCCTTCCATGAACTCGGTCATTTTCTCGCGGCCCGTTGGGTCGGGGTGAGGGTCCTGAAGTTCTCGCTCGGCTTTGGTCCCAAGCTATTTGGCCGCCAGGTGGGAGAGACGGAGTATCTGCTGTCAGCTATTCCGCTGGGTGGCTACGTCAAGCTGTTCGGTGAGGACGAAACAGAGGCCACCACCTCCGAGGATCGCCGGCGATCGTTTGCTCATCAGGGTCTCTGGGGAAAAGTTTTCATCGTGGCTGCGGGGCCCGGGTTTAATTTCATTCTGGCCTATTTGATTTTCGCTGGATGGTTATCGACGGGAGCACCGCTGTTTGTGCCGACTTTCCGTGACCTCAGTGCTGATGTGGAGGCCCTCGTCCCTGGTTCACCTGCTGCGACGGCTGGGATGGAAATCGGCGACCGAGTCGTCAGGGTCAACGGGAAAGATATTTCGACGAAGACCGAACTGCTTGACGCCGTGGCCAAGAGTAAAGGACAGCCCATCGCGCTCGAGGTTCGACGCGAAGGACAGGCCAAACCACTGACCGTCACACCCGTGCTGGCCTCTGGAGAAGTGGCTGCAGGGGAAGAACCGCTCTATACAATTGGCGTCGAAGAAACTCCTCCCCTGGTTACCTCTGTGATGCATGGTTCTCCTGCCTCCGTGGCTGGATTCCAAGCCGGCGATCGGGTCGTGGGTATCGAAGGACAGGCTATCTATACTTGGGCACAGATGACGGCGCAGGTGAAGGAACACCCGCAGAAACCGTTGCGCGTTGAAGTACTCCGCAATGGGCAACGTGTTGCCCTCACCGTCACTCCGACTACCGAGAAAGCGACGGTGAACGGGCAGACCATTGAGGTCGGAAAAATCGGCATCTCCGGTCCAGGCCGCTCGTTGATGCGATCCGACAACCCCCTGGAAGCCATCTACCACGGTCTTGAAGCGACCTGGGGATGGACCGAACTTACCGCGATCGGTCTGTACAAAATGATCATCGGTGATATATCAAGCAAAAATATCGGCGGGCCGCTGACCATCGCCAATATTTCCGGCGAAGCCGCATCTCAGGGCGCCTCCAGTGTCGTGTTCTTGATTGCGATCTTGAGCATTAACCTCGGCGTACTGAACCTGCTGCCGATCCCCATCCTCGACGGCGGCCACTTGCTCTTTTTCTTGATTGAAGGCATTCTGCGCAAGCCGCTTGGCGAACGTCAGCGAGAATTCGCGCAGCAAGTGGGGTTGGTGTTGTTGGTCGGCGTCATGATATTTGCCTTCTGGAACGACCTGGAACGTATCTTCTCCCGCTAAATAACTTATCCGAGAATGCTCAAAATGGCCATCCGACAAGGCCGCAGGGGACAAACAACCGCAAGCGTACCCTCTGGGGTTCGTTGAGGATTGTTTTCAGTTGAGGACGAAGTCGGGGGACTTTTTCAGCATCCATTCTTCAAAATGAAAACCTCTCAACTGCTCATCCCTACCCTGCGGGAAGATCCCGGTGAAGCAGAAACTGACAGCCACCGGCTTATGTTGCGTGCCGGGCTGATTAGAAAAGTGGCGGCCGGCATCTATACCTATCTTCCGCTCGGCCTGCGCGTCATTCGCAAAATCGAACATATCATTCGTGAAGAAATGAATCGCGCCGGAGCTCAGGAAGTCCTCATGCCCATAGCTTCGCCGGCTGAGATCTGGAAAGAAACCGGCCGGTGGGACTTTTACGGAAAGGAATTGCTTCGGTTCAAAGACCGGCATGAACGAGACTTCTGTCTGGGTCCCACGCATGAGGAAGTCATCACCGATCTCTTTCGACGGGAAGTGAAGTCCTATCGACAACTTCCACTCAACTTTTATCAAATCCAGACGAAATTCCGCGATGAGATCCGCCCCCGCTTCGGGCTCATGCGCGGTCGTGAATTCCTGATGAAGGATGCGTACAGCTTCGATCGCGACGAAGCCGGCGCGCGCCTTAACTACCAAAAGATGTATGACGCGTACCACCGCATCTTCACGCGTTGCGGCCTGACGTTCCGCGCGGTTGAAGCCGACACCGGACTCATCGGCGGCACGTCCTCCCACGAGTTCATGGTCCTGGCGGACACGGGCGAGGAAACCGTGGTCTATAGCGACCAGGGCACTTTCGCCGCCAATGTGGAACGGGCCGAAGTATTACCTCCCGAACAGTCTGAGAACGACCCCTTGCGGCCCATGCGTTCAGTGTCGACCCCCAGTTGCCGTACGATCGAGGAAGTCACCGCTTTTTTGAAAGTTCCTGCCCATCGACTCGTAAAGACACTCTTGTACACAACCGGAAAGGAAACCGTGGCCGTGCTGGTGCGTGGCGACCATGCGGTGAATGAGGTCAAGCTCAAGAAACTGCTGGGGGTGTCGGAAATCGAGTTAGCGGGTCCAGCCACCGTCGAGAAAGTCACCGGCGCCCCGGTCGGATTTGCCGGTCCAGTCGGGCTCAAGGGCATGCGTATCTTCGCAGATCATGCCATTCCCGCTATGCGGAATGTAGTAGTTGGCGGTAACCAGCTCGATACTCACCATGTCGATGTGAACTGGCAGCGCGACTTTTCGGCCGAACAGGTCCTGGATATTCGAAACGCGCAAGCCGGCGACCCCTCCCCACGCAGAGATGGCACGCTGAAAGTCACCAAAGGCATCGAAGTCGGCCATGTCTTTATGTTGGGCACCAAGTACAGCCAAGCCATGAAAGCGACCTTTCTGGATCCACAGGGCAAGGAATGCTTGGCCGTGATGGGATGCTACGGCATTGGAGTCGGCCGCACCGCCGCCGCCGCCATCGAGCAGAACCATGATGAGCACGGAATCATCTGGCCCTTCCCGATCGCTCCCTTCCATGTCCACCTCTTGCCGGTCAGCCAATCGGAAAAGACCACTGAGGCCACCACGCGCCTCTATGCCGACCTGCTGGCGGCAGGCTTCGAAGTACTGTGGGATGACAGAAATGATCGTGCCGGAGTCAAATTCAACGATGCCGATCTGATTGGAGCCCCATTCCAAGTCGTCGTGGGTGATAAAGGGCTTGCCGACGGCGTCGTGGAAGTCAAAGTTCGAAGAAGCGGCGTGAAGTCTCGCATAGGCCCTTCGGATATTATTGCCCACCTTCGCAAGCTTTCAGACGAGGCTGACCCAACACTTTCCATGTGCCCCTCTTCAGATACCTAGCTTCGTTACTTTGCTCCTCCGTTGGTTCCTGCTCTGTCCCCATCAGACACCGACAGAAATTGTCTTTTCCTTGCCTTCCCATGCCTTTGGGCTAGACTGAGACTCGATTCTCGAACATGGGAATTGTTCACAGACCAGCCTTCACTGAACTCGAGTACGAACCGATGGACAAATCAATCTGAGCCCAAAGGGAGCACAGCCGGAATGCAAGCCAAGCCTATGCCTCAGAATCTCCAGGAGCTGCAACAGAAGGTTGAATACGCTGAGCACGTCAAGCGGATTACCACACAAATCCATGCCGCCAGCGACCTCGACCAGATTCTCCTCGACCTCCACAAAGACATTCTAAGCCTCTTCGACGCGGAAGACTTGACGCTCTTCGCATTCGATTCCGAAAAGAAAGAAATCTTCTCAAAAGTTCCTCACGTCGACTCCGTCGAGGAAGTCCGCATTCCCATTACCGAACAAAGTCTGGCAGGCTTCTGCGCCAAGTACCTCCGTCCCGTGAACATTGTCGACGCCTATGACATGGTGGAACTGAGGGGCATTCATCCGTCCCTCCTCCATGACACCTCCTACGACAAACGCACGGGGTTCAAAACGAAGCAAGTTCTGACGTATCCCATCGTCGCTGACAATAAATATCTGATGGGCGTCCTTCAGCTCCTGAACAAGAAGAGTGGTAATCGCTTTACGAGAAAAGACGAAGAATCCGTCGCCGAGATCGCCAAAGCACTCGGGATCGCCTTCTTCAATCTCAGGAAGATTTCCAAAAAGAATCCCACCAAATTCGATCTCTTGGTGAGCAACAGCCGTATCACCCAAAACGAACTCGACAATGCCATCGCCGACTCGCGAAAAGGCACCAGCGACCTCGAAGGCATCCTGATCGAAAAATACAAAGTCCCAAAAATCGACATCGGCAAATCACTCGCGCAGTTCTACAAGTGCCCCTACATTGAGTACAGCGAGCGCACACTCGTGGACATCGAACTTCTCAAAAACCTCAATGTCGATTACTTGAAGAAGAATCATTGGATGCCGCTCAAGCGTGATCGGACGGCTATTGAGATATTGACCGATGACCCAGGTGATCTCGACCGTGTTCAAGATATCAAGCGGACTTTCCCCGGTCTTAACATCCGCTTCGCCGTCAGTCTCCGGCGCGATATTGCACAATTCCTCGGGTCCGCAACGGGCCAAGGCGATACGGGGGGACGCAAACTCGATGAAAACGTCTCCGACATTCTCGGTGAACTTGTCACCGAGGCGCAGGCCGAAGCCATGGAGGAGGCTTCCGGGGGCGGGGGACTCGACGAAAATGACAGCGCGATCGTGCGCCTGGCAAACCAAATTATCGCCGACGCCTATCGCCAGAATGCCTCGGATATTCATATCGAGCCCTATGGAGAAAAGCGCGAAACCCTCGTCCGCTTCCGGGTAGACGGCGAATGTTTCGAATACATGAAAATCCCGCAGAGTTATCGGCGCGCCATCGTCTCCAGACTCAAGATCATGGCGAGTCTGGACATCGCCGAACGCCGCAAACCGCAAGACGGCAAGATCAAATTCAAGCTCTCCGAGAATAAAGAGATCGAGCTCCGTGTCGCGACCCTTCCCACGGCCGGGTACAATGAAGACGTGGTGATGCGAGTCCTTGCGGCCAGCGAACCCCTGCCGCTCGACAAGATGGAGTTCTCCGATCGGAATCTCAAGGCCCTCAAAGACATTTCAGAAAAACCCTACGGCATCATTCTCTGTGTGGGACCAACCGGATCGGGGAAAACGACCACGCTTCACTCTGTTCTGGGAAACATTAACACCCCTGACATCAAGATATGGACGGCTGAAGACCCTGTCGAAATTACGCAATACGGACTACGCCAAGTCCAGGTGCAGCCAAAGATCGGCTTAACCTTCGCCAATGCTATGCGCGCGTTCCTCCGCGCCGACCCCGACGTCATCATGGTCGGAGAAATGCGGGACAAAGAAACGGCCGACACCGGCATCGAAGCCTCTCTGACCGGCCACTTGGTCATGAGTACCTTGCACACGAATAACGCGGTCGAAACCGTCACCCGCCTGCTGGACATGGGCTGCGATCCTTTCAGCTTTGCCGATGCGATGCTCGGTGTGCTCGCACAACGTCTCGCCCGCCGCATCTGCAAAGACTGCAAAGAGCAGTATGTCGGAACCAAGGAAGAGTATGAAGAAATCCGTCAGGGGTATGGGCCAGAGCACTGGGATAAGCTCGGTATCAAGCAGGACAATACGTTCCGCCTTTCACGTGGCAAGGGCTGCGAGGTGTGTAACCGATCCGGCTTCAAAGGGCGCGTCGCCTTACATGAACTCCTCCTCGGGTCAGATCAGATGAAACGGATGGTGCAACAGAAAGCACGCACGGAAGACATGCTCAAAACCGCTCTCGAAGAAGGCATGACGACTCTGGTGCAAGACGGCATTCACAAGGTTCTTCAGGGCCACACAACCTACAAGGAAGTCAAAGCGGTCGCCATCAAGTAGCCCACGGCGCCGACAAGTATGCAGCTGCGCCCGCTGATTGACTCTATTTGCTGTCGGCGGGCGGCCATCACTTGACATCGGCAATGTTCGGTCATTGGGCCCCCTCCTCTGAGATAGCGATTAGTCATCTTCACCTTGCGCCCCAGTTTCTGTACAATCCTCGAAATGTTTTCAGGTAGTTCGAAGGAGGCTCCTTTCATGAAGCTGCTTCGCCTTTCTGTGGTGGCTGTGCTGCTGTTGCTGCCCGGTTGTGAAACAACAGACAAGGCGCTCTCAACAGCAGAACGAGTGCTTGGCTCCACCACGGGGCGAACCGTCGTGGACATCGCGCAAGGCAAGGATCCGAAACAAATTCTCAAGGAGCGGACAGACGCGTACCAGAGAGATCCTGAGACCCTCATCCGAGATCTGCGAACTGTGAAGCGGGATTTTGAAACGATTATGGCGGCGTTAACGGGAAACGTCCGAAAAACATGGGGTGAGAAGGAAATCAAGGTTCCCGAGCAGAAACGGTACGTGAAGTATACCCAGAACTACATGAGCCGTGCGATTGTGGATTTCGACAAAGGGACCGTGCTGATAGAGACCCTCGATGAGAAAAAACCTCGGGACAGTCTCAAGAACGCAATCATTACCACACTCTTGACTCCAAACGATCCCAGAGCCGTTGACCTCTTTTCTGACAAGGCCGTTTCCCTCACGGGCGACAAGGAGCCGTATCTCCTGGGACTCGTCGTGGATCACCAAGGCAATCCGATTCGAACGCCGGATATCGCCGAACGATTTGCCAGCCACTTGATCGAGCGCCAGACCATAACCCGCACTGTTGAGCAGAACGGCGCGACAAAGACTGCGCTGTACACGTCAGTTCCGATGGTCTCCAACTTTACCAACCGTCAGGCGGAGAAGTATCGACCCGTCGTCACTAAATTCGCAGATCAGTACCACATCAGCCCCAGTCTTGTCTTTGCCGTGATCAGAACGGAAAGTAATTTCAATCCCTTTGCCGTGAGTTCCGCCCCGGCCTATGGCCTGATGCAGCTCGTTCCGACCAGTGGCGGCCGTGAGGCGTATCGCAAGGCCAAGGGGAAAGACACGGTGCCCTCACGCGACTATCTCTTTGATCCCGAAAACAATGTTGAGCTGGGCGTTGCCTACCTCAACGTCCTTTCCTACAACCAATTGGAACAGGTCGAGAATAAAGTCTCTCGAGAGTACTGCGTGATTTCAGCGTATAACACCGGCCCGCGGAATGTATTCAAGGCATTCTCCTCCGACTCTGTGACTGCCATCAATCAGATCAACAGCCTCCAACCACCTGCCGTCTATGACCGACTGCGCGGCAGCCTCCCCTACCAGGAAACCAGGGAGTACCTAGCAAAGGTTGTCACCTTCCGCAAACAATTTGTGTCTCCCACAGAGAGCACCACACGCTAAGGCTCCCTCCGAAACCGCATCGTTTCACAGCCTAGCGCATTTTACGCATTCGGCTTGTGAATGCTCCAAAGAGCGCGCAGGAGAGCGACCAGCAAAGGGCTTCTAATGACGGAGGGCTGAGGGTCCGGCGTAGGTTAGGCAGCAGGCGTCGGGGCAGACTTCGACAAACGGTTCATGTATTTCTGCAGACGAATATCGGCGATAGGCGAGAGGTCTTCGAACTCCACACCATAGGTCTGTTCCTTGCCCCACCGCACCGTCGCAAGTTCGACAAACATTGAAGACGCTTGATTGGGCAGACGCAAACTAATGGCGATTTGGTCGCCCAGAGTGATCACCGCCTCCGTCATCACTCGCGCACCTCTCGTGGAAACATCATAGACGACGCCTAGACCACCACGTTCAATGGCGAGCCATTTCTTCAGTCCGACGCGAGCGAATGAACAGGGGAATGGTACCGACACCCGAACGCGAGGGTGTTTGCGCAATTGGGTAGTGACCTGTCCACGTGCCAGTGCACTGGTCATCTCCTGCATCCCCTCCTAGGCTTTTAGCATCGTCGAGATAGCCATGTATTTATTCAACCGGCTCAGCGATGATTGAGAGAGCTTTCGGAACGCGAGCCCGTAGATCTGATCCTTCGTCCATCGGACCGTCGCGACTGCAATCTCTGCCGGGGCGGCCTGCTTCGGCAATCGCAGCGTCAGCGAGACCTGGTCTCCAGGTTTAATCGGAGCCTCGGTGCTCACACGCATGCCGCGCAGCGAAACATCGTACACCACACCGACATCTTCACTAGGTTTTCGAAACCACCCTTTGGATTCCAGGCGGGCGAGCGAGCAGGTAAATGGCGTGGGAACCCGAACCCTGGGATATCGACGAAACCGATTGAGGACTGATCCTCGATGATACGCGGTCTGCATGCCCACCTGCCTCGTGAGAGTCACTGTACCTCACGAGGCCGGTTTCGCGAACCATTTTCAGGTTTTACGCACCTATTGGTGTTGAACGCCGCGAGCTGGTTGCGTAGTCTGAGTCGCCCCGTGGTTCGGACGGCGACGGCCTCTGAAGCCATTTGGACGACCTGACGACGGCCGCTCATTTCGGTGTGGAGCCCCGACCCTCACATGAGGGACCGATGCTGGCCGAGTGCTTCCGGGAGCAAGTGGGACCGCCTGGCCCAAGAGGCGTTCGATGTCTCGAAGTTGCTGATGATCTTCCCCTGTTACAAAACTCGTGGCCCGACCGGTGGCCTTCATCCGAGCCGTTCGTCCAATACGATGCACATAATCTTCGGGGCAGTTGGGCAAGTCGAAGTTGATCACATGACCGATGTTCGCGACGTCGATCCCACGGGCGGCGATATCCGTCGCCACCAGCACACGGAATGTCCCTCGCTTAAACCCATCCAGCGCGGCTCGCCGTTGCGACAAGCTGCGGTCACCGTGCAACACGGCCACTCTGTGCCCCGCGCTCCCCAACATACGCCCCACCCGATCAGCCCGATGCTTCGTCCTGGTAAAGACAAGCGCCGTATCCTTATCCGCTCCTAAAAGCGACAGCAGGAGATCGGCCTTGGCATCGTGCGATGTATGGTGCACCGCCTGCGTTACGCCATCAGCCGTCGTTGCGGATGGGGTGACCATCACGCGCACAGGATTGTTGACGCTCGCTTGAACCAACCGAGCCAGATCCGTCGGCAGTGTGGCCGAGAACAGCAAGGTCTGCCGTTCTTCCGGCAAGGCGTCGAGAATCTGATTGATTTGAGGCGCGAATCCCATGTCCAACATGCGATCGGCCTCATCCAGCACCAGCATCTTGATAGACGACAACAAAATCGTGCCGTTCCACATATGATCAAGCAGACGACCCGGCGTCGCAACCAAGATCTCAGGCCGTTGCCGCAAGCCTCGCACTTGGGCCTGCATGTCCGCGCCTCCCACAATGACGGTGGCCGACACGCGACGGCTCCGCCCGAGTTTCTCGATCGTCGTCAGTGTCTGCAACGCAAGTTCGCGCGTCGGCGCCAAGATCAACGCTTGTGGCTGCCCCTTCGGCAGCGCGGCGAGCCGCTCAACCATTGGAATGACGAACGCCGCGGTTTTACCTGTCCCGGTCTGAGCGCAACCGATGACATCTCGACCTGCGAGCGCCGGTGGGATGGCTTGTTCCTGGATGGGAGTTGGTGATGAAAACCCTGCGGCGGCAAGGTCCTGCAAGAGGGCCTCAGACAAACCGAGGGCGTGAAAATTGGTGTGAACAGACGTATCCACTACACTATCCTTTCAGTTTGATCGCATTATGACGGGATCAGAGAACCGAGGGGAGAGACAACCGAGAAGGGTGCAACTCCAAACTGGACCTGGTCGCGATGCGATCGCGAAGTCCGTTATGGTTAGAACATCCCCCTCGCCGGACAACTACGAGGGAAATGTAGGCTCACCATACAGCATGAGATCCATGATGTCAACCCGTTCTTCAAAACGGCAGCACGCCCAGGCTACCCACACACCAGCACATTGTTCGCCATCTCATCACAACTATGCAATCGCAGTGACCAACTGCTTATTATCGTACGTGGACTTTCACTATGGCAACTGCCGTCGTGCCAATTCGACTCGCTCAACGTTGTTATATCAACTACATCTGCCATATTGGGGCAATTAACCCATCGGCGCGAAAGACACCAGCCGAAACAGTTGGTGGGACTCCCTCATTACCTTCGGCGAGGGGTACCACAACTACCACCATTATCACCATGCGTGCCCAAGCGATTATCGGAACGGACCACGGTGGTACGACTTCGACCCTTCGAAATGGCTCCATCGATGAATTGTATGCCCTGGACTTCGCCTCAGGGCTACGCACTGCTTCATACGCGGTATCTAAAACCGCTCGAAAGGCTTGATCGTCCCATCGGTACCCACTCAATAAGCGACGCGTTCAGCAAATCAGTAATTTGACTCCTCACGAAGCACGTGTTAGGGTACGGCATCGTTTGAGCTACTTTCCTCTCCGCGCGCTCCCCGTACTCACTCCCAGTCTCTGCGCGACTGTCTCTGTAGCATCACTGCTGTGACGGCCACCTGTATGAATGGCGGAGTCTGCCCTTCCAACAGGTGGGAAGTTCCACTGTCGGCATCGAAACAGGGCTTCTGGTCTCTTCGCCAGGTATCGCCTGGCCGGAGCCACATGCCCTCGCAGAAGGAGTTCTCAATGAATCTCTCTTCAGTTTGGAAAAATCGCAGAGCAGGAAAGAAGAAGAAGTCCGTCCATAAGCCGAAAATCCGCTGGCAGTTGCTGGGGCTGACTGACCCCAATTCGGTCGACACCACGTCTTCCATCGAAACTATCAGGAGGGAAGTTTCTTCGCTAGCAAGACACAGCTTTGGACCGGATACCCGCTCGCGCTCCGCCGCCCAGGAGAGCAAATCGCTAGGCAGGAACTATAAGTCCGACGCAAACAGAACCAGGCGCCGTGGAGCCACCGAGCAAACGCAGGACGGCGCCTGAGCAGAGTCTCTCTGCGAACTAAGAGCGGGCGTCCCGGTGGGCCTGTAGCAACCTTGGCCACAACCTCCTTGGTTATAAGTCAGCCTCTGAGCTTAGGCAGCAGTGACAAAGCGGTCGGCAGCAAATACGGCCCGCAAACGTTCGGTCATGAAACGGCGTAATTCCACCTTTTGTTTGAGCATGAGAACCAGTCCTTCCGCATCAGTCAACACCAGCAGTTCATCCTCGCTCACGAGCATTCGCGGCTGATCCCCAAGATTGAGCCGATATTGCCTCCTACCATCAGGGTTTCGGCCTGGTCCCACGACCAATTCCGTCAATCCGTCGATCACACCTTCTTGGCGATCTTCACGCAGCGGGACCCTGGTCCCATCTGGAATTCTTACCCAGGTCTTCCCTACTTGAATCGGTCTCGCTTGAACCTCAGCCATAGTATGTCCTTTCCACCAACAGAAGAGTGAAGAAATAGGTCTTCTTTAGAGACCATTAGTATCGAATACAGGACAAGGGGAGAACATCTTACAGCGGAACGGCGAAGACTGAGGAATCATTCGCGCAGTAGGACCATTATGCGCGAGGGATGGACAGTCAGCGATGTTCACATCACATGACAGATCATTAATGTACCTTCCATTGGACGAACAGTAAACAGAAACTCTCTCGGACAACGTAATCTCAGCATCAACCAGCCGGCGACCAGTGCTAGCATTTTCCTTTCGAATAACTGAAAGGCACCCAATCGACGGATACCCCCTACAAACACCCGATTCTGCTGGATTATCTACTCATCCATCAAAATACTTGCAGAATTCTTGCATAGATAGCAATTCAGCGTTCGCTATTTCAGGAGGAGTGTGGTAGCGTGGACCACGGTCACTATTCTATCCCTCGCGCTTCTCTCCCCTATAATCAATTCCTGCGCGATCGTAGCCCTAGTCTCCGCCGTTCCTCCGAACGTCCGGCTTCACACAAGCCGGTAATGAAGGACCATCCGGCCCTGATCGCTCGATCGTCAAGGGACCAACGACGAGTGTCTCCTCCAACCGCCCTTATCACTGGAAGGACACATCATGCACCGCCAATCGTCAAACGACCGCGCTGTCCTCGCAGGCACCTTCGTCCTCCTGTCTGGCATCCTTGCATCATCTGTACAGGCCGCTGAGAAGGCTCTGTCCATTTCCGCGCCACCGTCTGCGACCATAGCAGGCAATGCCATAGCCGCAGGCGCGAGCGAAGATTCCCTCCAGGCCTGCTTGGTCCGAATTCCAAAGGACGCCACAACCGGCCAACGTCTGATGGCTGAACAGAGCTGCCGGCGCGACGATGGCGACCGGAAGCCATTTCAAGCCACCCTGGGTCGTTAGTGTTTCACCCTCTGCCGTGCCCGAACGTCATCAGCTGGGCCCGGCACAGGTAGTCCGCGCCATAGTCCAGCGCAGCAACGCGGTCTTCCGAGCTGTACGTGGTTCATCTCTCTGACGAGAGAGAAAGGTGCCCAGACTTATGATCGCCCTTCAGAACCTCATCCAATGGTTCACGCACAATCCCCTGGGTGCAGCCACCGTGCTGTATATCACTGGAGTGATCAGTGTCCTCGTTTATGCTTATTTCGAACCGCAGGACCAGGGATAAGCTTGTCGGTGCGGTAGATCACTTGACTCAACCAAAGGAATGCCCATGGGCAAACGCGTCTTGTATGTCGGTGGCCTCTCAGACGCCACCTCCGATTACCAACTCCGCGACCTGTTTGGAACCTATGGAATCGTAGCTCGCGCTTATGTCGTCCGGCACAAGCACAGTGGGAAATCGGCCGGCTATGGATTTGTGGAAATGGGCTCTGGCGAACAAGCCTTGAATGCGGTCGTCGCCCTTGAAGGCGCACTCTTTGATGGCAATTGTCTTCGGCTCTACGTCACGCCCTACGTATCAACTAATTCGTAAATGCTGCCGCTCAGGCAAGAGGAGATGTACCGATGAGTCGCATCAATCTAGACCCGCTCATGACCTTTCCGGATGGATCGCACTTGGTAATCAGCACGCAGTGTTCAAGAGATGGAGACTTCTCCTGCGCCCTATACAGCGCCGTGGTCGAGGAAGACGACCGCGCGGCGTTCCAAGTTATCTCGAACCACCTTGCAGCCTCCACTTGTCTGAGCGCCCAAGAGCATGCCTATAGTTACGCCCTTCGGCTCTACCCCAACGCCGCTGGGATGATGAAGAAACCGCCGTACCTTATTTGGCCAGGCCCCCGCTCGGCCCTCCCGCAGTGACAATCCGCCTCAGGCCGCATCGCGATTTCCTCGTTCGCAACTGATACGGCATGACCAGCTCCCACCAGCCCCCAGCCGAGACTAAGAGAGCGATACCATCCTTACCCACCTTCAGCCTGAATCGACCCCTTGAGCGCTTCAACGGCCTTGGCCACGTCCATTTCCGTCGAACCAAACCGATCCCCCATGACCTTTATAGCCTGCTTGATCGCCATCGTCATCTTTATGATCTGCTCTTCCGCTGTCATGCCAATTCTCCTTCGTCAACTCAGCCTGCATGTTGCAGCTCTGTCCACATTCCCTCAGAATCATTGCCTCTGAATTTCTCGTTCAGCTTTGAGCCAGTGCTCAAGCGCATGCCCATCCTGTCTCCCCTGTTCCTCATAGAGTTGGTAGGCTCGCTGGGCGATCCAATCTAGCCGTTCTATCGTCTGTGTCGGCTGAGCTGCGCTCGCGCTGCTCACTGCGGAGTTTTCAGCATTCCGACTTAGTGACAGACGAGGAGATGGGGATTGTGCTGGCTTCGGATTGACCGCTAACGAGTTCCGCTTCATGGGGCCCCCCTTTCTGCATGAGCCGTAGACTGTAGTAGCCTCTACCGGCTGGAGTGAGGCAGAGCTGACCCAGCCGGCTCAATCGGTCGACCTCGTAAAAAATCTGATTCCATGTAAAGTTTGTGCAATCCGCTACCAATTGGTCAAATTCACAGACCGGATTGCGTTGGAGCGATTCTAATACCTGCATTGTAATGGACTTCGTTTTCTCCACAGCATCCTCCTTTTCATTCGGCTCGTTCGTAGTAGTACGCCGGCCGGATCGATGCGATCGAGAAACATCGTAGAGTCGCTCCATCGAAATCGCTCCTATTGAGTGCCTAGATGACCTTCTGATTGTGAACGTTCATCTCATTCTCCTTCTTACGGTCAACCGATCGTTCATGAAGGAATCTTGCTCAATTCGGAATGGAGCGATCTCGCATCTCCTGGAAACGCCGCACGATTCTTGGAGGGCCGATAGCGACGCGACGCCCTGTTTCTTAAGATACCGACATCCATCAACTCCCCACAGTTGATACAACGCCAACCACCACGATCGGACAGCCTCTCGTTACGCGGACCGTCTATAATGAATGGCTTCAGCGACGACTAAACCATGACATCGTTTGCATCGCATGACCCACCTCCCTCGGATCGTCTCCACCCACGTTCAATTGACAGTTCAGCAACGAGGGCAGTACAAGAGATTCGCTTCTTCCTCATCTCTATCTCTCTGGTCTCACACGGGGGCGTCGGACAATGCCCCGGGGTCTCTACCTCATTCACTACTTCGTAGGCATCCGCATGCCTTCTTTCACCGGCGGTTCAATCTTGATGTCCGCCCCTTGAACGATCGGCAATCGACCGGCGCCCTGATGCTCAAGCAGTCTGGCATTGTTGGGATCCATGAGCGTCGGACCCATGTTCGTATCACCGGACCTCGCGGCCTCCTGAATGGATTGGCTATAGGTCAAGTTTTGCTGGCCCTTATCGTTGGCAAATTCTCCACCTGACGGATACCCCGGATGCTTGGGCAGCATCGCCGGATTCGCCAGGGCAAGCACGGTCATTCCGACAAACACAAGTCCTGTCATCGCAATCGTAAAGAGTCTCATGATGAGAACCCCCTTCATTGAATACCCCACCATCTCCTCGACAGAAGACGATCCAGATCCGTGACCGGGAGGTCGCCTCTGTCAGCACGGCGACAGACTGAAGTCTTCGAGCCAGAACATGAGGGCACCCTCACGAGACTGTCGGACTTCACAGACACTCTGGCATTGAAGCGGCGGAGACTGAGGAATCGATCGCGCTAGGAAGGAAGTGGGAAGCGCAAGGGATGGGACAGTCAGCGTAACTGGAACGTCAGGGTTTGAAACAATACAACGTTAACACTACGTTCCTTGGGGCTCATCGCAACCGAGGACGGGTGGCCACGTCCCTCTCCAACGGCCGGACCCTCTAATAACCTGCCTTGGATAAGCCTGCCTCAAGCGGGCGAGTCATATCCTCACCTCAATATATATTATGGACCACTTTACCATACACAGTCAAGCTATATCTTCTATCATACGCTATTTACTACTGTTGTTAACCTATTGTAGTTAAGTCCATTGGTAGATATCTCTTCTTACATAATTCTCATCGAGGTTGCGCGTGTCGCGTACCGGTGAGTGCCCTGATCGGCTAGACGCACCGAGAGAAGACACCGGCTTGTCGCGAACAAATACGGCGGACTGCCTACCGCATACTCGATGTCGGCTCTATTTCTTCCTCGAGCAAATTTCCACCGTCGCTTCCACTCGGCCATCTTGCGGACTGATCATGAGGAGCATCCCCTTGTACTCCGGGGCTCTCTTGAAGAACACGGCATAATCCTCGTCATATCGGCGCTCCTTGATCGTGGTCTCGCCGCTTTTGCGGTCGTACATGGTTTCATATTCAATCGCGGCGACGGTCTGCGTGCCATTGGCCCGCACGTTGCTGGTGACTCGCCAAAAAACCTTCTCTGGATCGAATGCCCTCTTGGCCTGTTCCATTTTGATGTTCGAACATAGCGTGGTTCCTTTCTTCACCACCACGTAGTCGCCCTTATCAATAAATTGTCCGAAGCCTGATGCGGGAAGTCCTATGACGATTGGAGGCACAAGTAGGTACATGAACATGTGATCTTCCTCCCTGAAAGGGTGTGAAAAGCCTTCTGTCTGGCTTGCTCACACTAAGACCATGTGGCCATACTGATCTCCCGCAATCAATCGGCAGAGATTCCCGGTTCTTGTCCCTCCGCTTAGCTTTCCCAGTTCGCCCGGAGCAGGTCTTCGTCCTCCTCATAGCGACAGGTGAACGTGCCGCGATGTGCGTGATGCAGNGCCTCGCCGATCCGCCGCGCGAGATGNGGGTCGGTCGTAGTGATGACCACCCCTTCGGGTGCTTTGGCTTGGTCCTCGATCTTGATAATTCGAGCCAGAGGATGTTCGGCTTTGACACGAGCCTCTTCATTACGGGCGAGCCCGAGAATTTCCTCCCGATGCGAGGCGACAAACCCACCGGTGAGCAGCAGCACTCCGCTCGGCGCGCCGTCCCGTATCCGTTCACAGGCAGGGCACACGACGTCGTGACTGTCGGACGGGACAGGGCCCCACGTCCATCGGCCCTTGTGATACACCGCCTTGCACTGACGGCAGACGGATGCCTCCCGGAGTTTGCCCTTCGCCTTGTACGGGTCGTGCTTCCTCGCTCGAACCGATCGATCTTTTTTATCCCGGGGAAGATGTGACGTGGACATGGCTTCTCCTTCACTTCATCATGTGAGAGATGTTTGATAACTCCGGCTGGAGAGGGAAGTCCCCAGTGCGTCCTTCCTGAATCTTCCCTCCTTCAGAATGAGCTTATCAAGCGTCAGCTCCATGACCGCTTGCTTCAGCCGCGTGTACTCACGCTCAAGATCCTTCACCCGCTTGGCTTGGTCGATCTTCAATCCTGCATGTTCGTTCCGTCACCGGCAATACGTCTGCTCGGTCATGCCCAAGCTCCATACCTGCCCTCCTTTCGGCCATTACCTACTATGAGACCTGGAGCCTTTAAAGGGGGCAGATCACTCCGGTTTCGATTTACCCTTCACCATAGCGAAGGCGCCTCTTCTTACTCTTCTCCCGAAGTGCCGAGGCCAATCCAGGCTCGCAGGAGATCGTGTCGCGTCACGGAGTAGGCAACCCTCCCATTCTTTTTCACTGGAAGATTCAGCAAGCGCTTCTCCTCCATAATCTTCACGGCTTTTTCGATCGTGGTCTCGGCCGTGACGGCGATTCGATCGTGGACCATGATGTCTTCCGCGGTCAGTTTGGAAAGATCCTTGCCGGCTTCCAACGCACGGAGGACATCAAATTCGCTGATGAATCCAATGAACTCGTTTCGATCATCGACCACTGGCGCACCGGGGGTATGGGCGGACAGTAATTCCAGAGCAACGACCATCCCATTTTGACCGGCGTGGAGGATCAGGGTATTGGTCCCCCTGATTTGCCCCACCTTTCGTAACCCTCCTGCCGGGACCCCGGGTAATTCCCACTTCGTCATCTTGTTCTCTTGCTTAAGCATCCTACTCTCCTTTCAGTTTCACCATACCTCATGGTGGTTGGATAGTTGCTCACCGTGGAAGCGAAGACCACGCCAATTCAGACCCGACGAGAATTCAGGCAGTTGAGAGAACCAAGAGCATCAAGACCGTACGACATTTGTGGTGAAACTCCTCACGAGGAAGGACGCCGAAGGAGGAATATTGCCACAAATTGGCTGTTCCGAAAGCGTAGCGGCTTTCGCACGCCTACAATCGCTTCGACTCTGCCATGTGGGTGGAAGCAAGATAAAGACCATTTGCGCGGCAATGCCGACAGCCAGACTGGCGAAAATGGCACCCCACTTGATCCGACTCTCCCTCTGCGACCACTGCTGATAAGTTCCCTGCATGACATCACCGCTTCCTTCTTGCCCATCTGAATGCGCGCGAGGCCGATGGCAAGCTGGTCAAAACAGCTCAGCGTGACAAAATTCCTACGGCGAGTCACTGTCCCTCCCACGTATGTCACCCGAGCACGATGCGAATGTGATGCTCGCCGTCGACGACGAGCGGGATAGTGGCGTGGTCTGTCAACGGTTTACCATCCAGTTCAGTCAGCGTCACACCGCGGCTCACATGGCGCGGATTTTCCACCGCGATGTCATAGACCGCCGAGTGATACCGGAAACGAATGGAGTACCCCGGCCAGTGGCGCGGAACACAAGGATCGATGCAGAGCGTGGCACCGCGCAGGCGAAAGCCAAGCATCCATTCCACACCGGCCCGATAGAGCCAACCCGCCGCACCGCTGTACCAGGTCCATCCCCCGCGCCCGACATGCGGAGGCTCGGCGTACACGTCGGCGGCTACCACGTAGGGCTCGACTTTGTAGCGCTGGACGTTCGCTCGCGAGGAGATCCGATGGACGGGATTCAACATGCGGAATAATTCGCCGGCCTTGTCCCCGTCACCCAGCGCCACGAAAGCAAGCACGGTCCAAACGGCCGCGTGGGTGTATTGGCCGCCGTTTTCTCGAATGCCTGGGACGTAGCCTTTGATATAGCCGGGATCCCTTAGCATCCGATCGAACGGTGGTGTCAATAAGAGAATTAGCCCGTCCCGCCGGTTCACAAGATGCTGTTCCACCGCGGCCATGGCACGCGCTCCGCGGCTCGTGTCTGCGGCGCCGCTGATCACTCCCCAAGACTGGGCAATAGAATCGATGCGGCACTCCAGGTCTGCAGCGGAACCGAGTGGCGTCCCGTCGTCGAAGTACGCGCGCCGATACCATTCTCCGTCCCACCCATCCTGCTCGATCGCGGCCTTCAATGCACTCACGTGGAGCCGCCACGTTTCTACGCGAACATGCTCGCCGCGCTGGGCCGCCACCTTGGCGAACTCCCAGAGCACCGCATGCAGAAACCAGCCGAGCCAGACGCTTTCACCCTTGTCCTGCTGGCCGACACGGTTCATCCCGTCATTCCAGTCTCCGGTACCCATGAGCGGAAGGCCGTGACTGCCGACGGCGAGGCTCCTGTCCAACGCGCGCGCGCAATGTTCAAAGAGGGTGGCGCGCGTCTCGGACACTCGCGGTTCAAAACAGGATTCATGTTGCCCCTCCGCCAACGCCGGGCCTTCCAGAAACGGCACAAGTTCATCGAGCACGGTTGCGTCGCCAGTGACTTCAAGGAATTGAATGACCGCGTACGGCAGCCAGAGCAGATCGTCGGAGATGCGGGTCCGCACACCGCGCCCGGATGGAGGATGCCACCAGTGCTGCACGTCACCTTCGACAAACTGCCGCGCTGCCGCCCGCAGCAGATGCTCGCGTGTGACATCGCGAGCCGCCACGCTGAGGGCCATGACATCCTGGAGTTGGTCGCGAAACCCATACGCGCCACTCAGCTGATAGAACGCCGCACGCGCCCAGATCCGGCACACCAGCGTCTGATAGAGCAGCCAGCGATTCAACAAGACATCCATGGCCCGCTCCGGCGTGCGGACCTGTACGACACCCAGCACGTCGTCCCATCGGCGAGTGACCTCGTGCAAGAGCACGTTCACGTCCGCGCCACGATAGCGATCGAGCAAGAGACGAGCCTGCTCCCTTCCCTCTGTCTGGCCAAGAAACCAGATAATCTCCGCACGTTCGCCTGCTTCCAACTCAATCGACAGTTGCAGCGCCGCACAAGGGTCGAGACCTGTTCCTACCTTTCCGGATAACTCACCTCCCATTTCAAGCGCCAGGGGACGCTCGAGGGTCCCATTACGACCTAGGAATTCTGTACGATCACCGGTCCACGATGTGTGTTTTCCGGCAAGATCGGCAAAGGCGACGCGCCCACCGAACTCGCCGCCTAGCATACTGCGCGCAAAGAGTGCTCCGGAACCCGGATCGATCTCCGTGATGATGTACGGTGCGGAGTCACTGCGGGAACTCCCCAGAACCCACTCAACATAGGCCGTGACTGAAAGGTGACGCGAGCGGCCGGACGCATTCTGCAGCGTGAGTCGAGAGATCTTGATCGGGTCTTCAGGCGGCACAAATTGCAGCAATTCGACCAGGACGCCGTGCGAACCATGATGGAAGCGGCTATAGCCCTGTCCGTGACAGGCAACATAGGGTGCCTGGTCATCGCGAATCGGCAGTGCCGTAGGACTCCAGACCTCCCCTGAATCGTCATCGCGGATATAGAGCACCTCTCCGGACGGATCGGTCACCGGATCGTTCGACCAGGGCGTCAGTTGATTCTCGTGGCTGTTCAGCGACCAGGTAAATCCGGAGCCAGACTCCGACACGAGAAACCCGAACGACGGATTCGCAATGACATTAATCCAGGGTCGCGGCGTCCGCAGCCCTTCGCCGAGGATCGTGACATATTCGCGCCCATCGTCTGCGAAGCCGCCCAAGCCGTTGAAGAATTCGAGTTCCCGTTCGGGCAGCGGCACATCCAGGCGTCTGCCCGCACGCGGTGAAGACGGGATCGTCGGCACTGCACGGTTCCTGCGCTGTAATCGAGTGACCTGCTCCGCCAACGTGCCGCGCCGGCCGAGCAGGACGACCCGAGCGAGCTGCTGCAGCAGCATCCGATCCTGTGCGGAGAGCAGGTCGGTCCGCAGGAGATAAATGCTGCCGCGCGCCCCACCGGTATCCGGGTAGAGACGCAACTGACTGCCGCGCACCAGCCCTTCCAGCGATCCTTGCAGCCCCTGCTCATACGACGAGGCCTTCTCATTCAGGATGATCACATCGGCGGATAATTGCCTCATCCGCCAGTATTCATGCGCCCGCAGCAATTGCCGGACGATGTCGACATCCTCCGCCTTGTCGATGCAGGCCAATACGATGGGCAGATCGCCCGATATGCCATGCGCCCACAGCGTCGTGCGTTCAAGCGTGCTGTGGCCGAGTGTCTCGGAAGATGGACGCAGCGACGCATCGGCGTACAGCACGGCATTGGCCAGTCGCTGGAACAGCTGCGCTTCGTCGGTCCCGATGCCGAGGTGATGCAGTTGGACTTGCGCCTGCGTCCAGGCCAGCGAGAGGGCACGCTCAAACACTCTCGGGTCACTGTACTTGTCGGCAAGCTCCAACACCTGATCGCGCGTGGGGCCGACAATGGTCGAAAACACGACGCGCACGGTCCCGCCCGGAGGCACACGCACCGTGCGGCGCAAGCTCATCACCGGATCGAGCACGGACCCGACAGTATTCGAGAGCGGCCGCCCATCGATCATGGAGACTGCCGTACGGACATGGTGCCCGCGTCCAAGAAACCGGGCTCGATCCGTTTCATATTGCAGGGCACCCACGGTGTCGCCTTCGACCACCACCACCTGGGCAGCCCACACCGTCGTCTCCTCATTCGACCGCCTGCGGCGGGTGGCGAGCAGCGCGCCGATCTCCGGCACGAATTCCGTTTGCACAAACAAATTCGCAAAGGCCGGATGGGCCACATCGGTAGCCTGTGGAGCCAGAGCCAGCTCGGCGTAGGAGGTGACCTCCAGATCGCGAGCGCTGGTCCCCATATTGGTCACGGAGATGCGCCGCACTTCGGCATCATCTTCGGACGACACCACGACTTCGAGTATCGTGCTCCAGTCGCCATCTCGCCGGACAATCTCGGCCCGTTCTTCGGAAAAGTACACCTCATAGTCGTCGGCCTCGACGCCGCTGGGCTGATACCCAGCCGACCACAGGGACCCAGTCTGGGTGTCGCGCAGAAAAGTATAGGATCCCCAGCAGTCCCGCGTCGCATCCTCACGCCAACGCGTCACCGCAATATCCCGCCAACGGCTATACCCCGAACCTGCCGTAGTCAGCATGACGGCATACCGCCCGTTGGACAGCAGATGTGTCCGCGGAGTCGCTTCATGCGGAGAGGTGAATCGCCGCAACACCGGCGGGATGAGGTCACGGACTTGCGCCGCTGCAGAGACTTCTTCCACGCGTGGTCGCGCCACCGGCACACCGCGCGGGGTACGTTCCTGAAGAATGAGCTCGGTGGCCCGAACCATCGGCTCGGCGTGGAAACGGGTCCTCATCAGCCCATCGTTCAGGACATTCGCGATCGCGACCAAGGACATGCCCTGATGATGCGACATATAGGCTCGCACGATGGCCACGTCTTTTCCTTCTGGCACCCGTGTGCCGGTGTAATCCAGTGCCTCATAGTACCCATAGGTTCCCCTGCCCCCGGCCTCGGCGAGTCGCCCAAAGCCTTGCGTCGCCGCCGCGGGATCAATCATCGCCGCAAGAGCAGCGGCGTAAGGCGCGACCACCACATCCTCACTGAGGCCGCGCTTGAGTCCCAGACCCGGCACACCAAAGCTGGAGTACTGGTACGTTAGGTCGAGATCGCGTGCGTGATAGGCCGACTCCGAAACGCCCCAAGGCACACCGCGCTCTGCACCGTATTGAATCTGCCGACGGACGATCAGCTCATAGGTCTGGCTCAGCAAGCTTCCTGCTGGGAAACGCATCACCAAGGCCGGCATGAGGTATTCGAAGATGGAGCCTGACCAGGAAATCAGCGCCGAACCGTTTCCCACGGGTGTCAGGGCACGCCCGAGGTGAAACCAGTGCGATGCCGGGACGTCGCCCTTGGCGATGGCGAGAAAGCTCGCTAGCCTGGCTTCCGACGCCAGCAAGTCGTAGCAGTTGGGGTCCAGACTGTTCTCGGTCACACGGTAGCCGATGGACAGTAGCTTGCGCGTCGGATCGAAGAGGAATGTGAAATCCATGCTGCGAACCATCTGCTCCGCTGTCTGCGCTATGGATGCAAGACGGCGGGTCAGGGCGACGACATCCGCGGCCGATTGCCGTATGGCATCAGCCAGCAGACCGATTCTTGCCAAGGTGGCCTTGTCCTGCGATGGATGGCTGAGCAAGTCTTCCCGCAAGCGGTCGAGCGCACGGAGCGCCGCCGTGAAACGATCGGGTGCGGCCGCCAGCGTGGGAACGGGATGAAAGAACGGCGCGATGACCGCCCACTCCGACACTAGCCCGGACGGCCGATCGAATAAGGCTGCGAGGTCTTTCGGACTCAAGCGGACCCATGGAAGCAACAGTTCCACATCCCGGCGATGGCTCTCCACGCACATTCGGACCGCATCGGCCCAGATGCGCAACTCACTATCGAACCCGTCTGCACGCTCCTGCGCGAGGGCCTGCGCCATGTCAGCGACGGTATGGGACGATGCGGTCAGATGGGCAAACCGGGTGGTCCAGCTGGTGACATCGACCGGCCGCGACAGCAGCGACATGGCTAGCGCTTCAACGGCCTGGCTGAGCTGTTTCTGCGTCACGGTGTGCGTCTGTCGCTGATCAGGAATCTCGGCCAGCGCGTCGCGCAACAACCGAATGGCATCATCTATTCCAGCAAACAGATCGCCATCGACAGTAGATTTCTGAATCAACTCACGGCACCCGTTGCTCAGAGCCAACAAGTGTCCCGCAAGATTGCCGCTATCCACGGAAGACACATACTTGGGATCCAGCGGATGGAGGGTTCGCGTGTCGTACCAGTTGTAGAAGTGTCCATGAAACAGCTCGAGACGGCTCATGGTCGCCAGCGTGGCTTCCAGCCGTTCGCTCGCTTCCAGAGTGCCCAGCCAACCAAGGTCACGGGCGACCAGGGTCGAAAGCAAATAGAGTCCTATATTGGTCGGCGACGTCCGATGGGCCACGACGGGTTTGGGATCTTCTTGAAAGTTATCGGGTGGCAGTGCATGGCCCTCAGGTGACACGAACGTCTCAAAGAACCGCCAGGTCCGGCGTGCAATCAATCGCAGGGTCCGGGCATCGGCCGGCGAAACCGGTCCGGCACCGGTGAGCCGAGGAGGCAGGCTGACCCAGTAGGCCACCGCAGGAGCCGCCATCCAGAGCAGGACGAACGGGGCCGCGGCAGCCCAAGAGTCGTACCCCCCACACGCTGCCACCCCACCAGCAGCCATGACGGCGAGAACGACACCGCCCGCCATGCGCCGATACATCCCGGCCAGGTTGCACCTGTAAGCAGCCTCGTCCTGTGCCGCGGTGACCCACTCCAACAACTTTGTCCGCGTGATGACGAGACGGCCGAGGGTACGAAGAATCGCGTCCGACATGAGCCAGGCCTGGTATGCAAGGACGGTGACCGTCAACGCGATCTGAGTCGCGGCCAACTTCAGATCGGTGGCCGCACCACGAATATGACTCCGCAGGGCAATGCCGCGCCGGCGTGGATAGAGTCCGACGACGAAAGACAGGAGCGACGGAATCGCAATCGTGGCTAGAATAAACCAAGACCAGACCTGGGGAAATCCCGCCGGTAACAGCCACCCGACGATCAGCGTCAGAAACGCGGCGGGAGCCGACAGGGTACGGCGGAGGTTGTCGAGGATCTTCCAACGGCCAATGGCAGGAATCACGACCGCGCGATGCGGCTCAGATCCGGTATGCCCACGCCCGAGAAGCCAGGGCAACAGCTGCCAATCGCCACGCGCCCATCGGTGCTGCCGGGCTGCCGCCGCTTCATAATGGGAGGGAAAGGCCTCGAACAGTTCGATGTCGGTGGCCAGGGCCGCGCGAGCGAAGAGCCCTTCAAATAAATCATGGCTGAGCATCGCGTTGTCCGGCACCTTGTCCGCCAACGCCGCCTCAAAGGCGTCGATCTCGTAAATGCCCTTGCCGGTGTAGGACCCTTCCCGAAACAAATCCTGGTACACATCCGACACGGCCGAGGCATAGGGATCAATCCCGCTGGGACCGGAAAACGTCTGTTGAAAACACGAGCCCTCACCATCGGTCGGTAGGGACGGCGTAATCCGTGGCTGTACGACTCCATACCCTTCAACGACGCGTCCGCTGAGAGGGTCGAACCGAGGCCGGTTCAGAGGATGGGCCATGGTGCCGATCAATCGGTGCGCGGCTCCCCGCGGCAACCGCGTGTCTGCATCGAGCGTGATGACGTAGCGGACAGAAGGAATCGCCTCGGGGGGATGTCCGCCGACTGTCATGAACGTCGTGCTCGTCGAACCACGCAGCAGTTGATTCAATTCATGCAGCTTGCCACGCTTTCGTTCCCACCCCATCCATATTTTCTCGGACTCGTTCCAGAGGCGCCGGCGATGAAACAGCACGAAGCGCGAACCGCCACCGGACGCGGGGCCGTACCGCTTGTTCAGATGCGCAATCTCCTCCACTGCAATAGCCAGCAGTTCGGCATCACCCGGAATGCTTTCGCTCGGGGCGTCGGTCCAATCTGAGAGCAGGGCGAAGCGCAGATCATCATCAGAATTTGCCAGATAATGAACTTCCAATCGTTCGACTTGCTGATCGATGCCCCGTTGGCTCGTCAGCAACGTGGGCACCACCACAATCGTTCGCAACTCTTTAGGAATGCCCTTTCGCAGTGCCATGCGAGGTAATGGTCGCGGCCCAAGGATCGCCATCACCGTGCGATTGATGAGCGCCATGGCGAGATCCGACGCCGGCACGAGCGCAACGAGACCGAGGAACGCAAGGCCTGAGACTGTCACGCCCGTTTCGGCGGCATACCACAGCGGTAAAGCCAGGACTATGGCGGTCACCACTGCAAGCGACCCAAGATAGCCCGGCGCTGAGGCCCGGACATACCATCGGAGGAGTTCGCGTTTCCAGGACACCCTGTAGCCGAGTTCGCGTTCAAGCGCTCGGCGCCCTTGTGAGATGAGGTAGTAGCCAGGATCCATGTGCCGCTCCCGCTCCGGCTGCTCACTCGCATGCAGCTCGACCACAGCCTGCCTGGCACGGTCCACGACTCGTGCGGTCACGTCAATTTCAGAGAAACCCGTGCCGCGGGAGAGATCCTCGATGGCGTGGCGGTACGTGTCCCGAGTGACAAAATCCATTTCGGCATAGCGGGGATCGCCCTGTAGAATCTTATCGACCGGGCTGACACTCTCGAAAAAGTCCGCCCAGTCAAACGCCGACGTCAACCGCATACTGGTAATGATGTTGCGGACGGTGACGCTCATAGCCGCCTGCTGCTGATGCTCCGCGTGCACGATATCGTCGGCGGTCGTGCCCTGCGCGGCCAGGCGCTCGTCGAGCCACAGCAGCACGGGACGCACCTTGGGGTCCAGGTCACGGAGTCGCTGGACCAGCTGCACGGCAAACGCTGTGGCCAACGGTCTGTTTTCAAATCGGCGGAGCGCCGTGGCCGGAGGCTCCGGAGCCAAGGCTCCGGTCCCCAGCAAGCTGTCCGCCAGTTCGTCCGCTTCCAGTCGGGCGGCGCGGCTGTGCACGATCCGCTCGGCCAGCCTGCGAAGGTTCTCCACCAACACCACACGCAGCGAGATGGCGACCGCCCACAATTCGCCGATCGTCAGCGGTTGCACGCGCTGATAGGCCAGCACAAAGCGGCGAAGCATGTCGGGGTCGAATCGACTGTCGGTGTGCGCGACGAATGCCCAGGCGACTCCGAACACCCGTGGATAATTCTGCAGGTGGCCGGATGCCAGTTTGGGCAATTGCCTGTAATATCCAGGAGGCAAATCGTCGATGATCTCGCGAAGCTGTTCGTCCACGATGTGAAAATTGTCGACCAACCATTCGGCCGCAGGGGTGATCGCTTTCTCCTCCCGAATCGCGCTGGCGATGGTCCGGTAGGACTCGACCAGTACCCGTCCGTTCTCCAAAACCCGTGGCGTGAGTAACTGGCCCCGCCGTACATCGCCGGTGACAATCTGTGCAGCCGCCAGACTTTCCGCGTGCTGTTCGAGCCTCTCGACACCGAAAAGCTCGGCGCGAATCGGCTCTTTCAGCTTGGAACTCAGAGTAACAGGTGAAGAAAGCGTATCCATGGGCTTCCCGATCAACTCCGGATTCGTCAGGCGGAATCAGCTGCAGGAAACACCCGCATACCGAACGTGAGATCATCGAATGCGGCCGCGAGGAGGGTGGAGTCGATCAGTAATACGAGTGGACACCGACTCCGATCCACTCCGTCTTGTAAGTATAAAATTGTCCGTTTGGAGAGGGCTCGCTGAAATACTCTGCCAGCAGCTGCAGCTTGCGATCTCCGATGCGCGCATCCTCGAATTGAAATCCCGCCAAAACGGAGCTGGCGACCCGCCAATTACTTCTCCCATTCGCCTGGGCATCCACATAGGCGACCGGACGAACCTTGCCGCCCCAGAAGGTCCAGGGGCTGGTGAGTTCAACTCCCAATTGGCTCGTGCCGCGTTTCAGATCTTTCGGATCTCGCCCCACCAGCATGCCCCCGCCGCCATAGATCCGGAGCCAGGAGGCCAGCTCATAGGACACCTTCAGATCCAGTTCTTCGAATCTCAGATTGATTCTATTGATCGGCGTCTGACTATTGAGAATGAATTCATCGCCCAGGTGTGAACTCAGATGGTGGACGCGGAGGAAGCCTGAGAACGGACCGGTCCGATAGCTGGTGAGCAACCCGACGGTATAGTCGGCGTTGATGAGGTCTTTCGATCCGGATGGGGCGCTCATATTGAATACACTGAAGACTCCGGCCTGGAGCGCGATTTCCCATTGGCCATCCAAAGGAGCTGCGTTACGATAGAGCGCAAATGTTTCACCAAAATTGGCCGAGCCGGTATTCCTCGGCTCCTGGCCCAATGAAACTTAACGGGACGCGACCGAGGGATGCGGCCATCGCGGGTCGGCGTGGAAAGGAGCCACGCGGAGACCGCGAGGAAGGAATTTTGACTCGGGCTTGGGAAGCTCCTGCTGGATGACCGCCTGCGGCGGAGCCGCCTGAACAGTGGGAGGCCCCGCGTCCTCTCGGACTTCCGCATGCACGACGCCGGGAATCTTTTCCAGTGCCGTGAGAACTTTCTGCCGGTCTACCTTGTCGAGCGAGTCGGTGGTCACAATCACCACTCCATCATGTACCTGCAGGACTGCCCCGGACATATTGAATTCGTGCTGGAGAACGGCGGCGGCATAACCGGCGATGTAAGAATCGTCAGCCGCGATCGTTGCCTACACAAGCCCTAGGATGAGACAGAGTACGAAGACCTCGCCCCCCGTCGCGATCCTCACGGTGCTAAAAACAGAGAACTGGTGGGCAGGCACGGGATCTTTTGCGCCAAGAGTTTTAGCCACTACACAGTCTCGGCGTACAGAAGAATTTCGATGCGACGATTCATTTTCCGACCTTCTTCAGTCTCATTGCTGGCGATCGGTCGGATGTCCCCATACCATTCGAGGATAACGTTCTGCGAATCCAATCCGTTCTCCTTCAGAACACGTACCGTTTGAGTCGCACGTGCTTTGCATAAGGCCAACTTCTCGAAATACTTGTTGGAATGGTCGGAAACCGAGGCCTTGTCAGCGTGCCCAGCCACTCGGATTTCCTTGAAAGATGCCGCCTTGAAGAGAACTCCCATCTGCTTCAGCACTTCGATACCATCAGGCTTGATCTCATGACTCCCGGCATCGAACAGCAGTCGTTCGGTGATCACGACTGTAAGCTGATCGCTGGCCTGTTGCATCCTGATGTCACCATCGAGGAATTCCGTCCAAAGCACCTGCTCCAACTCTTTCTGCACCTGCCTCAGCCGTTGTTCAATTCTGTCTGCACATCCTCCTAGCAAAAGTACCAGGCCGATCAGAACACTCGCAAGGAACATCACGGTCTTCACGGTCTCTCCTACCCACTTCAAAGACTTGTCATCGAGCCGATCATGCACCGACCCATCCATGACAAGAAGCGAGCACATCCCGCTACAATGCCATGTTCATGAAGATTGACCCCGTGATTGAACCATGGCCGGCGAGAAGACTGTCGCCTTGCGCAGGTGTCCCAACGCATCGCTCGTGGCCCCCTCTACTATCTGAGAAGAGGCTGACAAGCTCTCGGCCCTTTCTTCCGACCCGCCGCCTCTACTGACGCAACCGAGGGCGTCACGTTATCGACCGCGGTTCAGGAAATAGGATCCGCCCGACGACGATATGGGGGCGTGCAGACTGTCCACATTCTGTTGCATTTCCCTCAGCGCAAGGCCGATCTGTTTGACCGAGCAGTGGCGCAGGGCATGGATGCTCTTCCCCATCCACAGCCGAAGGCCTTTTCGGGACGGTGAATTCAGCGTCAGCACATAGGTCCGTGGTGTGTTCTTCATACTGTCCTCCGTTGCAATTGTGGCCCGCCGCCTCGACTTCGAGCCGAGCATGAAACGGCGTGCTATGTTCAGTTTCCTGTCATGCCGCTCGAAACACCGCGAGCAGATCACTCAATGCCATAATCTTGTGTTTCAACACGGCCCCCTGTACTTTCAGCTCATCCAGGGCGACCGCCTTCGCGGCTCCATCCGTGAGGCAGGCCGTGACAAGCGAACGCACCCGATGACACTCCTGCTCGACCTATGCCTTAACCACCTGATTTACGGACAGCATGTCCAGCACAGTGGCTCTGGTCGAGGCGAGATGCGACTGTAATTCGGCCTCTGGATAGCTAATGCGTGCTGCCTCGCTCACACAGCGATCCATGATTTGCGCCAAGAAGAGGTACAACCTGGCCAGCGTTTCCGTGATGTCAATATGACTATGAACTGTGGATTGGGCATTCATCTCTGTTTCTCCTTTTCGCGCAGACGCGATTACGCCCCAACGGTGGCTTCCGTATTCTGAGGTGACTGGCTGCCTGGCCGTGGCAAGGTTTTCACGGAAAGATTTGGCTCTGATGACGCCTGCATTGAGGCCTGCAGTTCCTGAATGGTCTTTGCGACATCCTGCTCCGTCGATCCGAACCGGTCTCCCATCACCTTGATAGCCTGCCTGATGGCGGTCGTCATCTTCACGATTTGCTCTTCTGGTGTCATGGCGTGTTTCCTTCATGGGTTTCGGGCGTTCGCCGAGAAGACCTCTGCATCTCCCCGCACCAATCCTGCCTCCGGTAAGCGAAAGGCTCTGGCCCAGGCGGGCTAAACCAACGATCGCAGGACTTCAGAGATACTCTGGCTGGCTTTGAAGCGGCGGAGACTGGGAAATCGGTCGCGCCAGGAAGGAATCGTAAAGCGCGAGGGACCAGGACAGTTAGCGTAACTGGTACGCCAGGGATGAAGAACCTCAACCGCGATTACCCCCCTCACTGACGTTGAACTCTACGCGTCTTAACTACATATAGTCAAGTATTATCTTGCAATGCCCTCCAGTAGCCTATAGCATTAACTCCTTTCTGTTAATCCAGCACAAGGAGATTGTTCGTGGACATTGCGCTCCTCATCAGGAATCGGTTGAAAGAGCTGAGGCTGGGGCAGCGGGATCTCGCGCGTGCGGCCCACGTGACGGAATCGTATATTTCACAGTTGCTGACGCAGAAGAAACTTCCTCCGGCGCCGAACCGGACCGACATGTACGCCAAAATTGGGCGAGTACTGAAATTGCCGCAAGGACAGCTCGCCAAGCTCGCCGACGAGCAGCGCCGCGAACAGCTCAGGAAACGGTTGGGAGACCAGCCGAGTCCCTTGCTGCACGACGTGCGTGAGTTGATTCTCCGCAAATGCCATCCCACCAAGCACCGGCAAATCCGCACGATTTTTGAAAAACAGCAGTTCGGAGAGCTTGAACGGTTCGTCACGCAAAAACTTCTCACCGTCGTGAAGGGTGTCGCCAGGCAGGAGCTTGATAACCCTGCATGGCTGCGCAAGGTGGCGCGACTCAGCAAGAAGAGCTATCCGCAGATGCGGGTCACCGTGCTGAACTTTTTGGATACGACGATCTTCGACCTCTCGAACGAGAACTGCATCGCGTTCCTGAATCCCTTGATTGTATCCTGGAATATTGACCTCGGCACCTTTTGCATTGAGATTGTACTCAACCGCCGGATCGCTCCAGGACACCAGAAGAAATTCGAATTTGTCGAGAAAGGCCCAGGAGGCCTGTTACAAGAAGAGCCGGGATTGAGAGAGTTTCTTGAAGATTCGTCACTCAGCGGGGATGCGACCGAAGAGGAACTCGCCTTTCTGCGCACACTCACATTCGAGAACAAACGACCGATGCCGCTCTATTATTACCGCGAGATCCAGAGCCTCAGAGACCCGCTGCATTTTCAAACCCCTAACAAGAGACCTTCAGCATGATGACAAACCGTATCGACACCTTGTTTATCTTGTCAGCATGTATGTCAGAAGGAGTACAATCACCCACCCTATCAAATACATTCCCAGGGAGAGTTCCGGTCCGATATCACGCCAAATGTGCATGGCTTTCTCCTGATGTCCGAACACCAGACCCTTAGGCACTGAACGAACTGCCGCACCCACACGTGGTCTTCGCTTGCGGATTCTTCATCACAAAACCTGACCCCTGCATGCTGTCCACATAATCCACTTCGGTACCGACCAACAACGGGGCGCTCTGCGAATCCATGATGACTTTCACCACACCGTGTTCAACGACCGTGTCATCCTCTCCCGTCGTTGACTCCAGCGACATGCCGTACTGATAGCCATGGCATCCGCCGCCTTTCACATACACTCGGAGACCGATGGTCTCCTTCTCCTCTTGCATCAGCTCGCGAATCTTCTCCTCAGCCTTCATCGTGATCGTGATCATCGTCTCTTCCTCCCGTATGAACGCACGTTGTGGGGTCTACTTTTCCGGACCGCTGTAGGGGGCAAACATCTCTTCGACGATATCCTGCCCCTCTTTCGAGAGCGCAAATGTCGCGAAGGCCTCCGCCTTCGGAACTGACTCCTTCTTCCGGAGCAGCATCACCGGCCTGCGCAGTCGATACCGACCGTCTTTGACGGTCTGCTTGGCCGGCTCGACCCCGTCAATGATCAACAGCGCCACGCCGACGCCATACGTGACCGCATCGAGGGCCACTCCCAACGAGGCATAGGTCACCGCCGACCCATTGCCGGCCACGCTGCTGATCGCTCGCTGGTCGGACCGCCTCACCTGTGCAGAGGCAGGAATCTTCCCGGTAATCCCCAAGACCGTTTCGAATGTTCCGCGGATATGTTGATTAGACGGACGATTGATGAGTTCAATCTGGTTGTCGGTCCCGCCCAGAGCCGACCATCGCGTCACCCTGCCTGAAAACATGGCCGCTACCTGGTCAGAGGTGACCTCTTTCACTGGATTTGTGAAATCCACCACGACGGCGATTCCATCCCATGCAATGGGAATCGCGACGAGGTTCGGATCAGCCTGTCCTGCCACGGCAAAATCCGCTTCGCCCGATGTGACCATCGCGACAGGATGGAAGGAGGGGTCCCAACGGATCTCGACCACCGCTCCTAAGTGGCTCTTCTCAAACGCCCGAGTCAGTTGTTCGACCACGCGAAGTTCCGGACCGTTCCCGGCAATGGTGATCGCCCCGGATATGGCCTCTGATGCTGAGAACAAGACACCGGCCAGCGTAAAAGATATGCACAGCGCGGCCGCTCCACAAACACCCCGCAGCCGTTTCCCTCTGCTTAGCTTCTCATTCCGCCATACTAATTCCATCTCTCTCCTCCGCACCGGCTATCTCCTCAATGAAGCAGCCCTCGCAATGGCATCAATAATCGCCAGTATCACGACCCCCACCAGAAGGCCCGCAGGCCAGATCGTGTCCCAGTTCCTCACGCTCATCCCCTTCCTCTCGCCCCAACGCCCATCCACTTCTCCTCACTCCGACGACACCGCAATTCACCTAGGCTCTTAGTTTCCCAAGCCTGGCTGCAGGAGATCCAGGAACGCGCGCCCGGCTCCGAACCGGTGGACAGTGACTCACTCGATTGGCCTCGATGCCAGGGTCCGTCGTCTCGCCGCAAAGCAGACACCGCCACCCATACACAATGTCGTCCTGACTCGACAGGTCTCTCATGTGGACCGCAATCATGAGGCCTTTACAGCGCAGACATTGCATTGCATCCTCCTAAGGTCTCGCTCTACAACACCCTTCTCAAGGCCTCCGTCCATATGAGGCACGCATAGATGGAATCGGAGGACCTTCGATGAAAGCAATGCCACCACGCCTCTGCGATGACAGTCCGCAGCCTGATCATGCCAGGCCTCCTTCCAGTGAACGTTCCGGGAGGATCGAGATGCGTCGCGAACAAGTCAGACACGAGGATGCAAAACAGCAGCGGAGACCGGGGAATCAGACGCGCGGGAAAGATGGGGAGCGCGAGAGATGGGACAGTCGGCGTGGCTTAAAACGTAACATAATTACCCTACAGGCCGCTATTCTTGGTGTCAACGCTTCGGATATGCGCGCGCGGTGTAAGGGCATGATTCTGTGCAGGTATATTTATTTCTGAGGTCCACATTATTGGTTCCTCCTTCGAATACGTATGCTATGCGTTGCGCTCTAGCGTGAGTCATTCGCTATACGTGCGACCATGTGATAGAGTGGACCTACATGAACTACGCGTACGATCTTCATCCTTCGCGTTTCTCTTTGTACTGACTACGCTCTCATGCGATAGAGCCTGTCGCCTCCGCTGTTCCTCCGTTCGAGATCTTCCGCAGGGCCTATCGAAGTCTGAATCGTTAGCACAGGGGACTCGAGATGAACCTTCACCACAAGACCCCGATCAAGAAAGGTGCGCTATGACAAGCATGAATACAGGGAAACAGAATCAGCCACATACAGCATCATGTTGGGTCCGCATTCCCGACGGAACGATGGTGCGGCACCGTCACGAGGCCTATGAAGGCTTCATCGACGGCCTCACCGAAATCGCTGCCGGACCGAATCGGAATCCGGACGGAAAAACCCAGTATCGAATCAATATCGGGGGATCCACCAGACAATTGGTGACAGAAGAAAACCTGTGCATCCTGCTCGACAGTGAAAGCCTTGTCATCATGTCACGGCAGAAAGAACCCTATCGTCGTTCCATCACCGCGCAGCTCCGCGGGAAATTTTCCGATGACCGGTTTATCAAGTCGGCCTAGGAGCCTGTCCGATATAGCGATGAGTGCACCATGTTCTTCACGGCGGAGCCCGTTGTCACTCCTCTGTGGATCGATCGGCCCGCCGGCATCCCGCTCCCCCTGGGCGCTCGCTCCGCCTTCCGGCTCCCGCCGAGCCCATTCCACTGGTCGCTCAGCACCACGCTGAGCCGGA
This sequence comes from Nitrospira sp., assembly GCA_005239465.1. Classification (GTDB taxonomy): domain Bacteria; phylum Nitrospirota; class Nitrospiria; order Nitrospirales; family Nitrospiraceae; genus Nitrospira_D. Next base: position 49,722 of record SPAW01000006.1, on the reverse strand, counting down.
CCATCCGTGGCATCCTCCTGCGTATCCGCCGCGTCAGCAGTGCGCAGCCGGGCGTCACCTCAGCCTGCTAGAAGGTGCTTCCAGGACCTATTTCTATTGTTGCAGCAGGTGAAGCAGCGCGCCGGCAGCCGTTGCGCGGACCGCTTCATTTTGGTCGTGCAGGCCATCCTTGAGGAGAGGAACGATTTCACGATCCCCGATATGCCCTAGAGAACGGAAGGCGACAATTTTTGGACCGGGAAGGGGATCAGCCGCAAGGTTCGCCAATACCTCGACGGCCCCGGCAACGTTCGCCTTCGTTGCCTTGCCAAGAGCAAAGGCCGCCGATGACCTCGCTGCGGTATCGTTCTGCTGGGCTAATGCCCGCACAGTCGACGCCACAGTTTCGTAAGGCTGACCGAGCTGTAACAATGCTGCGACAGCCGAGGCGCGTACCGTCAACACACCGTCGTTGAGGGCCTGTGTCAGGGCTGGGACCGACTCCTTCCCGCCAAGGTCTGCGAGACTCGCCGTTGCAGACTCTCGGACAGCGGGAACCGGGTCTTTGAGTAATTGTTCAATCTGTCGCCGAGCATCTTTCTTTTCAAGGTGCCCCAACCCCCTCGCCGCTGCCGCGCGAACAGAGGGCTGCTTGTAGGTCAACAAGTCCGTCATGAACGGAGCTCCGCGCTGGTCCTTGAGATCGGCAATCGTGCGGATCGCTTCTGCACGGTCTTCCGGATTCGGCGCTTCGACGCCCTTGCGCAACTGTTCCCAAGCCTCCTTGCGGCCCAGCCTGATCAGCGCCCCATAGGCCGCGATCCTCACGGTGGCCAGTTCATCTCTTGTCGCCGTCTCAATCAACGGAATCACCGAGTGATCACCCGTTTCCCCCAGCGCCTTGACGACGCGAGCCTTGACGAGCCCTGCCTGATCATCGAGCGCGGCCCGCAGCTTCTTCGAGTTTCGCCCCTTGTCCGAACGGCCTAGCCCCTCGACAGCCAACATTCGGACAGGCCCCGATCCGTCGCTGAGCCCGTCTTCGAAATAGGGCACGGCCTCATCTGAGTCGATTTCCTTGAGTGCGGTGTAGGCCGCTCCGCGCATTTGCTCGCGCATGTCTTTCATCATGACAAGAATGAACCCCAAGGCGACCTCGCGCAGGACTGGTTGATCCTCCTGCTTCAGCATCCCTTCGAGCTTGTCATATTCCTCGAGCGCATCTTTAGGATTGCCGAGCTTGAGGAGAGTGTGGATCTTGAGCCGTCGCACGTCAAGAACCGCAGCTCGCTCCTTCTCCAGCCTACCTATCACCTCCAAGGTCTTTTGATACTCATGCTTGTCATAGAGATTTTGGATCTCTTGAAGGCCCGATGACGCCCCCGCTGCGAAGGCCGGCTTGCCCACCGTACAAAACCAGACGAGCGCGCTCGCCACAATTACACCATGTTGCATGTTCACGTGGTTCATGATCTTGCTAGCCTTCTCGCCTTGGGCCGGTCGCACTCATCCGTTTCTTGTACCCTGGTGGTTCATCGAAATAATAGCCCGGCTGCGGCGACAGCCGGAGGCGCTCATACTCAAACGACCAGTCGCGGTCACGACTGACCCGCTTGAGCACCATTCCTGTCTCTGCATCGACCCATTCCTAGAACCGTTCGGCTCGCCCGCGTTGATCGGTCTGGATTTCGAATAGCTGCGCGGCCCGACTTGCAACCGTGGCATCGCCGACGACGGTTCTACTCCGCTCCCCGGGCAGCTCGGGACGCATCGGAAGGACGTCGTCCGGATCTAGCGGCGTGACCAACAGTTCTTTCTGTTGCGCGAGGAGATACCACGTCTCGGACTGATCGAGCCGGATGATTTCGATGGCCGCGTACCCAAAGTCGGTTCGGATGGCATACTTGTACTCCAGCCGCAGTCGATCCCCCTTCGCAAAGACCTGCACCTGATACTTCTTCCCGTTCACCTGCTTGATGATGGTGCCTGAGAATTCTGATTGAATGGGGAGGGTGTCGCCGGCCATGGCGTGATGGTCCGGCGACCAACTCGATGTACTCAAAGCAAGCCCGAGGAAGACCAAAACCTGGGCCCTCCTCGCAAGACGAGTCCACATCGGCTGTCAATGCTGATGTTCGACCAGCGGCTGGATATCGACGGAATAGCCCAACGTATCGGGGCCGAAGCGGGGATTATCCATCACTTTAAAGGCAGAGCGATTCCCCTTCGGTGCATTCAAGGAAAGCTCTTCGACCAATTTCCCATCCGGCTGGATGCTCACCATCTTCGTGACCCCAGGACCAGTTTGAGGGTGCCACACTACCAACTGATAGGTGCCTGGAGGGATATTCTCGATCTTGAATGTGCCAGCGGCATCCGTCAATGCATAGTAGGGATTGTTCACAGCCATGGCCCAACTTTCCATGTAGGCGTGGAACCCGCATTGCATGTAGAAGGTCCGTCGTCCCTTATTCAGATAGATCGGCCCGACCAGCGATTTTCCTGGTGCATGGTTGTGCATCGCGTGGATATCCCCACGTCGATGCTGATGATTCATCACAAGGGGGGTGTTGAACAACACGCGAGCCCCGGCTTCGAGCGAGGTCTCATAGCCTTGGATATCGTGCATGACCGGATCCATGTTGATGACTTCGACCGCGTGTCCATTACGCACGATCGTCATGAAGGGCTGAAACGTGCAATCGCGTGCTTCGATCAGGGGAACAGACATTTCAAATGCTTTGCCGGCCTCGACTCCTTCGAGTAAGACGATCGCATCTTTGAGTCCGCCCTGCGGATCTGCCACGAAATCGTGCAGCAAACGCCAGCCTCGACCGTTCGAAATGCGCCCGCAATAGACAGGATCAGGAAACGTGATGAGATTGAAGCCTTTGGGCTCAGGAACCGCGCCTGACAAAGTTACCGTTCCCTTAATCGTTCCTCCGCGCTGTACATCGATCACATCATAGGCGGACGCCGACGTCATCGAAGATAGCGCGCTCACGACCATGAGTACGCCGGAGACGAGGCAAGAGGTGGCACGATGTAAATGGCTATTCATGAGACAAGGTTCTCCCATTCGAAGCGATCCGATTACGGAGTTTGCAATTCCAAGGTGGGTTGAATATCCAAGGATTTGCCTAGCGACCCTAATCCGAAGTGCGGGTTCTCTTCGATCTCGTGGGCGCTCCGACGGCCCTTGGGCGATTCGAACACAAAATCCGCTTGAACGGTCTGTTTGGCTGGGATGGTCACTTTCTTTTCCATCATCGTCCCGACACCGGGATGCCAGGTCATCACGGTATAGTCGCCCGGAGGCACATCGGCTAACGAAAAGCTCCCATCGGTGCCGGTCAGCATATAGTATGGGTTGTCCACGGCGAGGCCCCAGCTTTCCATATAGGCATGGAACCCGCACTGCATCACGAAGATCCGGCGATTCTTCGTCATGTGTATCACTTCGGTCATCGGCTGGCCGGCGAGATGCTCATGGCTGTCAGCCCCGACATTGCGCTTGTGAAGTGGATTCATGGGCAGCGGTGTGTTGAAGAGCACCCGTGGGCCAAGATGCGATGTCTCGTAGGCTTGGATGTCGTGAAACACCGGGTCCATATTGACCACCCTGACCTCGGCCTGATTCTTCACCACATTCACAAACGGCAGAAAGCGACAATCCCGCGCTTCAATCGTCGGCGGCTCGAAGTTGAACGGCTTCCCCTTCGTCGCATCCACCAGCACGACGACCGCGTCTTTGAGCCCTCCGTCGGCCGCAACTGTAAACTCTTGGAGAATGCGCCACCCGGTTCCGGTAGAAATTCGGCCGCAATAGACCGGATCGGGAAACGTAATCAGGTTGAACCCTTTGGGAATCGGCTTCCCTTGCGTGATCGTAACCTTCCCGGAAATCGTGCCGCCGTCGGTAACGCGAATCTCTTCATAGGCCCAGGCCGTCGAAAGACCGGCCAACAGCGGCATGGAAAAGAACAAAAACAGCGTCCTCATGTAGCCTCCAACATTCAGCAGATCCGTGTCAGCCCAGCAATCTCACGCATCGTACCAAATGCCTGCACTAAAGAAAAAGGGGGAAGCCGAGGCCTCCCCCTTTCCTTGTGCTTGTAACCCCTCAGCGAGAGGCGAGCACGTTACTTCGCTGCGACTGGAATGACACGCGCCGTTTCTTCAAGCGAGACACTCTTCATCCCTGCGCCCGCACCGGAGAGCGGCAACAACCGTTGATCACCGGCGGGCAACACGCGCAGATAGCCCCACTGCCCGGATTGCGAGTACGGCAACCGCTGGTTGCTGTACACATAGTCGCCGGCCAGCCGATAGGGTCCACCGGCCGATGGGATGAAGGCATCCAGCGTTTCTGACCCGGAGAACTCGACCACACTGATCTGGTCGGCGCCTCGCATGAAGGGCTCGATCGGCCACTCATGTTTCTCAACGCTGAACATTCCGTTCTGTTCGTTATTGGCACCGATCACGTGAATGCGCACGGGATCGCCCGCATGCGATTCGATGATCGGCGTCGCAGGATCTTCCGGCTTGTCCGCCTGGCAAGGCTGGAATACCTTGCCCAACGAGCAGCCCTGTTCTTCACGATACTTGTACGGTTCAGACCGGTAGTTGACGCCGGTCAAGCCCGCGACGTTCTGCACATACGGCATGAAGCTGGTGCCGATGATGTTGTCCTCGTCCTGGAAGAACAAGGCCACGTCACGATAGTTGGCTCTCATTTCATTGCCCGGCACCGTGCGATCAATGATCACGTCGGCCGCCCAGGCATTCTTATTCGACAGATCGGCGCCGGTCTTCGGGTCACGATACTTCGAACCCTTCGGACCGACCACCACGGCTCCGAACAAGCCGTTGCGAGGATTCATCATCACGTTGCCCCAGTCCCACACCAGCGAGGTCGTCTCGCCGTTGAACGGATCGGCATAGTACGTGTAGACCCGCTCGGCCCCTGGAGCAATCGTCTGATCGCCGGGGTTGTTCCCCACGTTGGCGCCCATCGAGTCCTTCGGATCGAAGGCCAGCCCGATGGCTGAGAAGGACGCCTTGCCGTCCTTCATCTTGTTTTTCAGATTCACTTTCACGCAATCCCCGACATTGACGCGGAGTGTGAGCGGCATGGGCTGCGCATCCCCGGACACCTTGGCGACGTCTTCCTCCAACGCATAGATCTTCGCATCCGGATTGGTGATCTGAATCTTCCGCTCAAAGTCCACTTCGATGGTCTCAGGTGCCTTCGCATTGAACGTCATGGATGGATAATCCATCGCTAACACATTGAAGATCTTCACCGGGGCATCCGCCGGACAAACCGACAGCGCTTTCGGAATCTCACCCTTGATCGAGAACCCAGCCGGCAGTTTCTTCAGATCGGCTTGTTCCTTATCGAATACCCGAATGATGCCCCAGGCACCCTCGGAGAATTTCGAGGATCGGCCGTTGAAGTGGATGTAATCGCCGGCCTGATGCCTTGGACCACCTGCTTCCGGCACCACCAGATCGTACCGTTCTGCAATCCCGATATGGATCGAGTTCTTGCGGTTGGCATCAGGAGCGTAGCGCTCGGTCCAGAAGGTATGGCCGGACAGGGTCCAGGTCATCGTCTCGTTCATGAGGGTATGCAAGAGACGGAACACCATGGTATCGCCCATGTACGCCCTCAGAAGCGGCGTGTATGGATCGCCGTGAATCTGGCTGTTAAATGCTTGTGACACATCCGGGTTCGTCGCCAACCGTTGCGCGATCGGTCCCGCCCTGAAGTTCAAGCCGCTGCCGGTGGTGTGCGTCCCACCGTTCAGGAACGGCATCGGCGTCATATAGATCTTTTCCGGCATCATGAACGATACCGTCTTGCCTGCCTCGAGGGCCACTTCGACCGGTTGCCCGGGAGGATTGCCCGCCGTGACGACATTCACTGTGTGCGGCACGGTGTCGTGCACTTGCACCATCAATTCGCGGAAGCTGTTGTTCACACCATGGCCCACCGGCTCGTTGGTGTGAATGTCCGCGATCGGACCGCTCCAGACCAGCTTTCCCGTCTTCGGGTCATGATAGGTGGATCCAACCGGCTCGGCAATGAACGTGCCGAACCCGCCGTGCGGCCAGGTCGTCGCGCCGAACGCGTGGTCGTGCCAGAATACGGTCCCGACGTCCGCATCGACCCAGAACCGCTGACGAACAAACTCCACCGTAATGATGTCGTTCGCCGGGTGATCGTTCTTCAATCCCTTTGACAACGTCATCGTATTGCCCTTGATTGCCTTGATGCGGGACACCTCGTTGCCCTTCACATTATCGGCGCCCACGAGAATCAAGGTTCCCACGTGATACTGCTTGGCGTTCTTCACCGTGATGCTGGTCGTGCCCTTCTTGGTTGCGGCAGTCAACACCGTGTTCATCGGGGCTGGAAGCCCCTTCTGATTCTTCTTCTCCAGCATCGTGAACGGGCGAACCGACTGTTCGTAGGAGAACCCTGTGATCACGCCGTCCGATGCCTGGTTGTCGAATTGAAGGAAATGCCAATGAGTGTTGATCTTTGACGACTGGAAGTTCGTGTAGTCGTCGTCGTCCCACTCACTGGTCAACATCCAGTCCACGCAATCGTAGATGTTGCCACGCACGACCAACGGGTACTTCAGGTCGTCGTTGGCTCGGATCGCCGCTTCTTCTTCATGGAGCACGTAGATCAAGCCGTTCGGATCCACCACCGGCGGTTCTTTCCCTTGCGCTTTGGCGATCTTGATCGGCAGCTTGATGAAGTGCACGTTATAGTTCTTCCGTCCTGCATTGACCGGGCAGAGACTCCAGTTGCCCTGTTCACCCGGCTTGGCTTGATCGACGCTCTCCTCGCCGTTGTCATCCCGGCGGACCATCTCCAGCCAGGGCGCGCCGACGTGATTCGGAGAGAACATGGCGCGCTTCCCGAAGTGGGGCGTCAGGTGCGGCCAGGCTACCTTGCCGGTCAATGGTTCGAACATGATCGGGTGCCGCTTGCCCGGATGGGTAGACTTGTATTTGGGATTGTCGATCGTACTTTCCTTCTCGCTCATCGCACGGTTGCCTTCCCAAATCCAATCCAGCACCGTGGCATCGTAGGACTGAATCTGGCCCTTCTCATCGTCCTTGTGGCCAGGCTTGCCTTGCGTTGGCAACTGCATTTCGACCCAATCCTTCATCGTGATCGTGGCCGGGTTGCCTTTCCAGTTGCTCTTGCCCTTGTCGACAATCTTGAACTGCGTGCCGAACCAATCGACTGTGGTGCCGACGAGCTTGTCGGAGGTCATAGGCGCCTTGATCCGGCCCTTCCGATCCGGCAACTCGCGCAGATCCGGCATCACATCGTTGTGCATGTCGCCAACTTGCAGCGTATTGTAGACGCGCCAGTACCCCCACATGCCTGCCACATAATGGTGCGCCACATGGCAGTGGAACAGGAAGTCGCCCGCCAATTGCTGGCAGAGACCGGAACCGCACTCTGTTTCCAGGTCGAGCGCTTCTGACGGGCCGATAACTTCGACGTCGACGCGGTCGGTCTTATGACGGATCACCGGATACTTCACGGGCCCGTTGACCGCTGTGGCCCAGAGGTTCATGTCGTCGATCGCTCGCGGGCTGCGCGGCCACCGGATGGTTCCTCCATGCGGATGATGGGAATGGAACACTTCGGACCCACCATGGACCAGACGAAACTTGGCCGGGTCACCCATATAAGAACGGGGAATCGTAGGGGACGCATCACCGAAGGTATAGGAGCTGTACCCCATCGACTCGTCCTCGAACCCGAAGTATTCGTGCTGCACGTGCATATTGTTGATACCGAACGGTTCGCTCCGATAGTTGATCGCGCGGCCGCCTGGACGATAGGCATCGGTCAATGGATCGCGTTGCGGCAAGAAATCACCCTTCTTATTGAGCGGGCGGAACGCTTCGTCGCCGACTTCGTGATAGATCAGGACGAATTCACGGAAGTCCGGCCCAGTGCCGTTCTTGATCATGACTTGCCAGCCGCTGGCGGCCGGCGTCGCCTCGCCGCTTCCGAGCGGTTCCCAATAGGAGGAGCCGCGGGGTTCAACGACGAAGGCGCCGAACATGCCCATGACGGTCAATTCACGGTCGTTGCTGTAGGTATGGAACTGCCGCACACCTTCCTGCGTGTTCGGATGGATGTACCACTCGAAATCACCGCTCTTGTCTTTCGCCACAATACTGTCGGGGTTCGTCGTCGCGGCAGCGGCGCCGGTGGCGCTCACCACCATGGCTGAACCATGGATGTGGAGGCTCACATCTTCGCCGCCTTCCAACTTGTTGCTCAACTTGATCTTGAGGCAATCTCCCTGGTTGGCACGGATCGTCAGCGGCTGAATCCACTGGGCTTGCACGCCTGGGATCACGGCTCCTGGATCGAAGCCTTCCTTATCGCGTGCTTCTCTATTCTTGGTTTCCTCTTCCCGAACCTTGTCGAGATTCTCGTCCAGCACGTATATGTAGCCGGGATAGAAGTCGAGCCACTGATTGAGCGTGATTTCGACATTGATCGCGGAGATATTGAACTGGCGCACAGGAGCGGTCGCAGGGCACTTGCCACCGCCCAGCATGGCCACCGGTTCAACACGAGGATCGGACATGAGGAGCATGTCCTGCCCACCGGCTCCATATTGGTGCAACATGGCCGAGGTATTGAACATGCCGGTGTTGACGCCCTGGACCTGCGGGTCATGGGCCATGTGCTCCATGATGCGCTGGTGCTGCTGTTCGACCATCGCCGAGCGCTCGGCTTTTCCGGACATCGCGTCTTCGACGATCGTTTGCCCCTTGAGTTGTTCTGCCCAGGCCGGCAGCTGATGGTTCATCGCGACCGCTTGCGGGGTTGCGTGTCCTGCATGAGAGGAGTTCTCAGCGGATGCGAGCGGGGCCCAGAGCAGGGCCACAGCTGCCATCGCGCCGAGCGTACGTGTGGATAATGTGTGGGGAAACATGGACCGGCCTCCTTGTTGTGATGAGTGAAACAATGCTAAAAAGTTCGGAACGGCAAAACGGATCAAGTTGCTGTCTATCTATGATCTTCGCTCTGTAGACGAAAGTATCTAGTCCAATTCGAGATAGTGAACGATACTCAAGTGAAGAATCTCTGTCAACCCCCTTCGCGCAGTGGGCGGATCGCTGCTCGATCAGACGCCAGCGACTCCTGCCCAGCTCCGACCTGAGTCTTTTGCCCTATGGAACCGAGGTCCTCATAACATTCACGCGGCTGCCGGTTTTGTGAGATAATTCATCATGATCCTGAAACGCTGGCTCGTCGGCGATCCGCTCAAAACAACCCAGGCCTCCCACGAGCGGCTGTCGAAAACGTTGGCCCTCGCCATTTTCTCCTCAAACGCGATCTCGTCGGTCGCGTACGCGTCGGAAGAAATCCTGCTGGTCCTCATTCTGGCCGGCACGGCGGCGGTCGCCTGGTCGATACCCGTCAGCCTGGCCATCCTCTTCCTTGTTCTGGTCCTGACGATCTCCTATCGCCAGATCATCTACGAATATCCGGAGGGGGGTGGCGCCTACATCGTCGCAAGATCGAACCTCGGCGATGTGCCGGCTCTGATCGCCGCGGCGGCCTTGATGATCGACTATGTCCTGACCGTCGCCGTCAGTGTGGCAGCGGGAGTCGCTGCCCTCACCTCGGCGATCCCGAGCCTGTTCATCCACCGGGAAGCCTTGGGGCTTGTCGCCATTCTCTTCATTGTCGTGATGAACCTGCGCGGCGTCCGTGAGTCGGGAAAGTTTTTCGCCATCCCAACCTATCTTGCCATCGGGGCTCTGGGTTTGCTGGTCGTGATCGGCACGGTACAATCCTTTTTCAGCTCGGGAGCTGTTCCCCCGCCTGCGAGTCCCGGAGGTCCTGGCGGAGAGATGGAAAATCTTACCCTGTTCTTGATCCTACGCTCGTTTGCCGCAGGCTGTTCGGCCGTCACCGGTATGGAAGTGATCTCCAACGGTGTGAAGGCCTTTCGCCATCCCGAATCAAAAAATGCCGCTACCACGATGATCTGGATGTCCGCCATCCTCGCGTCGCTGTTCATAGGCATCAGCTGGATGGCCTACCACCACGGCATTCTCGCCAAAGTCGATGAAACGGTCGTGTCGCAGTTGGCTCGCCTGACGTTCGGCTCCGGCGCCATCTATTACGCCGTCCAGATCGGCACCATGACGCTGCTGGTGCTGGCGGCTAACAGCGCCTTTGCCGGCTTTCCCCATTTGGCCTCGATCCTGGCGCGGGACGGATTCATGCCGCATCAAATGGCCACATTCGGCGATCGCCTGGTCTTTTCGAACGGCATTATCATTCTTGGCTTCTTCGCCTGCCTCCTCCTCGTGCTGTTCCAGGGAAACACCCACGCGCTGATTCCGTTGTATGCAATCGGCGTGTTTGTGTCATTCACACTCTCTCAGGCCGGCATGGTGAAGCGGTGGCTCGTGAAAAAAGGGGTGCATTGGCGGAAAAAGTTGATCGTTAACGGGGTGGGCGCCGTTACCACAGGCATTGCCACAGTCATCATCGCCAGCACAAAGTTCATGCAGGGCGCCTGGATTGTCTTCCTGCTGGTCGCAGTCTTAATTCTCATGTTCCGAGGCATCCGTTCACACTATAAAGCCGTGTCTGAACAGATCACGCTGGACCGTAGGGGGCAACGGCCTCCAATGCCGCGGCGGAATATCGTGATCATCCCGATCAGCGGGGTGAATCGTGCCGTCGTCCGCGCCGTGGACTATGCGAGAAGCCGGCCCGGCGAAATTCGCGCCGTCTTCGTCGATCTCGACCCGGAAGAAAGCGCCAAGGTCAAGATCCAGTGGGCCCAATGGGGTTGTGGCGTCAATTTGATCGCCCTCCCCTCTCCCTACCGCTCTGTCCTGGGATCCTTGCTTGACTACATCGAAGGAATTCTAGAAAAGGAACCGGACACCTGGGTGAACGTAGTGATCCCTGAGATTCTCCCGGCCCGTTGGTGGCAGAACATCCTGCACAACCAACGCGCGCTCTTGCTCAAAGCCTCCTTATTGTTCAAAGACCGCGTCATTCTGACGGACGTCCCGTTCCATCTGGCGAGATGACCATAAAAACCAGTCACAAGTTACAAGTTGAAAGTGAAAAGTTCAGCCCCCACCTATTTTCTCTCGTACTTGCCAACTTTCTCACTTTCACACTTGGCACCAGCTTCATTGCAGGGCCAGCGTTCGCGTTCAAGATCACGGAGCCGGCAGAAGGGGTCAAGTTGGCCGCGGGAAGCACCGTCACCGCCCATGTGGATCTGGGAAAGGACATCGGCATCGTCAAGGTTCGTTACTTTTGGTATGGCGAGCAGGACGACCGGCTGGTCGAACAGGAAGACGCCACAGCCACAGGATCTATCGTCGCGCCGGTCGCCTTGATTGGGCTGGCCGAGCAAGACCCGGCCTTCGGCGGCCCGCTGTTGGTCCCGAAAGACGGCATCGGGCCGATGCGCCTCTTGGCTGTCGCGGAAATTTCACGCGGACGATTGGGCACCAGATCCGTCTTCGACGAAACCCTGGTGCAGGTCGAACCCAACGCTGCCCTCACCACCATCGACTTTGAAACCGACAAACCCCTGCAACTCGGGCGCGCCGGCCAATCCTCCGCCTTCGGTCATGTGGATTCAATGGGCAAGATTTTTGAGTTGCCGGTCGTGGGCGAGTTCGCCGATGGCGTGATTCGCCGGATCAGTGCCCCGGCAACCGGCACGGCCTATCAATCGTCGAATCCCAAAGTCATTCGGGTGTTGCCCACCGGCCTTTTACAGATCGTCGGCAACGGCAAGACCGTGCTCACGGTCACCAACCGCGGCAAGCAAGCCTCGCTCGATGTCGGAGTGACAGTGAATGACGAGCCCAACGAACCGCCGGTCGCCGATGCAGGGCCGAATCGGACTGTGAAGGCCGGATCAAAGGTGAGACTGAGCGGGTTGAAGAGCCGCGATGCAGAAGGCGAAGCGCTGTTCTACTCCTGGAGCCAAGTGCGCGGCAGCAAGGTCCCACTCCTCGACGTGAATGATTCAGAAGCCTCGTTCCAAGCCCCGCAAGTCTCCGAGCCCAGGACCTATCGGTTTAAGCTGAGGGTGACGGATAAGAAAGGAGCGGATAGTGTGCCAGCGTTTGTGGACGTGACGGTCGAACCTTAACGGCTGCTGAAAGCGACCCCCAACTGCGTTGTCGGTCGCGTGCCCTCCTCACATACCCTCACCGCGTATGCTCCGGTGGTCCCGCTCCCTGCCGCCTTGTTGGAGGCCGTTTTGAGCAGCCTTTTCTTGAATGAATTCTGAATCTGCCTATTTAGAGAATTTCATTGCAGACTTATAGCATGGATCCACGCTTCCAATATCTGTACTTGGTTGAGGTCGAGACACAGTGTTCGTTTGGTATCACCGCTTATAGATACTTAGAGACTCGACTGAAAGCGTATTTCATGCAACCAACAGCTAATCAGTCAGTTAATGATCGACAAGAGATATTCAGGACAATTCACAGTTTCCTAACCCATACTGGGAACCTTTCCAAGCTCCTTTGGCCAGGTAGGCCAGGACCTGGTCAAAATGCTAAGGAGCGAAAGGAGAGAATGGACTTGCGCGGACAGTGCCTAAGAAAGATTTTGGATCTTCCAGACCAAGGACATGTACTTGGAAGCAGGAATCTCAGGAACTACCTGGAGCACTTCGACGAAAAACTGGACGCATGGGCTGCCGACAAATCAGGTTGGGGTTTGGTTGCGCTGGATAACCTTGGTCCTTTCGGTATGATCAAAGCTGAGGGAATCAAATATATACGATGCTTTAATACGATGACATACGACTTTGTGTTCCTAGATGAATCTGTCAATTTGCGAGAACTCAGTGGAGCGTTGGAAAATATCCTGCCCTCTGTAACGCACAACAAAGATGCCGCCCTCGACGCCTCCAGAAAATCTCCACCGCTACAAAACTCCTAGCCAAAGAGAAGGGTGCTGCATTTAAGAGTTAAGAGACCACCGGCACACGAAAGCGTTTCTCTTGGATGCTAGGCCCTACTCGCACTGGCCCGTAGGTCATGCGGGTGTTGCGGAGTTCGTCGATAGGGCGGCGAGTTGTTCGCAAGGGTTTGCCCTCACGAGTCCTTTCCCCTATACTGGCCCCATCTTGCGACACAGCATACTAAGCGGAGCAGCCTCTCATGACAACGCTCACGATCTCCCTTTCAGATGAAGAAATGCGGCGGCTGGAAGCGCTGGGCAAGCGCGAGGGCTTGACCGTTGAGCAACTGGTGCGCCTTAGCATTCACGACTTCATTGGCCAGCCTGATGATGCGTTTCGCGCCGCTGCTAAGCGGGTGATGGAGAAGAACGCTGAGCTCTACCGCCGCCTCTCGTGATCCCACAGGCTGGTTAGCCTGCTAGCCGCTTGAGCATCGGCCCATATCGCTTACGCAGATCTCTGATGACGGCCTTTATCCGAGATGCACCGACCCCTACCTTCGCTTTTTTCTGCCTCACCTTCTTGGTTTTCATAGCTCGATAATAACGAAGACCTGACGGAAGAACAAATGCCGGTCACGCCTTGCTCAATCGCACTGGCCCGTAGGTCTGGTGGGCTTTGCGGCGTTCGTCGGCATGGTAGCGGAGGGCAGGGATGTCTTACCAGTCTGGTGCTCTAGGACAAGATGGTCTTGACAAACAGCGCGGCCGAGATCACTGGCACGTCGGCGTAGTGTCTCCGTTCAAAATCTCGATCACCGGCGATGAGAAACTCTACTGGAGGACGTGTCGCAGCCAGTTCCAGAAAGATCCGGTCGTTTTCATCACGAACCGGAATGTCGGTGGGGTTTGGCTCAATGATTTCGGCAAGCTCGCGGAATTCAGTCAAGAACTCCATCGTCTCGATTCCGGCACGCTCGAACAGCGTTTGAAGACGAGGCCGCATCAGCACCGCTTCGAGTTCATCCAGCGTGGCCGGACTCATGACAGGTACCAGGAAGCCTTGCAGCAAGGCGTCTACAATTTTTCCGGGTGGGCCTGCAGGAGAGATGAGGCCAGAGACGATGATATTGGTGTCAACGATGACCCGCACGCTTCCGTCGTACTGCCGCTACTTCGCGGGCAATTGTTGCCGTTGTGAGATTTTTTAAGCCTTTCGCAGCCTGTCTCAGGCGCTGGACCATGCGGGCCACACGCCTCCGAGCCGTCCGGCGCTGTTCGGACTCGATAAAGAGCACATTGCCTTCTCGCTGGACGGACACAGGCCCGGTCAAACCTTTCAACAAGGAAGAGGGAATCAGTAACCCATCTTTGGTCTGCCGCAGCTTACTCATGACTCGTGCCTCCGAGCACAGCGTTAAGAATAGCCGAGTCTTCAGTCGAATACAACGTGCCGCTCTATCCTAGACCTTCCCAAGCCGCACCGGCCCGTAGGTCATGCGGGCTTTGCGGAGTTCTTTCACATGGCGCCGGAGGGCCGGGCCGAAAGTGGATGCAAGAACGGCCTTGCGATGTGGCGTGATGCTGCGTTCAACTTGCTCAATGGCCTCTGCCAGTTGCCCGATCATGCGACGGCCTGAGCCGGTGAGCCAGCCGAGGTGATGATCGGCGTAGTGCAAGTCTTGGAGTGAGTAACGGACGGACTCGACTTCTTCCAGACAGCGATATCGCGCTCGTTGCAAGTCGCGTTGTGTAAGCCCTGCGCGTTTCCATCGCGTCGCGCCGCTCTTCCCAGACGCCCACACAGACAGGCGCTCAAAGAGCATTGCGCCCATGGTAAACGTGAAGGTCGCGTGGAGAATGCCGCGCAGGGGACGAAGGCTCCTCCGCCAGGGTGAATAGAAGATCTGCTGGTTATGGTCCCCGTGATACATGACATACTTGCGCAGCAAGAGATTCAAATGGTGGTGACTGTTTTCATGGATCAAATCGTCGATCAGATCGAGGTTGTCGCGGTCGAAACAGTTAATGAAGGACAGCCCGGGCCTGTGCCGATAGCTGAAACTTACCACGCCTTTCGCTTTGAACGGCACAATCCGTGAGGTCAGCAAGGCCAGCACCGCATGACCTTCCGGCCAGGCCTGTTGGATCGTGCGCCACGCTCGGCTGAATCGCCCCACCCGCTTCTGTTCCGTTCGTACGACCGTCCGCGGTTGCCGATCTTTTCCATACACTAATGTCGGACCAACCATGACGGGGCCGCGAGCAGTTTCCAGCGCCGTCACCGCCGTCTGACGGTTCCACCGCCACTCGCCCTGCGTTCCCCACCCGGTCCACAGCAGAGAGGCCACCCGACCAATCTTCACCGAGATCCCGCTCCCATCGACTTGAAACGTCACATGCCCGGACGATTGCGTCAGCGCACGGCGCACCTCATTGGGAGCTTCGCACCACTCTCCGGCAATTCCCACTGAGACCACGCCCCACTCTTCCGCCCGTTCGAAGTTGGCCTCGAGTAATCCCGGCACATCCCATCGCGGAAGCTTGCGCTGCCTGCACCAATTCACGGTGAGCGCGGGATTGAAGAAAAGCGATTCCTGCGTAAGTTCCTGGGCCAGTCGATGACAAAGGCTCGTCAGTCTTTGCTCCAAACCCGTGGTACGCTGGCGGCCCAGTGGAAAAAGATCGGCGAGATAGCTGTTCTCGAAGAACTTCTCTTGGCACTCCGCAAACAGTTGTTCAGTGAACTCCCTCCGATCCTGTTCACTCGCCCATTGCTGAAGAATGTCCAGAAAGTAGACCAGGTCATTCAGCGTTTCGATCCAGCCCACGACTTTCCAATTGGAATAGGTCTCTACCTTGAGCGACCGGCCGAGCAGCTGAAAAAATCCCACGGGAAGCTTAAGCCGAGAGGAAAGGTCCGGATAGTCGGCTTGCAGTTCTCGACCGAGATCCTGCAACAACCGACGCATCGAGAGACGGAACTCGTCGGTCAAGTGAGCGAGAGGCTGTAACTCCAATACCGACATGGTGGATGATTCGAAAAGACGATGATTAAGGGATCGACTGTAGCGTAGCGAGGAAGAGGCTGCAAGGAGAGAAAGGTATTTGAGGGATGCGATACCGGACGAATAGAGCACGTGCCGGCCATCGTTGCGCGCTATATGCCGCCTACGCGCGTGAGCCTATGTATGCTACCGTTAGGCGGCCTTGGCGGGCCGCGGCAGTACCGGCACACGAACCTCAGCCTTGAGTAACCGAGTGGCGCCCGACTGTTGGATCATCCGGTGACGGTTGATGAGGGGATCAACAATGTTGCCGCATGCAATGCAGCGCAAACCGCGCATCCACATCGGTAGATAGCTTTCTTGCATATCGAGCAGATCGTCCGCAACCATGAGTCCGTGGCATCTGGTGCACTTCATGGGAGTCCTCTTGGTGACAGTTGGCAGCCCACTACGTCATGCCCACAATCTACCGCTGTATAGAAGCAATGATGATGCCAGACGCTCCCCCCCTCGCCCTTGCGGGTTTTTACGGCGAATCGTAGAGTGACCGCCTCAGATCTTGTCACTGCGACAAAAAATGTGACCGGATTGGCCCCATGGGACAAAATTGGGGTAGGCCGAACACTCCATCCATAGAACAGTCGGGACAAACCGATGGCATTGAATACAACTGATATCGCGCAGGTACTTGAAGAAATCGCACCAGTTCTACGCGGTGGATGGATTCAGAAGATTCAGCAGCCCACTGCCCGCACCTTAGTATTCGACATTCGTGTACCGGGGCAGACGCATCGGTTGCTCATCTCTTGCCGACCGGAAACGTCTCGGCTACACCTCGCCCGGTGCACCCTTCTCAATCCGCCGACACCGCCGGCCTTCTGCCAGTTTCTCAGAGCCCACTTCCAAGGAGCCAGGATCGACGACATTCGCCAAGTGCCGAACGACCGCATCGTCGAACTTCATTTTACCGGCAAAGACGGCGCTCGCACAATCGTTTGCGAACTGACCGGCAATAAGGCAAACGTCCTAGTTCTCGATGCCGAGCGACGAGTCCTCCTGGACCTGACGCACCAGCGAGATCTTGTCGGGCAGCCTTATGCCCCACCAGCTAGGAGAGAAACGGGCCCGCACGAAGCGCAACCGACTCGCTTCACAGGAGCTGCCGGTGGTGACTTCCCGATCTCGGCAGACATCGAGGCACATTACCAGGACAAGGAATCGACACTTGCCATCGACTCCGCGAAAGACGCGCGTCTGCGCCTCCTCAAGAAAACGCTCAAGAAAGAACAGCGGCGGATCGAAGCCTGGCGGGACGACCTGGCGAAAGCCGTCAAGTACCGGGACTACGCCCGCTATGGAGAGTTGATCAAAGCCAATTTGGGCTCAATCAAGAAGGGAACGGAACACATCACGGTTGTCGATTACTTCGACGAGACGCTGCCTGAAATCACCATCCCGCTCGACACAACGAAATCTGCTCAAGGCAACATGGACGACTATTTCCGAAAACATCGAAAATACCTGGCCGCCGAACGGGAGCTGAAACCGCGCATCGAGCGTGCGCAGCATGATTTGGACAGACTCCGCCAAGAACTCAAGGCAATTGAGCAAGGAACCTGGACTCCACCGTCAGAGTCGGCCTCTACCTCGATGACAATGATGCGAGCTACCACACGCAAAAGCCAGCAGTCCGCCGATCAGCGTCGTGGCCCGTTCCGCCGTTTTATTTCGACAGATGGATTGCCGATCTTCGTCGGACGCAATGCGCGAGAGAACGATGAGCTAACGTTTGGGTTGGCCAAAAGCGACGACCTCTGGCTCCACGCTCGCGGTACGCCGGGCTCCCACGTCCTGGTGCGCTTGGAAAAAGGAAATGATCCACCTCCCGAGACATTACGAGATGCCGCCATGCTGGCCCTACTTTATAGTGATTTGAAGAAAAGCGGCAAAGGCGATGTGATCTATGCGCGACGCAAGTGGGTCAAGAAGGCGAAGGGGCAGGCGCCGGGAGCCGTGATCGTCACGCAGGAGAAATCGCTTCATGTGAGTCTGGAGAAGAAACGACTGGATGCACTCAAAGCCCGATCGGCTCACAAATAATCGAGCGCCTTTCCGAAAATTCACTCCCAATACTGCAACGCCCGCTCACCGAGAGAGTCGGCCTGTTCAAAGCACTGAGGGGAGGCTAGGCACCGTCCGCCATCAAGACCCCTTCCTGATCTACAGTCTGGAGCCTTTGCAGAATTGGAGGTTTCTCTCGCCATGGACTCTGTCCAGTACTATGATGTTGCTGAGGTAAACCCACTATGTCAGGACAGCAGGACTTCCAGCCACCAGCCGCTTCGCCGACCATCCTGGTCGTCGATGATGAGCCGGCCATCACGACGTTCTGCAAAACAATCCTTCAACAGGCAGGCTTCACGGTACTTGATGCCGGCGGCAGTTCGGATGCCCTCAGGATCTGCACGCAACGCAAAGAGCCTATCGACCTGCTGCTCACTGACCTCATCCTGCCCCCTCCGAGCTTTCAATTAGTCTCCAGTTCTAATCAATTCCCTCACGTGCATGGCTTCGAACTGGCCATCCGGGCGGCCACGATCCGGAAAGAACTGCGCGTAATTCTAATGTCTGGAAATCCTGACAAGGAACTGGCCAGTCATGGGATTAAACGAGGGACGTTACCGTTTCTTGCAAAACCGCTCGAAAAGGACGGTTTGATCAGCCTCGTTCGCAAGGTGCTTGCGAAGCCGGCGCTGGCCCTCGATCTTTCAGGCCAGGGCAAAGCGGCAAACGACGTCGACTGGTTCGACTGAAGCGTTTGAAGTAGGCTAAGGTCGAGGTTGAGGTTCAGTAAAGAGCGTCGGATTCTGCCTTAGCCTGAACCTCAGCCTTAACCTCGCCAAGACGCTAGGCATGCTCGGTCATGAACCAGCCGGCGATCGATAACCGCCGGTGCTGGCCCGCCGTTTCATCCACACGGCACACCCGATGGAAGCGGGGCACGGTAAACATCACAAGCGATCCGGGACGAGGTTCAATGCAGTGTGTCGGCACAAGGTCGATACGCTCGGCGGTAAGATTCGGCCGTTTGGCATACACGATCAATTCTCCACCCCAGTCAGACTGCCATTCCTCGTGGAAGTAGGTCACTAAGGCAATCCGGCGCAACGGCGCCGGTCGTCCCCTCATTGCATGGCCCTGATCCGTATCATCATGGGTCAAAAGACAGTCGCCGACGGAATAAGAATAGTAACTAAAACCCACGTGACGCCCGATAATGTTCGGGAACGACTCCATGTACTCTTGAATGCAGGGCAGTTGCAGTCGGGAAAGAAAACGCTGGCCATGGGGAGGGGCAATTTCGGCTTTGGCCCAGTTCCCTGAGTTGGGAAAATCATCTTGCACCTTCGGCAACTCTTGAAGGCTCTTCCAAGAAGCCATTGTCATCGCCTCGCGGAAATATTGCCGCTCTTCAGCGGACCAGAAGTTTTCAACAACAAGCACCGGACTCGCTCGGAAGGAGAATGAGGGCAGGTCGGCCAGCGCCACTGTCGACGGCATCACACCCGTTTGGCTGTTCACACGTTCCTCCTGATCAGACTGCGGACCGGTAGTCCGAGACGATTCTCTTACCATTCTGCATGCTCGATTGACAAGATAACCCGCTGCGCCAAAAGCACGGAGGGGCTGCCATCTTACAATGGCAGCCCCTCCGTCATACGCATTGAGTCGTGACAATTACCAGCGATCGCGCTTTCCACCACCGCCGCTACGACCACCACCCCCACCGAATCCGCCGCGGCCACCGCCACCACCACCGGTGCGTGGCTCTTGAGGACGCGCTTCATTGACTGTCAAAGTCCGGCCGCCCATTTCGGACCCGTTGAGCGCCGTGATGGCTGCTTGCGCTTCTGAATCCGATGACATTTCCACAAAGCCGAATC
This sequence comes from Nitrospira sp., assembly GCA_005239465.1. GTDB lineage: Bacteria > Nitrospirota > Nitrospiria > Nitrospirales > Nitrospiraceae > Nitrospira_D. The sequence continues at coordinate 29,824 of SPAW01000006.1, read as the reverse complement.
CACGGGACTGGCCGGTGAACTTATCCGTGATAATCCGCGCCGACGCCACGGCGCCATGGGCTGCGAACAAATCACTCAACTGCTGCTCGGTCGCCGAATAGGGCAACCCACCGACATAGATCTTCGAACCCATCGGGGTTCCTCCTTTAAATGATGATATTGTCTTGAACACGAGGAAAGGGGGAAGGAGCGGGCCGAAGGCGCGATCGATGCAGCGACTTAGGTCTGACTTCCGACGAAATTCCCGGACAAGGCAACATCGACGTTGTGGGCCTGCACTATTAAACCCTCCACCGCGAGGCCCGTGCGATAAAGTAAATTCAACTTAGCATAGGGGCCGGCTGATTACAACCTTACTCGCCAACTCGCACCAGCAACCCCTGGTCCTTACAATACGCAAATGTTCGATAAAACCAGGCCACGACGGCGACGAGCAGCAGCCCGTTGAGACCCACGGCCCAGGCAAGATTCATGAGCGGGGCCTCCCCTGCGCTCAGCACTGCCCGCATACCCTCGAAGACATGGGCGGCCGGATTCGCCCACGCGACCGGCTTCAGCCAGCCGGGCAAGACCTCAATCGGATAGAAAACGCAGGAGATCGGCTGAAACAGAAACACCATGCTCCATGCCAATACCTCCGCCTCCTGCCCAAACCGCATGATGAGCGAAGTAGTAAATACGCCGATCACCCAGCCGGTAAGGACCAGGTTGAAGACAAAGGGAATAAGCCAAAGCCCCATCATGAACACATTGTAAGAGTAAAAGAACAGCGCACAAACAGCCATGACGATCGATACACAGGTCACCTTAAAGATGCTCATCGCCATGGTGGCAGCGAGAAACTCGCTGGGCTTAAGCGGGCTCGCAAAGAGGTTCATCAAATTGCGCGCCCAAAGCTCTTCAAGAAACGAAATGGTGATTCCCTGCTGAGACCGAAACAGCATGTCCCACAGGATGAGGGCCCCAAGGAAAAACGTGACAAACCCGGGAATCTGGCTCTGATATCGAGCGAGGTAGATCGTGATGAATCCCCAGATGACGAGATCCAAAAAGGGCCAATAAAAGATCTCCATGATACGGGGCAAACTTCTCCGATACAGATACAAGTGCCGGACAATGAGCGCGATGATGCGATGAAGTTTCATAGGCTGCTAGTGCTGGTGCCCCTCACCACATCCGCCGCACTCATGGTGACGGCCAAGCAGCTCATCCACAAGTTGGCGCACCCCATCGAGCATGTGTGCCCCGGCCCTCCGCCCATCGGGCGCTTGTCGCAACCCAAAACCTAAGAGAACGATCGGCATGCCCATTATTCCCATGCCAAATGCGGAACTGACACCGTACCCTCCGCCGTGCAACCAAAACAGCCCTGCGATCAGCATGAGCGGTACGGCGCCGACCGTCAGACTGTTCAGCACGACACGCCAGACGCAGGTTCCACGAACCAGACCAACCGTTCCTATGACCAACCAAAACAAGCCCCAGCAGGCGCTCAAACTAAGCCCCCCGACCAGCAGACCCACCCCGAATGCGATCCATTCTTGATTCATCGTTGTGTTTACCCTTCAGTCGCGCGACTCGCGCGCGAGCTTCAGGAAGACCTCTTCCAGATCCTCCTGGCCAAATCGCCTTACAATTTCCTGTGCCGTGCCCTCCGCCACAATTTTGCCACGCTGCAAGAAGATGATTCGGTCCGACATCTCCTCCATCTCCCGCATGTTATGCGAGGTATAGAGCATGCTCAAGCCTGAGGACCGGCGCTCCTCTTTCAGCAGCACCCGAATCTTGTAGGCAATATCAGGGTCGAGGCTGGCGGTCGGCTCATCAAGAAATAGGATTTTGGGTTCCGTCAAGAAGGCCTTCGCCAGCGTGAGCCGCGTCATTTGGCCGGACGAAAGCTTCCGGGTCACTTTGTAGCGGAACTCCCCCATCTCTAATTTCTTGACGATCTCATCCACGCGCCGCGGAATATCAGATAGGCCGTACAGCCTCGCAACCACCCAAAGATTTTCTTCGACCGTGAGCGACTGCGGCATCGCAATGTAGGTCGAGGAAAAGTTGACCTGTTGGAGAATGGCTTCTCGATGCGTCGAGAGATCCAGCCCAAACATGCGGATTGACCCAGCGGTGGGAGTGACCAATCCCAGCAACATTTGGATCGTGGTCGTCTTCCCTGCCCCATTCGGACCGAGCAGGCCGAGAATCTCGCCCGGCTTGATCGCGAAGGAGATGTCGTTGACGGCGGTAAAATCGCCGAAGCGCTTGCTCAAATTCATGACTTGAAGAATCGGGGAGGACATCGTACGGCAGAACTCTTTGTTAGAAGGACAGAACCTCTTTGATCTTTTCGGGGAGATGGCAGGTCTCGCACTTTCGCTCGATCACCTTGCCTTGATGCTCGGCTTTTCCGTCATGGCAACGGAAGCAGTCGTTGAGCGCTCTGGTGCGAAGGTACGACCCTTCCGGATGGTCGGGGTACCACGGCTTACTGTCGGCCGAGACATGCCCACGGGGAATGACGGTGGAATATCCTTTAATGGGTTGATCGTGTACCACCCCGGAATGGCAGGTTGTGCAACCTTCTCCCTGGTTTCGAACCCCGAACGCCTCCATGTGTTTCCGATGGCTCATGACGAGACCGACCTCTTTCACCGGAGACGGTAAGTCACGCGGCGCTACTTCAGACACTCGAAGAATGTTCCGATGACAGCCTAAACACACATTGGAATCGACGGGGCCTCGAATATTGTGCGGATCGGTCGGGGTCCCGAACAGATAGATCGCCACGTCTCTTGTTCCCGTCCAGGCTTTGTCGTGAATCCAGCCTTCGATCCCCGGCCTCACGTGGCACGCGATACAGGTCACTTCTTTGTGCGAGGACTTGGCCCAGCTGTCGTAGGAAGGCGCAATGGTATGACAACCGGCACAGAACTTCGGATGATCGGTGAGGGGAACGGCAACGCCACCGAGCGCGAACGCTCCAGCCACGAAAGCCAGTATGACCGTGCCGCTAGGCTTCCAGCTCATGCTCTGATCGAGCACGTCGAGGAAATTGCTTCATGATGAGTGCGGCCACCGCGGGCACTTCGTTCAGATCGAAAACCGGGACATTGAGATCGACCGGCTTATCGGACACCACCGCCAGCAACCCTTCGAGTGAGATGGGAATCTCTCCGACTTGCTCGCGGACGATGACAATTTTGGGATACCCTTCGTCCTTCCATCCTTCAGCGATGATCAGATCGTAGGTGCCATCGAGGAACCGATCTCGCACCTCCTCGACCTTCATCTGATCCGACACATCGGCAAACATGGCCATGCTCCCCTTCGACAGGATGACGACACTGCTTGCCCCAGCCTGTTTGTGCCGCCAACTATCCTTGCCCTCCGTATCGAGGTCGAACCCGTGCCCCGCATGCTTGACCGTTGCGACCTTGTAACCGGCGCGCACCAGTTCTGGAATCACGCGCTCGATAAAGGTCGTCTTGCCGCTGTTCGAGCGCCCGACGAAACAGACAATGGGGATGGCCATGGGTGTAACTGGTCAATCGTCATCAGTTAATGGCGATCAAGAATGATGCTCGCCGTTGACGTATGACTGATGACAATTGACCTCCTTATCTTTGCTAACAACATGACAGCCGCTGTCCATGCATGTGGGCAGGACCAGCCTGACTGAGACACGCCTCGCCACTTAATAGTTGGACGATCACCTGGTCGCCGGGGTTCAGCCGTTCGACCTCGATCGGGACATCGATCAGACAATTGGCCTTCACCATCGAGGTGAGAATCCCTGACCCCTGATCGCCGGTCGTGCGGACTTTGAACACGCCCTCCTCACGGGTGAGAATCCCGCGCAGAAAGTGGCGACGATCGGTTCGCTTGGAAAATTTCTCTTGGAAGACCGCATCCACGACGGGACGGCCGTAGCTTCGATGTCCGCCCATCTTGAGCATCGCGGGCCGAACCAACTGCTCAAACGTGACCATCGAGGAGACCGGATTCCCCGGCAACCCGAAAGCCAGCTTGCCCTGAATTTTCCCAAAGGCCAGCGGCTGCCCCGGCCGGATCGCCAACTTCCAGAAATTCATCTCTGCCCCAATATCTCGAAAGACCGCTTTTGTAAAGTCGTAGTCGCCCATCGAGACCCCGCCGGACAACACCAGAATGTCGGCGTTCAAACCATGTGAGATCTTTTCTTTCAGCGCCGCGGGCGTATCTCTGGCGATTCCGAGCAAAAACGGAATTCCGCCGGCCTCCTGCACGGCCGCTGCAATCCCGTAGCTGTTCGAGTTGATGATCTTCTCTTCACTGAACCGCTCGTCAAGATCGGCGAGTTCGTCGCCCGTCGAGAGGATCGCCACACGGGGCCGTTGATACGCAAAGATGAAGGACTTGGCCAAGATGGCCAACATACCTGCTTCCCCAGGACGAATCTGCGTGCCTCTCGCGATGATGCATTCGCCCTTTTTGACGTCTTCACCCTGAGGACGAATGTTGGAGCCACGAGGTTCCGGCTTGAAGACGCGAACCGCATTCGGGGCGTGCTCCGTATCTTCCACTTTCAAAACCGTGTCCGCTCCTTGTGGAATCGGTGCGCCGGTCATGATTCTGATCGCCTGCCCGACCCCGACCGTTTTCGACGGCATCTTGCCGGCGGGCACATCTTCGATCACGGCCAGCGTTACGGGCTTCTGAATCGCATGCTCCTGCTTGATATCGTCCCACCGTACCGCAAACCCATCCATCGCTGAGTTATCCCAGGGTGGATTGTCTCGTTCGGCGACGATGTCTTCGCCCAGCATACGGCCGAGCGCATCGAGAATAGAAATTTTCTCCAGACCCAGCACCGCCGTCGCATCGAGCACGACTTTCTGCGCTTCGTGGAGCGGGGTGAGTCCCGTAGTGGCGTTGGCGGTCTTCACTGGCTGACTCCTCTCAATGCTGGTGCCGCGATCGGGGGCCCACTTTCAGCAGCGACCCGCTCTTCTTGCAAAACGCTTCAACTTGGTTGGCAATGCTATGGTACGCCTCAGCCGTCTGCGTATCGGAGTTGAACATCGCGAACGGCTCGCCTGCATCGGATTGGGTCACCACATCGGGATCCAGCGGGATTCGCCCCAGGAATGGAATGCCCATGTCGTGCGCAGAAGTCTCGCCGCCGCCCTTCCGGAACACATCGATTTGGTTATGGCAGTGCGGACACTCCAACCCACTCATATTTTCGACGATGCCGACGATCGGCACCTCACTATCTCGGCAAAAGGTGACGGACTTGCGCGAATCGAGGAGCGCCACTTCTTGCGGCGTAGTAATGATCACGGCGCCGCTGACTTTCCCAAGCAAATCGATCGTCGTCACCGACTCGTTCCCGGTCCCTGGCGGGAGATCGATCAGCAGGAAATTCAGATCCTGCCACTCAACGCCGCCGAGCAGCTGATTGATGAACTCGTACTTGTACGCATCGCGCCAGATGATGGGATCGTCGGAGTTCTGCAGCAGAAACGACATCGACGCGATTTTGAGATTGTAGGCTTGAAAGGGAATGATCCCGCCGGAGGTGCTGATCTTGAGTTTTTGACCTTCGGCGCCCACCATCTTGGGAATATTGGGTCCATGGATGTCCATGTCGCAGATGCCGACATGCCACCCCTTGAGCGCGAGACTGACGGCGATGTTCGTGGTGCACGTACTCTTCCCCACCCCGCCTTTATTGCTCATGATGAGGACTTTGTACTCGATCCGCTCCATCCGCTTGGCCACCAACCAGCGACTATGCCCTTCCTTGTCTTTCTGGCATCGCTCGTTCTCGTCGCAAATGGCGCACGCCCACATATAGGTACAGGCGTCGCCGTCGCTTCCGCTCCTGATCACGTTGAGTTCACGTGCCATCGTGTATTCCTTCTCAGTCAATCGGTTCCGTTACCTGCACCGGCTACCGGCGGCGTCCTCCGGACGGCACTCCCACATACTCGTCCTCTGAAGATTTCGGCATCGACATGCCTGAGGCACTACCTCCCGCCCCGGCCGTGGCCACCGCCGGAACCAACGCCTCCGTCGCAGACGCAGCTTTCTTCTTGTTGAACAAGCCGGCGCCGACGATCCCCACTTCGTAGAGCACATACATCGGGAGCGCCATCAGGCACTGATTAAATGGGTCAGGAGTCGGCGTGAGAATCGCCGCAATGATAAAGGCTCCCAGCAAGGCCCACTTGCGATAGCGCCGCAAGAAGGGGGCATCGACCCAGCCCAATTTTGCCATTAACGTAATCACCAGCGGCACTTCAAAGACCAGACCGAATACCAGCAAGAACCAGAGGGCGAACCCTACGTATTGGGCAATCGACAACTGGGGAATAAAACCGGCGTTCACTCCATAGGAGATCAAGAAGTTCAGAGCAAAGGGCAACACGAAGAAGAACGAGAAGGACACACCGGCAAAAAACGCCAGCGTGCCTAAACAGACGAACGGCCCGACAAACCGCCGTTCCTGGACATGCAGCCCGGGCACGACGAATCGCCAGATCTCAAGCAAGATATAGGGCGTCGCGAGAACGATGGCAAACAATCCTGCGACCTTAACGTTCTGCCACAGCGCCTCCGCCGGCGCGAGGAACACGAACGGCACGGTAGGCAGATCGGTAGGCTCCCAGGATAACGTGCTGGGCACAAACATGTTTTGCAGAGGAATACGCAGCCATTTGACCAACGCATCCGCATAAAAAAACGTCGCCACGAAGACGATCACCGTGACGATCACCGCGCGGGTCAGCCGGACCTGGAGTTCCACCAGGTGCTCCATGACCGGCATCTTCTTATCTTCCAGCGGCTTGAAAACCGAGTCTTGCAGCCACTTATTAAAATTGCTCAGCACAGGTCCTCGCGACGATGGGAATTTGTCGATCTGATGATCTGAAGATTGAGGTTCCGGAAATCAACAGATCGACAGATCAACAGATCTCACCTTTCTCCTACTTCGGATTGACCGCCACGAACAAGCTGTTGCCTTGCCGATTCACCAACAGCACCGCTAGCTCATCTTTCTTGATCTTGTTTGTGGCCTTTTGATAGTCGTCGAGCGTCTTGACTGTCTCGTGGTTCACTTCCTGGATCACGTCGCCGCGCTGCAACCCAGCCGCTTCCGCCTGTCCACCCGGCTCCACCGAGGTGATGACCACCCCTGCGGTTTTCGCAGAAATATTCAGCTGGCTCATCAACGCATTGTCCAGCGCCTGGACACGAAGAGAAGCCAGGACGTTGTCCGGCGGCTTGATCGTTTCTCCCTGCTCCTTGGGCGGCGATGGTTCTTTCTTGGCCAGCATTTCATCTGATGGCCGTTCGGCAACCTTCACCGCAATCACCTGCTCCGTTCCCTCGCGCAGCACTTTGACCTGCGCATCTTTTCCCACTATCGTCCGTGCCACAAGGTTGCGGAGCTGACTCACACTCTGGACCTCTTTGCCATTGAACGCCACCACCACATCGCCGCGCTTGATCCCGGCTGCATGAGATGGCCCGTTTTCATTGACGTCGCTGATCAATACGCCCTTCCGCTGTTCCGGCAACTTGAACGATTTGGCCAGCGCCGGCGTAATTTCCTGAATGGCGACGCCCATCCATCCACGTACGACCTTGCCCGTCTTCTGCAGGCTGTCCACGATATCGAGGGCAATGCTGCTGGGAATCGCGAACCCAATGCCTTCAGATCCGCCCGTCCTCGAAAAGATCGCCGTGTTGATGCCGATCAAGTCTCCGTTCATGTTGACGAGGGCCCCGCCGGAATTTCCGGGATTGATCGCCGCGTCGGTCTGGATGAAGTCTTCATAGTCTGCAATGCCGACGTTCCCTCGTCCCAGGGCGCTGATGATCCCGAGTGTCACGGTGGAACTCAGCCCGAACGGGCTTCCGACGGCCAACACCAAATCACCCACTTGTAAGTTTTCGTACTCCGCCCACTTGAGGGCAGGCAGATCCTTCGCCTCGATCTTGATCACGGCCAAATCGGTCTTCGGATCTGTGCCGATGATCTTGGCAGCAAACTCGCGCCGGTCACTCAGTGTGACGGTAATCTGCGTGGCTCCCTCTACCACGTGATTATTCGTGACGATATAGCCGTTCGAATCAAACACGACACCAGACCCCGCACTCTGATCCGGACGACCGTGCGGCACAGGAGGACCAGGAGGCATCGGTGGCGGAGTCGGCAATTCCCCTCCGCCCGGCTCGTCACCAGGAGGTCCCCCGAAGGGACCTGGCGGTAATCCTCCGCGACGACGTCCGCCCTCTCCCCCGCCGGTCACCGCGATATTAACTACGGCCGGGGTCGTTTTTTTCACGATCTCTGAAAAGCCCTGAGCAAGTGCTGGAGGGATTCCCGCTGCGGATGTGGACGATCCGACTCCGAGGCCGGCGAGGGCACAGACCGCCAAGATCAGTCCACCACCAATCGACAACTTGGTCGCTTGCTGACTCCGATTGACCATAACTAGGTTCCTCCAGAAGGTTGCTCTCATCATCATCATGATGAAGACAGATGGTGCTGCTGGGAACGACCGCCTTGTCTCCTTCGAAGCCCACACGTTTACTCTCGCTTAAATCATCTCCAGTTGAACGACATATCTTACACTAATCTTTCCTTGGGCTTCAAAGAGGAAAAGTCCTCGTCAGGCATAAGAAGCGAGCCTGACAGAACCTTTGTCGGACTGACGTGAAGAGGATGCTAACCACTCCTGAATCGCAATGGGCGCTCAGTTGCCCCGCCGCGCCGCGGCATCGGCCTCGATCCGGCCCAGCCACGAGTTTTGGAGTTTCAGGGTCAACCGCTTCGCCGCTTGATTAAAGGATACAACGCGCAACGTATTCTGAGCTCCCTCATAGGTCGGCGGCCAGAATCGACGGTCTGGATCTTGCGGTCGCAGATAGACGATCGGGTACCACTGATGGATGCCTGGAGCCGTCGGCCGATCCAACGTCGCCCATCCCCGGCCCTCTTCACGCATCACGATCTTACCACCGTTCACGTCCAACAACGCGAACTCCAGCAGCGACCAATTGTCCCGCCGATAGCCGGGCTGCCTATGCGTCGTCCACCCCAAGAAGAGCGAGACGGGATATTCCTGTTCGGTGCTGGACATAACCACTACAGCCAGATAGTCGAGACCATGTCGCTTGGCGAGATCAGCCAATTGCGAATGCTTCCCGTCCGACGGCCTGATCACTTCAGCCGAAATCATTTCCTTGATAATGACGGGCAGGACCCGACCGATCTCTTGCTTGAGTTCGTCGCCCAGTTTCGCCAGTGCTTCATCGGGCAAGTTGGGGGCCGCCTCAGGCGCCGCGGTATCGGAGACAAGGACAAGCCCGACTTGAAGAGGCTTTTTATCAACTTTCAGCAAGGACTCCGCATTGGAGTCTTGATCCATGGGGACATAATCAACAATGCGGCTCGGCGGAATGGAGGAGGTACAAGCCCAGAATAAAAGAGATGTTGAGAGGAGAGCAATCTCTCGGACGAGATCGCGCATGATGTACCTCCCGACTCAGGCAGTGGCTCATACTCTCTTCTCTGTACGCTCGCTCCCTCATTGTGGATCTGTCAAGCCCGGATAGAGCTGGGGTTGCCGCTGCGTCACGATCCCGCGTGCTGACTCTCAACCTCACCTTGAGCTCACTAGCTCGCCGGCCAAGTTCCCAATACTTCCAGGGCTCCGCGCCTAGACCCACTTCGCTGACCGTGATACCTCACTCCATGAGACAGAAGCGAATCGCTTGTACCGGAAGCGCCGAGTCGTGCTTGATCCGCACAAAGCACTCCTCCTCAACCGCAGCAATAATCCGTCCGTCTTCATCGAAAGCCGCCGCCGCATTTGGCACATTGGAGAGGCCGAGAATCTGCATGGGCAGGCAGAATAATTGAGTACTGGGCTTATCGCAGGCTTGGAGGCTCTCCGGTTGCTTTCCCTTGATGTTTCCAGTACGGTGACGTTCGGCCAGGGCGAGGTTGTCTCAATAGGCCTAGCGTTGACCCCCTCCAAGAAGAAATTGGTCAATCAAACGTGGCGTGCCGTACGCATATCCCTCATGGGATTCGCCACTCTCTTTATCGCCGGATGCGCCGGCCACTTGGAGTTTCCCCCGATGGGGGAACCGCTGCCCTATACCGCGAAACTGGAAATACCCCAATCGATCAAAGGGCTGATTCTTCGATACACCGATTCCTGTGGGCACCTCATAGAAATCCCGCTAGGACATCGAGTTGAGGAAGCCTTAATTGAAGGGGCCTACCGAACTTTCAAAGCAGTGGTCTACGAAGGAGGCGGTAGCAAAGATGTAATACCAGATGCCGTCGTTCGAGTGAATCTCGTGAGTTGGTCCTTTGGGCTCAAGCAGGACACCGTCTACGATCGAGTGCCGGCCGAATTGCAGTTGAACGCCATGGCACGCGTATACGATAACAGCGGCAAATTGTTGCGCGAGTCAGAAATTAAGACAGTCCGACAGGAACGCTTGCGGCTTGAGCAGCTCGCAAAGAACTGCGACTACATTATCGATCCCTTCATTCAAGATGCCGTCGTGGATTTCGCCACCAAGGTATCTCTCGATGTCCGACAGGCGTATGGAGGACAGTCCTCCACGCCTTTAGCACAGAGTCCTGCTGCGCTGTCGGCAAAACCCGCAGCGGTGGCTCCTCTGACCCCGTCGGCCAGAATCCTCCCAACTCCCATGCCCTCAGGACCATCAACGTCGTCCAGCCTCCGGTTCAAGGCGATGGTGCTCGACGAGAACAGCAATCTGATTCTGGAAGGCGGCGAGCGCCTGCGGGTGCGGGTGGATGTGGTCAACACGGGGATGAACCCGATTCAGAATGCCTCGGCCTCGCTATCAGGAACACCATCGATTGTGGGGCAGTTCCCTGCGACGACCTTATCGATACCGCCACTGCAGCCTGGCGAGACGAAATCTCTTGAGTTCGTCGCCACCTTGCCCCCCACTGTCCAGTCGCAAAAAGCCGAGATCCATGTCGTCGTGACTGAATCTGGGGGAGGAACCGCGGCGCCTTCCCAGACTCTCTCGCTGACGATTCAGCCGACCGGAATAAGAACAGACGACGTCGATCAGATTCCCGCGCCAGTCTCGGGCTTTCAACGCCCCCATACCTATCTGGTCTCTATCGGAGTCGGTTCGTATCGCGATCCCCAGATTCTGCCTCGCAAGCATGCGTCACTGGATGCGGAGATGGTAGCCAACTATTTTCAGTCTCTCGGTGGCGTGCCGTCCTCCAACATACGGCTGCTGCAGGATTGGAAGGCCCTCCGTCCTGATATCGACGAGGCTCTTCTCGACTGGCTGCCGCCCCATATGACTAAAGACGCAGTCGTGATTGTCTATTTTGCCGGCCAGGCGATGGTCACTCAAACAGGAGACGTCCTGTTGGTTCCGTACGAAGGGAGTCCCACAGCAACCACGCGGCTCTACCCCCTCAAGAACCTCGAGTCGGCCCTTTCTCGGCTCAAGGCGAAACAAACCATTCTTTTGTTCGACGGTAAGGTCTCTAAGCTCCACAGCGATCCCAAGGCCAAGACTATTGCGCCTCGCTGGGAACTCAGCGGAGGAAACATGATCCGGTTGATCGGGGGCGAGGGATTCGCAAAGGGATTGGAGGATGACAAGCACCGCCACGGTTTGTTTACCTACTACTTCTTGCGGGGGCTTCGAGGAGAAGCCGATACGAATCGGGATGGCGAGGTCACGCTCGGAGAAATCGCCGGCTATGTGCGCCAGAAAGTCGCGTGGGCGGCGAAATCACAGTTCAACTCAGATCAACATCCCCAGATACTTCCAATCCTCAAACCAGGCGACAAAGCCGCATCACTCGTGCTCTCCAGACTTACTTCTATCGTTGGCTCTGAAACGCCCTAACCCGCATGATTCACGACCTACGGGCGTTCGTGACTCATGCGCCGACAGGTCGGCTCCTCCGCACCTGTCGGTTTCGACAGGCCATACTGCCTGCTCAAGGCAAGCCTTGAACGAAGCTCCGCCCCTACGGGGCAAGGTTAAGCCCGCAGGGTGGACTATTCACGCTTCGTGAATAGAGCAGGCTAACGGTTTCACCCGCAAGGATTCGAGGCAACTCCCTCCGGATTTCACAGGCGGCACCCCTGCTAAATCACAGCAGCGAATACCTTCCTCCCTCAGTTTCTATGAGTTCGCGCTGGGAGCCTGCAATAGCAAGGTCCGACAAGTGCTTTCCGTGGATCAGATGCGACCGACGAGAATATTTCATGCCACTGAGCAACGAGGCTCGTCGGGGAGTAGGGTCATGAGGACCAGGCCTTACCTTACCTTCCATTCCATCGAGTCATAGTATCGCCAAAAAAGAAGAGGGTAAGGAGTTTCCTCCCCACCCTCTCATCACGCGCAACGGTCTACTCGAGATGATTACTCGGCTTTGCAGAAGCTCCGCTCGTAATTGATGATCGTCCAGGCTTCTGCTTCGTTGATCGCAGCCGGGATCAACGAGACCATCCCGGTACCTGCGCTGCCGTTCTTGATAACCCAGAACAGCTCACCGTCTTTCCGCTTCTTGTGGAACCTGCAGTTGGTGAAGTTCCGCGGACTCGGATTCAGGATCTTACCGGCCTCTCCCTGGCCATCCCCTGCCTTACCATGGCAATTAAAGCAGGTGCCCTTGCCCTCGAACAGCGCCTTGCCCTTGGCAATGTTCTCCGGAGTTGCAGCGACCGGATTCTTCATGGCTTTTGCATCAGCCATCTGATCGGGTGGAACACGAGGTTTCAGCGGATCCTTTTCCTCGGCTCCCACCACTGAAACCGACAGCATCATCAGCGCTGCGCTGACTCCCAACAACTTGGACAAATACCCCATCACACTTCCTCCTTTGTGTTGAACCCACTGCACATGACCTCGGCCTCAGGCCGCCGGCTTGTGCACATGTCTCTCAAGATTCCGGTAAAACGGTCGGACTATATCAACGACTTTTAATTCTTGTCAAGAAACCATCCGCCCGTTTTTCCGATCCGTTATCTCTTCTCTGCAAGAATAAAGATCAAACCTCATGCCAACTGCTGGCAAAAGAGAGGCAAGATAATTTGAGTACTTACAGGCGTACCTGAGAACTTCTTCTCATGTTTTCCTTTATCATGACACGTTTGTGCCCCACCCACACCCTCTACGCCTCATCCTATTGAACGCAACTCCCACCATCATTGAGGTAGACGTGACCTGTTCTGCCGAGTTGAAGCCAATTCATAAGGCGAGGGCATGCCAAATAGGCCACTTGGAAAGCTATTGCGTGAAATGGGAGAAGGAATGAATACCTGGGAGGATGCCGAATTCCCTATCGCCTGAGAACGACGTCGCGCGCAACTTTCCCGCTGGGGCCAAAGGGTTTCTGTGGTTTGCCGTTTAACTCGGCCTTCACCCCGCCGGCGTTGCCAAGGGTCAAGATGAACTGGTCCTGCCCCTTCCAGTGCGCTTTCTCTCCCGGTCGAAGCAGCGCCTCTTGCGGACTGCCATTGTCGATTTGTACGACGACCCAACTCAACTCGGTCGCCTCCAAATCTAACACCAGCTGACCATCCATGGTAGTTCCGGCCCCGTCCAGAGAAATTCCACCTAACGGGCCATCTGTCCCGGGTGACGCAGTCGATACCGTCTCAGTCTCTGGCTTGGAGGCCACCACAGGAGACACAACCGACTCCGGACGTAGCGCATCCGCCATTGGTTTTTGAATAGCGGCAGGAACATCGATCGGCTTCGGAGCCTCCGCGACAGGCGCGAGCTCCTGACGCGTGGCCGCTTCCGGTGCTACCTTGGCTGCCTGCGCGCTACGTTTCATTGCGGCCTGACCAGGATTCTCACGGCGAAGCACGGACGGCTGTTCCCGGCTCAAAAGAAAAATCAAGGTGAGCACGGCTATGCCGATGGCGACCGCCACCGCTTTTCGATTGGCCCGACGCTTCCGCTCCTCCTCAGCCTGGCGAACCTTGAGACGTTCCCGTTCATCCTTCTTCTCGTAAAAGGCTCCGGCCGATTGGATGAACCGGTGAATTGCATCTTCCTCATCTAATCCAAGCGAGCGCGCGTAAGAACGAACAAACCCGCGGGCAAACACTTGGTCAGGCAACTTGGCGAAATTCCCATCCTCGAGCGCCTTGACGAAGTCGGACCGAATACGGGTCTTCGATGCCACCTCGTCAACGGTCAGCCCCTTTGTCTCTCGGACTTGCCTGAAGAATTCGCCGACCGACTCCATAGATCCTCTACTACTTCATTCGAGCCAACAATTCCGTAGCGGCTGCCGCAAATTCCCCCCCCTTATCCAAGGTCGTCACTTTCTTCAGTGCATCACGAGCCCTGGCCGTGTATCCCAGTTTATAATACACCCGGCCCAACTCCAGATGGGTCCTTGCCGGCGGCACGCTCGGAGGACTCACCGTCACCGCATCCTCCAGCACTTCCATCGAAGCCTGGAGATCGCCCTGTTGGGCAAACGCGAGGCCCAGGTGAAATCGGGCCAAGTCCGGAGTGGGATACAAGGGATTTGCCAGTGCCAGGCGATAGGACTTGATGGCCTCATCCCAACGATCCTGGCTGGCAAGGATCTGTCCTAGATAAGTGTGCGCTTCAGAAAAGTTCTCATCGATTTTGATCGCCGCTCGAAATTCTCCTTCAGCCTGGGGCAACTTACCCTGAAGCGCATACACATGCCCTAGGGCGTACCGCGAATCTTTGTTGTTCGGATTCAGTTGAACGGATTTCTGGAACGAGACGAACGCCTTCTGTCGATCCCCGGCAAGACTGGCCACACCGTCCTGATAATGCCCTTGCGATTTCTTGATCGCCTCTTCGCTGGTGGCACAGCCCCCGAGCGCGCTCAACAGCCCGAACGTGGCCAGCGCGTAGCACAGTCCCGTCCCGCACGAGTTGGACCGACCATGTGAACCCCTGAGCCAAGTCATCCTACTCACTGAACATCCTCGAAATGGGTCAATCGCTTGAACTCTCCGAACCGAGCCTGAATCTCTTTGTAATCCAGGATGCGCAATCGGTCAAGACTAAAGGCTTCTACGGTAAACGACGCCATGACGCTTCCGAAGATGATCGCCTGCTTCATGGCCTCGGGAGATCGGTTTCCCGTCGCCGCCAGGTAGCCCAAAAACCCACCGGCAAAGGTATCGCCGGCTCCTGTGGGATCACGTACGTCTTCGAGGGGAAACGCCGGAGCGCCGAAGACCTGTTTTTCATTGAACATGAGTACTCCATATTCTCCACGCTTGATAATGAGGTGCTTGGGGCCTCGCGACAAGATGAGCTTCGCTACTTTGACCAAGTTTGAATCCTGACCCAGTGCGCGCGCCTCACCGTCGTTGATAATCAGCACGTCCACCTTCTCCAACACCTTCCAGAGTGCGTCGCGCTTGCCGTTGATCCAGAAATTCATCGTATCGCACGCCACCAGTGCCGGGCGCTCGACTTTCTGGAGGACGTCGAGCTGGAGCTCCGGATCAATGTTCCCAAGGAACAAGACGTCCGGCGATCGATAGGCCTCAGGGATCTTGGGACGAAAGGTCTCAAAGACGTTGAGTTTGGTATCCAGCGTTTGGGCCTCATTGAGCTGGTGCGTATACTCTCCCTTCCAGCGAAAGGTCGCCCCAGGACGCCGTTCAAGCCCCGTCAAATCAATCCCGCGGCTCTTCAGAAACGCGATGTGCTGGTGAGGAAAATCTTCTCCGACCACGGCAATCAGAGCCACGGAAGTGAAGAAGCTGGCAGAAGTTGAGAAATAGGTCGCGGACCCTCCGAGAATATCGATCCCCTCGCCAAATGGAGTTTTCACCGTATCGAGCGCGACCGATCCAACCACTAACAATTTCCCCATGACTCAACCCGCTCCTTTCTGCGGTGCGAAGACACGGTGGGTGAGTATCGCGAGCTTCTTCCGGACGGCCGTCGGAATATTCTTCGGAGCGGTCACGATCGCGTTGTTCAGCGACTGCTGACAGAGGCATGCCGGGGATTCGACAACCGACGGCACAACCACCCGCAGAATTCGCTTGGCGAGGGCCGCGTTCTGATGGAGCCGGGCGAGAATCGCCTCTACCGAGACGGCCTCTTCCGTTTCATGCCAACAATCATAGTCGGTCACCAGCGCCATTGTCGCGTAACAGAGTTCCGCTTCGCGTGCCAGCTTCGCTTCCGGCATATTGGTCATACCGATCACATCGACGCCCCACTGCCGATAGAGCCGTGACTCCCCTTTGGTCGAAAACTGTGGGCCTTCCATGCAGAGATAGGTGCCGCCACGGCGAAGCGTGGCCCCCAGCTGTTGACCGGACGAGGCGAGGGCTTGCGCCAGCGCAGCACAGATCGGTTCGCCGAACGCGACGTGCGCCACGATCCCTCCTTCGAAAAACGTAGAGGCACGCTGTTTCGTGATGTCAATGAATTGATCGGGAACAACTACGTCGCCCGGGCGGATCGATTCCTTCATGCTCCCCACCGCGCTCACGGAAATCACTCGCGAGACCCCCAGCGACTTGAGCGCATAGACATTGGCGCGATAATTGATCTCGCTCGGATTCAGCCGATGGCCGCGCCCATGCCGGGAGAGAAACGCCACTCGTGTCCCCTCGAGCGTACCTACGATGATCGCATCGGATGGAGCGCCGAACGGCGTGCGTATTCGGACTTCGCGAACCGATTTGAGTCCCTCAATGTCGTAGAGTCCGCTTCCCCCAATGACCCCCACCGAAGCCTGCCCGTCTATCCTCCTCCCCTTCATACTGATCCCTCTCCCCACGCCGTCTGCTGGACCACGCCCGAATGCGTAACCCTCTCCAACGTTCCAAGAAATTGATCGATAAGTGCGACGACTCGACCGACGGTGTGTTCAAGGGGTTCGCCCTCCTCGATCGAATCCCACACAATACCCGACTCTTTCCGAAACCATGTCATCTGCCGTTTTGCAAAGTGTCTGGTGTCGCGTTTGAATCGCCGGACCATTTCAACGTAATCGTACTCGCCCGCCAAATAGGCAGACACTTGCCGATAGCCCAATCCCTTCAGCGCCCCCAGGTGACGCCCATAACCGCGATCGAGCAATGCCCGGGTCTCTTCTACCATTCCATGAGCCAGCTGCCAATCAATTCGTTCCTCAATCCGCCGGTACAGCACCTTTTTCGGCCGCTGCAGACCGATGAGAAGCACGGCAAAGGCAGCCTCCTGAAACCCATGCTGACGATGCAACGCCGACATCGGCTGCCCCGATAATCGGTGCACCTCCAAGGCCCGCATTACCTTTGCTTCATCGTTCGGATGCAACCGCGCCGCGGTATCGGGATCGACGTGGACCAACTCCGCATAGAGATGGTCTCGCCCCTGCTCTTTGCTGATATTCATCAACTCAGCCCTCACGTGAGGGTCCGCCTGGGGAGCCGGACATAACCCCCGTACCAACGTCCTAATATAGAGCCCTGTTCCACCGACCACAAAGGGCAACTGTCTCGCAGCGTACAACCGGTCGATCTCCGCGAGCGCCGCCTGCCGATACCATCCCGTATTAAAAGCCTGGTCGGGATCGGCCAGATCGATGAGCCGGTGAGGCACACCCTGGCGATCTTCGGCGGTCGGTTTATCCGTGCCGATATCCATGCCGCGATAGACCTGACGTGAGTCCGCCGTGAGCACGTCGGTATCGAAGCACTTCGCTACCTGCACGGCAATACGGCTCTTCCCTGCCGCCGTGGGACCAAGCAACACGACCACGGGACGACGTTCACACAGAGCTTCCGATAACTTCGACATATTCCCTCGGCGACGATCCCCAGGCTACCAGCCGGTTCGACCGAACATTTTCTCCAGATCATTCATGCTGAGCCGAAATGAGGTCCGTCGACCATGGGGACAGGTCGTGATTTCCCCTTCGGCCCTCCAATCCTCAACCAGTGTCTTGATTTCCTCCAGCTCCATCGGACGGCCTGCTCGGACTGCACCATGGCAAGCCAGTGACGCCAACACCGGCCGAACTTTCGCCTCCAAACTGGCTTCACTGTCCCATTGACTCAGATCATCGAGGAGGTCCTGGAGAAACGTCTCCGGATTGATCGGGCCTACCCCCACCGGAATCGCTCGGATCAACACCGCCGACGCCCCAAACGGTTCAAGCCCCAGTCCCAGCTTCTCAAGATCACCTTGATAGCGCTGGAGGAGTGCGGCATGGGGAGCCGATAACTCGATCGATTCGGGAATGAGCAGAGTCTGGGTTTGAATGCCGCGGGCGGTCCATGCACGAAACAGCCGTTCGAAGAGGACCCGTTCATGGGCGGTGTGTTGGTCGATCACGGTCAGATCGCCCTCGATCTGAACGACCAGAAACGTTCGATTGAGCTGCCCCAGCGCGACCACTTCCGTTGAAGGAACTCGAACGTAGGGCTCTCCCGCTTCACTCACAAAAGCCAGTTGTGTCTCGGCACCAGACGACACGATGACCCGCGAGTCCATCCCGACGAATGATGTCTTAACGGGAGCGCCGACGGCGGGGAACGCCGCCTGCCGCGGGAATGAAGTCGAGAGCGGCGCCCCCATTGGTCCACTCGCCGCCCCTTCGCCACTCAACGAATTTCCCGGCATGATGGAAAGCCGCTCCGGTGTTCCCAAGGCTTGGCGCACCGCTCGTCGCACGAGTTGATGAATCGCTTCGTTCTCCGAAAATCGAACGTCTCGCTTAGTGGGATGGACATTCACATCGACCCGGTCAGGATCGACGTCCAGAAACAACACGAACAACGGATGGTGCCCCTTAGGCAGAAACGATCCATACCCTTCCACGACCGCATGAAACACGGCGGCATTGCGCACGGGACGCCGGTTTACGAACAATTCCTGTGGCGTACGTGACGACTTCGCATGGACCGCATCGACGGTATATCCGCTGATTCTGGCCGCCGGTAGGGCCGCCTGCACCAAGAGGCACTGATCGAGAAACACACGCCGATACACCTGGCCGACTCGATCCTTGTCTGACAACGCGGCAGGGTAATTCAAGATCTCCTGGCCGTTATGCGTCAATCGGAAATGAACGGAGGGCCAGGCGAGCGCTGCCTGCAGAATCACCCGACTGATGTGAGAGAATTCCGTGGGTATCGACTTGAGAAACTTCTTGCGGGCCGGTTGATTGTAGAACAGTTCCGTCACTTCGATTCTGGTCCCAGCCACCGGAGGGGCCTCGACAATCCTCCCGATCGTCCCACCCTTTACCTGAAACTCGGTACCGACCTCGGCGGAACGCATCGCCGTGGTGACGCGAACGTGGGAAACGGAGGCGATGCTCGGCAACGCCTCACCCCGAAACCCCATCGTGCGGATGGACCAGAGGTCCTGATCGGACCGGAGTTTGCTCGTGGCGTGCCGATTAAATGCGCGCGGCGCGTCTTCCCGACTCATCCCCTCGCCGTCATCCGTGACGCGAATCAGAGTAAGCCCGCCGTCTTTAACCTCGACGGTGATGGAACGACTGCCGGCATCGAGACTATTCTCAACAAGCTCCTTCACCACCGCAGCAGGGCGCTCGACGACCTCGCCGGCCGCAATGCGACTGACGACGTCGCCCGGCAAGACATGAATCTTCCCACTGCCGCCGGTCGTCAGCACGGCATGAGGCTCCTCAAGAACGATGGGACAGTAAAGGGGTGGGGCGTCGCGGCACAGCGACGATCATCTGATTTCGGCCAACTTGTTCTTCGCCAGTTTGGATTCGTCGGATGCGGGAAACTCTTCGAGGACACGTTTCAGATTCTTCCTTGATTTGACGAGATCACCCGTCTCTGCGGTCGCCAACCCAAGCTTATACAGCGCGGCAGGAACCTTTTCGTTGCCCGGATATTCTGTCACAAGATAGTCGAACGTCTGGATGGCGCGCCCATAGTCCTTCAAGTTGTAATACGACTCGCCCAACCAGTACTGGGCATTCGGGGTCAGCGACGTGCCTGGGAAATCTTTGATGAAGCGTTGAAATCCAGCCACGGCGAGTTCATACTTTCCATTGAGATAATCGTTATAGGCCAGATTGAAGGCGGACGTCGGCGTAATCCCGGGCACACCCGGCACGATCGTCCCCGATTCTGCTGATTGAGCCGGTTTAGTCGGTTTGGACGGGCGCGGCTCAGAGGAGACAGAATCCCCTTTCGCTGACAGCTGGCCCATCGTGTCTTCCAGCTTAGCCAGTCGATTCTCAATCTTTTGTAGACGGGTGGCCAGCTCATCGAATCGTGGCTTGCCGGACTCCGCATCCTTGGCCCGCTCCACCGACTCCAATCGACGCAACACTGCATCCACCCGTTGATGGTCCTGGTCCTGCGATCGAGAGATTGTCGACAGCTGATCACGGACTTCGATAAAATCGGCGTGCTTGGCGCAGCCGGTCAGCAACAACATCGGAACGAGCACCCCGAAGATCATTGCAGCAGACACGCGACGGTCATCCATACGGATTACCGAACCTCCTTGAGCTGAGCCAGTTTGGCCGACGCTTTTCCCGCCTCAGGACTTTTCGGATACAACGTGACGACTTGTTTGAATGCGGAGGACGCCCGCTTCTTGTCTTTCAAGGCCAGATAGGCATAGCCTTTCTTCAGAATCGCGGCTGGCACCTTTTCACTGCTGGGATAGTCAAGCTCCACCATATCATAAGCGTCAATCGCTTTTTGAAAGTCTTTCTTCCCGTAGTAAGACTCACCCAGCCAGTAGCGGGCATTCGGCGCTAAATCGGAGTTCGGATACTCCGAAAGGAATGCGGCGAACCCACGGCGGGCTCCTTCCAAATCCCCATCCCGAAACAGTGCCAGCACACGCTCATAGCGGGCCCTATCAGGCGGCTCGGCATTACTCTGCACAGACTCGACAGCCGGTGATTCTTGGGGTGCGGTAATCGTCGTCTCCGCAGATGTACTCTCCGAGTCGTCTTGAGCTGACGGTGCGGAAATCGATTCCTGCTCGGCCCGCTCCGAGCGCGCAAATTCGTGGCTTGGTGCCGGGACCGATCGTTGGGCTTGCTTCGTCGCCTGCTGACGGGACCCAGTCTTGTGATTGGTCTGTTCCACCGACTTTGCGAGAGACTCGATCCGACGATCTTGCTCGTCGAAGCGAGCGGTGATTTTTTGTCCGACAGATTCGAGCGCTTTGGCCACAGACGCGACGCTTTTGTTGACCTCTGTCGCATGCACGGAGGCTGCCTTGGAATCGGCGTCGATCCTCGCGGCAAGACTCTTGGCAGTTTGTTCTTCCTGCCCGACACGATCATTGAGCCCTGTCAGCGCCTCTCTGAATCCTGTCAGCGCCTGATTGAATTGAGCAAATTTTTGCGAGATCTGGTCGAGCCGGTGCTGGTTTTCAAGCAGCCCTTTTTGTTGCTCCTCAAGCTTGACGTCTACTCGCTTCGACAGCGTTTCGTTCGTGCGCTGAACGACTTCGACGATGTCTTTCTTCAACACCGCCATTGCGGCTTCCATCGCCTTGGAGATCTCATCCAGTCGGGCCGCGACTTTGGCATCTTGATTGTCGAGACTCTTCTGGACCCAGGCATACCGCATCGTGCTGTCGGCATCCATCTTCGCCGCCAGTTGCTCCAGTTTTTTCGTCTGCTGTTCCAACTGCGCCGACCGATGCTTGAGATCCTCCTGTTTGGCCTGGAGATCCTGTGCTTGATGCAAGGCCTTCTCAAGATCGCCCCGCAATTGAGGCAATTCCTGTTCGCGGAGCGTAGAAATCTCCTGACTCTGCCGGGCTCTGGTCTGAGAGAACTGATCATCCTGCTGCTTAATGCGCTGCTGCAGGACTTTCTCAGTTTGTATCAGGTCAGCCTGTTGCGCACACCCAGACATGAACGCGAACAAGACAACGATGACCACAGCCACAGCACACCTCGATTGCTGTTGAAGTTTCAACCCCATGTGGTCTGACAGGCTCACGCAAAGCACCCTATTACTTTCTCGCGTTACCAGTGGCGTCAGGTGGATATCGCCACCGTTACCCTACTTGCCCGCCTTGACGACCACATGCCCGCGGCGATTCTGCGCATAGCACGCCTCTGCGTGCTCTTTGCAGAATGGACGCTCTTTGCCATACGACACTACCGACAGGCGGTTGGCGGCCACGCCAAGCTCGACAAGATAGTTTCGGGCGGCTTTGGCCCGCTTTTCGCCCAATACCAAATTGTAGGCTGATGTGCCCCGCTCGTCGCAGTGTCCCTCGATTTTCAATTGCGCACTTGGATTCGATTTCACCCATGCTGCATTACGGGAAAGCGCCTGACGTCCCTCTTCTGAAATTGAAAAGCTATCGTAGGCGAAAAAAACATCCCGCAATCCTGCTGCAGTCGACGCGGATTGTTCGGCTCGGATCTCTTCCATCTGGCGGCCGGCACTGCCTGGATCGGCCTTGGCCATTAAGGTGTTCCCTCCGTTCCCCACCCGCTCTTCGGATGGACTCTTGTCTAACCCACGTAGTCCGCTCGAGGCATCTTGTCCAGAAATTGAGGTGTCGGGGAAACTCGGACTGGCCCCGCCTCTGATCGCCCCATCAGATTCCTTGGCCATACCCTGTTGCGAAGACTGGGTGTCTCCGCCGGACTGGACGGCCTTCTTGGAGCATCCTGACATCCCCAGCGCAACCACTCCGAGGATCAACAGCAAACAGATTGTGGATTGTAACTTCTTCATATCGTCGATGCCCTCCTTTAAAGATGTTCCCCTCTTTCATACAGGGGGGGGAACATCGTCGTTCAATGCCTCACACCCGAAAATTACGACGCCGGCGACCACGTCGGCGCGCTGTTGTGTGTTCCGGTAAACGTAATGCGTTCGAGATCTTTGCCATCGGCGTTGATCATGTAGAGCTGACTTTTCCCATCAGCCGTGGAACTAAACACGATGTGCCGTCCATCCGGAGACCAGGACGGAGAATCGTCTACCCCAGGCCCCGCGGTCAGTTGCACGCGCTTTTGGCCATCCGGGGTGATTAAACACAGTTTGTAATCCTTCTTCGGAGTCCGGCACACATAGGCAATCCAATTCCCACGAGGAGACCAGGCCGGCGCGGCATTGTAGTCTTCTTCAAACGTCAAACGTCGCACATTGGAACCATCCCCGCTCATAAGAAAGATCTGCGGCCCCCCGCTCCTGTCAGAAGTAAAGGCAAGTTCGCGGCCAGAAGGAGACCAGGAGG
Organism: Nitrospira sp.; assembly: GCA_005239465.1. Classification (GTDB taxonomy): domain Bacteria; phylum Nitrospirota; class Nitrospiria; order Nitrospirales; family Nitrospiraceae; genus Nitrospira_D. The sequence continues at coordinate 6,580 of SPAW01000006.1, read as the reverse complement.
GAGAGAGATCTCCGGAGGCATTCACGGTCAATCGCTGAAGAGCCTTTGTCCTGGTATCCAGACGGTAGAGCTCGGAATTTCCTTCATAACTGGATGCAAACGCCATGAAATTCCCATCAGGAGACAAAGCCGGTGTGATATTCAATCCGCCCAACGACACAAGCGTCCAACGCTTCCCTGTTGCCAATTCAATCATGTCGATATCTTGCGTGTTCCGATTGCGGTATGCCGTGAACACCAAAAACCGACGGTCCGGCGACCATCGCGGCATAAGATTCAGGAATCCATCGGCCGTCAACTGGCGCGGCTCATATCCGTCGTAGTCCATCACAAATAATTCACGGGCCGACCCCTGCTCCGAGACATAGGCGATCTTCGTCCGAGCGATACCCGGTTCTCCTGTATACCGAAACACAAGTTCATCGGCAAACCGATGCGCCATTAGCCGAACCACGGAGGTGGACCCTACATATCGTTTGCCACCGACCACCTCATCACTGCCCGCATCATACACATAGCCGTCCATGTTGACATCCGGATCCTTGTCCCCGTTTTTTATCCCCGCCTTGCCCCAGACGATGACAGACACCCCATGTTCAGCCGCCTGCTTGAATACGGGATCAGGCCCCGTCCCCAAATTACTGATCTTAATTCCAATGCTGGGCAAATCGACGAGAGAAAAAACCAGGGAGCGCCGCACGTCCGCCTTGAGGACTTCTTCGATGCGGCCGCCCAGTTTAATCTGTCCTTCAAGCGAATCCGACCCCCCAATGTTCTGGATCCCCGCCACTCCCAGAGGAATCTTCTGGAAGTCCGGCCTGGTCGCCTCCAGAAACACGTCAGTCGCACCGGATTCGAAGATCCCGGCCAGTCCGACCGACACACAGAGGCTAATGACCATGACGGCACGAAACGTCATCATCTACCCTTTACCCTTGTGACTCGCCAACTGTGAACGTGAAATGGGCATCGAAATAGGATTCCGTCAATTCGGGAGGAAACATAGGCAATGGGATCGCGCTGAGGACCGCCCGTTTCCCCGCCAAATCGTAGTACTCATTCCCAGAGGACCGTTCGATCGCTACCCCGGACACCGACCCGTTCCGATGAAGTCTGAATTGCACAACGACGACATACGTCTGGCCGGTCACATCCACGGGCGGAGCGCTCCAAAAACTACTGATTCGCTGCCGTACACGCCCCAGGTAGGCATTCGACCCAGGAGCCATCCCCGGTACTTTGAGCGTGGTATCTACCGCCTTTACACTCGGAGCCTTCGCTTCGACTTGGGGGATAGGCTTTGGCGATACCTCTGCTTGTATTGGCTTAGGGGTCTCGATCTTGTTGATCTTCTTGAGCTCTTCATCCAGTTCCTTATTGAAATCCTCCGACAGCGACGGCCGCGGACTAAGATCCTGCAGCTTACTCACCGGCTCCTTTGTCTCAGAGACAACCGGTACATCCGGCAGCTTCAGTTGCGCTTTCTTTGGTTTCTCCGTCGGGCTGAAGTCTCCAAACTTAGGGGCATCGGGCGGCAGTTCGATCCCCTTCATGACGTCACGCATAACATCGTTAGACGGCTTCACCGGCGCCACTGGAGCAGGCACCGGAGTCATTTTCGCGGGCGGAGCAGGCTTGGGCTGATCCACCGCCTTCGGTTGGGGCTTCTGCGGTTCGATTGCCTTCACCGGCGGAGTCGGCACACTCGCGAGTGAAATCTCGATGGACGCCAAGGGCCGCTCTCCATGCTGGGGCAACCGAACCCACGCCACCACGACCAGCGCTCCCACATGCAACGCAAGCGAGACCGCCACTGCGCCTCCCAAACGACGAGCGAAATTCGCCTGCCACTCATCATGTAACCATAGGTCAGCTGACGCAGACGCCTGTATCATGAACCCCCTGTACCCGAATTATTTGCGTTGCGACGTCACGACATCGGTGACGCGTTCCGGTCCAGTTGGATCGGTCACCATGCCCATTTTTTCGATGCCCGCCTTTTTTACCCCATCCATCACCTGGACAACTACTCCATACGGCACGTCGCGGTCAGCCCGCAGATACAGCGACACATCCGCATGCTCCTCTTTGAGCACACGCAGCTTTCGCTCCAACTGAGCGACACTCACCTGATCTTTATCGAGGTAGAGGCGCTGATCTTTTTCGATCGTAAGGACCGCTCGGATTTCCGGCTTGATCGTGTTAGACGCGGAAGTCGGCAACTTGATGTCCATCCCGCGATAGAGCATCGGCGCCGTCACCATGAATATCACCAACAGCACCAGCACGACGTCGACAAGCGGGATCACATTGATTTCCGCCAAAAACCGACGCTGTCTGGTCTCGAGAATCATCCCTTCGCTCCCACAGGAACTGGCTTCGCTTTTGCGGGAAGCAACGCGAGGAGTTCGACGACCACGGAATCCATTCGGAACGCCGTATGCCGGATGCGCGTCAGGAAATAGTTGTAGCCAATGACGGCGGGAATCGCCGCGAACAATCCCGCCGCAGTCGCAATTAAGGCTTCGGAGACGCCTGGCGCCACGGCGGAAATACTGGCCGTGCCTTGCGTGCCGATTTCTCGGAACGAATCGATGATCCCCATCACGGTGCCCAGCAAACCCACAAACGGACTGATGTTGCCGGTCGTCGCAAGAAACGGCAAAAACGATTCCAGCTTGGCAATTTGGCCTTGGGCAATATGCGACGCCGTCCGTTCCATAACATGCCGGTCATACACCGGGGCTCCACCGCTGCCATCATGCGACTCCCGGCTTTCTCCGGGGGCACGGCCCAACCGGTCCACAACCCCGTGGAAAATCTTTGCACAGGGACTCCCGGTCGTACGTTGCGCATGCCGCGTCACTTCATCTACGTCTTTGGCCTTAGACAACACCGCCATGAATCGGCGGTCCTCCGCGTCGGCTGCACGGAAAGCCACCCACTTGTATAGCATGATGGCCCAGGAAATGACGGAAAAGCAGAAGAGAAGCAGCAGGACAACCTTGGAAACAACTCCGAGCGAGCCGATAAGTCCCATAGGACTAGCTTGAAACATACGAGTCTAGGCTCTCCCTCCTCTACTCACAGCACCGCGTGGTGAAATGGAGTGTATCAAACACTGAGGAAAATGGCGGGGCCGACGGGATTTGAACCCGCGACCTCCAGATTGACAATCTGGCGTCCTAACCAGGCTGAACGACGGCCCCTCAAAGTCTACTTATGGCGGAAGATCGGAACGACTAGACTATATGTATGGTCGTCGGTCAAGTCCCGAACTCTAAATTTGATCTCTTGAGCTAATGGATGTTCTCATCCCCTGTCTGCGTACCAGCAACCAGTGGTAGGCGGAACAGGGATCGAACCTGTGACCTCTGCCGTGTAAGGACAGCGCTCTCCCAACTGAGCTATCCGCCTGAGCTATCCGCTCGATTTTCCTAGCAACCTCGGCGGAGGTTATCAAGTCCCTACCGCCTTGTCAACCAGATCTCGCACTCTTCTTGCAGGCATATTCCTTCTGTTCGCAAGTGCGTAGCGCGCGGCTCCACAGGCACATGCAACTTCAAGCACGAGACCGCCGTCGACTAGCCTGCCGCGGAAAATGTTGTCGATGGACCTGCTTCAGTCGACTGCGATCCACGTGCGTATAGATCTGTGTCGTTGCGATATTGGCATGGCCCAGCATCGCTTGGACCGCGCGCAGATCAGCCCCACCTTCGAGCAAATGCGTCGCAAAGGAATGCCGCAACATATGCGGCGAGATCGGCTTTGCAATCCCAGCGCGCTGCGCACGTTGCCGCAGCAGCTTCCAAAACGCCTGCCTGGTCAGTACCTGTCCACGCCGCGATACGAACAGTGCCCGCGACGGTCGCCCTTTAAGCAGGGTTGGTCGCACATGCTCCACGTATTCGGCCAGCACGTCCCGTGCCGTCTGCCCCATCGGCACGACTCGCTCCTTGGCGCCTTTCCCCATGACTCGCAAGCAGCCCACGTTCAGATCGATCTGCGAAACACCGAGCCCGACGAGTTCTGAAACGCGGAGACCAGACGCATAGAGCAATTCCAGCATCGCGCGGTCACGGTAATCCTCGGCGGCAGGACGCACTGGCAAGTCCAGCAACGCGGTAATTTCCTGCATCGTCAGCGTTCTCGGCAAACGGACCGGCCGGCGCGCGGTCGCGAGATCGCGCAGGGGATCTCCCTCCGCAATGCCTTCCCGAGCCAGAAAACGAAACCAACCCCGCATCGCCGAGAGTATGCGAGCAATGGACGAGGCCGCGAGCGGCTTTTGTTTGAGCGAGGCGAGAAACGCGACCACGATCTGCGGCGAAATGGAATCGACCATTCGGAGCCGATGCTGCGCCAAGTACTGCTGGAATTTTGTGAGGTCTCGCCGGTAGGACTCAAGCGTGTTGGGTGCCAAGCCACCTTCAACCCGCAGCTGACTGAGGTATCGTTCCGCAAGAGAATCTAATAACGGAGATACTGAATCGGCCATAACCACTCAATGATGAAAACGACAATGATCCCGTACAGGTTCACTCATAGCCCACGCTCAGCGACATTGAACGAACTATAGCCAACTCCTTATGTGAACACAATGAAACCACGGTGGTTCTCCTTGACACCCCGCACCCTTTCCGATACTAGTCAGTCAGTACGGCGCACAGATTATCGCCGTTCAAACGCAATGCTCCCCTACAGGCACAACCCCCACACCCTCATTGTCTGGCCACGTCTGATCGGCGTCGTCTTTCTCGCCGCACTGCTCGGCCCAGGCATCGCGTCACCGAGGTCCGGTGAGGCGGCGGACGAGTCAAAGAGCATCGCTCCCAATTTACCGGTCCTGGGTCAGGCCAAACAACTCATCGACAAGGGCGACTCTGAGTCCGCCGCCACAGTTCTTCGTCGATTTCTTGCGACCGCTCCACGCCCTGAACACCTGGATGACGCGTATTTACTCCTCGGCGCCGCACTCTATGGCATGAAGGAATACTCTGAGGCGCTCAGGTATCTACACCAACTTCAAGCAGAGTTTCCCGCGTCCGAACTGGCGGACCGGGGCAAGCTCATGTTGGCCCGCACGCATGCTGCCATGGGCAATGTGGATCTGGCCCTGCCGTTACTGGCCCAAGTTCGCACCACGGCTCACGACAATGACACCAAGCGCGAAGCTCTGAAACTGACCGCGGACTCCTTGGCTCAAAAGAAAGATTATGTACGAGCCATCCAAACGCTTTTGGAAGGGATGGCCGGCAGTTCGGACGATCAGGTGATTGAAACGCGCATACAGATTCGTGAGTTTATCGCGGAAAAGCTCGACAGGAAAGCGCTGATCCGAGTGCGGGATGCATACCCACGTTCCTACCCCGGCGACCTCGCGTCCATTCGCCTCATCGACTACTACACCGCGCGCGGCGAAGACCACTGGGCGGAACGAGAAGCCCAACACTTTCTCACCGCCTTTCCCGCTCATCCCTATGGCCCCAAGGCCAGCGAGTCTCTGGCTCTCTTAAAGACCAAGCTGAAAGCGAATCAGTATTTCATCGCGGCGGTCCTTCCCCTGTCGGGACGTCTGGCCTCCTTCGCCAATGATGTGCTAGAAGGCATTCAGCTCGCGGTCGAGCGTGCTCGCGAGCAGGCCGGCACACCGTCTATCGGACTGATCGTGAAGGACCACGATGCAGACCGTGAGGGCTTCTTGGATGACCTCACGGCGCTCCTCAGCGACGATCGCCCGCTCGTTGTCATTGGACCCATGCTGTCGAAGAATCTCCCGGTCATGGCGGAAATGGCGCAAAAAACCAGAGTGCCGTTGATAACCCCTGCAGCCACACTCCCAAACGTCCGACGACTGGGCAACTACCTGTTCAGCACCTCTCTTACGTATGTCCTGCAGGCTGAACGCATCGTGGCCTACGCCACGAATGAACAAGGCTATCGCCGGTTTTGCATCCTTCACCCCGATACGGTCTACGGGCGAGAACTCGCGCGACTCTTCGCACTGGAAGTCCGACAGCACGATGGGGAAGTCATCGCCATCGAGTCCTTCAAGGAAGGTGAGACGGATTTCGGCCCCCAAATCATGCGGCTCAAAGCCGAGGATCTCAAGAAGTATGGACTCGCCGTTCCAGTCGATCCGTCACGGCCGGCCGGCAAGCCCATCAACCGGAACGAAAAGCGGCTTCTGTACACGCCGGGGTTTGATGCGATTTTCATCCCGAGCCGCTCCAGCGAAATCGGCCTTATCGCTGCACAGCTCGCGTTCCATGATGTAAAAGTCCCGCTGCTCGGGACGAACGGATGGAATTCGCAGGACTTCGCCCGCACCGCCGATCGAACAGTCGACGGCGCGACGTTCGTCGACGGATTCTTCGTGGACAGCCCAAACCCCGCCGTGCAGGATTTTGTTCAACGATACCGGAAGCGCTTCCAAACCACTCCCTCACTTTTCACCATGCAGGGATACGACGCGGCGAGGGTGGTCATCGAGGGGATCCGCAAGGGCGCAACCTCGGGAGAAGCGATCCAGGAATTCCTGATGACACAGCGAGACCTGCCCACACTCGCCGGACCGGCC
>SPAW01000059.1 GCA_005239465.1 Nitrospira sp. | reverse complement strand
GTAGCTGGGCTAATGCCTGCGTAGCTAGTTGCTGTTGCGGGAGCCGTTGTGCTCCGATGGGAGTGACCAAAATTCCTAGAAAAAAAGGTCTTTTCGCAAGATTTTGTAAGAGGGACCTTGCATTTGGAACGTCTTAACTGTTGACGTGTGGAACGTTCCAAAGGCGTAACCAGGCAAGGAGGCCCCGATGCGGCGGAAGATCAACCCCCAGCCGGAATTGGACTTGTATCGATCGAACCTGAACCTGACCAACCAGTACTATGAGAAGTACGAAGCCGTATCCCGGATTCTCGACCAGAATCCCAAGATCCTCGACCTGGTCCATAAGGACCTCAAGGAGGCGCTGCGCAGTTGCACCTCCGAGGATCGCGGCGGTGGCCGATTCCAGTACACGACGGACACGGCGCTGCGGATTCTGATCGGTCAGATCATCGAGGGATGCTCCCTCCGCGAAATCATCATCCGCATTGACGACAGCAACTATCTGAGACGCTTTGTACGGATTCATGGTGGGCCGATGATGGACTTCACCACCTTGTGCAAACTCAAGAACTGCATGTCGTCCGAGACCTGGAAGAAGATCAACCAGGCTCTGGCCCAGCACGCAGTCGCGCAGACCTTGATCGACGGCGACAAGATACGCTTGGACACCTCGGCCGTGGAGACCCACATCCATTGGCCCACTGACTCTTCCCTGCTGTGGGACAGTTACCGCGTCCTGGCCCGCCTGGTCGAGGCCGCTCGAGAGCTGGATGCGGATGCGGTGGGGAACGGCCGCCTGCAGACGCGCAAGGCCAAGAAGCTCTCGGTGAAGATCGCGCGCAAAGCCTCCAGGAAGCCGCAGTCTCAGGAAGCTCTCAAACCCCTATATTCAAGCCTGATTCAGCTGGTCACGGACATCGGCCATTGGTCCCAATCCGTCCGCGAGGCGCTGCAGGAAAGGAAATCGCGATATGGAATCCTGGAGCAGGCCACCGCCGAACATCTGGCCAGCGAACTGGCTCACTATCGTGATCTGGCCCTGCGCGTCATCGACCAGGCGACGCGCCGCGTGCTCGACGGACTGAGCGTCCCCAACCAAGAGAAGATCTTCAGCATCTTCGAGCCGCACACGGAATTGCTCCAGCGCGGCAAGGCGGGCAAGCCCATCGAGTTCGGGCACATGATGCAGATTCAACAAGTCGGCGGCAAGTTCATCACCGACTATGATGTGTTCGAGAAGAAGCCCGTCGAACACCAGCTTCTGGAACCCGCTTTGGCCAGTCACCACAGACTCTTCGGCCATTCCCCCAAGATGGTCACAGCCGACAAAGGGTATTACCAGGATATGTCTGCCATAGATCGTCTGGAGAAGAAAGTGGAGCTCGTCGCCATCGCCAAGAAGGGCGGCCGGACGCCGGAACAGAGGCAACGTGAAACCGATCCTGACTTCCGATTCGCTCAGCGATTCCGCGCGGGTGTGGAAGGCACCATCTCCTTCCTCAAACGCGCTCTGGGACTGTCCCGCTGCTTGAACCGAGGGTGGGAACACTATGTCAGCACCATCGGCGCCGCCATCTTCACCCACAACCTCCTGGTCCTGGCCCGAGGCTGAGTCCAAGTTAAGCTCGCAAACCCGCTCGGTGTCGTGTCCGCGCAACCGGTATGCGCATCCGTCGCCTCTCGCGGGGCGATGCTGAGACGATGGGCCAATTGGCCTTGAAAAGCAGCCCGTTTGGCAACGGAGCGCGCGGCAGTCGCAGATACCGACGCCGCGTCGCACTAGTCGACTCGTCGAAAAAACGGCCCAATCAACAGAATCTATACGCAACTTCCCGCATGAGGAATGACGTACTAACCAGTAAATGGTATTGACTACACCTCGATCGTGTGTTATACTGTTGGTATGGAACGGATCGACGGACGGAGCCTGGATCATCGGACGTTGGAACATCTCAGACGACTGGCTGTTCGGCGGGTGCGGGACGGTGAGAAGCCGAGCGCGGTGGTGAAGTCGCTGGGGTTTTGTCGCACGAGCCTTTACAAGTGGCTGCGGGCCTATCGCAAGGGTGGAGAGGCGGCGTTGGCGAGCCACAAGTCGGACGGTCCGACACCCAAGTTGAGGGAACCGCAGAGGCAGAAGGTTCGTCGTTGGATTGTGGGAAAGGACCCCCGGCAGTGGGGTTTTGACTTTGGGTTATGGACGCGCAAGATTGTTCAACAGATGATTATGGACAAGTTTGGGGTGTCCCTGACCCTTCCCTCGGTGGGACATTTACTCACCTCGCTGGAGATCACGCCGCAGAAGCCCTTGCGCCGGGCGTATGAACGGGACGAGGCCGCGGTGACGAAGTGGAAGGAAGATACCTACCCGAAACTGCGCGATCGGGCCCGGAAAAACAAGGCCGAAATCTTCTTTCTGGACGAGGCGGGAGTTCGCTCGGACAGCGCCCTGGGACGAAGCTACGGACTCAAGGGTCGTACGCCGGTGGTGAAGACTTCGGGCAAGCGACAATCGATCAATGCCATCAGTGCGGTGAATCCCAAGGGCGCCTTTTGGTATAATGTGTACCCGGGCAAGCTCAACGCCGCGTCGTTCATCCAGTTCCTACGCGATTTCATGAAACGCCGCCGCAAGCCGGTGTACATGGTTCTGGACAGTCTGCCGGCGCACAAGACCAAGTCGGTCGAGGCGTACGTGCAATCGACGGAGGGGAAACTGGAGTTGCATTACCTGCCGACCTACGCGCCGGATACGAACCCGGATGAGTTCGTCTGGCACCACCTGAAACAGAACGGCACCTCCAAGAAACCACTGCGTACGAATGAATCCCTCAAAAAGCGCGTCACCGCGGACTTGTCGGCCATCCAGAACGATCCCGCCCTCGTGCGTTCTTTTTTTATGGCAGAGAGTGTAGCCTATACCATTTACTGAGTAGTAAGATCGCAGGCAGAACGGCTGCCGACGTGATATACAGCGGCGATTACGCGCTAATCGATTATGCGACCGGAGCGATTCGCCTTGCTCCTTGGCAGGTTACGGGGCTCTCTCGACCCGACTGCCTTCGCTGTCACCGAACC
>SPAW01000058.1 GCA_005239465.1 Nitrospira sp. | reverse complement strand
TGAATGGGGGTGCGGGAGAGGACCTCCAGCGTTTCCTTCCACAGATCGAGTGGTGGGATGCTGTTCGGCTCGGACGGAATTCCCGACAACTTCGCTTGGAGCGCCATGAGATACTGTGATAAGAACTTTACTTTGCGGGCCGCGAGTGTGCCGGCTGGAATCCCCCAGATATGGCCGATTTCATGGTCCTGCAGGGTCGTCTGGTCGGATGTATGACGCTCCCGCTCGGCCAGATCGAGCCGTTTTCTGAACCGTTCGGCGAAGCGTAGTTGGGTTTGCATCTCGATGGCCAGACGATACTTCTGGTACTCCTCGGCAGAGATCTCGTCTTTCTCCCACCGTTCTTCCAACACCCGGAGCGCAGGGCGCGGTACGGCCACACGAGCTTGAGATTTCAGGTTCTCGATGGTGTCCGCAGAAACGCCACGGACAGCAAGCAGCGCGGCGGCACGATCCGCTATCGTCTCTGCGGTCTGGGCAAGTTTCTTGAGCGCGGTACATTGGAGCCAAGTTCGCTCTCGGCGGAGTCGCGCGCGCTGGCGGTACTCATCCCGCCTATCGATCATCGCCGTGATGGACTCCTGCGTCATAGTGGTAATGGGTTTCTTGCCGGAGACGCATCGGGGATCGGGGCGATCCGAGACCATGAATAGGATTTCGTCTTGCGTGACGTCGAAATGCTGGATCAGTAGCAGGCGGAGCATGATACGACCTTGAATCGGCAGACTCGCGATTACCTCTTGAATCACGTCGGCAGTGAGGGGCGAAGTCATGAGCGCTTGCGTCATTCCGTCCTTATCTAGGCGGTGCCGGTCTGCGATTGATGTGTCTCGAGGTACTGAGCCACATACTCACGAACTTCCTGCACGCTGCCACTAATAAACATTGTTCGAGGAATTTCGACCCGCACAAGCTTGGAAGAATCAATGCCTCGATCCTTGGCGTAGAGCTCGTCGATGTACAAGCTCACGGACCCATCCGGAAAACGGAGGGCATAGAGAGCGGTGGTATCAGCCATCGAAGCACCAGATCCGTTGGTCAAAGTGGACGCTGTAGAAAGTGGACGCTGTAGAGGTAACACAAGCCTCGTTTAGCTGTCAAAGCCGACTGGTTGCTCTGGTTTATCTAGTTGCTCTCGTTTGTTTAGTTTGTCTCGTTTATTTGGTTTGAACCATGACTCACCGGATAAACCGGAGCAACCAGACAAACCAGATGAACTAGACAAACCAAGAGGGCAGGTCGGTTGTTCAACCACTACCCAGACTATCGTTCTTGAGCAGAGTACCTCGGCGCCAAAGGATGTAGGCGGTGGAGAGCACAATTGTGCCTAATAGAGTGTTGCGGATGCGTCCCGGTCCAAAACAGGTAAGGTTCACGACTCCGTTGGTGAAGCCATAGGTGGCATAGACCAGGTAGATGAAGAGGGCCCATCGGCGGAGACGCACGAAGCCGTACCCTACGGCCAGATGAAGGGCAGGTGAGATGGCTTTGATGGCGAAACCGGGGATTCCATCCGGCTTGGTGCAATAGAAGGGGAGGAGGTAGTCGAGGTTTGTCAGGATGATCCAGGTGTCGTTAAGCACGCTGATCAAGAGGAGCATGCCCAAGAAGCGAATGTCATGTCCCCGCTGCCAGATTATGCGCCAGGTGCGGAGCCAGTCAGGGGTATTAGGACTCATCCCCAGGTAGGCATCATAACTCTGCAAGACCCAGCAGGGGAGGGCGAGGACCATGAAGACGAGCACTTCGACGGCCCGATCGGTGATGCGCCCAAGCCAGACACTGAGCGCAACGAGGAGAAGCGTCGCTAGACAAGCGGCGAGGGCATGGAAACGCCGCCCCTGTGATAGCTGCCCCAGTCCGGGGAGTAGTATCGATAGCAGCGCGGCGCGTAAATCGAACGGTGAATTCATAACCGAGAAAAACTAAGGGCCTTCGATCGGATGATCGAAAGCCCTTCATACTCCATCTCTGGCCCGGTGCCTTACCCCCCGAGCGTGTCGAGGGTTTCTTTCAGGCTGCGGCGAATGCAGGTGAAGATCGGCGTGTCGCGTAACGTGTAGCGCGAGCCTTCGGTTTCACGCAGGGCCATGACCAGGTCGAGAAAATCTTCCGGCTTGTCGCTTTCGAACGCCACGACCCATTCCTGATCATCCAGTCCGAACGAGTACGTCGTGTTCAGTTTCACGGACGGGAACCGGTGGCCGACTTCAATGTGTTCGTCCATCATGCCCTGCCGGGCGGCTTTGGTCAGCAGGAACCACTCGCGGGTTTTGAGGAACGGGTAGACGAAGATGTATTTGCCTTTCCCCGGGACGACGGTCAGCCGCTTGCTCTCTTGTCCCTCGTGCGTGTGGTGGTCCACGTAGATCGAGCGCTTCGTCATCGACAGATAGGAGTAGGGCGTCGTAAGGTACTGACCCAGGCCCGAGGCCAGGAGCTTGCTGGTCATGTCCTGGAACAGTTCCAGCTCGTAGCTGATGCGCCAGAGCATGAGGTCGCAGTCGCCGCGGATGCCGACCGCCGAATAGGCGATCACGAGGACTTTGCCGGCGTAGTCTTCCACGGCCCGCAGGAATTCCTGCTTGCCCCTGGTGCGCTCATCCTCCGGGAGCCGCCGCCAGGCCGGGTCGACCTTGTAGAACGCAAAGTTCACATACTGGCGTTTGGGGGGCTGGGCTGGCTGTGTGGGGTCAGGGCTCGACATCGGAACTCCTCCGGGTAACGGCGTGAGAAGGCGGATG
>SPAW01000057.1 GCA_005239465.1 Nitrospira sp. | reverse complement strand
CGGCTCCTGTTTCCAGATGAGTCCGGTCTGGTTTCCTTTCATGGCTGCACCATTGAACGCGAAGGTAAAGCAAGATGGCCCCAATGGATCGGCTGCAAATACGTAGCTTGCGAGCACGATGAAACCATGCACGACGAGACAAGCTCCCGCGGCCTGTATCCTGCGCATGTGAAGTCCTCTCGCTCAGATGGAGGCCTATCGTAAAAGAGTTCCCGCACTCGCGCAAGCTGGGATAGCTACCGCGAGAGCCGTCGATAGTGACGCAACAAGATGACGCCGCCCCAGGCGAAGGAAGCGAGCATCAGGAGAATGCCGAGATCGTAGACGAGGTGGGCCAGGCGATGGTCGTACTCCAACCAGCCCAGCATGGTGAGAAGATTGTTCCAGTCATGCCCGTCCGTTTCTTTTCCCGTGACTCCGCCCAGCAGCATGAGATCCAGGGCCCGTGCATCGTTGATGTAGGGCGCAATGTCCATGAAGTTCTCCGCCGTCCACCACAAGCTAACCGAGGCGCCAAACGGATCGCGGGTCTTCACGAGGAACGTGCCGAGACAGATGATCGGCATCAGGATCTGCCCAAAACTCCCTCCGAGAAACATCATGAATCGGCCGAACGGCGTAAAGATGAGGTGGCCTGCTTCATGGAACGGGAGATTAATCAGATGAAGAAAGGATTCGCCGATGTAGTTGGTTTCGAGCGGCGTGATGATGAACGTCCAGCCCCACCAGACAAGGAGCAGGAAGACAACGGCCCGACCAACTAGGGTAAACGAATCGGCTGCGGCGTCCGATTCAATCAGCCATTGCTTCGCAGCGAGCAACCACTCAGACCCAGTGAACGATCCCGCGGATGAAGGGCCGCTCGCTCGCATCGCGAACGGCCGATACTTGGCGAAGATAATACCACACCGGACACACTCGTTGGCCCCATCAGGCTGCCTAGCCCGACATTTAGGACAGTAGGTTGTCGATGCATCTGCCGAGATCATTACCACACTCTAGGACCGTGCATGGGATCGGGCAAGGAAATCCAATGAACGTTCCGCACGGTGGAACAGTGCCGATGATTCGGCTAATGGAAGGAGAACGGTACCGGCGCAAAGGTCAGCACAAGCACAGCGAGCGCGATCCATCCGATAATCCTTCGACTACGACCCAACGGGGCATAGGGATCCATAACGGGTGGATGGCCGAGTCCCCAGAGTCCGGCCATGAAGGCCCAGAGAAACCAGCCGGGCCAGCCGATAAACCCCAAGACGATTAAGATCGGGACGAAGGCGTACGCCATCGTCCTCTGTCGACCTCCCCAGAGAGCATAGGCGACATGGCCACCGTCAAGTTGGCCGATCGGCAGGAGATTGAGCGATGTCACGAACAAACCAAACCAGGCGGCAAAGCCGATAGGGTGCAGCACCACGTCCGACTGTGGCGGTAAGGACCCAATCACGAGCCATGACATGAACTGCAGCAGCAGCGGTTCGCCCAGTTGCAAACCATACGTGGCCGTCCGATCCACGACCGTCGAGAGATTCAGTCCTACGACTAAAACGGCGACGGCGACGATGAAGCCGGCCAGGGGGCCGGCTACCCCGATATCGAACAGCGCACGGCGATCCATGATCGGGCCGCGCAGGCGAATAATGGCGCCGAACGTCCCGATGAAATGGGGCGGCCCTGGAATGAACAGCGGCAGCGAGGCCGGCACCCGGTGAATCCTGGACAACAGATAATGTCCCAGTTCGTGCGTCGTGAGAATGAAGAGCAGCGCGCCGGCAAAGGGAATTCCCCGCCAGAGCGTTTCAGGATATTCCAGCAGAAAATTCAGCGGCCCGTGGACCGGCCCGCTGTAGGCCTGATAGGCGCCGGCCCACAAGGTGGTAAAGACGGTCAGCAGAAACAGTCCGATCGGCAGCGTCCACTTCGAGAAAAACGACGGTTCTATTTCGTTATCGTCCGCCGCGGGATCGAACGTCTGCGTGATGGCGTCCTGCCCCCCGCCCGCACCGATATCTCTGTGAATGTCCCGGTGTTTGTTCCGTTCTAAACCGTCCATGGAGTCCCTGGTTAGACGATGGTCGCGAACGGATTATGATCGAGTTCTTCTGCGACGGTCGTGGCAGGACCATGGCCGGGCAAGAGCCGATGGTCCGGCGAGAGTGAGCGCAGGAGCTTGCGCACCGAATTGAGATGTGTTGAGTACAGCTTGCTCGGGTTGGAGCGGCCGATCGATCCGGCAAAGAGCGTATCGCCGACGAAACACACCGGCTGCTGGTGATCATCCACCTGATAACACATCCCGCCAGGCGTATGGCCAGGCGTCGCCAGACAGTGAATGGTCCGGCGGCCGACCTTGATGGCGCGCCCGTTTATCGACACGGCGAGCAGATCCGCCCGTGGCCGCCAATTCAGCAACTCCACATCCTCCGGTCCCAGATAGACCGGCACTTCTCGATGCTTCAGAATCTGATCGATCCCATCCGCATGATCTGCATGGCCATGCGTCAGGCAAATCCCCACCAAATGGAACCCGCGCTTGCCGAGCACCTCAAGCATCGCAGGCGCATTGTAGGCGGTGTCGATCAGCACGGCCTCGCCCTCGTCGTGAAGAATGTATCCCTGCACCCCGTAGCCGTTGATCGAGCCCTGAACCGTCTCGACCCACGTCGGCTGATGCAGAGCAACCGGCTCCCACTTGTCGATCGCGATCTGTTCGAGCGGCTCAGCTCGAAGACCCAGGGCCTTCGCCAGCGCCCGCACTTCCGCACGGTCCCGCGCCTGGCCCCCGCGTTCCAACGCCGAAATATCTCCGCCGGGCAACCCCGTCACACGCGAGACATCACCGACCGAGAGCCCCTGTCCTGTGCGTGCCTTCTTCAGGATGTCAGAAAAGTCGTCTTCTAAGGGCATGCCGAGTCATCACTCCGTCTGTTTTGCTTCTGTCTTTCTAAACCAATTCTCTCTAAGGCCGGTGGTGGGGATGGTTCTTATTGCACGCATGCACCGAGCAGCGCCTGCCACTCCCTCTTCACCCTTCTGGTGATAACATAATCTCTTTCACTTCGCCGAAGGTCGAGAGCACTTTCGGCAATGTCTCGCCCGATCCGACCGCGACGATTTTCAGGCGATCCGGATGGAGATGCTTCTTCGCCGCCGCCAGGATATCTTCCTTGGAGAGTTTCACCACCTTCTCGCGCAGCCGCTGCAGAAAATCTTTGGGCAGTCCGTCATACTCCAACTCTACGAGTCGGCTCACGATTGCCGACGGACTGGAGAAGGAAAAGACGAAGGAGTTGACGTAGGCTTCTTTCGCTTCCGCCAGCTCTGCATCGCTCACCGGCTCGGTGCGCATGCGCTCGATATTCGCCATGAACCGCCCGATGACCTCCTGCGTAGAGGCAAGTTTGGTCTCGGCCCGCACCAGCCACACGCCTTGATCGTGCACGCCGGTATTCAATCGGCTACCGACGGAATAGGCCAGTCCCCGCTTCGTCCGTACGTCGTTGAAGAGCCGGCTACGGAACGAACTCCCGCCCAAGATGTCGTTGGCAATCGCCAATGGGACGTAATCGGGATCGCTCTCCTTGATCGACAGATGACCCACTCGCAGATGGGTCTGCGAGGTTTCTTTGTTGATGAACCGGACCGTCGGCCTCGACACCTCACTCTCCGGCACATCGGCAATCTTCAGCTCTGGGACAGTTCCCTTCTTCCAATCTCCAAACATGTCGCGCAGGGAGCCGAGCATCTCGTCTTTCTTGAAGTCACCGGTGACGCCTAAGATCGTCCCGTTCGGATGGATCGTGTTGCGGTGGAATACAATGAGATCGTCCCTCGTCATGCGCTTCACCGAGTCGATCGAGCTCTCGCGCGCAGACGGGTGCTCGGCGCCGTAGAGCACCTTGACGAATTCGCGGCTGGCGATGGAGCCCGGATTATCCTGGCGGCGGCGGATCCCCTCGATGGCCTGCAGCTTGGCCAATTCGACGCGCGCGGGATCGAACGCAGGCGTCCGAATGAGCCCCGCGAAGATCTGCAATCCCCGCTTCAGATCCTTGCTCAGCACATCGAGCGAGGCGGAACCTGATTGCCTGCCGATGCCGATACTGACGTCCCCCGCAAACTGTTCCAGCTCTTCATCGACCTGTTCCGCCGAAAGACCTCCGCCCCCGCCGGTGCGCATTACCGATCCGGTCATGGCCGCCAGGCCGACTTTGTCGGCCGGATCGAGCCAACCCCCTGTTCGCATGGATGCGGTGATCGTGATCAACGGCAATTCATGATCTTCCAACAGATAGACGACCATCCCGTTGTCGAGGACGACCCGCTCCGGCTCCGGCGGCGAGAACTCAACAGGCTGAAAGGTCATCGTCCGAGGATCTTCCAAGACAAGATCACCGGCAATGACTGATAGAGCAGGAAGGAAGAGCGCGACGGCGATGACGCTGATCAAGAGGCTCTTTCGCTTCACGAACGACGCTTCACGCTTCACGCTCTTCATTGCGTCACCTCGCTGCCCGGCACTGCGGCCATGGTGTTACCGTTCCCCTTCTTCACCAGCACTCCTACCGTGCGATTCGACTTCGTGAAGTACTGGGCCGCCACACGCTGGACATCGGCGGCGGTGACCGCGGCAACCTTGTCACGCGACTTCAGGACGTAGCGCCAATCGCCGGCCACCGTCTGATATAGCGCGAGTTGAGAAGCTAGGCCGTTATTGGACCGCAGGGCGCGCACCAGGTCGGCGTCCAAATTGTTGATCACTTTTTCGAGCTCCTTGGGTGAGACCGGTTCCCGCTTCAGCCGCTCCAGTTCTTCATAGATCGCGGCTTCCACTTCGGCCGTCGTATTGGGCGCCAGCGGCGTGGCCGTGAGGATAAACAGATTCGGCGCACGTACGCCCGGATAGTTCGCATCCGAGTTGACCGAGGCTGCAAGGTGCTTCTCCCGCACGAGCTTCTGGTGCAGGCGAGAGGTGAGGCCATCTGTCAGAACCGCATCGATGACATCGAATACATCGTCATCCGGATGTCCCAGGCCCGGCTTGTGATACCCGATGACAATAGACGGCTCGGCGTCGAACTCCACTTCCACCCGCCGCTCGCCCCGCTGTTCCGGCTCCACGGTCGCCGGCAAGGGCGAGGCAGGGGCTGCAGGAATCTTCCCGAACGTGTGTTCAATCAAGGCGATGACTTCCTTCGGATTGAAGTCGCCGACCAAGGCAATGGTGGCGCGGTTCGGCCCGTAGTGGGTCTTGAAGAACGTTTCGGTCTCGGCAGGCGTCAACGACAGGATGTCCGATCCCCATCCGATGGTCGGAACTCCATACCCATGCGCGCGGAACGCCGCGGAGGTGAAAGTTTCAAACAGCAAACCGTTCGGGCTGTCATCGTTGCGCAAGCGCCGTTCTTCCATGACGACGCCGCGCTCCTTGTAGAACTCGCGTAACACGGGATTGGCCATACGATCGGACTCGATGGCGGCCCACAATAGGAGGCGATTGGCCGGGAGACTGATCGTGTAGCGCGTGAGGTCTTTGCCGGTTGAGGCGTTGAGTCCTACTCCCCCGTGGCGCTGATAGAGCAGAGCCATTTCATTGCCGACGACGTACTGGGACGCCTGGGTCTGCAGTTCCGTGACGCGCTTCTGAAGGGACTCGATGGCGGCCTGCTCCTCGGTTGTCGCCCCACCGCTCTTTTTGGTCAGGTCACGCTGACGCTGCTCCAGCTCAGTTCCGACGCGAGCCAGTTCTTCCAGAATGGGCTTTTCTTTTTCATAGTCCTTCGTGCCGACCGTGCGCGTGCCCTTGAAGGCCATGTGCTCATAGAAATGGGCAAGACCCGTCTGCCCGACCTGCTCATTGATGCCGCCCACCGCGAAGGTGATGTTGATCGAGACGACCGGTATCTGATGACGCTCGACCATGAGGACCGTTAAGCCATTCGCGAGTTTGTGTTCGATCACACGCTCGGCCAGGCTCGGCGACCCGGCATGCGCAAGGCTCAGGCTGAGAGCCGTGGCAAGCAAGAAAACCGTGAAGCGTGAAGCGTGAAGCGCGGTGAAGACAGAGGACTGATTCTTGAGGAGCGAGCCAGGTCTTCTCACGTCGGCCCTCCATAGATTCGTCCGTTCGGCGAGAGACGCTTCACGAGATACGAGTGACGGTTGAGTCATCATCCAAAGAGCTCCATGAGTTCTTCCGGTCGTTCGATGAACCAATCTGGCTTGCAGGCCGCCATTTTGTCCCGATTTCCCATCCCGTAGCCGACTGCGCAGACACGGATGCCCGCGTTGTGGCCACCGTTAATATCGTTCGTGCTGTCACCCACGAGGACCGCACGCTCTTTTGGCGCGTTCAATTGTTCCATAACGTGCAGCAACATCCCGGGCTCCGGCTTGAGGCCGAATCCGTTATCGCCGCCGACCATATAGTTGAAATGTTCCGCGCCCAACCCGTTCAAAATGACGCGCGTGTATTCAATCGACTTGTTGGTCGCAACCGCTTTCTGTTTGTGAGAGAAGTGTTGCAGCATCGGTTCGATGCCGGGGAAGAAGATCGTCCGATCCAGGCAATGCTCGAGGTAGTGACCGCGAAAGATCTTCAAGGCGTCTTCGAAGCTGGCCTGATTCCCCTCTCCGACCGCGAGACGCAGCAGCTTCTTTATCCCATCGCCGACGAAACCGAAAATTTCCTCCACCGGACGTTCCGGCAATCCCAACTCGGCCAGCGTCAAGTTCACGGATTGCGCAATATCCCATTTGGATTCGATAAGCGTGCCGTCGAGGTCAAAAATCAGCAGGTCCACGGACGTCTTCGCCATCATTTCGCCTTTCGCAAGGAGTCCCCGAGTGCCGCGAGCGCACTGCGCCGCGCCGCATCCTGCTCATGGATTTCGGCTTCACGCACGAAGTTCAACATCCGTTTGAGTCCAATGTGGGGAGTGATCACCGGGTCGACGATGCGCCACTTGCTCCGCACCGCCTCCACGTGAAAGCGAACCTCCTCTGTTTTCTCCTCCGGCACGAAAGCCGCTGTTTCGAAATAGACGGAGCCCAGCACCCGAAATGTGACTGGGATGACCACTTCCAGCTTGTTGATGATTTCCCACTTCCGGTAGTCCTCCGGAACATCGGCTTCCAGGATGACCACGACACGGCCCCATGCCGGTTCTTCTTTCCAATTAATATAGGGCGCGAGTACGTCGAACGACATGGCGTCCAAGCGGGCGCCCTTCTGATCTAAAAGCACATAGCGCTTGACGATTTCCGCCGGAGAACGATCAAGCGAGCCGCTCTGGGCGAGCCCCGTGCTCGCGGGCACGATCAGACCGAGGATGGTAATGGTAAGGGCGCAGCGTACGGACCGCGTGATTGAAACGGCAAAGCTCCGGTGGACCGGGCCGATCCCATAAACAACGTGTAGGTTCCGCACAGATATCGTCCTTCGCTCTGCATCGATCGTCGCGGGAATCTCAGAATGGTCTCACGAAAAGGATCGATGCGCTGCTTCTTATGAGCATCAGCCCCGTCCCGGTTTATTCTAGCAAACGGAGATGGAGACATCCAGGTAAGCATGCGAACTGGCGCTGCGCCTGTTTGACCTTATTTGAGAGGACATGCTACGGTCCCGCCCTCTCCGTTCGACGCTTGACCGAGGTAAGAGAACCTGTGCTCACCCATCGACGACTTCAGGGCCATGTGGTTTCTTTCCTGCTCTCGCTCTTCCTGTTGTGTTCGACCGGCATGGCATGGGTTCTCCCAGTTATCGCAGCCGATGTAGGCAATGGACTCCCTCACGGAACCACCCTCAGACCGCTGGTAGGAACAGAGGACGCCGCGCCGTCCACACCGCCTCCCCAGAAAGTTCGCGACCTGCTCAAGCTGCTGGATGAGTGCAGCGGTACGCCACTTCCGGGCTACGTCGGATGGCGCGACTTTCAGAACCGGGAACGGCGCTTGCCAAGCGGTCGATATCGGGAGTATGACATCAACCCCAAAGTACGAGACCGCGCGCGCGATGCCGAACGGATCGTGATCGAGCAGCGAACCGGGAAGTCGTACTACACTGGAGAGTGCTACCGAACGTTTGCGCCCCTCAACTAATAATATTCAAGATCGATCGAACATCACCATGGCCACAAAACAGAACGTATATGCCCATCTACAGAACGCCACAGCTCCGTGGTCATCCCTCCTTGTCACACCTCCGGGGTCGACCGCCACGGCCCTGGTCAAACCTCCCGCAGGATTTGCGCTCCGCGTCGTTCAAGGAAAGAAATGCAAAACTCCGGAGGGCCTCTTCAATGAGTTCGCACGAGCCCTCGAGTTTCCTAACTATTTTGGTCACAACTGGGACGCGCTGGAGGAATGCCTGGCCGATCTGGAGTGGCTTCCCGCAAAGGGATACGTCGTACTCATTACCGATGCACAGTCTGTGATTCCCGACGATGACGAAGAGTACGAAACGCTGCTGGAAGTCCTCAACGACGCGGGTGAGGCCTGGAGCAAGGGACAGACGCCCGATGGTCGACGCGCCCCCTTCCATGTCTACTTTGGGGTCTCCCGGCAAGGCAAGTCGAAGCGGAAACATTGGGGGCTGGAGGAGCTGCCACTCACCGAGCCAGAGACACCGAAGCTTAAAGGACGCACCACTCGTGCCGTGAGCCAATCCCCACGAAAGAAACAATTGTGAATGTCTGAGATCAACTTGATAACGAGGCTACGCGCGGGCTTTGCGCGTAAGATTCTTGAGACCGACCCAGAAGTGAGTTGCCGAGGGCGCCAAATGGCGGCCACCGTCCGACGACGACATCTCGCTCACCGCGCTGACCGAAGCGAGCTGCCGACCGATCCCCTCTGATACTCGAAGAGTGTCTCTCCATCGGGCTTGCACCGCAATCCGGTGCGCCATACAGATGCTATGCGTCTCACGTCGGTCTTCCAACGGAGCCTTTTCATCGACGAGTCCGATTTGACCTTCTCCGCGACACCAGGAATAGATGATTCTCATGTTCGTCTCGTTTCTCTTCTGTAAGACTTTATAACCAGCAAGAATTACGCCCAAGTTAAAGAAACATGACGAATGAGAAAACTGTCGAAAACTGCGGGTTCCAGTAGAGGCGCTGTTCACGCTGCTGTATCGGACCAAGTAGAAATGCATCTCTTGGGACATTTTTAGGCCTCATGTGAAGCACGCATGGGCACTGTTATCTCGATGGTAGATTTCTTGACCGGCTCTCACCTTGCGTGATAGGGTGCGCCCCCGTCATGAACACCGCTCGGTCCGCTAAGCTCTTCGCTGAAGCCCAACAGCTCATTCCCGGCGGGGTGAACAGCCCCGTCCGCGCCTTCCGATCCGTCGGGGGACAGCCACGCTTCATCGAGCGCGCCAAAGGGTCGCGGCTCTATGATGTTGACCGAAATACATACATTGATTACGTGCTCTCGTGGGGGCCGATGATTTTGGGACATGCGCATCCTGCCGTGATCAACTCGGTGAAGAAAGCCGCGGGGCAGGGCACCAGCTACGGCGCCCCGACGGAATTGGAAGTCACGCTAGCGAAAGAAATTCGCACCGCGTTTCCCTCGATGGAGAAGATCCGGCTCGTCAGTTCCGGGACGGAAGCGGTGATGAGTGCGATCCGGGTGGCTCGAGGATTTGCGAAGCGCGACGGTATCTTGAAATTCGAAGGATGCTACCACGGTCACAGCGATTATCTGCTGGCGAAGGCCGGGTCAGGCTTGGCCACGCTGGGGATTCCCGATTCGCCTGGCGTGCCGGAGGATTTTGCGAAACATACCCTGACGGCTCCTTACAACGACATTCGCGCCGTCCAACATCTCGTCAAAGAACACCGAGATAATCTCGCCTGCATCATTCTCGAACCGATCGCGGGGAACATGGGCGTCGTTCCTCCCGCTCCCGGCTTTTTGTCGGCACTCCGGCAGCTGACAGCAGATAACGATATCTTGTTGATATTCGACGAAGTGATCTCAGGATTTCGCGTGAGCTATGGGGGAGCCCAAGCGCTCTACGGCATCAAGCCAGACCTCACAGTGCTAGGAAAGATCATCGGGGGGGGATTGCCCGTCGGCGCCTACGGAGGACGAAAAGAGATTATGGATCTCATCGCCCCGTCGGGACCGGTCTATCAAGCTGGAACCCTGTCCGGAAATCCGATCGCGGTCACAGCGGGACTGGCGACGCTCAAACAGTTGAGGGCGCAAGGAGTCTATAAGCAGCTTGAGGAGCGCTCAGCGGCCTTGGCCAAAGGCATCGGTGAGGCCGCGAAGAAGGCAGGCATCCCATTGACGCAAACCCGAGTCGGTTCGATGTTGACGGCGTTCTTCACGCCGGGCCCGGTCGTGGATTGGAATACAGCGAAGCAATCCGACACGAAGCGGTACGGCAAGTTCTTCCACCAGATGCTGGAACAGGGCATCTATCTCGCCCCGTCACAGTTCGAAGCGGCGTTTCTCTCCACCGCCCACAGCACGCAAGATATCGAGAAAACCATCCGCGCCGCGCACACCGCCTTTAAGAGCCTCTAACAACCGTCGCTCGTCGTTCGTCTCTCGTATCTCGCGGGATACAGAATCGGTTCGTTCAGATACAGTGAAGCAGCTCGGGAGTCTGGTCGGCGCTTCACCGTTCGATACGCTCACGGCCCTGAGTCACACCGAAGGGCGAGATACGCTTCACGTTTCACGCGTCTCTACTCGTCGTCCTCGTCCTCCGCATCCAGCACTTCCTGCCGCTTCTGTTCTTCCATTGCATTGTGGAGCAGCATGCGGATAAACATCGAATAGAGGGAGCCTTTTTCCAATGTCCCGCCAGGAGGAATAGCGATTTTCCCTTCCTTAATCATGCGATCCATCCAGACTTTTTGATCCGGGGCGATCAAGATTGGAATCTCGACCAGCCCCACGCGTCCCATCATATCCATGACGTAAGCCTCCGTTATTAGTCGCTCGTCTCTCGTGAAGCGTATCTCGTTGATGAGAAACCCGAATGGTTCTTTTTGCGAGATACGAACGACGCTTCACGAACGACGATATTCGCTGGCATTCCAGCACGTGGTTTTGATCATTGTCAACCGATCGGTTCGTGGCACGACCTGTGCGTGAACGGGGTGGCATGCATACCCAACCATTAACCATCATTGCTGGTGTAATCCTATTTCTGATCGGCGTGAGCCCCTGGGGAATATCGGCCCATGCCGAGCGCTTGTCTAAGTCCGACTCCGAATCGACCATCCCACTCCAGTGCGAACTCTGCTGGAATCCGTCGTCGAGTGAGCGAAACCCGGATCGCCTCCCAATGTTCAAACGCCACCGCCAACCCCGTCCACCAGACAGCCGGCCGCGCCGGCTTCCCAAAGGACGCTACAAATTGGTTCCCAACCAAAAACATTCCCACCTCTCCACGCTTCGGGCTCTATCGAGAAAAGCTACGAAACTCCGGAGCACTCAGCAGTTGTTTGCCATCGACGGGGATACCGTTCGTGTCGGGTCCGAGCGCATCAGACTCCGAGGTATCGACACACCGGAATTGAGCGAGCCGGAAGGCCAGGCGGCCAAGCAACGGTTGGAAGAATTACTACGTAGCGGACCAGTGCAAATCAAGCCGCATGGCCGGGATGTGTACGATCGCCTCGTGGCCGATGTCTTCCTGGATGGGCAGAATGTGGCAGAGATGCTTACTCAAGAAGGCTATGCGAAGCCGCGGTCCTAGTTCACTCCAGACCCACAAGAAACCCCTTGGACTTCTCTCCCAATCCTGGCAGGATATCGTACGGGTCCTATCCACCCCCTCAAAGTAATAGGCATCTTCGACGCACCCAGATACGACATAGTTCGGCATGGATCAATTTTTAATGAAAGCGCTCTATCACGGGTATTTCGCCACACGTATCTATCTGCCCCTCTCTGGACTGTCACGGCGATGGCGGAGGTTTTTTAGACATATCAGGGGAACGTCAGATCGGTTCCTCCAGAATACTCAGCTACCTGAAGTTTCGTGGAAGGACTGCACGAAGCGACGCGCCATTAAAATCTGGGAGCATGAGAAAGAAAATGGGAATGTGCGGATCAGTGAGCTCGGCATTTTGTCTGCACTCGCCGCTGACTGTGGAGACGGTACCAACCTGTTTGAGATCGGCACTTTTGACGGCCGAACGACACTTAACTTCGCGTTGAATTCACCAGCGCAATGCACGATTTATACACTCGACTTACCACCCGACCTCGAGACCATGTTTTCTCTTGCAGAAGGTGAGCGGCACATGGTCGACAAGCCCACGCCGGGCTCGCGCTACGAAAAGCACCGAGAGACTTATCCTGCTGCCGTCGGAAAGATTCATCAGTTGCTTGGCGACTCAGCGGCATTTGATTACTCACCATATAAAGACTCTTGTTCGCTGGTCTTTGTGGACGGTTCTCACAATTATGATAACGTGATGTCTGACACCCGGGCTGCCATGGATATAGCAAAGAGGGGCGGGGTAGTGGTCTGGCACGATTACGGGATCTGGGAAGATGTCACGAAAGCGCTTGATGAGCTGGAGCAGCGAGAAGGCTACGGACTTCGCAATATCAGCGGCACAAGCCTTGTTTACTGGAAAAAACATTGAGAGCCGAACAAAGCGCTACAGCGGATCGCCAAAAGCTGTGCATTTGCCGGTCCGCTAAAGTTCAACGTTGAATAACTCGGCGATGGTGAAGACCGAGATTGAACGGACGGTTCACGGGATAGTGACGGCTTCTTCTTGTTCTTATCCGACGGATTCTCCGAAAACAGCGGCCAGACGAGGACGATGAAACCGATCGCAACATCGGTGATGGCCAGTTAGGTTCCAAGTTTATCCAGCTAGTGACTCCTTGTAGAACAGCCCTCATTCTTCAGCGAAACCTTCATCTAGCGCGTGCCTCGTGAAGCGTATCTCGTATCTCGCAAAGAACGACGAAGACACCCTCCTTCTCGCGCTTCACGGTTCGGCTGGCTCACCGTCCCGAGTCCAATCGAGGGACATTTCACGAACGACGAAGAACGCTCAGGTGCGTGTCGGCAGTTGCAGTAGAAGTTTTCATGAAGTCTGCGGGCTGGACTGCAGCGCGGCGACGACTGCCTTGTCGAGGCGTTTCACTTTTCCGTTACCACCCGTCGCTGCCAGACGAGCGGACCCCTCTACGACCACTCGCCCGCTGCCCTTCTCCTTCACAACATGCGCGAACGTGAATGAGGCGGGGCTTATATCTGAGATGACCGTGCCGATCACCAATGTGTCGCCATACCGAGCGGGTGAGCGATAATCCACCTCCGCATGGACGACGACAAACACGGTCCCTTCGTTCATGACTCCAGCGACGGACAGCCCTCGTTCTTCGAGATAGTGGGTCCGCGCCCGTTCGAAGTATCGGAGGTAGTTAGCGTAGTACACCACGCCGCCGCAGTCGGTATCCTCGTAGAAGATTCTAATTTCAATCGTATCTCGTCGTTCGTGAAGCGTATCTCGCATACGTTAGAACTCGTATCTCGTGAAGCGTATCTCGTCAAAGCCGTTTAATGAGGTTTCTGAGCATCTTAGACTCGTGGTCGAGCTTCTCTAACAGATTGTCCTGCCCAGTTCCCGCAATGAAACCCAGATCATGAGCGATCTCAATGTGAGTCTCCATCTCTGCACAGGAGCCAAGAGCGATATACAGAAACTGGCGATACTCTGCGTTATGCTTTCGATTGAATCCTTCCGCTATGTTCGCCGCGATTGATACAGCGGCACGGCGCATTTGCGAGACCAATCCATAGAGTTCATCTTGAGGAAATCTTTTGGTCAATTGATACACGTCGAGCACTATTTCCTTCCCTAATTTCCACACCTCGAGATCTCGAAAGTTTTTGATCTTGTCCATTTCGATTCGTGCGCCACCTCTTTCACGAGATACGCTTCACGCTTCACGAGCGACGGCATCTAGAGATTCAAAACCGGAAACCTCGGCAACGATGTCTCACTGACACCCGATAGCTTCACGACGGTATCGTATAGCTGCTGCACCCGTTCAGCCTTCACCGGTTCGAAGCCATGTCCCAGCACCGCATGGTTGGCGGCGTCGAGCAGCGGCTTCATCGTCGGCCACTCGCGGAGAAAGGATTGGCCCAATTGATCGCCCAATCCGGCCAGCACACGAAACTGCGCTTGCAAAGCCAGCTTGTACTTGCCATCGATGTCTTCGAGATAGCAGACTCGGCAGGTTTCCTGAAGGGCTTGCGGGAGTTGCTCCGGCTGCACGTCCCAGCTCTTGATCTTGTGCGACTTGAATAACTGGCGCTGCGCAAAGGCTTCAAGCGCGCGGACGAGCGCATCCATCGCCGCTTCCGGATCATGAGCAACGTGCAGCCGCCGGCTCGCATGTGCCAGCAGATCCAGCGCCACAGATTCCTTGACCTCAGCTGGGTCGAGGACGAGCTTCTCAAGGAAGCCCGCATTGGTTTTGATGGGCAGCACTACAGCTTTCAATCCTGGCGGCCCTCCCCAGAGCGACGCCATTTCGAGCGCTTTGGTCGCCGTCTTCAGTTTGTCCCAGGCCTGGCGGTAGTGGAACCGTTCCCACAAATCGTAGCCCTCGGCCAAATCAGCGAACGCCCGATAGAGCGGCTTCTGCCCACCACTCACCCGCACTTCCACCTCGCGAAACAGTTTGGCGGCGGCGGCGAAGAGACCTCGGTTGAATAACTCACAGCCCTCACGGCGAGATACCGTTGCCACCTCATCCCAGGGATTGCCTTGTGTCCAGACGACTGTCTTTCCACCCAGATTGATTGGCTCGCCCTCGAGCCCTTCGCGAGCCGGAACGAGCGACACGAGCCGAGAACTCCACGGCAGCGTCACGACAGTGAGCGCGCCCGCCATCGCCGGCGTTGCTCCGGTCATGTCCACGACCAGTTCACCAGGCTGCACTTCCCAGGTTCGCAGAAGATCGGGAAGCGACCGGGCGAGTGTCTGATAGCAGTTGGTAAACTCGCCGATCTCAGCCATCACGATCCAGTCCCAACGCCGAGGCATCTGCTCGATCTTCGGTTGTACCGCCGACTCCACCAGCGCCTTACTCGATTCCGGCAAGATAAAGCACAGCGCGTCGGGCTTGAGCCTGTTGATCGAATACTCCGCAGCTGCGACATCATCCGTCAACGCAATCACGAGCGCTTTGATGGGTTGGTCTTGTGCCATCACGCGCGGACTATAACATTGCCCCTAGGCCTGTTCAATTCGGTGGACGACGACACAGTTGGTCGTGTCTTTGGTTTGACAGGATGGACCACCTCGCCTACAATCGCGCGCAATGAAAGATTTTGTCCTCAACGCTTTTTCAGAAAGCGCGAGCGTCAAACAGCAATTCGCCCGCGAGCACGCCGACCGCATCGTGCAGGTCGCCATACTCATCGCGAAGGCCTTTCGCGACGGCCACAAAGTCCTGCTCTTCGGCAACGGCGGCAGCGCCACCGACGCGGCGCACATCGCGGCGGAATTTGTCGGACGATATAAGCGCGAGCGCGCGCCCTTGCCCGCCATCGCCCTGGGTACGGACATTGCCGCCATCACCTGCATCGCCAACGACTACGGCTACGATGAACTGTTCGCCCGCCAGGTTCGCGCGTACGGCCAGAAAGGCGATCTCGCCATCGCCATCAGCACCAGCGGCAATTCTCCCAATGTACTGAAAGGCGTCGCGGCGGCTCGTGAATGCGGGATGACGACGATCGCCTGGACGGGCGGGACCGGCGGCAAACTCGCCGGGCTGGTAGACTATCCGTTCGTCGTCCCCTCCACCGTCACGGCCCGGATTCAAGAAAGCCACATTACGCTCGGCCATGTGTTGTGCGAGCTCTCAGAGGAACAGCTCCTTGGCAAAACGTCCTAATCGGACTCCCCCGAATCGGCCCGCGCCTCCCTTGATCCCGCCGATCAATGTATCGGACCTCAAGACCTATCCGTTGAAGAAACGCCACAGCAAGGTGCGGGTGTCCGACTTCGCCACACCCTGGCAGCGCGGCGGGTCTTTCACGAAGTTCTACGCCGCCCTGCCCGACATCCTGGCGGTCAAGACGCTTCGGGACGTGGCCCAGGCCATCGCGAGCGCTCATCGAAAAGGCCGACCCGTGATCGTCGGCGTCGGCGCCCACGTCATCAAGGTGGGTCTAGCCCCGATTGTGACGGACTTGATGGAGCGAGGCATCGTCACCGCAGT
This sequence comes from Nitrospira sp., assembly GCA_005239465.1. Classification (GTDB taxonomy): domain Bacteria; phylum Nitrospirota; class Nitrospiria; order Nitrospirales; family Nitrospiraceae; genus Nitrospira_D. Next base: position 13,979 of record SPAW01000057.1, on the reverse strand, counting down.
GGCCATGAACGGGGCCGGGATCATCCACGATTTTGAATTGGCCTTGATGGGCCACACCTCCGAAGAAGTCGACGCCGAAATCGACGACGGCCGATTTGGCATGGCGGAAGAAACGGGACGGATCCTCAATGAGGCAATCAGCCGAGGAGCCACAGACGGCGAAGGGCTCGGCGAGGCCATCGGGCACTACATCAACCGAAACACAGATCAATTCCCGAATAGAGCCACGAGCATTTTGGCGACCGGCACGCGGCTTGGCGTGCCTGTGACTGTGCATGTCGCACTGGGGACCGACATCATCCACATGCACCCCTCCGCCGATGGAGCAGCCATCGGAGCCACATCGCTTCTCGACTTCCGACGCCTCGCAGCTGTCGTCGCCGGCATGGAAGACGGCGTGTATCTGAATGTCGGATCGGCCGTGATTCTGCCCGAAGTGTTCCTGAAAACGGTGTCGTTGGGACGGAACCTCGGCCACCCGCTTGCGAACATCACCACTGTGGATATGGATTTTCTCTCCCACTACCGCCCGCAGACCAACGTGGTTCGGCGCCCAACACAGAAGGGCGGCAAGGGGTATTCCTTGACCGGCCACCACGAAATCATGCTGCCGCTGCTCGCCGCAGCGGTGGTGGAAGAACTGGGTTGAAACGGAATCTCGCCACATCAGTCGCCGTGGTCGTGCTGTCTCCAGAAGAGCTGCAGGCCCGATGGCGTGACCTGAATGCGCGGTACTTTGCCGGCCTGTTGCCGCCGATTTCCATTGTCTGGAGCCGGCGCCTGACCTCCTCGATCGGCATGTTCGCCAGTTGCGGCGGGCCGCGATCGCCACAGCTCGCTGCCACAGGCCGCAGCCGTCGAGAGATCCGCATCTCTCTCCCGCTGTTGGAACGGCTCGCCGAACGGACGCCCTACGCGGAGCAGGAGCTCCTCAATACCCTCGCCCATGAAATGATCCACCAGTGGCAGTTCGATGTGCTGAAGCGGCGGCCGAATCACGGGTTGGATTTTCTGCGGAAGATGACGGAGATGAATCGCTCAGGTGAGGTGGCCATCACTACATACCACTCCCTGCAGAAAGAAGTGCTCGCCTTGTCGCGATTTGCCTGGTGTTGTCGGAACTGTGGACGTGTATACCGTCGGCAACGTAAGACGATCGAGCCAAAGCGTCATCACTGTGGAGCCTGTCGCGGTACATTGCAGGAACTCATTCCCGAAATACGACCATCGCCGAATCAGGCCGTCCGTCGCGCAGCTAATCAGTCGGAAAAGCGGAGCCCGTCCCCTCGACTAAAAGGATGCGACAGGGCGCCCGAGCAGTTGACCCTCGCGTTGGCCTGATTCAACGAGCTGGAACCGAAACGGCGCCTGGCTGGCCCGCATGTTTCATGAAGGTTCGTCGCGACACCGCCCGAACGCGCGTTCCTCGTGAAGCGTATCTCGTATCTCGCATGCGACGATACAGACACATTCTTTCCGTCCTGCGCTTCACAGTTCGGCTGGCTCACCGTCCCGAGTCCAATCGAGGGACGCTTCACGAACGACGCTTCACGCGCAAGAGCCGCGTATCCGCGCTTGCAGCAGAAGCTTCATGAATGATGCGGGCTAGGCAGCTTCCCTACTCTTTTCAGACGGTGGGCCTTGAATGTTCTCCGCTCCCGCTGCCTCTCGCGACAGTTGAGCCCGCACAGGCTCAAATTCTTGTTCGAGTTCATCCAGCAGCGCGCTCACGCGCTCGAACGCGGCTGCTTCTCCCGCCGCACGGATTTGTTCACACAGCCGCGCCATCCCTAGCGCGCCCAAGTTACCGGCACTGCCCTTTAGTCGATGGGCCAGGCGAGCGAGTTCGTGCAGATTGCCTCGAACCGTTGCCTGTCGCATCTGTTCCAACGACTCAGGGACGTCTTTCAAGAAACGGCCCACTAGTGTAATCAGAAAGTCGGGCGCTTCGTCACCTGCCAGTTCCCGAAGCCCGTTGAAGATGAGCGGGTCGATGGCTACCTCTTCGTTGGTCGAACCCACACCCCTATGCTGTATAGGTCCGTTATTGTCCCGACTTGAGACTGGAACCGAGCCGGATCTCGTGTGCCGACGTACTTGGTCGAATGGATCGCAGCAGGATCCCATTCGTTGCTGCTCTTTCCCTGGAAAGAACAGCCAGGTATGATGGGGCCATGTCGACGAAGCTTCTATCGCAAGAACAGCTTATATCCGTGATTGCCGGGGAACGCGCCAAGGGCAAGCGCATCGTGTTCACCAACGGATGCTTCGACCTCATGCACATTGGCCATACGCGGTATCTCCAAGCGGCGAAATCGTTGGGCGATCTACTTGTGGTCGGAGTCAATACCGATGCCTCTGTCCGTAGCCTTGAGAAAGCACCGGACCGGCCGATCGTGCCGGAGGCGCAACGGGCAGAAGTACTGGCCGCGTTGGGCTGCGTTGATTTCGTGGTGTTGTTTGCAGAACCCGATCCTGGGCGCCTCATCGCTGCCATTCAACCGGACGTGTTGGTGAAGGGAGGCGATTGGGCTCCGGATAAAATCGTCGGATGGGATGTCGTCGAAGCCCGCGGCGGCGTGGTACACACCATCCCGCTGATCCCCGGTGTGTCCACCACCGCACTCCTTCAACGCATCCGGTCAACCTCGAAGTGATTCGTGTCTGAGACCAGCGCCCAATCCATATCATGGCTCGCTCCTCTTCGTTCGGCACTGAGCCAAAGCCGGGCCCGTGCCTGCCTTGTGGGATTGCACGGATCGACGCCGGCCTGCGCGCTGACGCTGCTCGCCCAAGCTCAGAAGAACATCCCGGACCAGTCTCGTCCGTGGGTCATCATGACCCCCAGCGACGAGTCCGCCGAGCGGATCTTCAACGATCTGCGTTTTTTTCACGAACTCATGAGCCTGCCGGTCGACAGACTCGCATGGTTCCCGGAATGGGAAACGCTGCCTTACGAGGGAACTGCGCCTCATGTGGGATTGATCGCGCACCGGGTGACGACGCTCCACCAGCTGCGCACCACCCCGCCCACGATGCTGGTCACTTCGGTCGTCGCCGCCATGCATCGCCTGATTCCGCGCACAACGTTCGAACAGGCCATACTTCGATTCGAGACGGGCGGAACCTGTGAGCGGGAACCGCTCACAACCGGCCTGCTCCGCCTAGGCTATCGACGCGTGTCTGTCGTGGAAATCCCCGGTGAGTTCAGTATCCGCGGCGGCATCGTCGATATTTTCTCAACCTCCTATGCCAATCCGATCCGAGTCGAATTTCTTGGCGACCAGGTCGAATCGATTCGCCTGTTCGATTCCTCGACGCAAACCTCGATCGAGAAATTGAACGAAGGCTGGGTCTTGCCCGCGCGGGAGTTCCTCCGCCCCGTTGACGCCTCGGATGCACTCGCGCCGATTCCTCCGGATGCCGAGTGGCGCGGCCCCGACCTCTATCCCCAGATGGATACGCTGTTCGATTATCTCGCCGCTCCTCCCTGCCTGGTCCTCGATCAGCCGGGCGCCTTGCAGGAGACGTGTGAGACCGCCTGGGAGAAGATCGACGACGGATATCTTCGTCATGCCGATCGTGACACCGCACAACCCTATCCCTCTCCAGAACGACTCTTTCTGACCTGGGAAGAAATTCAGCGACAGGCCGGCGCATGGCCCATGGTGGCCTTGGAGCCCTTGGCAGCACCGGACGCCTCCTGGACTCCGACGTTTTCCTTTTCAGGACAGACGCCAGCCAGTATCGGGCTGGGCATCAGAGGCACGCCCTTCAGCCAAACCCTCAGCCTGTTGGAACGCCTCAGGGACGATCATCGGGTCGTGTTGGTAGCCCGAAGCCGCGGGCAGGTCGATCGCCTTCTGGCCCTTCTTCGAGAACATGATCTCCCCGCCGACGAATGGAAGCCGTCGGCCTGGTCACGCCGCAGTATGGGCAAGCTCCCCTTTTATGTCTTGCACGGCGATCTGTCGGCCGGATTCCTCTCCGACGATCTTCGCCTCGCGCTCCTGACCGAAGAAGAGCTCTTTGCGAAAGGAGCGCGCCACAAGCCCCAGCTAAAAAGCAGAACGGCCACCTTCCTCTCCTCATTGGAAGACCTCAATGTAGGCGACTATGTGGTCCACGTCCAACACGGGATCGCCAAATACCGCGGGCTCAAGCGCCTCGCCGTGCAGGATTTCGAGAGCGACTATTTGATCCTGGAATTTGCTGGCGGAGACAAGCTCTATGTCCCGCTCGATCGCCTGAATCACGTGCAGCGCTACAGCGGAGCGGAGAGCCACGCCGCTCGGCTCGATCGCCTCGGCGGCACCAGCTGGGCCAAGACAACGGCACGGGTGAAGAAGGACATCGAAGAGATGGCCCAAGAATTAATCGAACTCTATGCCAACCGCGAGCTGGTCAAGCGGAACGCCTATGGATCGGCCAGTACGCTCTATCACGAGTTCGAGGCGGCCTTCGAATATGAGGAGACGCCGGATCAGCTCAAAGCCATCGAAGACATCGTTCGCGACATGGAATCGACGAAGCCCATGGACCGGCTTGTATGCGGAGACGTCGGGTACGGCAAAACAGAGGTCGCGATGCGCGCCGCCTTCAAAGCCGTGGAGCATGATCGCCAGGTGGCGGTGCTGGTACCTACGACGTTGCTGGCCCACCAGCACTACAATAATTTCACCGAACGGTTTGCTCCCTTTCCCATCCGCGTGGCACTGCTCTCACGATTCCAATCGCCCAAAGAGACGAAAGCGATTCTCAAGGATGTCGCCGCCGGGATCATCGATGTCGTGATCGGCACCCACCGGCTCCTCCAGAAAGATGTGGCGTTCCGCAATCTCGGTCTCGCCATCATCGACGAGGAGCAATGGTTCGGCGTCACACACAAGGAGCGGCTGAAGCAACTCCGTACACAGGTTGACGTGTTGACGTTGACCGCCACCCCCATCCCGCGCACCCTTCAGATGGCCATGTCGAGCGTCCGCGATCTCTCTATCATCGATACACCGCCGGCCGGCCGCTTGGCGATCAAGACGGAGGTGATTCGTTTGAGCGACAAGGCTGTGCGCGACGCGATCATGCGCGAGCTTGGCCGAGGGGGCCAAGTCTTTTTCGTGCACAACCGGGTCGAAACCATGGAGCGGATCGGTGCTTGGCTGCACCAACTGGTTCCGGAGGCCCGCATGGTGATGGCGCACGGCCAGATGGATGCCAAACCGCTGGAAGCGGTGATGCTGAAGTTTGTGAAGTGCGAGGCGGACGTCTTGATCGCCTCGGCCATCATCCAGTCCGGCCTCGATGTCCCGAACGCGAACACGATCATCGTGAATCGGGCCGATATGTTCGGCCTCGCGCAGCTCTATCAACTGCGCGGGCGTGTCGGACGCGGGGGCGAGCAGGCCTACGCCTACTTCCTGATCCCCGATGAAGGCACGCTTGCGGGCGAGGCACAGAAACGACTGATTGCGATTCAACAGTTCACCGAGCTCGGATCAGGGTTCCGCATCGCTGCGGCAGATCTCGAGATCCGCGGTGCCGGCAATCTGCTGGGCAAACAGCAATCCGGCCACATTGCCGCCATCGGCCTGGATCTTTACATGCAAATGGTCGAGCATGCCGTCCAACGCCTGAAGGGCCACGTCGTGGAGGACGAACCGGACCCGACACTGCAACTTCCTGTGTCGGCGTTCATCCCCGAACTCTTTGTGGTCGATCCGCACCAACGCCTGTCCCTTTACAAACGGCTCACGGCCTGCAGCCAAGTCGGCGAGCTGGCGTTGCTGCACGGAGAAATCCAGGATCGTTATGGACTCCCGCCGGAGCCGGTTGAACGGCTGCTCGAAGTGATGCACCTCCGGATCCAAGCCAAACGGCTGCGTCTGACCTCGATCGAAGTGCATCATCAATCGGTCAGAATCGCGTTGAGTCCGAAAACCGCGATTCCTGATGATGCCGTCCACCGGTTGATGGATCAGCTCAAGAAACGCTTGCGGTTCCTCAGCCCCCTCTCGTTCGAAATCCAGATGCCGCATGAGGACTGGCCGGCGATCTTCTCGGAACTCAACACAACCTTGCAAAGCCTCAGCCCCTGTGATACCAACACAATCGAAAAGGATGCGATACGCTCGTGATCAAGACCCACATGTACCACGGCTCATGATATCACTCCGCTCCCTCATCGCCGATCATGGCACCTCCCGTATGTCTCTGTTACTTATCGGCATCCTGGCCGGTCTGGGGATAGGGCTTTCAAGTTGCACAACGCAGCAGGAGGAGCCGGTCATCGCACTGGTGAATGGACGAGCCATCACGCAAATCGAATTCGACGTTCGATGGGGCGAATTGTCCGAGGCGACCCGATCCCGCTATGACAAGGAAGGCGGCAAGCGGCGGTTCCTGGACGAACTCATCACGCGAGAGCTGCTGATGCAGGAAGCCCGTCGTCAAGGGCTTGATCAGAATAACGGCATTCGCGATAAAGCCCAACGGTACAAAGAGCAATTGATCCTCGACGAACTGTTGAAGGACAAACTCCAGTCCAAGGTGGAACTCAAGCAAGCCGAACTCGACGCCTACTATGAGATCCATGAGCGCGAACTCTTGGACCCGTTGAAGGTTCAGGTTTCGCAGATGCTGCTGCCAAATTTTCCGGCCGCGAAAGATCTCGAGACGCAGATCAACCGGGGAGGAGACTTCGCCAAGTTTGCACAGCGTTATTCGATAGACGACAACACGAAAGCGAAGGGAGGCGATCTCGGTCCCTACCGAAAGGGCCTCGTCGTCCCTGAAGTCGATGCCGTCATCCATACCCTCAAACCAGGGATGGTGAGCGCTCCGATCAGGACGGTCAGCGGGTATTACCTTGTCATGATCACGCCTCTCGACAAGGAAATCATCCAGACCGACTTGGCGACGCAAGAGCGGCTCCGCCAGGAACTACTGGCGGATAAGCGTCGCAAACGGTTTGAAGAAGTCATTGCCGATATTCGGGCGAATGCCACGATTCGTCTCGCCGACGCGTCCCGCTATATCACGGAAGACACGGGCAAACACTAGCTCCCCTTCACTCTCCCCAAGGCCTACTCGTTTCGTGTACAATTCTTTGGCTTCCAGTTCTCAGTCGGTTGTGAAAGGTTGTAGGGGGATCATGAAACCCGTTTCGCTCAGACAGGATCGGTTGGTTCCACTCAAGGCCACTCTGGCCTTGATCGGAATCTTGGCGCTGCCGCCGACCTTTTCGGCGGCTTATCTCGAAGATCGCATCGTCGCCGTGGTGAATTCCGACCTGATCATGCTGTCGGATGTGAAGCGTGAGTTCGAGCCGGAGCAAGCGCGTATCTCCCGGCAGCACCGGGGCGACGAACTCGCACAGCGATTGAAAATGGCGGAGTACATGGCGCTCACGAAGATGATCGAGCGGAGATTGCAGCTGCAGGAGGCCAAGGCGCGAAAAGTCGTGGTCTCCGACCAAGAAGTGAAGCAAGCCGTCGAACATATGAAACGGCAGGGGGAAACCATCGACCTGTCGAACCCGCTTCACGCGCGAAACGTGCGGGATCAGCTGACGCTTCTGAAAGTGGTAGATCGCGAAGTGCGCAGCAGCGTCGTGGTCGGGGACTCCGAAATGAAGCGGTACTATCAAGAGCATCGCGACCGATTCGCCCTTCCGGAAGAGTACACGCTGAGCCAAATCCTCATTCAGCCGCGTTCCTCGGATGGGACCGCCGACGCACTGGCCAAAGCACGGCAGATCATGGACGAATTGAAGCGTGGTGAGAAATTCGAGGATCTGGCCATGCAATATTCAGACGGACCCAACGCCTCGCGCGGCGGGCGACTCGGGTTGGTGCAGCAGGGCGAACTCTTGCCGACGATCGAACGGGCGATCGCTTTCCTCGTTCCGGGCGGCATCTCAGACATTATCGAGAGTTCCGAAGGGTTTCACATCATTCGAGTGGATGAAAAGAAACCCAAGCAGTTTCGCCCGTTCGAAGAAGTGAAGTTTGAGATCCAGGAATTGGTCTTTCAGCAGAAAAGCGAAGACGTGTTTCAATCCTGGCTGGTCGATCTGAAAAATAAGGCCTATATCGAGATCAAGTTTTAGCCAGATCCCGCAAGGCTCCCCAGACGCGGTCCCGTCCGTCTCCGGTCACCGACGAATACGGAATCAGCATCTCCCCTTCGACCAGCCCCAAGTTCAGATGTGTTTGTCGGAGGGAGCGCACACGTTCGCTGGGCTTGAGCTTGTCGGCCTTGGTCGCGATAACAAGCGGATTGCGGCCGATCGAACGGAGCCAGGCGATGGTTTGGCAATCCTGGTCGGTTACCACCCGACTCTCTACCAGCAAAACGACGCCGAGCAGCGAGGTCCGGCCGCTGAGATACGCTTCGATCAAGGGCGCCCATTGTGCGCGGATCGACTTGGAGACTTTGGCAAACCCATAGCCCGGTAGGTCCACGAGGTAGAATCGTGACAAATCTGGATCGGACGTCGAGATGAGAAACAAGTTCACCGCCCTCGTTTTTCCCGGCGTCCGACTGATCTTCGCCAGGTCCCGCCGATTCAGGAGCGAATTGATCAATGAAGACTTGCCCACATTGGAACGTCCCACGAAGGCAATCTCCGGAAGATCGCCGGGAGGAAACTGTTCTGGAACGACGCAACTTTTGATAAACTCAGCTGAGAAGATTTTCATGCCGCCACAAGGCTAAACGCAAAGGATTCAAGGCGAGAAGCTGGACCACTTCCCTCCCTTCTCGCGCCGCTACACATACGTACCCCACATGCCTAAGTCAACCCGCCGCCGGACATTTGCCCGTCTATTCCTTTGGAGCACACTGATTGTGGGGCTCCCGCTCGGCCTGCTGGCTTTTACGTGGCTGATCACCCTTCCGGACGTGGGAACGCTCGCCCGAAACAATCCGACCTCGACGGCCCTCATGGAAAGCCGTCAGGCAAGGGCATCCGAATATGGACGCGGGACCCCGAGGCAGTGGACGTGGGTGCCTCTTTCGCAGATCTCTTCCCACCTGCAACGAGCCGTCATCGCCGCAGAAGACGCGTCGTTCTTCATCCACGAGGGGTTCGATTGGGAAGGCATACGAGATGCTGCGATCGATAATTTCGAAGCAGGAGAAATGAAGCGAGGCGGAAGTACCATTACGCAACAACTGGCCAAAAACTTGTATCTGTCCTCCGAGCGCTCGCTGTTACGCAAAGCTCGTGAGGCCTTGATTACTCGATCGCTCGAACATCGTCTGACGAAGGAGCGCATCCTTGAACTGTATTTGAATGTGGCGGAATGGGGCCGCGGGGTCTATGGCGCAGAGGCCGCTGCTCGTCATCATTTTGGAAAATCCGCCGATGAACTCACTGCGGACGAAGCCGCCTGGCTGGCCGCCATTCTGCCGTCTCCTCAACGATACGATCCCATTCGCAAGACCACCGCCCTGACACGTCGCCACCAACGTATTCTTCGGTTGATGCACAAAGTCTCGACTCACGCATCAAGTCCGTCACAGTAATAGAATCAGTGACTTCATGGGTACTCGTGAGATCATCTTCTTCCGAGCCATTTTCTGTTGCTGGCTCATAGCAGCGGCACCCTCAATTGCCCCCGCAGAAACTGAAACCGTTGAACCTGTTACGGTTAATGTGATCGTCTCCGCGACCAGAACGCCCGAACCGCTGGAATCGGTCGCCCAGGCCGCGACCGTGCTTACGAGGGATCAGATCGCTCGCTCGCCGTTCTCCGGGGGACATCAGGTCGACGATCTCTTACGTGCAGTCCCTGGCGTCCAGCCCAGCCTTTTGAGCAGTCGGTACAACCATCCTACTGCACAGGCCCTAACCTTGCGTGGGCTTGGCAGCCGCAGAACCTTGGTGTTGTTGGACGGTGTACCGCTCAATGACGGATTCGGCGGATGGATAAACTGGGGACTTGTTCCGGACCGCATCCAACGGATCGAGATTGTTCCGGGTGGCGCATCAAACCTATACGGAACCTGGGCAATGGGCGGGGTGGTCCAACTGTTTTCGGAGTCTCCTCTCGCAGGTTCGACATTCAAACTCGACAGTCAGGCTGGAAATCTCAGCACCTACACTCAAGCACTCTCGGCTCACGTCGGAACCGATCATCTCGGGATGACGCTCGGCTATCGTTGGTATCATAGTGACGGCTTCATTACCTTGCCGACCGATCAGCGAGGCCCTATTGACCGGTCCAACGACTCACGCCATCATCACTTCTTTGGATCCATTGCAGCACGGTTGGCCCCCAGCACCACGCTTCGGCTCAGCGGAACGTTGTTTCGCGAGGACCGCTCCTTCGGCACTCCCCTGAGCCTCGCTACCCGCACTATCGGATCCACCACGCTCAGCCTTTCTGGAGAATCCGCGCGGGGTGACCGTTACGAGGTGTCTCTGTTCGGTCAGTGGCAAACTTTTCGCAACCTGACCTCACAAGTTACGCCTAGCGCCACGCTTCGCCTCAGCGAATTCCAGGATCGTATTCAAACCATTCCCAGCAATGATTTCGGAGGCTCGCTACAATGGGTCAGTCTCCTGTCCCCTGAACACAAGGTCGTGCTGGGCGCTGACCTTCGAACGATCATTGCCCAGTCGAGCGAGGCGTTGTTCACTGCTACAGGCTCGGCGGGCAACACCCTCGCCCGGGGTCAGCAACTAGGAGGCGGGGCCTTCGCAGAGTGGATCTACCAGCCAGTCGACGCCTTGACCATCACTCCGAGCGTGCGCTCGGACTGGTGGACGCAATTCAACGCCAGGACAGAATCTACGAGCGGGACTGTTACCTCACCAGACACTCGCACCATCAGTGCGGTCAATCCTAAATTGTCTGCGCTGTATCGCGTCGGAGAATGGTTTCGCATTGGTGCTTCTGCCTACCAAGCGTTCCGCGTACCGACCTTGAATGAGTTATACCGTAGTTTCGGGTTTGGCGGCTTCATCTTCACGGCAAATGATCAGTTATCACCTGAACGGCTGAGCGGCGTAGATGCCAAGATTGAAGGAGGGGAAGCGCAGGGCCTGGGTCTCAGTTGGAGGGTATCCGGACACGTTGATTGGGTAAAGGATCAGATCCTCTTCGTCACCCAAGGCCCCCTTTTAGCTCAACGCCAGAATGTGGGACGGACCAGAACGGTCGGGGGGGAAGCGTCGCTCACTTGGCACCCTTTCACCCCCCTGTCCTTCCAACTCGGGTATGCATATGTCCACTCCGTGATCACTGAGTTCCCCGGTAATCCCGGTCGGGAAGGCAAGTTTGTCCCCAATGTCTCCCGCCATCAGGTGACGGCAGGGCTGTCATGGAGTCATCCCCATTGGGTTGATCTGACGGTTCAGGCCCGGTATCTCTCACGCCAATATGCTGATGATGCCAATGCCCAGCCGATCGCCGATTTTGTGGTGCTCGATGCATCTCTTCAACGGAGCATTTTCAAAGGGGTCCGGCTCTTCCTCAATGGTGAAAATCTGACCAACCGGCAGTACGTGGCCACGCAAACAGGATCGCTCAAGACCCTCGGCACGCCGCTACTCGTGATTGGGGGGATCAGATACGAATACTAAGAATCAAGCTGAGCAGCGGTCCGGTTAGGATGTGCCGGCGTCGCCGACTTGGTTGTGCTCGTGCTCACCGAAGATGGCCGACTCGTGGGTGTAGTGTTTGAATTCGAGCAGATTGTGGGAAGGGTCTTCGAGGAAGAAGGTGCGATGTTCGATGCGCGTACCTGGAAATCGTACGCGCGGCTGCTGGTAGAACGGCAAACCCTTGGCCTTCGCCCGGTCGGCCAGCGCCTGCCATTCCTCATGTGAGAGGAAAATCAGCCCGAAATGGCGCGGGTAGATGCCTTTCTGCTCCGGGATCTGATCCGGCACGAGATGTCCGACAAGTTGGTGGCCCGCCAAACCGAGTATGAGCGCCTGTTTCGATGCGCGCCCGAGTGTGCAGCCGAGACCATCCACGTAGAAACGTAGCGCCTCCCCCAGATCGTGAATCGGAATGGCGAGATGGAACAGACTGTTGTTCATCGAAATCGGTCTCCGACTGTTGGCTCGCCCTTTCCATCCCACCAACCTGCAGCCATGTGGGGCGTCGTATGCGCAATGACAAATCGTCTGTTGGGCGTGAGTACCAAGGTGCCCGCTGCCCCTTTGACCCGAGTGACGAGCCGGTTCAAGACCAGCCGTGCTACAGTCACCGGTGTCTTTCCGTGGTTTAGTCGGTCGCAGATCTCCTTGGCCACCGCCAAGCGGATGATGCCCTCGCCCCGCCCCGTCATCGATACTGCTCCACTCTGGTTATCAGCATACACCCCGCATCCAATAATCGGCGTGTCGCCGACTCGTCCAGGCAACATGAGATCGATCCCGCCGGTGGAGGCACCGGCCGCGACGGTGCCGGACCGATCCAGCGCCACTGCGCCGACTGTTTCTTTCCCCACACGTTCGCGCAGGGGCAACCCGCCCTTCATCATGTCGCGATAGAGCCGGAGGGCCTCGCTGGAAAACGTGCGGGTCATGCTGGTCGCGAGCACAGACCGATAGCGAGACCGCCGCGGTTGACGTTCCAGCCCGAAGTGTCTGGCGAAAGTCGTGGCCGGTACCCCGACAAGCAAAACATGATTTGTATGATCCATGATCAAGCGCGCCGCCGTGATAGGATGGACGATGCCTTCAACAGAAGCCACAGCTCCCGCGCGCAAGTCATGCCCTTCCATGATCGACGCATCCATCCGTCGCACGCCATCAAGTTGAAGGCGCGAGCCTTTCCCCGCATTAAACAAGCCGCTTCGCTCGAGGACGCGAATGGTCTGTTCGACCGCGGTCACGGCGGAGAGACCACGATCGAGCCCGTGATAGCCGACTTGTAACGCGGCACGCAGACACGCCGCTTGCGGAGCGGTCATGGCACGAAGACCGGCGCCTCCATGGGAGAGGATGATCGGACGTATGGGTTTCAATTCAGGAGAAGATCCCTGGCTCTCTGGTAGGCAGGATTCTGCATGCGATCCAGATCGGACCGTACGAAGCCCAAGCCGGTGACACAGAGTTCGAAATTCTCGGACAGTTTTTGGAACAATGGTGGAGTGCTTTCGGAATCATCACGGCCGATCTGCGCCACGATCCCGTAGGACCGTTTGCCCGTCTTCACATAATCCACAAGAAAGTCCTTGTGATAGATGAGCCCCGCCGATTTGAGACGTCGGAGATATTCGGGAAACAACCCGGCCATGAACAAGGTGAAATCCCCGATATGACGATGCACGTCCCGTTCACGAACCAACGATTGCGCCTCGAGCATCACCTCTGACTCGAAAAGCAGATCGACGACCGTATCGACCGGCTGATCTTGTTGGTTCCTGATCTTATAGAGCTGATCGGTATGGGTAAAGTCGACCAATAGGTTGGACAAGTACGCGGTCACATTGAGATCGGGCCAGCCGAGATGTTCCGTGAAGCTTTTCTCCGTGAGGGCGCCGAAAAGCTGACGCAGGGGATGCCGTGGAGGAACTTGAGTTCTCATCGGTACCTCTTCCGAAGGCCGACGCTGCTTGCCTTTAGTATAGCAGATTCCCAGTAGGCACCGATGCCTGGCCCTCTGCCGAGTGTATCGGTCCTCATCGGCCAGACTTGAGTGTGACTGATCAGGAGCGGGTCTCCCGGCTGTCCAACATGAACGTCACTGGTCCATCGTTCAGCAATGCGACCTGCATATGTGCGGCAAAGACGCCGGTTGCAACTGTCGTCCCCTGTGCCCGCAAATCCGTCGCAACCTGTTCATACAGCCGCTTGGCTTCATCGGGACGGGCGGCCTCGTCGAAGCTGGGACGACGACCGTTCGCCGTCCTCGCGAGCAGCGTGAACTGTGGTACGAGCAAGACGGCCCCTCCCACGTCCGCGAGCGACCGATTCATCTTCCCCTGTTCGTCGGAGAAAATTCGCAGAGTCCGGATCTTTT
>SPAW01000056.1 GCA_005239465.1 Nitrospira sp. | reverse complement strand
AATTGCAGGTCCTTCATGATCTGGCAAAAGGACTTGAGCCTATGTACCTGGGTGTTGTGCGAGAAGAAGGAGGCGGAGTGGTTGTATTTACCTGGAGGATCGAAGATAAGGCTCCAGACGAGTTCATCTTAGAACTTCGTAGCATTTCGACAGTCCGTATTCCAGGAATTGTCGTTCAGCTTATGCTTGCCCATATTGAAAATACGTACTTCTCTGCGACGTGGTGGAATTCACTGACGGTGGATCAGAAGTGCCATGTCAGACAACTTGCTCAAATGGGAAACCCCTTCTACACTCCGTGGACCTACATGGATAATTTGCCTGTACCATGGCGTGTTACAAATATTGTGGAATCTTGGCCTGGTTAGGCCCCAATGAGTGAGAGGCGATGCGAAATCAACGCCAGAGGCCGTTTTCAAAATCCTGCCACTTGTTGCTCAGCGTGGTAGGAACTGCGGGCGAGCGGCCCGGACTCAATTTGGCTGAAGCCTATCGCGAGGCCTTGCTTGAGGAAGGATAGTTTATTGAGAGCTTATCACCTTCCCAGCCACACAACCATATCTGACGATTGTAGCCTCGCATTCAGACGCAGGATGTTAAAGAATGGGCGAAGAAACGGAGCTCATTTGGCAGGAGGAGAGATCGTGATCCGTCGAAAGACTTCCGCATACACACCTGCCGGGGCGCTAGCCTTGGGATCGGCGAACACGGCTCGCCAGCGGTTCAATCCCAGGACTCCTTCCGCATAGGGTATCGTTGCCACCTGACTTTGATGCTCCGCGATGGCGACCATCTTCTTGGCCACATAGCGGTCAATGTACTCAAGGCGATCCCAGGTAGCGAAGGGGCCCCAGATTTCGTAAGCCCAGATGCCACCGCTCGGGACAAGGCCGGTTTCCAGGACACTTTCCCTCACTAGTTTACCGGCGAGGCGATGGGCCGGATGTCGGTCAAGTTCCTCATCCAGCGTATAGATCTCGGTCGGTTGCAGGCGAACGAGTATCTCGACGAGTCTCCGTTTGACAGCCGTGGTATTGATCTGGTCTGCCGCGTCCGGTTCGTCTAAAATGATCACGTCTTTTACCCCCAAGACGCTAGCGGCACGGAGGGCCTCCTCTCTTCTTACCTCGGCCATCCGCTGTTCCGTCAATGCGAATGGATTCGATGACCGGCCACCGTTCGTCACGACGACGGAAGTAATCACAGCCATGGACTCCACCAGTTTGGCGACGGTCCCGCCCATGCCGATTTCCATGTCATCCGGATGAGCGCTGACGATCAGGATATTGCCGTTCTGGCTCATGGCCGGACCCCTTCCCTTACGATGCGGGGACGATCTGTTGTTCTGCGTGGTAAGAACTTCTGACGAGCGGGCCGGATTCAACGTGGGTGAAGCCGAGGGTGAGCCCTTCCTCTTTTAGGGTAATAAACTCGCTGGGGTCATAGAAACGTGCGACCGGTAGATGCTCTCTGGTTGGTTGTAGGTACTGGCCGATGGTGATGATGTCGCAATTGACCGTCCGCAAGTCACGCATGACTTCGCGGGCTTCGCCGATCGTTTCGCCCATCCCAAGGATCAATCCAGACTTGGTCGTCATGCCCAGCTGTTTGGCCTTGCCCAGTAACTCAATCGATCGCTGATACTTCCCTTGCGGGCGGATCGCCGGGAACAGCCGCCTGACGGTTTCAATGTTATGATTCAAGATTTCAGGCTGCTCCGCGCAGACCATCGCTAACGCCGCCTCATTCCCTTCAAAGTCCGGTATGAGTACTTCAATGGTGCATGCGGGACTGAGTTGTCTGGTCTGTCGAATCGTCTCGGCAAAGATTGCAGCGCCTCCGTCCGTCAATTCGTCCCGATTCACTGACGTAATCACCGCATGACGAAGGCCTAATGCCTGCACGGCTTCAGCCACACGACGGGGCTCTCCATGATCCACGGCGAGCGGACGTCCCGTTTCAACCGAACAATAGTGGCAACGTCTGGTGCAGATATCACCGAAGATGAGGAAGGTCGCAGTGCGGGCGTTCCAGCATTCCCATCGATTGGGACAGCGGGCTTCTTCGCAGATGGTGTGAAGCTTGAGCCGATCCATCGTTTGTTTGAGGTCGAGATAGTCCGGGCCGGTCTTGGCTTCAACCTTGAACCAGGATGGAAGGCGCGGGCGGCTGATGGCTGATGGCTGGTGGCTTATGGCCAGAGACGAGCTTGAAGAGCTGATAGCTGATGGCTGCCCTTCGACCAATCGACCCTGCTCTGGGTCGAGCCTGAGCGGTGTCGAAGGCTCGACATGCTCAGGGCCCGACTCGGCTGAGCTCGTCGCAGGCCGAGCTCTGTCGAGGGGATGGCTGATAGCCTGAGACGAACCAGGACCAGAGGATCGGAGTTGGTCGAGAGGGATGAAACTCATGAACTATGTCCGTTCATTGGTTGCGCGTGGACGGAACCAGCTCAAGAGTCTTGCCATGAAGCCGGGTGGTTCGGGCTCGGGTTGTGGGGGATTTGGATATTCAACCCACGTCTCTTGTGAACCGAGATAGATGCCGTTACGAAAGCTGACCTGGGTTCGCAGTTGCCGGTAGCCCTGGGCGTGCAATGTTTGGATCAAGGTGAGCAGGGCGACATCCTGCGTTGGGTGCGGCTCAGTGCATACGCGGGTGGATTCGTACCGCAAGATGGCTCGATAGCTCTCCTCTGCCCGTTCAAATTCGACCGGACGACTGAAGCCCCGTTCCCGATGATCGAGCCCGGCGAGTTGATGCCTGTCGAGACCGTCCTGCCCCATACCTTGTCCCAAGCACGTCGCGCGCTATTCCAGCGCGCGAAAAACCGCAACCAGGTCGCTCAACGCGATCGTCTTATTCTTAAGGATGGCCCGTTCAGCCTGGATGGCTTCGCGTGTCTTCGCGTCGGTGGTCCCACCTTTCAAGCACGACGCTCCGAGTGCCAAGATGCGGTCGCACTCCTGCGCAAGCTTATTCTTGACGACCGGATTCACGGCCAGAATGCTCATTAACTGATTGCGTGTTTCGCTCAGATGGGCGTGAAGCTCGGCATCGGGGTAGCTCTTACGCGCCGCGTCATCGAAACATCGATCGAGATATTGGGCCAAGAAGACGTAGAGCCGTACGAGTGCGGCGGTGATGTCGGTTTGATCTTTGGTGGAGGCAGCCATATAGTTCCTCAATAACGTGAAGCGTCCCTCGCTTACGAGTTTCAGGTTGCAAGTTTCAAGTTATCAGAAGTTAGCCCACGAAAATTTGAAACCTCAAACAAGAAACCAGAAACTCCCACCCGAGGCCATGAGCGACGAGTCTCGAACTAGACAAGTACCTTCACGTCGTTGCCTTCGACCTTGACTTGATAGACTTCCACCTTCGCGGAAGGGTTGTTGATACACCCGCCCGTGGTGACGCTGTACTGCCAACCATGCCAGGGGCAGGTGACGACGTTGCCTTCCACGTCCCCTTCTCCGAGCGGGCCCCCGCGGTGGATGCATGTGTTGTCGATCGCATGGAAGGTTCCCTCCACATTGAAGACCGCGAGGGTCTTGCCGTTCGCTTCCGCCGCGATGCCGTGACCTGGTTTCACATCCGCTGTGCCTGTCACCCGTACGAACTCTGCCATCGCTAACCTCCGCAGTGATGAGTCCTCAATCAACTTTGGTAAAAGGTTGCTTGATCTTCTTGAGCAGGCTGTCGATCGAGACGCCTTCCTTGCCTGTACCGCCCACTTGGGAAATGATCTTCTGGGCAATGTCTCGAATCGCCGCGGCCTGTGGAGATGACGGATCGGCCACGACGAAGGGATGGCCGGTGTCCCCGCCGTCGCGAATCGCTGGGTCAATGGGAATGCGGCCAAGGAACGGGACACCGAGTTTCTCAGCGGCGCGCTCGCCTCCCCCGTACGAAAAGATCTCCGTGCGCTCTCCGCAATGTCCGCAGACGAAGTGGCTCATGTTTTCCACGATGCCGAGGAGCGGGACGTTCACCTTCTGAAACATAGCCATGCCCTTGCGCACGTCATAGAGGGCGACTTCCTGCGGCGTCGTGACGGTGATGGCGCCGGCCAGCGGGACCATTTGCGACAAGGAGAGCTGGACGTCGCCGGTGCCTGGCGGCAGGTCGATAAGCAGATAGTCCAACTCGCCCCAAAGCACGTCGCGGAAGAAGGCTTGCAGATACTGATGGACCATCGGTCCACGCCAGACCAGCGGGGTATCCTCCGGTACCAGGTAAGCTATGGAGATCAGTTTCACGCCGTAGTTCTCCACCGGCACAATCTTGCCGTCTTTCTGTTCAGGGCCGGTGGTGCTGCCCATCATCATCGGGATATTGGGCCCGTAGAGATCGGCATCCAGTAGCCCGACTTTCGCGCCCGTCAGTGCCAGAGCGCAGGCGAGGTTTGCTGCCACGGTGGATTTGCCGACGCCCCCTTTGCCGCTGCTGACCGCAATGACATGTTTCACGCCGGGAATGAGGTTATCTTTCGCCTGGGGCTGCTGAGCTCCGTGGGCATGTTCATCAGCCATAAATCGATCCTCCACTCTATCTTTGCTCGACAGCACCTATTGAGGGCGCAGCCGAGGATCGAAACGCAATTGACTAGAATGTCATCATAAGCGATGCAGTGAGGGAAAGGAAATGGGCCAGTCGGACCATCACTCGTATGGCACGACTGGGGAAGGCCAAGGGCGTGGCTAGAAGACAAACGGATTGAGACGGCGGAGATTGGAAGCTAATCCCATCGCTGGCAAGGTTTAGATGATCCACTTCGAGGGATCAAAATGTACCAGTCAATGTAAGCGATGACCCACGATGGTCCGCCATGTATACTGAATGCGTCAGAAAGATCGTTTCTTTCCAGGAGCACCGATGACGATATCGCCGTCTTCGCTTGAGCCAGCCATCCTTCGCATCGGTGAGCATCTTGCGCAGCTTTCAGCCGGCCTCTCCCCGACCATCTTTGACAGTCGCTGGTGGTCCCAATCGGTGATCAATCTGGCCATGAAGGACGCGGCTTTCAAGGCGCGCCTGTTTCGCTTCATCGACGTCCTGCCCGTCATCACCGATGACGAACGGGTCGTCTCGCTCGCCGAGGAGTATTTCGGCCGTTTGGGGAGCGAGTTGTTCGGGCTCCAGTGGGGCTTGAAAGCGCTCGCGTCTACCAGCATGGGCGCACGTCTGACCGGCAAGTCGATCAGAAAACAGGTCGAACAGATGGCGAGAACGTTCATCGCCGGAGCCTCGGTTGAAGAAGCGGCTCCGGTCTTGTCGCGCCTGTGGAAAGAAGGGCGAGCCTGGTCTGTCGATCTGTTGGGGGAAGCCACGATCAGCGAGCAGGAGGCCGATCAGTATCGCGACCATTGTCTGGATGCGTTGACCGGGTTGGGGCGTGCCGCGATAGCATGGCCTTCCGCACCTCTGCTCGAGCAGGATCATCTTGGGCCGGTACCACGCGTGCAGCTCTCGCTGAAAATTTCGGCGCTCTCCTCGCGACTGGACCCGATCGATCCCGATGGGAGTTATGAATCGGTGGCAGCGCGCCTCCGTCCGTTGGTCGATCGGGCTCTGTCGTTGCCCGCCGGATTGATCTTCGACATGGAGCAGGCAGAGACGAAAAATCTGCTTTTGGATATTTTTAAGCGGCTCTTTGCCGAGCCGTCGTATCGCGCCTATCCCTACGCCGGTCTCGCGCTGCAAGCTTATCATCGGGAGACCGAACGGGACATTCAGGATTTGATGGCGTGGGTTCATACGCGTGGTGTCCCGATCACCATACGACTTGTGAAGGGGGCGTACTGGGATTCGGATATCGTGCGGTATCAGCAAGCCGGCTGGCCGGTTCCCCTCTTCGAGCAGAAAACGGAGACAGACGTCAATTATGAGCGGTTGATTCGTGTGCTGTTTCAATACGCCGATCTCATCCGCCCCGCGTTCGGCACGCACAATCTCCGCACGTTGGCGGCGGTCGAAGCCAGCGCGGAGTCGGTCGGTTTGGCTCCCGAGGCGCGAGAGTACCAGATGATCTTCGGCATGGCCGAGCCCTTTCAGCAGGCCATGGTGAAGCTTGGGCGTCGCGTTCGGTTGTACACCCCTGTGGGCCGGCTGTTGCCCGGCATGGCGTATCTGGTTCGGCGGCTGCTGGAAAATACGTCGAACGAATCCTTTCTCCGAAAAGAGTATGTGGAGTCTCAACCATTAACTCAACTCCTCGCTCCCCCGGCAGCCTTAGCCCATCGTTCCGACGACAAGACAGCGAGCGGTGCGCAGGGTTTCGCCAACGAACCGCACAGCGATTTCTCTCTTGCGAATGTCCGCAGCGCAATGCAGGGTGGGATTGCTTCAGTTCGGTTGCAACTGGGGCGTCGCTGGGAAGCGGACTCCTCAGATCTGACGCTTACGGGTCCATGGCTGGAATCTCATAATCCATGTCGACCGGATGAGATGGTGGCGCAGGTGCGGAGCGCGTCTGTGGCCGATCTCGACAGAGCCATCCAGCAAGCACTCGCCCAGTTCGACAGTTGGCGACGGCGATTTCCTGAAGCGCGAGCGGGGATCCTGCGTGAGGCCGCGTCAGAGATGAGTCGGCGCCGCTTTGAACTCGCCGCCTGGGAAATTTTTGAAGTCGGTAAGCCCTGGCGGGAAGCAGACGCCGATGTGGCTGAAGCCATCGACTTCCTCCGATTCTACGGGGACGAGATGTGCCGCCTGGCTCGACCCGCGCGTTTAGGCGATCGGCCGGGAGAATTGAACCAACGTGTCTATGGGCCACGCGGCGCGACAGCTGTGATTGCGCCCTGGAACTTTCCGCTCGCGATCCCAACCGGCATGGTTGCGGCGGCGCTGGTGGCAGGCAATGCGGTATTGTTCAAGCCGTCGGAACGGTCGTCTCGATTGGGGCGTCTGCTCACGGACATCTTGATTGCGGCTGGTGTCCCACCAGGTGTTTTGATGTGTCTCCCCGGGGGACCGGAGATCGGCCAAGCGCTCATTTCGCATCCGCACGTTGTCACGATCGCATTTACAGGGTCGAAAGCCGTTGGGCTCCGGATTGTAAATGAAGCTGCGCACATCGCCCCGGGGCAGCCCATGGTCAAACGCGTGATCGCCGAAATGGGCGGGAAGAACGCCATCATCGTTGACGAGACCGCGGACCTCGATGAGGCGATTGCCGGTGTGGTGACGTCGTTCACCGGCTACGCTGGACAAAAGTGCTCGGCCTGCTCACGCGCGATCGTGCATCGCGCTGTATACGATCCGTTCGTCGCTCGCTTGCGAGAAGCTGTGCTGAGTCTGGAGATCGGCGATCCGGCGGAGCCAGGCACTCGGGTGGGACCGGTGATCGATGCGCGCGCGCAGGAGCGCATCCGGCAATTTATTACCGAGGGTCAGCAGGAAGGTCGGTTGCTTGTGCAGCGATCGGTCGAGCGGGAGGGATATTTCATAGGGCCGACAGTGTTTGCCGATATTGAATCTCATCACCGTCTGGCGCAGGAAGAAATCTTCGGTCCAGTGTTGGCGGTCATGAAGGCAGAGAGCTTTGCGGATGCCATTCGCTTGGCGAATGGGACCGCCTATGCGCTGACAGGGGGTGTCTATGCCAGGAGTCCGGCCAACCTCGCGACGGCGCGCGAACAGTTCGATGTGGGAAATCTCTATTTGAACCGGCCGATTACCGGTGCGCTGGTCGGTCGCCAACCGTTCGGCGGGCACCGATTCTCAGGGATGGGTGCGAAAGCCGGTGGTGAGGACTACCTGGCTCAGTTCATGGTCGCCCGCGTGATCAGTGAAAATACCCTCCGACGGGGATTCGAGTCGACTGAGTGAGTCCTTGGAGGGTTTGACCTCGTATTCTTCGAGTTCTTCCGTGATCTCCGTAAAGACGCCGCGATCTTCTTTGATGGCCGACAACTCCTGCCGCTCCGAATACTTCAACAACCCGACGTCCTTCGCGAACCAGGCCGTCATCACATCTGTTCCGGCGGCGGTGCGATGGCCACCCGACAGATGAATGCGCATGGTCATCCGTGCTTCAACTTTGACGGCATCGTGAAAGGTGCCGGCCGGCACCGTGATCGTCTCATGGCCGACCAGGCTGTTCCATCCGCGCACATCCACCTTCTCATCGGTGCCGTCACGGTCCATGTCTGTACCAAAATCAAGACCTGTGCGATCGAACTGTTGGAAAGACGACGGGACATTCATGGGGAATCGAAAAATCTGGTAGGGAGTAATCTGTTTTTCCAGCGGTGTCCCGGGATCAGATCCGTAATAGACGATGCCGACGGCGTCTCGGCGATAGAAACTGTCTGATGGGCCATGATTGCCGGGGTTTGTGTCATGGAAGACGGTGACGGTGACGCCCTTGATCGTCTTGGTTCCTTTGACCGTCGAGACATTGGTGAAAAACTTATTGTCAATCGTTTGGAGCGGGCCCTCCGTGATCTGGCCACGGTAGGTCCAGCGGTTTCCGACCGCGTCAGGAAAGTAGTCGGCGGATTGGGCGATCGCGATGGGCTCTTTGGCGCCGAGAGTTGCAGGCCAAATGCCCAACCCCAGCAGCAGACAGGCTCCTCCCGCTAGGAGCAGTCGCGTTGTCAGTCTGTGTACGAACATGAGGTGCGTTCTCCAGCCGGTGAGCAACTGACGGTACCATAGGAATCCCAAAAGCAGCAAGCAAACGGTTTTCAAGGTTTCTCCTTCCACTCAGGCTTGCGTTCACCCGCCCCTCCTCGCATAATCCGAATTCGCATGAAACGTCTGCCGTCAAAGAAGCCGTCAGCCACGAACCAACTTGGCAAATCGAGGGATCGCCCAGCGACGCTGATTACCGGCGCCTCCGGGGGCATCGGCCGTGCCATCAGCCAGGCGTTCGGTAAGATCGGATGGTATGTCGGCGTCCACTATGACCGGAACAAGGAGGCAGCGGAATCCACGCTCCAACAGGTCGTGGCGGTTGGTGGTGCAGGCGATCTCTATCAAGCGGACATCCGGGAACCTGATTCTGTTCAACTGATGATTGACGAATTGTGCAGTCGCGTGTCGGGGCCGCCGGTATTCGTCTGCAATGCGGGGATTGAACAGAGCAGTCTGCTGTTGCGTCAACGGGAAGACGCCTGGGCTGAGGTGATGGCGACGAATCTGACGGGAACGTTTCACTGTCTTCGTGCTATGGCGCCCGCGCTGCTCGCCTGCGACGGCGGCTCCATCGTTGTGGTGGGTTCCCATGCGGGGTTTCATGGGGCCACCGGACAGGCTGCGTATGCGGCGTCAAAAGCAGGGTTGATCGGATTGGTGAAAACGGCGGCGTGGGAGTGGGGACCGAAGAATGTTCGGGTAAATCTTGTGTTGCCTGGTTGGCAGAAGACGGGCTTGTCCGAGGGAACGATGCCGGGAGCTGAAGGCTGGATGGACCATGCGCTTCGCCGTCCGCCGTCGATTGAAGAAGCGGCAAGCACGATTGTGCATTTGGCGCAGCTCAAGGATGTCTCAGGACAAGTATGGAACTGCGACAGCAGGAACCTTTGAACGAAGAGCATATAGCGTATGGCAAATAGCTGCCCTTCGACATGCTCAGGGCCCGACTCGGCTGAGCTCGTCGCAGGCCGAGCTCCGTCGAGGGGATAGCTTATGGCCGAGGACGGATTGGGAAGTGACGTGAAGCAGCGTTTTTCAGAAGCTATACGCCATATGCCATCAGCCATCAGCCCTTGTCCATGAAGTACGGGGTCTTCATAACAGGGACAGACACCGGCGTAGGAAAGACGATGGTCACCGCAGCCTTGGCGGCTGCCTTAGTTAGGTATGGGTACACAGTCGGGGTGATGAAACCGATCGAAACAGGTGTGTCGTCATCCGCTGACGCCGGGTCCGATGCCCAACGACTCCGTTCAGCAGCAAGAAGCAGCGATGCGCTCGCTGAGATCAGGCCCTATGTCTTTCGCCGGCCATTGGCTCCGCTGGATGCAGCCCGTCTTGAGAAAAGAACGGTCTCACTGCCGACTATCATGCGAGCCTTCCGCACTCTCCGATCACGTCACGAGGTTCTGCTGGTGGAGGGCGTGGGCGGCGTGCATGTGCCGATCACGGCGTCACTTAACATATCAGACCTCATCTATCGAATGAAGTTGCCCACGATCGTGGTCGGACGGGCTGGCCTTGGCGGAATCAATCACGCGTTGCTCACGCTCGCCGCACTTCGCCGGCGAAACATGTCCATTCTCGCGCTGGTCCTCAACCGGACTTTTCCTGCACGGACAGCAATAGC
>SPAW01000055.1 GCA_005239465.1 Nitrospira sp. | reverse complement strand
ATCACGCCACGACCCTGGATGCCAGCAACCGCCTCGAGGGGATACATCACGTCGGCTGAGAGATCCGTCCAGCTCCGCGCGGCCTGAATCTCAGTCGACAGGCTGGTCCGGCCTTCGCGGCCAAGCATCACATAACTGAGCGTGCCGATAAAATCACCAGCCAGGTCGGGGAAGGTGCCAATATAGCAACCAACAGCCTGATACGCCGGATCGGTGTTGGTCGTGACAACCGTGGCACCACTCTGCACGCCGTCGATCCAGATCTCAGCTTCCAGTCCTGGAGGATCGTAGTAACAGTGCACGAGGTGCCATGCACCATCGGCGACTGCACCGCGCTGGAAGTTAAAGATTGTTACGCCAGCTACTTCAAGGTAGAACTCAATGGCCCCATTCTGCATGGCCACGTGATAGCCATTCCCTGCGCTGTTCGTAAGCTGCTTACAAACGATATTCCTCAGCGTTGCATCGTTGGTCGAGGTCTTCATGAAGAAGGTAATGTCCATCGACCCACCTCGCAGGGACATCCCACCACTACCAGTCGAGACCAGATCGTCCGGAATCAGGATGTAGCCATTGCCATCAAAGGTCAGACCGAGGTTGCCTTCAGGAAGATCACCTGTTACACCACGTGTGAAACCAGAGCCGGTATAGGTGCCTCGGTTATCGTTCGGGGAGAGATCTTTGGCGACCGTGCTTTTGAGTTCAGACAACGGCCAGATCGCCTGGACGTATTGTTCGTTCATCATGATGCTGCGGACGCTCTCGCTGAGCATCGCTTGCACCGTGATACTCGTCGGCGTCACGGCCATCAGCGTGCCATCGCAATCTGCACCATGTCCCGCGTCAGCATGGGCATCGTCCGGAGAAGTCGACCAATTGCCTGCAACTCACTCAGCACGAGTCCGTTTCGGTCACTGGATTCGCCGCGCGTCATCACGCGCTCTTGGCCGTGCAGCATGACCGGAGTGCCAGCACCGAAATCCAGATACTGACCGCCCGTGCCGTGCGCGAAGCCTTGAAGGCCATCCGCCGCGACGTCGCCAGGTAAAAATCGGTCTGGTGAGGGAAACGGTCCTTCGCGATAGTTCACGCCCACGTCAATCTCGCGCGGAATATCCTTTAGGCCTGACGACACCCCGCCGATCTTGTCGAGCAGTTCTTGCAGCTTTTCGACGACGCGGTCAAACCCCTCCGTCAGCGTCTCGGAGAACTTGATCCCACTCGCCTCGAGGTCTGTGATCTTGTTGCCCGCTTCGTCGGTGAGCAGTCCTTGATCGATCATGGATTGG
This sequence comes from Nitrospira sp., assembly GCA_005239465.1. Taxonomy (GTDB): domain Bacteria; phylum Nitrospirota; class Nitrospiria; order Nitrospirales; family Nitrospiraceae; genus Nitrospira_D. The sequence goes on along the minus strand of SPAW01000055.1, from coordinate 1,668 downwards.
AGGATCGGCTTCATCGCGGAGGGGATCTCGGCGCCGACCTTGAGCGCCGTCGCAAGATAGGCGTTGATCGAGTCGCCCATCTTCGCATTGACCGGTACGGTATCTTCGAATGCCGCCGTGAGCACGCGCCAATCCTCGATCAGTTCCTTGGCCTGGCTGTTCAAGTCCGACTGCTGCATCTTCGGCGCGAGTTCCTCAAACGTGAAGCCATACTTCTCGATTGCCGCCGTGAGGCGTTCCGCGTCTGCTGCTTGCTCAGCGGCAAACTCCCCCATCGTCGCGTTGAGATCTGAGACAGCCGCTTCAAAATCCTTCACCTTCTTGGCCGCGAGCAGTTTGTCGAGGGTCGTCCCCGCCGCCACGGCTTTCTGATTCAGCGCATCAAGGCCCCCTGCAGCCGCGATGAACTGATCACGCATGTCGTTGACTTTCTTGCCTTCGCCGCCGAAGAGCTTCCCGAACAACTTCCCGATGCCGGAGAGGGCCGGCCCGAGCAACGACCCGAGACCTGGCAATACCGATGACAACACCTTGCCGAGTCCGCTTGAGCTAAAGGATTCGCTGAACTTACTGATGATACGTTTGCCGAGCTCACCGCCGAGCAATCCACCGACCGACTTCAGGACATCACCGCCACCCGTGAATGCCGCCATCAATGTCGGGCCGAGCTGGTCCTTCAGCACTTCGCCGAACCCCGCGAGAAATCTGCTACCGGCCGCACGTCCAGGGCCATCCAGGTCAGGGACCGGCGCGAGGGCGTCGACCCACGGCAAGGACTGAAACGGGCCACTCGGCTGGGCAGGGAAACTCGGGAGATCCGGGGGACGCACATCCACGTCGCCGACGCGCTGCAACGTGCTGAGATAGGTTTCGATGCTGACGTTCGCCTGTTCTTGTGCAGCGAGCGTGTCTCGCCATAGCGCCTGTAGGTGGGGCGATACGTCCGTACCAGCCACCGAGGCGAGCTTCACATACCGCTCGATCACCTCATCGATCACGGCCTGATTCGCCTCACCGGACGCATTTACGGCAAAGAACGCCCGCTCAAGGTCCAGAATGGCCGTGGCCGCTGACCGTTCAGTCAACTGCCGCAATTCCGCAGTCAGCTTCTGCGTTGCATCGGCCGCCTTGGTCGTGGTCTCACCGAGCCCGAGTAATGCCGGCGTCGCCTCGCTCGAGACCGTCTTGGCGACCACCGCCACCGATCCGTTCAGTTTGTCGAGTTGGGTCTGGGCATATTTCGCGTCGTCTGCGAAGTAGGTGATCGCCGTGTCGGCAATCCCCAGATGCTTCCCGAGGAGCGGAATTTTCTTCACCGCGTCCAAGATCCAGATCATGAACCGATCGAGTTGAATCGACAGGTTCCAAAACGCCCGCATGACGAAATCGATCGCCGGGGACACCACGCTCATAATCCCGTCTGCGATCGTCATGAACCCGTTCACTAACAGGCTCAGGATCGGCAGCAACGGCCCAATGGCTTTCCCGGCCAGCGCGAGGAGCTGTGTCGACAGCATTCCGACCTGATCACCGAAATCATCGGCCGCCTGGACGGTCTGTTCATCCATGATCATCCCGAGCCGTTCGAACTCGTCCGTGGTCTCTTTCAGGTGGCCTGTCAGACCACCGAGAATTTCTGTGCCGCCTTTACCAAACAGCGTCTTGCTG
>SPAW01000054.1 GCA_005239465.1 Nitrospira sp. | reverse complement strand
GTCATGCACGGCCACAGGCTCCCTGTGTTACGCACGCCCCACACGATGCAAGCGCTGACGGGGCTCGTTGAATGCGGGATTGTGACGCGGCAGGACGGGGAGAATCTGCGCAAGGCTTACTTCTTTATCCGTATGCTCATCGACGGACTACGGATGGTTAGAGGCAATGCCAAGGATCGAGTGCTCCCGCCGCCTGACTCCGATGCATTTATCTTCCTCGCCCGCCGCGTCGGTTACACCACCGACGACTGGCAAGCTGGCGCCAGACATCTGCAGACCGATATTGAGCAGCACATGAATGCGACGAAGAAGTTTTTTGAACGGACGTTCGGGGCGTTGTAGCAGAGCAGGATGGCGGGCCTTCTCTGCTCCGGCGATGGGTCAAACCGCATGGCCCTGAAGCCGCTCGGCTGTGCAACTTGTTCCGTCCTGGACTCCGTCTGGACGGAACCTCGAACAGTGCTCGCCGTTACCTGCGGCGACGCGGCTACAAGGCCATGCAACCACTCGCAAGTCTCAGGCAAGGCCCGCTATCCTTCCCATGACGTGCGAGGTGGGAGAAACAAGCAAGTTTGGAGGGACCATTGGATGGGGGAAGGGAGGATCGACCGGACTGTCCATAAAAAAGTAGAATAACATCCTGTTCCTACCTCACTACAGTTCGGCTCGCGTCTGTCAATGGATAACCAACCCGACGACGAACTCATCCACGATTTGTACGCTACGTTCGGTTTGGCGTACTACCAAAGCGAGTGCCTACACCGTGGCCTTTGTATTGCACTTACGTATTTAGGATTGCCGCCGAGCGACTTCCTTACGGGTCCACGGGCGGAAGAACTATTGGCACAATCCTTTTCGCTAACACTTGGTGAGGTCGCCGAAAAACTTGACAGCATTCTTCCTGCTGAATGGAATACAGAGATCCGGGAAGCTGTGGAGAGAAGAAACTTTCTTGCCCATCACTTTTGGTTTGACCGTGCACACCTCATGCATAATAGAGACAACGTACGACGACTGATCGCTGAACTTAATGCTTATGCAGATAAGTTTGATAAACTTGATGCTCAAATCTCTGAGTGGCCTAAGTTGAAGGAGAAACAGAAGCAATTGGGGATTACAGATGAGACATTGGAAGATAATTTAATGAAGATACTCGCGGGTGAGGATGAGGAGCCTCTTCCAGATAAGCAAACTGTAAGGGAATTGGAAAGGAAACTTCGGAAGCAACAGCGCCTGATCCGAGTCTGGGAACCTGCGCTGGAGGGCGGACGCAGGTCGTTGATCTTCGAGCTTGCCGACGGAACACTTTGGCAGCTTTCGGACATCGGACTTGGCCGGACTCGCTTCGCGGAAGTAGGTCCAGGTTGGAAGGAGCATCAAAAAATCAAGCCATATCTGCCCGCAGACATTGTCCCACGTCCGAGGTCTACCACACCATGGGACTACGAATTTACACTCGCCAACGGTGTGGCGTTCTGGGTGAAGCCAGGTCGGCGCAAGCGAACCTTCACATGGGGTTTGCGGATTCCATCATGAGATGGATAGATCCAGATGGTCTTTAAGATCAAGAAGAAGGCTCCCAAACCTCTACGACTTCAAGCCAAGGACACCACCTGGCCTGACAATCCTGACGTCCGTCGATGGTTGAATTGGGCAATATCTCTAATTGGAGAAAAAAGTTGGCTCGGGCGGAAGGCAAAACTAAAATCGTTCGCGAGTAGTCGCCCACCAGCATCCCATCCGGCTCCTGCTGATTTTAACTTTCCTGTCACCCCGGACGAACGAGCGGGTTGGTATCTCTATCAGTGTGAGCTTTACCTCGACAGTCCATTTGATTTTGATATGCCACAATGCTCTCGAATCATTCCCGTGGTCCAGCGCCTAGGAAGCCATCTAGATAGAATCGTTCTGATTCCAGGGGCAACTGAAAGAATGCAACGCTCGCTGATTAGTAGTGGAATCGATATTGATAGCACTCTGTTCGAGTTGACAATCGCATCAGCCTATTCTACACGTGGGTTTACACAAGAGACTCAGGGTCAGGCATGAGTATTGACTTGTTTGATACTCCCCACCCCTTTTCGGGCGTGGGAACACAGGGACATTCGACATTCCGCAGCGCGGGGCTGGGGCTCAGAGCGGACCTCACCGGAGGAGCGGGGCCCCCGTCGAGGATTTGCTGAGAAGGAAAGCGGAAACTGACCGAGTCCGCGAGGGAATTTCCGAAGGTTGCCGCTCCGCGAAGCCAGAACGGGTCGCTCCGGGAGGTGTGGGAGCGGTTGAGCCCTGGCTCCGCGCAACGAAGTCCCACCGAGGGAATAAATCAAAGGGGTCGGGAGTCTTTTCTGACTGCTTGGCGCGGTGAAATCTGGAACACCCCCGTTCGCGGCGCGCAGCGATTTGTACTTGCCTCCTATCTTTTACGTTGACGAATGCAGTGTAACTTTGGGACCATGAGGTTGTGCACTTTGAGTTGCTTGGCCCGATCACGCAGGTTGAAACCTTTGCGGTTGGGTCTCGAATTCGCGAGCTTGGCCGCCTGCAGAAATTCTATGGCAAAGGTCACTGGCGGAAGCGGAAAGGTATCGCGAAGGTACGGCTCTCAGACGGCTCAGTGCATCTTGCCGAAGTTCACTGGTATGAAGCGACAGGGATAGGCCGGAAGGAATATAAGATCAAACGACTACTCTGAGGTCGTCACGATGCAAAAACCAAAGCGCGCTGTCTTTCGATTTCTGATCTGTGTAGACAACAAAAGGTACACGGTGTCTCTCGAAAAACGAAAGATTTATGTGGCGCTTCCCGATACAATGGCCCTCAAGCACGGTCAGGTTCGAGTGATCGACGAATCGGGGGAGGATTATCTCTACCCCAAAAGCCTGTTCCTGCCTATTACAGTTCCTCAATCTCTCCGTAGAGCCATCCTGAAGGCTGCATAACGCGAAGAAACTGTCGAAACCCCAATTCGCGGCGCGCGGAGTTTTATTTTGACCTGGCTGACACCCGCTCCCGAGGCTGGTATACTTGGCAGCAAGGTGATGTTATGAGCAAAGTCGAAGCGATTGAACAACAGATTGAGAATCTTTCCCCCGCAGAGCTTGCGGCGTTTCGCTCCTGGTATGCCGCGTTTGACGCCGAGGCTTGGGACCATCAGTTCGAGGCTGATGTGAAGGCCGGCAAGCTCGATGCATTGGCTGACAAGGCTCTTCGTGCTCACACCTCCGGCCAGTCGAGGAAGCTCTGATTCATCACGCTTCCCCAGAGTTCTGGACCTGCTACAACGCTCTTCCCGCTCCGATTCGTGAACAAGCTGACAAAGCATTCGAACTCCTGAAGGCAGCCCGCACCATCCTTCATTGCATTTCAAAAATGTGGGCCGTTTCTGGTCCGCTCGCGTGGGACTTCATTACCGAGCGGTGGGAGTGGATGCATCGGACGGTATTGGCTGGTTCTGGATCGGCACCCACGCAGAATACGATAAGCTAATCCGCTAACCCCCGTTTCACGGCGCGCGGCGCCCCGCCTCTCGCTCCCCTGGTTTGATTTTCCACAACCACCTTCATACAATCCTGCATCAATGCAATCGCCTTACAAGGAGAACCAGCTCTCATGTTTGAGACATTTTCACGTATGACTCACACCATACCTGTTCCTTGTTTCATCGCCGGTTCCCTGCTTACCATGATGGTCTTGATCCTCCTCTCGAACCCGCTCGATGCAGCACCAGGAAGCAAGACGGAGATCTTACCCTTACAGAAAGCCGCACCGGCAGCTGTCGCGATCGAGACGGCGGGGAGTGAAGCGGAGTTGCGGCGGCAAATGCGAGCGAAGAACGGAGTCGCCGAACTTCACACCGGCACGGTCCGCTTCTCGCAAGCGCCGACGGGGAGCTTTGGCTTCATCGCTCCGCAGTTCCTGGGCATGGCCTTGGTGACACAGAGTCCGGATCTCGCGTTGGAACGGGTGTCGCCCGCCGCCAATGCCTATGAGATCCATAAACTCGCCGACGGAAGCGGGCTGCTGGTGGGTTTCATGGGGGGAGATCTCGTCCCTCAAGTCACGCCTAGTCAACGGCCAAAGAACATCCGGATTGCGCTCTATTCCAATCCCTCGGACAAGGCCCCGCTCATCGTCGCGGTCCCTTTGGTCAAATTGATGGTCGACCGGATGCCGGTCCGACTTGATCCCAAGCAACCCGACAGTCCCGTCATGCTGGATATGGATTTACAGGGCACGGCCAACCGCAAGTCGCCGCAGATGGGGCAATAGTACAGGGACTACCGGATTACAACCGTCTCGCCGTCGTCAACCCATATGGTTGACGGCACATGAGAGGCTATACGTCGTAATACAGGAAAAACTCATAGGGATGCGGCCGAAGGCGCATTGGGTCGATTTCCTTGGTCCTCTTGTAGCCGATCCAGGTTTCGATCAGGTCCTCTGTAAACACCTCTCCCATGAGGAGGAATTGATGGTCCTTCTCTAAGTTGTTGATCGCTTCATCGAGACTTCCTGGCAGAGTCCTGATGGTGGCGGCTTCTTTGGGATCGAGATCGTACAGGTCTTTTTCGGCCGGCTCACCCGGATTGATCTTATTTTGGATCCCATCGAGGCCCGCCATGAGCATCGCGGGAAAAGCCAAGTATGGATTGCAGCCAGGATCGGGAAACCGCACTTCGATACGTTTGGCTTTCGGACTCGGCGAATACATCGGGATTCGGATACCGGCAGACCGGTTCCGGCTGGAATAGGCCAGCAACACCGGGGCTTCGAATCCCGGCGTGAGCCGCTTATACGAATTCGTCGTCGGATTCGTAAAGGCCGCCAAGGCAGGAGCATGTTTCAGAATCCCGCCGATGTAGTACAGGCAGATCTGAGACACTCCTGCGTATTCCTTTCCGGCGAACAACGGCTTCCCATCTTTCCAGATGCTCTGGTGCGTATGCATGCCGGACCCAGCGTCACCGAAGAGCGGCTTCGGCATGAACGTCACCGACTTGCCGTGGCGGCGAGCCACATTCTTGACGATGTACTTATACATCATCAACTTGTCCGCCGTCTTCAGAAGCGAATCGAACCGAATATCAATCTCGGCCTGACCCGCCGTCGCTGTCTCATGATGGTGCTTTTCGACCACAATGCCGGCCTTTTCCATCTCTAGGACCATTTCGCCGCGGATGTCCTGCTGCGTATCAGTGGGAGCCACGGGGAAGTAGCCTTGCTTGTGGCGGATCTTGCCGCCCAGGTTGATTCCTTCCTGCCCCATGTTCCACACGCCTTCTTCCGAGTCGATAAAGTAGTAGCCGCTGTTGCTGGTTTGATCGTATCGGGCATGATCGAAGATGAAAAATTCGGCCTCCGGCCCCCAGAAGGAACTGTCGCCGATCTTGGTGCTCTGAAGATACTTTTCAGCCTTCTGAGCGATAAACCGCGGGTCGCGTTCATAACTCTCACGCGAAATCGGGTCCACCACATTGCCGGTCAGGCTGAGTGTCGGCACCGCCGTGAAGGGATCCATGCAGGCCGTCGCGGGATCGGGTACCATGAGCATATCGCTGTTGTTGATGGCCTTCCATCCGCGAATGGATGACCCATCCAGACCGGAACCGTCCTTAAACAACTCCTCCGTCAGTTCGCTCACAGGGATGGTGAAATGTTGCCACATTCCCGGCAGATCCACGAATTTCAGGTCCACCATCTGGACCTTTTTTTTCTTGGCGAACTCCAACACCTCACGCACGTTCATGCCCTCCTCCTTTCAGAGATCTTTCACGATGACCTGCCGATACCCTTGCGTTACGCCGCCTTCGCTACAAGAAACTCTTCGATCGCCCGTTCGATGCCCGTTCGCACCCGCTCCAGCTGCCCATGGTCGCGGATCTTCCGCCCGAGGTGATCGGTCACATAAAACACGTCGGCAACTTGATCCAGGCGTGTGGAGATGCGCGCCGCATGGACGGACAGGCCAAGTTGAAAGATTGCGTTGGTAATGACATACAGCAGTCCCTGCCGATCGTCGGCAAACACGTCGATGATCGTGAAGCCGTCCGACGTCTCGTTGTCGATCCGGACTTCCGTCGCTTGCCGATGGGCCAGCACCGAGCGTGTCAGCTTCAGACGCGCTCCCCGGCGCAAGACATCGTCCACATGCTCCCATCCCTTCAAGACCGCCGCAATGCGCTCGCCGATCGTCTGGCGTCGCTCGGCCGGCGGAGGACCGTTGAAGTCCGGATCCGTGACCTGAAATGTGTCCACGATGATCCCGTCATTCCTGGTCAAGATTTGCGCATCTAGGACTTGGAGACCGTTGGCCGCCAGTACCCCCGCAATTTTCGAGAAGACTCCCGGAGTCAGATCGTTGTGCGCCACAACGGCATACTCGCACGTATCAAGCTCCTGGTTATAATCCGACTCGATCAGCACGTCGCCGACATGCAGCCGCCGCACCGCCGACAGATGCGCCGCAATGCGGGCCGGTGTCGTGCCATACGCATAGCGCATTGGAAATTGGCGCAGCTGGGATTCCACCCACGCGAGGTCAATACCAGGCTGCTTCGAAAACGCAGCCTGCTGAATCACGTCGCCTGCAATGCGCCTCAGGCTTTCCGGCTCCTCGACCGCCGCTCGTTCACCCGACACCTCCGGCAGGGCACGCAAATATAATTCGATGAGCAACGACTCTTTCCACTTGGTCAGCACGCCGGGGCCTACCGCAGCGATATCTGCCGCCGTCAACGCCAAGAGTTTGCGCAAGACCTCAGGAGTTCCCACCTCTCGCGCGAAAGCAAGCAACACATTCTCGTCCTGGGGATCGCGACGAAACGCCATGTGCGCCATCAGCAGGTGGCGATACACGAGAAACTCCAGAGTGCGGGTCTCCTGCTCGTCGAATCCGAATCGGGTTGCTGCTTCCTTGGCGATGCGTTTGCCAACCTCGCTATGGTCTTCCTCGCAACCTTTACCCACGTCATGCAGCAGCACGGCGAGGTGCAGAATGTCCTTCCGTTTGATGTCTCGATAGACTTCGCCCAGCACGCCCGGATCCTGAACCAAGGCTTCCGCCTTTCCGACCGCCAACAGACTGTGCTCATCGACAGTGTATTTATGATACTGATTGAACTGCATCAAGCCTCGGACCGTAGCAAACGCCGGGATGAGTTTCTCGAGCAGATGGGCCCGATGCATCGCCTCCAACGTGCGAACCGTTCCCGGCCCCGTCAGGATCTTCAGAAAGATCTGGCTGGCTTCCGCCGAGCGATACGCACTCTCCGGCACCGCATCGACATGTTGATGAATATCGTCCAACAGCGGCGGCACAATAGTCAGCTGCCGACAACGGGCAACGTCGAATAATTGCAGCAACAATTCTGGATTCGACAGCACGTGAGCGCGCTGATTGTCGGCGACGGTGAGGAATGAGCCTCGCACCACAAAGTGCTTATCGACCTTGGATGCAGGCACAAATCTGGCCAGCCGGCGCCACAACGGCACGCTCCGGCAGCGCTCCACAAATCGCATGCAGCGCTCGTGCAATCCCATCGTGTGTAGGTAGTACTGCTGCATGAACTGCTCGACCGCCAATAAATGGGGCTGATCGATAAACCCAAATCGCTCGGCCATCCAGACTTGTTCGTCAAAGGTGAGAATTTCTTGGCCCATCCCGGCGTGAACGTGGAGCAGCGAACGGACTCGCCAGAGGAATTCCCGCGCCTCTGTCAACACCACGTAGTCGGCCCGCGAAAGAATCCCACGGTCGGACAGTTCGCGAATCGTCGGCGCTTGGAAACGGCTCATCCCGACCCATTGCAACAGATGGAGATCGCGCAGGCCGCCCTTGCTCTTCTTGATGTTCGGTTCAAGCAAATACACCGTCTCACCGAACTTCTCATACTCCCGCCGTCGTTCTTCCAACTTATATTCCAGGTACGAGTCGGTGTTTTTCGCCACAACCTTCCGGAGATAACGGCGGTGAAATTCCTGGAACAGTTCCGGACTGCCAGAGAGGAACCGGGCCTCCATCATCGACGTCTTGACGGTCGAGTCAGTGAGGGCCAATTCGACACAATCATGAATCGTTCGCACGCTGTGCCCGACATGGAACCCACAGTCCCAAAGCGGGTGGAGCACGGAGCGGACGAAGGACTTCGCAGCATCGTCCGCTCCGGGACGATACAGAAACATGAGATCGATGTCCGAATGGGGAGCCAGCTCCCGCCGCCCATATCCGCCCAATGCCATGACACAGCATTGGCGGAGACCAGCGTTGGCGAGCGCCTCACCACCGTGCCGAACCACCTCGCGATAGCGCCCGACGATGAGGCCGTCGACCAGATCGGTCATGGCGGCGAGGGTTTCAGCACCCGATGCCCCGCCCATGACCCGCTGACCGATGACGCGACGCTGCTCGGCAAGAACGGCATCGACGTTCGACGCTTCGACCTCGCTTCCGGAAGAACGAGATACAGTCAGATCTGTCTTCATCGTCACAACGCGGTTTCCCCGGTTTCCCCGGTTCGGATACGTACGACGGTGCTCACATCGCGAACAAAGATTTTTCCATCCCCAATGCTGCCGGTTTTGGCCGCCCGTGTGATCGCCTCGATCACCCGGGGCACCTGTGCATCCGTTACGGCCACCTCGATTTTCACTTTTGGCACAAACTCGATCGTGTATTCCTGACCCCGATATGTTTCCTTATGTCCCTTCTGGCGGCCAAACCCTTTGACTTCCGACACGGTCATTCCCTGAACACCTATTTCTAACAACGCATCCTTGACTTCATCCAACTTGAACGGCTTAACGATGGCTTCAACCAATTTCATGTGCGTGCCTCCTTGCCTGACTGGCCAGTGGACGCTGACCAATTATCGTCGCACGGGTCGCTGGCATTATCGTTCGGTCAAATGTGTCATGCCCATTTACGAATGCGCGCTCATTGTGCTGACTGAGGTCCAATCCGGTCGCCTCATCTTCGGACGACACCCGTAACTCCACCATCGCATCAACGACCTTCAGAATGATCCAGGTACCGACCACGGAAAACAGTGCCACCGCAGCTACCATAATGGCTGAACTGCGAACTGCGCTGCATTCTCAAAGAACAACTCCTCAACCCCAGCGGCATTGACCGCCTTTGAGGCGAACAACCCCGTCGCAAGCATGCCGCCCATGCGGTGAATTCCCATGACGTCGAGTGAGTTATCATAGCCCATCCTCCCCTTCCACACAACGCCGAAATAGCACAAAACCACTGCAAATGCGCCTAGTACGATCGCTGAGAAGGGTCCGATGAATCAGCCTTCCGCTTGAGCAACGGCGGCTGCGGTGTCTTGGGCTCTCGCGACTGACCCTGTGAACAGGGCTAGGGCTCCCAGCATCACGACCATGATGATCAGGCCAACGACCGCAAGCGTTCCGTGGTGCCTGCTGTTGCGAATGTCCTTTCGTTCCGGGTCAATCGCCATCTTCCCCCCTTCTTTGCTCACCATGTGCCTTACGAATAGGCATGCTCCTCATGTTGACTAAGGTTCAAGTCCAGTGTCATGGACTTGTGAACACGGATGCGGACGATGCCCCATCGCTCCGCTGGGCCGGAGCGCTCCCCCCGCAGGAGGGTGCCATTTCCGAGCACGACCACGCACGGACCACCATGCATCACCGCACGCGGATTCGGCACAGCCACGCCCCCTCTCACGTACAGGCCCAGGCCCTGGGCGTCAGTGTCGCCCCGTTGGGGACGTGGCAGCGGGCCACTCCCCACACCCGCTCCAGTCGCTCCCCTGGTGGGGTGGATGCGGACCGCCTGACGGATCGATTGGGATACGGATGGAACACGCGGCCGCGCCGATTCGTGAATTTCCAGCAGGGACCGGTGCATCCAACGCCCCGTCTCACACCACAGAGACCCTGGCTCAGCGCGATGTGGAAATCCACATGCTGAAAGATCTCGTCATCAAGAAAGATTTTGAGTTGGAAGCCCTCAGGAAGGAACTGCAATTCACCCGAATACAACCCGACAATCAGGCCACCAGGCAAGGCAGCCTAAATCAGAAAACCCTACCACCTTCTAAACCGCAGCAGACAACCCTGTAAACGTTGCAACTCAGCCGGGTCAACCGCAGTAGCGCAGACTTCTAGCAAGCACCTGGCAAACTATTCTGGCAGGCCTTGGACAAGAGAACCCTTCTCCGTAGGCTGCTCTCGAGCAGACCACCCTTTCGTTCGTCGTTCGTAACTCGTCGCTCGTATCTCGTCATTCTTCCCTTCGGTGGGTCTGATCTGAAATGAGATACGAAATACCCTTCACGAGTGTCAAGTTCGCCGCTGGCGGGATTTTTCAGCAACCTGCTAGAAATTTCGATAGCCGTTCGTGATGGGCATCCGGCGATCCTTCCCGAACGCACGATGTGTGATCTTGATGCCGATCGGCGCCTGACGGCGTTTAAACTCGCTGCCATCCACCATCGTGATCACACGCACCACCGTAGCGCGTTCGAACCCCGCTTCGACGATCTCTTCGATCGAGCGGTCTTCTTCCACGTAGGCCTGGAGAATGGGGTCGAGCATGGCGTAGGGCGGCAGCGAGTCTTCGTCCTTTTGGTTGGGTTTCAACTCGGCGGTCGGCGGTCGATCTAAAATTCGTTTGGGAATCACCGGGGACGTGCCGCGAAGGTTTCGGAGCCGCGCCAAGTCATACACCATCGTTTTGGGTACGTCCTTGATCACGGCAAAGCCGCCGGCCATATCGCCATACAGTGTGGCATAGCCGACGCTCATCTCGCTCTTGTTGCCCGTCGTCAAAACCAGATGGCCGAACTTATTCGACAGGGCCATGAGGATATTGCCGCGAATACGGGCCTGCAGATTTTCCTCCGTTGTATCCGGCTGTTTGCCTTCAAACGAGGATGCCAAGGACTTCCGATAGGAGTCGAATGTCGGCGTAATGGTCACGGTCTTCAATTCGATACGGAGCCGACGGACTAACTCGGCAACATCTTCCCCGCTCTCTTGTGAGGTATAGGGGGACGGCATGAAGACTCCGAGCACATTCTCCGGGCCTAGGGCGTCCACGGCAATCGTGGTGGTCAGTGCCGAATCCACTCCGCCGCTCAGTCCAATTACGACTCGCCTGAACCCATTTTTTCGGACGTAATCTTTCACGCCCAAGACCAGCGCCTGATACACCTCTTCGGTCTCGCCCAGCGGCTCCACCAGCGCCGGGACGAGTCTGGGCCGTTTCATCTTTGCCTTCGGCGCCTTTACGGCCAGACGATCGACGGCCGCTGCCGCTTTCCCACTCAGAGTCTTCTTTCGTCCATGAGCCATACGTCCCCGCGCAACCGCCTCGACGTTCAGATCGGCCACGAGCAAATCTTCCTGAAACGCGCGGCCGCGCGCGATCAGGTCGCCGGCCTGATCGAGAATCACGCTGTTGCCGTCGAAGATGAGTTCATCCTGCCCCCCGACGGTATTCGTATAGGTCACGATAACCCCGTTTTCCCGCGCCCTGGTCGCCAGCATCTGCTCCCTTGAACGGCTTTTCCCGACATGGAACGGCGAGGCGTTCATATTGACGATCACCTCCGCGCCTGCCGCTGCTTGCGCGCGGGTCGGCCCTTCCGGAAGCCAAATATCCTCGCAGATGTTCACACCGATCGTCGTCCCGTTCACCACCAACAACGGGAGTCTCCGCCCAGGATGAAAGTATCGGCTTTCGTCGAACACACCGTAATTCGGCAGATACCATTTGTTGTAGCTGCCGACCAGACGCCGGTCGGCAATCATGGCCGCAGCGTTGTAGAGTTCGTGCCGGCCGGCTGAAACGACCGATTGTCGCGACGAGCGATGATAGGCATGATCCCCCTGCCCCACATAGCCCACCACTGCGACGAGGCCACGACAAGCCCGAATCACTTCGGCTAGCGCACGCCGATTGTCCTCCACAAATTGCGGTTTGAGCAGGAGGTCTTCGGGTGGATAGCCGGTGATCGCCAGCTCAGGGAATGCGACCAGGTCGGCCTTGGCCTTCTTCGCCTCGCGCAGCCAGACCGCGATCCGGCTGACGTTTCCCTCTAGATCCCCGACCGTCGGATTCATCTGCACCATGGCAATTCGAAATGTACGCATAGTGCTCTTGGCCAATGGGAAGCCATTAGGAGGGACTCGACCACCTCCAAATGTGGCGCCAGGATAGCATCCGAAGGAAGGGGTATCAAACACCTCCTAGAGAGATGCGGTCAGCTCGGTACCGCCACAATACCCAGCCTGAATCAGCCATCACCCTGAAGGCAGACGTCGGCTTTCCCGATCTCGACGATATGCTAGAGCACGGTTTCGAGTTCGAGCGTATTGCTGATCGAATGAGAAATCCGATGTAACAGATCGACCTCGCGCGTTTTTCCACCCAACGCCTGTTCGATTTGCGCTAGAGATCGCCGCTTGGTTGCCATGTTGTCAGTCCGACTCGACCCTACTTCCCCCTCTAAACAGACGCCTTGCAAAAAGACTTATTGCCGGCAGACATGGAGCGCGAATCTGCATACCACCGATGAAACACCCTTTCGTCTATAGGCGCCATTCGGACATATCCAATGCGTTCCGGCCACACACCCACGACTTGCCCCCCCGAAACCTTTTTGTCATGAAGCATGGCCTTCCATACTTTAGCGGGTGACCACGGAGGCATGCGGTCGCTCAGCCCTGCTGCCTGCACGACATCTCGTATCTTTGCGACAACGGTACGATCACAGATACCCTGGGAACACGCAAGATCGGCTTCCTGAACTAATCCAATCCCCACGGCCTCCCCATGGATAAGAGATTCATACCCGCCCAACGCTTCAAGCGCATGCCCGATCGTATGGCCATAATTGAGGATTCGCCTTCGATCGGACTCTCGCTCATCAGACGTGACCACTTCGGCTTTGATCTCGCAGGATCGCTTCACCACTGCTGCAACTATGTCAGGCTGCCGTCTAAGCAAGCCAGACATTTCCCGCTGGAGATAGGCAAAGAACTGCTCATCAGCGATAACGCCATACTTGATCACTTCCGCAAGTCCAGCGATCCACTCACGCATGGGCAATGTGCGAAGGGTCAACGGATCAATCCACACCGCTCTTGGCTGATAAAACGCACCAATAAGATTCTTGCCGAGCCGATGATCGACCCCTGTCTTGCCCCCGACACTCGAATCCGCCTGAGCGACAAGAGTCGTCGGTATCTGGATGAAGGGAATACCGCGTTGGTAGATCGCCGCCGCAAACCCTGTCAGATCCCCAACGACGCCACCCCCAAGAGCCAGAAGAAGAGAAGATCGCTCAAACCGATGGCGTGCTAATGCATCGAGAATGTGCTCGATCGTTTTCAGAGTTTTGGACTGTTCACCGGGAGCAAGAATGATAGGAACGGCCTCAAGATCGCATCTCTTAAGTGTGCCCAGGAGGTTTCTTGCATAATGCCGCGCCACATGCCGATCAGTCACAACCCCGACTTTTCCCTTCACCCCCAGTTTCTTCAGTCTCCCCCCAAGCCTTTCCAAGAGGCCAGCCTGGATCAATATGTCATAGCTCCGCTCGCCAAGAGAGACAGGAACGGTCGATACCACAGTCATGGAGCAACCATACGCGGTAGGTGCAAGCGGAACTTCATGGCAGGTCAGGGCTCCTTCACATGCCGCTGAAATATCACAACAATACTGTGAGATGGAGGATCGTAGCACAGGCTAGACAAAACTAAAAGGATCGCCTGTCCTCCTAGGACAAGAACGCAATAGATCCTGGATGCTGTTGGAAGAGTTGAAGTGGGGCTGGAAAGTAAAAGCGTTGTGATGCCGACTCGGCATCACAACGCTTACACCCTCAAAACAACACGAAGGAGATTACTAAGAGCACGCTAGACTTTGACAATGCTCGGTGTTAGGAAAATGAGCAACTCCTGCTTGGAGACCGACTCAGACTTGTTCTTGAACAACCAGCCAAGCACTGGGACACGGGAAAGATACGGGACGCCCTGGACGTTGTTGTTCTGGGTATCGACAAAGACTCCGCCGATCACCATCGTTTCCCCGTCTCGGACAATCACCTGTGTAGTCGCCTCCCGCCGATCGATACTTGGACCAGCCGGATTGCTTCGAGCTCCGACAGCATTCCGAGTTGCCCGCACACGCAGCAGGATTCGCTTTCCCTCTTCCTTTGGATCACGCGAGGTGATCTGGGGTGTCACGTTCAACTCCAAGTTGGCATCCACGAACGTCGTTTGCGTACCCTGCAAAGATGTTGTCTGAAACGGAATCGATTCGCCCTGAGAGATCTTCGCTTCTCGTTTGTCCAACGTTGTGATCTTCGGAGCAGCGATGACCTTGGTCAAACCCAGCAATTCTCCAGCGGACAACCGCATATCCAATGCAAATCCAGTGGCCAGCTTTCCAAACGTCCAGCCGATAGCCGGAACAGCCGGCAATCCACCCACTTGGGCCGGCAAATTCACCAAAAAGTCCCGCGTGGTTGAAGTCCCCGTTACTTGGGTAGATGCAAACGGACCAGTGACATTGCCGACCTGGCCGAAGCTACCGGACGTAAGCTTAGTATCCGCGACGCCCCACTGGATCCCCAACCCTCTGGCATAGACTGTATCCGCCTGAACAATGCGCGCCTCAATCTGAACTTGCGGAATTTCCAAGTCGAGCCCATCGACCAACTGCTTCATGATTGCCAGCTTGGTCTCAGTCTCCCTCACGATCAGCGCGTTACTTCCCTGGCTAAATTGCATCACACCACGCGGGCTTAGGTATTGCCGCAACGAAGTCATGAGCTCTTGGGCTTGGAGATTCCTAATGTAGAACACACGGTCCACCAATTCTTCAGCCTTAGTCTTGGAGTCTTTGGCCCTCGCCTCTTCATCCTGTTGCTTCGAAATATTTGCCAGAGAATCCACCCACACAATGGTCCCTTGGCGAATCATGCCAAGTCCATTCATCTTCAAAAGCATGTCCAACGCCTGGTCCCACGGCACACTCACGAGCTTCATAGTGACCTTCGACTTGACGCCCTCTCCAACCACAATATTGAAACCACTAACTTCGGCAATCAGCCTCAGAATATTTGTAATGTCTGCCTGCTGAAAATCGAGGGAGATGCGTCGCCCTACAAAACGGGTCTGTCCTGCCACAACGTCGTCGGATCTGCTGTCTTTCTCAGCAGGTGCACCCTCTGCCGCCATCTGAACCGGCTGCATCCTAAATTTGGGCTGCGCGGGGCCGATGATTCTTGTAGCCCTTTGAGCAACGCGACCCATTGGTTCTATGAGAGCTTTGGGTTCTTGAGGCGCCAATGGAGCGCCTTCGCTGCCTCCAAATTGCGCCACAGGAACGGGAGAACTTTTTTGCTCATTAGGCTTGAGCATGACCAGAACTTTATTGTCCTCCTGATTGAGGGAAAATACTGGACGTTCGAGCACGTCGAAAACAAGCCGGACCTTATCGGCGTGATGCCCAACTCTGATCTTTTTCAGCAAGGGATGATTACCCCGTACGATAGAATGCCGAAGCGCAGAGGACACGGCTGGAATATCAATGACCAAGCGAGATTCATCCAGCAGCCTTGCGTCAGGGAATAACTTGCCGTCACCTACGACAACCACCACCACCTGATCCCCTTCCGGTTGAACCTCAATCCTTGTCACCGACTGGGCGGGCACCCCTACGACGTCCTTCTCGGCTTGCGCGAGGTCGCTCCTTCCGACCGCACCAGCCTCATCGGCAAGAAACGTCGTCTCAGCGTGTGCGCTCAGGGCGATGAGAGAAAGCCCCAAGGCGCCAATAAACCGCGTGGTCGTCATCAAATTGTCCGCTCGAGAAAATAATGGTTTCATTCTGAGCCCTCTTTCGGATGGAGGAGCTTGACGTACTCACGCTCCTGCTTCTTGCCATACACATCAGTGAACCGCTCTTGCACGATAATGCCTCGTTCTGTGATTGCACTGACCACCCCGTTGTTTTGCCCCATTCTTGTTCCCCGCCGAACAGTATAGCCATGCCCTTCTGGCGTCTGAACCATGGCGGTATAGCCATACGCCCCCCAAACAATCGCAATCAGATTGAGCTCTGTGAGCGTCACACGTTGCAGCGGGGGAAGATTCAAATCAGCCTTACCTGGCTGGAGCTCCTGCACAACCGGGGCAAACGGATCCCGACGCCCTGAAGGATCGTAGCCAATCCCAACCCCATCATCAGATAGTGGCAACTGGGACGGCAGCTGTGCTATCGGGCCAGAAGATGGCGCGTCTGCAGCCGAAATTGATGCTTTTGGAATTTCCGGGACGGACGACATCTTGATGGAGTCTTGCCTCATTGGACTTATTTGCTTCTGAACTAGAGAGGTATCAGCTTGGACATCGCCGCTCCCCATAGAAACAAGACACAAGAAAGCTGCCATAACTCCATGAATCAGGCGACGATGTTCCCGAGATTTCCTCATATCCCGAATATGCATTGCCTCGCGATTCCCCTATTTACCAGTTTGAACTGGCTTGGTTGCAGTAGCCGAAGCCGGCGTCGCAGGAACTGGCTTCTCCTGTGGAGCTGCATACGCGACTAAGTCAAACGTCGTTTGCGATACAATCCGCCCTTGTTCAACCTTTGGTGATCCCATCTTGAGACCAGACACCGTAATAATTCGTGGGAGTCGATTGATCCGGTCGAAGAACAGCGCCGCCGTGTGATAGACGCCGGTCACCTCTACATTCACCGGCATTTTCACGAAGAGCTTCGACGCATCTTCTGATTGGGCTCCGGGCCTCCACAGCTTGATATCGAGCCCCAAGCGCACCCCGAGATCAGACACTTGCTTCAACAGCATAATTGCTTCTTCTTCGGGCGGAAGACGTTCCTTCTTCTTTGCCAACTCAATTTCGAGCTGCTTGTTCGCAGCAACCAACTCATCGAGATGCTTTACTTTTATCGTGAGCGTTTGAATTTCGCCTTCCAACTTGCTGTTCTCTGCCTGTAGCGCAGCAATATTCGCCGATTTAGGTTCTGCAATATAGAAATAAAACCCAGCAACTATGCCACCAAGAAGGAGGAGCAAGAGCGCGGCTTTTTGCGGAGCCGGGACATTGCGAAGCGCATCAAGATTTAATGAAGGCCGTGCCATACCTATCCCTTCAGGCGAAATACCAACCGAAACTGGTACAGGTTAATCTTATTCTCAACCGCAGCCTTACTTTCCTGCAGATTAATACCGGAAAAATAGTCAGTTCGTCGCAAGTTGTTAACAAATTCAACGACGTCGTCGTTCGTTAGTGCCTTTCCTTCCACCTCAACCGAATCGGATGACACACCCAACCTCGTCAGCCACACCTTAAGCGGCTCAAGACTCTGGCTCACATGATCGAGAACTTTCACTGGTCCTATTCTTGATTTTTCAAGCTGATCGATGATCCGATTCTTGTCTTCAAGAAGTTTTTTCTTTTGTTCAAAATCCTGAACTTGCTTCACCTGCTCTTTTAGTTGAGCCACTTGCTTTTCTTTATCGCGTTTCTCCTCTTGCCGTGCCTCGATTTCACTATCCAGCGAGGCCGAATACCACCAACATCCTGCCAAGACAATCAGAATCACCCCGACGCCGAGAAGCGCCTGCGCACGTACGTCATACTGAGGCCTTGCTGGTTTTCCCTTAGGCCCAGGAAGGAGGTTGATGCGAATCATCGGTCACCCACCGCTCTCAACGCCAGCCCAACACCGACTGCTGCCGATGGAGCCAGCTCGGCCAACGCATCAGGATCAAAGTCGCTTCCCGTGACATCGATCTCACCAAACGGATCGGCCACTTCTACTGGCGTTTGCATCCGATCACCAAGTTGCTGGATCAGCCCCCTGGACTTAGCCACGCCTCCGCACACAAGAACTCGATCGAGTTCAGCGTTTGAAGTGGAAGTTTTGAAGTAGTCCACCGTTCGTGCAATCTCGGACGCTACCTCTCCATTCACACTATCAATGACATTACCCAGCGACGCAGAACCGGAGTCTCCAGCACGTTCCCCCTTTTTGCTCTCTTCAGCCTCTTCATAGGACACGCCCATCTCACGCTGAATAGCCTCGGTGTATCGATTGCCGCCTAAGGGAATGTCTCGGGTAAATAAGGAGGCGCCGCCGCGGACGATGTTCACGTTCATCACACTCGCGCCAAGATTGACCAGCGCTGTGGTTTCATCCTGCGCCATCGGATAATTAATGGCGTGCATATTCTCGATCGCAAAGGCGTCTACATCCATAACCATCGGATTAAGACCAGCCCCCTTGACGAGTTCGGTCAACTCATTGATCTTGTCTTTTTTGGCAGCAACAAGAATAACTGACATATCCCCCTGTCGATCTCCCGAAGCATCCGGAGGCAACACATGAAAGTCGATATTTACTTCGTTAATATCGAAGGGGATGTACTGTTCAGCCGCCAATCTCACTTGTCCTTCCAACTCTTCGTCAGGCATCGGAGGCAGACTGATTTTCTTCACAATTACGGCGTGCCCAGAGATTGAGATGGCCACATACTTATTCTTGACGTTGGATTCATCAAACAATTCCCGAATGGCCGATACGACTCGCCCCTCATCCATAACGGTCCCGTCGACAATCACTTCAGGCTCAAGCGGCTTTACGCCAAACTTTTGGAGAAAGTACCGCCCCTTGCTCTCCTTCAGCTGAACCAGCTTGATCGCGCTTGATCCGATATCAAGCCCCACAAGCTGCCGGCGAGGAGTCAGCAGCGAGACAAGGTCTGTTTCAAAGATGTTTTTGAATGAACTCAGCATGTGCATCACCTGCCACTCTACACGACAATCTTCCGAGCGCGAATAACTTTCTTGATTTCATCCACATTCTTCCTCGTATAGAGCCTCCAGTTTCTCCAATCACGAGGAGGCTCAGCGATTACTCCCTCACGTTCCCAGCGAAAGAGGGTCGCCTTTGAAATGTCGAATAAATCACACACTTGATACGTCTTAAACCCCGCTTGCATGGAAGAGGAAATACGTTTCTTCACGTTGAGAATTCGCCCTAGGAAAGCCGTCCTGAATGTGCACAAGGCTAAGTATAGTCAATATGCTCTACCTGTCAAGGAAACCATCAGAAGCAGAGTTCCCAAGTCAGAACCGAGATCCCCGCCGTTTCTGCGAGGCCTATGATTTCTGAATATCCCGGTGTTTGAGGGCCACGTCATAGCCCATAGCTGAGAGGCTTTCCTGTAGACGCCCGGCAACCACCACGGAGCGATGTCGGCCACCGGTACATCCAATTGCGATGGTCAGATAACTGCGGTGATCTCGTTCAAAGAGTGGAATGAGAAACTTGAGCAGCCCTTCGAGTTGCCCGATAAGCGCAATGGCATCAGGATCCGTAAGGACAAAGGTACGAACTCTTGGATCATCTCCAGGGAGTGACTTCAGGTCAGGCACGAAATAGGGGTTCTTCAGAAATCGCACATCGAACAACAAGTCGATGTCGTAGGGCACGCCGAACTTATAGCCGAAGGTCAGCAGCGAAATGGTCAGCTTTCTGTCTACCGGCTCTCGCTGAAACTGCCTGGTGAGCAAATCTCGTAGCTCATGCACTGTGAGGTCTGACGTGTCGATGATGCGGTCAGCGTGTCGCCGAAGTTCCGCCACTCGCTCTTTCTCGAATCGGACCCCTTCCAGAACAGGAAGATGCGGCAAGAGTGGGTGTGGTCGCCTCGATTCCGAAAATCGTCTTAGCAACACTTCTTCGCGAGCCTCAAGAAAAAGCAAGTAGACAGAATGTCCGAGTCCCTTTACGCGCTCCAGAATGCCGACGAGATCTGAAAAAAACACGCGCTCCCGTATATCGACGCCCAACGCCACGTTGGCAATTTCACCATTCTGCTGGTTACAGAGATCAACAAAGGTGGGCAGTAGCGCCGGCGGAAGATTGTCGATACAGAAATACCCGACATCTTCAAACGCCTTGAGTGCGTGGGACTTACCAGAGCCAGACAATCCGCTGATAATGACTAAATTGAGCCGTGCCATGGCACCACTTTCCTCTGAACAAGTGAATCCATCCTAGCGTAGATAAACAAGAAGACATCCAGAATAACACGAACGGATCGACCCCACCGGTGGCAGACGTGAATCACACTGCACTCGTCTCAGGGCATCAATAATGGGAGGGAATGCGCCCGACTATCCTCGGGGTAGGGATCTACTACGGCAAGTCGCCCGCTGTCCAACCGTTGGACCACCTGAACTCCCCCCGTTGCTGCATTGATGAAGAACAGGAAGGGGTCAGTAGAGGGCAGTGTTCTAACTGCTTTTGTGCTTCATCAATTGAAAAAATAGGGACGGCCTGCTGTTCCACTTCGGTAGCCTCTTCATGCCCCCTGTGATCGGGCACCGACCTGATTATAGGGTCTTCTGGTTTTGTTGGGCTTATGGTTTACAAGCCGCTCTTTCCATTTTCGAAACTGCGCATCAACCCGATCAACGAGCGCATCTATCGTGGCATACATCTCTCGAGTCGATGTCTTGGCCTGCACACGTTTGCCGTTCACAGCTCCGACCACTTCAGCCTTATGCTGAAGCTTTTCGACTCCCAACACGACTTGTAGAGATCCCACCTTTAACCCATAGCGGTCCAGGCGCCCAAACCGCGTTTCCACATAGTCCCTGAGCGCAGGGGTGATGGCCAAATGCCGCCCTGTAATTCTAAGTTTCATACCCTCTCCCCGAATTTAGGATGAATGCGGTGTCACACAATCAAGAGTTATTAGAAGAAGCGTTTTCGTTGGCTGGCAGTCGGAATGTTCTCTTCGGCTCGATACTTAGCGACGGTCCGCCTCGCAATGAGAACTTGCTGAGTACGAAGTCGAGCGGCTATTTCCTCATCTTTCAATGGTCGCTTGGCATCTTCCTCGGCCACCATCTTTTTGATCATCTCTCTGACAGACACAGATGAATGCATATCCGACGGTTGGTCAGCCCGCTGCAGACCAGCGTTGAAGAAGAATTTCAGTTCCAGCATGCCCTGTGGACAATACATGTACTTATTCGCTGTAACACGGCTGATCGTCGACTCATGCATTCCGATGTCTTCGGCCACTTGTTTTAGCACCAAGGGTTTGAGGTACTGCACCCCGTGCTCGAAGAATTGTTCCTGAAACTTCACGATACTCGACACGACTTTTATGATCGTCTTGTTCCGCTGCTCAATACTCCGAATGACCCACTGTGCAGCCCGCAACTTCTCGTCCATATAGGCCTTGGTTTCAGCCGTTCCGCCCTGGCCCGAAGCCATGAGTTGTTTGTAATAGGGGCTGATCCGCATGCGGGGGAGGCCATCGTCATTCAAAAGCACCACCCACTCCCCTTCATTCTTGACCACGAATACATCAGGAACGATGACATAGTTCTGTGTATTCGTGAACGGCCGCCCTGGTTTGGGCTCGAGGTCTTCAATGACCTTAGTGGCTTGGAATACCTCCTCGACCGTCACATTCAACACCTTGGCGATCTTGGCGTACTGTTTCTTCTCCAGATCCTTTAGATGATGAAGAATAATGCCTTCAACGATTGATCCCTTAAGTGCTCCGGGCCGTGACCCTAACGAGCCAATCGGGTTGCGACCTAAATGGCCCAGCTGAAGCAAGAGACACTCGGGGAGGTCCCTCGCGCCGACACCAGTAGGGTCGAACGTTTGTATATCCGCTAGTACAGACTCGGCCTCAGCTTCCGTGCAATCAGTTCCTGCCACCACCTCGGGCAGCGTAATTCGGAGATACCCATCATCGTCTAGATTGCCAATGATTAACCGGCCGAGTGCTTTTTCGCGATCAGAAAGTCCTGACAAGGACAACTGCCAGAGAAGATGCTCTTCAAGAGACATCGCCTTGGCCACCGTCTGTTCATAGGAGGGAAACTCATCTTGCGAGGAGGAAGGATACTCGGAATCGCCGGCTCGGCGATCCCTCCCGAAATATTCCTCCCACCCAGAAGCGGAAAACTCTTCCGGCGAACCCCGCTCCTCTGGCGTGCCCCCCTCTTCAGACTGCTCTTGACTGGCTGAAACCGGTGATTCCTCAGTCTTTTTTTCAGCGGTGGCAGTCTCCGCTTCTTCAGCTTCTTCCGCTTCTTCCGTTTCTGTCTGCACTTCGTCCAATAATGGGTTTTCCAGGAGATGCTGAGCGAGGCTCTGCTGCAGTTCGAGACGAGACAGCTGCAACAGTTTAATGGCCTGCTGCAATTGCGGCGTCATGATTAACTTTTGACTAAGCTTCAGATCCAGTCGCAGTTTCATTGCAAACAACCTACTCCGCTACAACTTGAACCGTTCTCCGAGGTATACCGCGCGGGCTGTTTCGCTCTTGACGATGGCCTCGGGAGGCCCCGATTCCAAGATCAATCCTTCATTGATGATGTACGCCCGATCGACGATCGAGAGCGTCTCCTGCACATTGTGATCAGTAATCAGAATACCAATCCCTTTTTCCTTCAATCGCGTAATGATCTGCTGAATATCCGCCACGGCAATGGGGTCAATCCCGGCAAACGGCTCGTCTAACAGCATGAAAGAAGGAGTAGTGGCTAATGCACGGGTGACTTCCAAACGCCGTCGCTCTCCCCCTGAAAGCGCATAGGCCATACTCTCGCGAATATGCAGGAGGTCTAACTCTTTTAGTAACGCATCCACCCGCTGAGCTCGTTCTTCACGAGCATACCCCAGCATTTCCAAGATCGCCAAGACATTATGTTCTACTGAAAGCCGGCGAAAGACCGAAGACTCTTGCGGCAGATAGCCGATCCCCCGCCGCGCTCGCTTGTACATCGGCAGATCGGTCACGGACTCGCCATTAAAGGTAATTTCTCCTTCATCCGGTTGGCACAACCCCACAATCATGTCGAAAATCGTCGTCTTGCCCGCTCCGTTCGGGCCCAAGAGTCCCACCACCTCACCGGCGCGCACCTCAATCGCAACACCCTTGACGACCTTGCGGCCTCGGAAACTCTTCATGAGCCCGCTGGCCCGTAGACATTCCACGCGCTTTGCCGAAGCCGAGTCGGCGAGCGGTTCTGAGTCTGCGTGAACCCCCTGAGTCATGGCGCGCTCTTCCCCTCGCCCTCAATACGGACGTGAGATCCTCCCTCTACGACACTCCGCTCTTCGGCCAGATATATCGTAATCTGCTTGCCGCTGACACGCGTCCCCTTCTCCCAAGCCACTGGGTCGCCCGTCAGGACAATCTTCTCGTCGTCGCTGAAATACACCGCCTTCTGACAAGTTGCGTTGCCATTATCTTTCTCTATCTTGACGTGGCCCGTCGCCTCGATCCGACTCACCGAACGATTCGACACCATCGGCATCGCATCAGTCCTTTTGGGTGGCGGGGGACTCTTGGCCTGATCACTGGGATCCCGCCCTCCCGATGTCGACTGCTCGGCATCATTACTCTGCGAATGGAACAGCACAACCATCTTATCCGAATAGACGATGAGCGGCCCTCTGGTTAGCACGACCGCTCCTTCAAACACCGCCTGGCTGTCTTGGTTTCGCACCGTCATCTTCTTGGACGTAATGGTCGTCGAGACGGCAGATGCTTCTCCGCTCTTCTTCGGAAACCCGGATTCAGCTGGGTGTGCAACTGACAAGGCTCCAAGCACAAGAGCATTAAGAAGCAGGAGATAGATGCACATGAACATCTTCTAAAACCTCAAATTCTTCCGACTCCATCCGACCGAGCAATCCACGCCCCGTCACCTCAAGTCCATGGCCGACAATGCGGACAGGATCATCCGTACGAATTTCTTTCGTGTCATCCGTCCAGACCAGGTGGTTCGTATAAATGGTGTATCCGCTCCCGGTTTCGACTACAAGCGGATCCACCCGATTGGCCAACACGAAATTCTTCGTCGCGGTGTCGAGCGTTCCCTCCTCACCAGACACGGTCAGTTCCTTACCTTTCACGCCATAGAGCGTGACATCAACTTCGCTTAGCAACGCCCGCTTCTCCCGCTCAAACAACCGTGCCTGTTTGGCCTGGACTTGCCACTGAATGACATCGCCTTTCGACTGCGTAAAGGTAAACTCTGAAATCTTGGCATCCGCTTGTTCAATCGATCCTAGGGATGCCGGCTGGCTGGTGGGAACTGAATCCGTATTCAAGAAGAGGAGATAGCCTAGAAACGCCGCTAAGAACACACTCAACGCGAGAAGTGTTCGCCTCGCTACAAGCTCCCACATGCGATAGGAATTCTCCTGATATAGATCCCAAATGAACCTGGCACGATAGTAGCATGCATGGTGGGGCAAGTAAACGTCCTGCGGGGATCTGAAAATAAATCGACTCCCACGTGTCTCCACGTGGGAGTCGATTCACGTACATATACGGGTAGCGTGTCTTTCCAGAAACTATGCTGATTTTACAGACTCGCCCGCAGGAGGCTGAGCGGGTGCAGCCGCCGACTTCTTCTTTGTCGACGACTCTGCGCGTGAGACCAACTCAATGGCAACCATCTCAGCAGCATCCCCAATGCGCCGACGAGTTTTCACGATCCGGGTATACCCTCCGGAACGATCCTTGAAGCGCCCGGCAACGTCGCTGAACAGTTTTGACACGACGGCTTTGCTACGCAGAAATCCGAGGGCACGGCGGCGCGCGGAAAGCGTCCCTTCCTTTCCAAGCGTAATCATGCGATCGGTGAACCCACGTATTTCTTTGGCTTTTGCATCCGTGGTCTCGATCCGATCGTGGTCCAGCAAGGACGTCACGAGATTGCGAAACAAGGCCCATCGATGCTTCGTTTGCCGCCCGAGTTGTCGACCTTTTTTCCTGTGTCGCACAGCGTTCCCCTTGGCTCAAGAATTACTCTGACTTCGGGCTCCCATTGTGAGGTGAGGTCGCATCCACCTTAGTGCCCAGCGATAGCCCCATTTCCGACAATATTTCCTTGATCTCGTTGAGAGACTTCTTCCCGAAGTTCTTCGTCCTCAGCATCTCCCCTTCCGACTTCTGCACCAGATCCGCAATCGTCTTGATGTTGGCATTCTTCAAACAATTGGCCGCACGAACAGACAATTCCAACTCGTTCACGCTGCGGGAGAGATTCTTGTTCACCTCACGCTGAGATTCTTCGTACCCAGCTTCGCTCTTTCCTTCACTGCGCTCCTCTGGATTGATGAAGATATCTAGATGTTCGCGCAGTATGCCGGCAGCGGTGGATAGGGCATCGCGCGGACTGATGGTGGCATCGGTCCAGATCTCCATGGTCAGCTTGTCATAGTCGGTCATGCGACCAACCCGTGCATTTTCGACATGGAAATTCACCCGCTTGATCGGGGAGAAGACAGAATCGATGGCAATCACGCCGATCGGCAATCCTTCCTCTTTGTTGCGCTCAGCAGGAACGTACCCGCGCCCGTGCTTGATCGTCATTTCAACATCCAGGGTCGCATCCTTATCCAGCGTGGCGATATGCAAATCCGGAGTGAGAATTGTGACATCGGCATCGTGAATGATGTCGGATCCCTTGGCTTCACCAGGCCCTTTCTTCTTCAAACGAATGGTCTTCGGTTTGTCCGTATGGAGCGCCAGCCGCAGGCTCTTGATGTTCAGGATAATGGCCGTCACATCTTCCGTGACGCCGGAAATCGTTGAAAACTCGTGCACCACCCCTTCGATCTTCACCGTGGTGACTGCAGCGCCCGTGAGGGACGATAGCAAGACACGCCGGAGGGCGTTTCCGATCGTGGTGCCAAACCCCCGCTCAAACGCCTCGGTGGTGAATCTGCCGAATGTTGGGGAATGCGCATCCTTATCGACTTCCACCCGCATCGGGACCTGAAAGTCTTTCATCGCTTTGATCATGACTCCCCCTTCATTACCATCGAGTGATTAGCACACTGATAGAACGCTTTGTCCTACGAAACAGTACCGCTCTACCAGACCAATGGCTATCGAGAATACAATTCCACAACCATCTGCTCGTTCACCGGCAGCGTTATCTGTTCTTTGGCCGGCAACGCGCGCACAATACCCTTGAACGCTCCCTTATCGAGTTCAAGCCAATCGGGTATCCCTCGGCTGTCGACGGATTCCAACGCCGCTTGGATCGCAGCCAGGTTCCGGCTCCGCTCACGAACTTCAATCACATCTCCTGCCTTCACGAGCGCACCAGCGACGGTGATCTTTTTCCCATTCATCGTGAGATGACCATGACTCACAACCTGACGAGCCTGTTTGCGCGAAGCACCAAACCCCAATCGATACGCGACATTGTCAAGACGGCACTCGAGTAAACGCAGCAGCGCATCGCCCGTGACGCCGGTTTGCCGCTCGGCCCGCTCGAACACTCCGCGGAATTGACGTTCCTGAAGACCATAGATCCGCCGCAGCTTCTGTTTTTCACGCAACTGGAGGCTATAGTCGGAGGTTCGCTGACGACCCTGTCCGTGCTGACCAGGCGGATAGCTCCGCCGCTCGATGGCACATTTTTCCGTCATGCAGCGTGTGCCTTTGAGAAAGAGCTTCTCACCCTCTCGCCGACACAACCGACAGACAGGACCACGATACTTTGCCACTTCTCTACCTCCGGTTACCGGACACATGCCTCTGCGCGTGCCCAGGGTTATTACTCAATCCGATGTTTCTTTCGTCCTTGCTTACACCCGCCGTCGCTTCGGCGGCCGGCATCCGTTATGCGGAATCGGGGTTACATCTCGAATCAGGTTAATCCGCAGACCTGCCCCTTGAAGCGAGCGAATCGCCGATTCACGACCGGAGCCGGGTCCGTTCACATAGACATCGACTTGTCGCATACCGCTTTCCATAGCTTTGCGGGCTGCGGCTTCTCCGGCCCGCTGCGCGGCAAAGGGAGTGCTCTTCCGGGAACCCTTGAAGCCTTGGTTCCCCGCGCTGGCCCAGACCACAGTGTTCCCGCTCATGTCGGTAATCGTCACAATAGTATTATTGAACGAGGCCTGAACGTGAGCGACTCCGCTCTGGACGATCCGACGTTCTTTCTTCTTACCCTTCTTGACACTCATACGAACTCCTTACCTCACATTCAGAGAGTTATGCGCCTGTCGCCGCCTTCGTCGTCGGTCTTGGTTTGCTCCCGGCGCCAGACCGCCGTCCTTTTCTTGTCCTGGCATTGGTCTTGGTCCGCTGTCCCCTCACAGGCAACCCTTTACGATGACGCAAACCTCGGTAGGTGCCCGTATCGATCAACCGCTTGATATTCAGTGAGACCTCCTTGCGGAGATCGCCCTCAACCCGATAATCGCGCTCAATGATCTCGCGCAGCTTGACAATCTTGTCTTCGCTTAGGTCCTTGACGCGGACCGCCCCATCGACACCGGCTCCCTTGAGAATCTGCAAAGCGGCCGCCCGTCCGATTCCATAAATGTAGGTCAAACCGATGTCGGCTCGCTTATTTCTCGGTAAATCCACGCCAGCAATACGTGCCATGATGTCCTGTTAATCCTTTCTTCGCTGATCGCAGGCTACAATCCCGATCCAGCCCCGCGAACAAAATCACCCCTGGCGCTGTTTATGGCGAGGGTTATCGCACAGAATCCTAACCACCCCTCGTCGACGAACGACCTTGCATTTTGCACAAATTGGCTTCACCGATGATTTGACTTTCATAAGGACTTAATGCTCCCACTACTTGAAACGATAGGTAATACGGCCCCTGGTCAAATCGTAGGGCGACATTTCCACCGTCACCTTGTCGCCGGGTAGAATGCGAATAAAGTGCATCCGCATTTTTCCTGATATGTGCGCTAAGATCACATGGCCATTATCGAGCTTCACCCGAAACATCGCATTAGGCAATGTCTCCGAAACGGAGCCTTGTACTTCGATAATGTCTTCTTTCGCCACGTACTCCTGTTTTCTTTCCTGATGACTTACGCTGAGCCTTCTGTGAGCTCGCTCAGAACACGGGCCGGGCCACTCGGCTGTATCGCAATAGTATGTTCGAAGTGGGCAGACAAACTTCCATCTGCTGTTACGGCTGTCCACCGATCCTCAAGGACCCGCACAGCACTCCCACCCATATTCACCATAGGTTCGATTGCCAGCACCATCCCCGGCTGCAATCGTGGCCCCTGTCCAGGTTTCCCGTAGTTGGGCACCTGCGGCTCTTCATGTAACTGCCGGCCAATCCCATGTCCGACAAACTCTGTGACGACCGAGTATCCCGCGGATTCAACGTGACGTTGAACAGCATGGGAAATATCCGTCAGCCGATTGCCGACAACCGCCTGCTTAATTCCCAAATAGAGCGCCTCTTTCGTTACCTGAACCAGCTTGGCGGTCCCCTCGGGAATCCGACCGACAGCCACCGTCACCGCCGAGTCACCATAAAACCCGCCGACGATGGCGCCGAGATCCAGCCCAATGATGTCCCCATCCTTGAGCTTCCGCTTTGAGGGGATTCCATGAACGACCTGCTCATTCACTGATGCACAGAGGGTTTTAGGATAACTTCGGTATCCCTTAAACGCCGGAATCCCCCCTCTAACCCGAATCGCCTCCTCGGCAAGACGATCTAAGTCATCGGTGCTGACGCCTGGACAAATTTCCTTCCGAACGATCTCCAGCACCTCAGCAACCACTCTCGACGCCTCTGCCATGACTTCGATTTCAGCAGGCGTTTTCAGAATGATCATGCCATGTTGTATGCTGTCAGCACTTTCGTCAGACTCTGATACACCGACTCAACGGCTCCCCCGCCATCGAGATGCGACAACATATTTTTTCTCTCATAGAAGCTGATCAGCGGGGCCGTCTGCTCCTCATACACTCGCAGCCGCGTCTCAATCGCCTCTCGCTGATCATCACTTCGCTGAACCAACGCTTCGCCGCACCGATCGCACAGGCCGTCTTTCTTTGAGGGTGCACAATCCACATGATACGTCGCCTGGCATTTTGGACAACTTCGTCGCCCGCTCAGTCGTTTTGCGACATCCTCGCGAGAAACTTGAAAATTGATCACGCGATCCAGATAAACGCCTCGTTCGTTAAGCACTTTCCCAAGCTCTTCTGCTTGGGGAACCGTCCTTGGAAACCCATCAAGGATAAATCCCTTCGCGTAGCTTGGGTCGGCCAACTTGTCACGCACCAAACCGATCACCACCGAATCCGGGACCAGCTTCCCCTGATCCATATACTCCTTGGCCTCGAGGCCAAGTTTAGTGTGATTGCGGACCGCCTCTCGCAGCAAATCTCCAGTTGAAATCTTCAGGACACCATACTGCGCCGCAACTTTATCAGCTTGAGTGCCCTTACCAACACCGGGAGCGCCGAGAAACACGAGCTGCATAAACCGTTATCCGCTTCTTCCGCGCAACGGGGCCATGCCTTTACCCAAAAATCCCTCGTAGTTGCGCATCAACATATGGGATTCGATCTGCTGTGCGGTATCAAGCCCCACTCCGATCACGATCAACAAGGAGGTCCCACCGAAATAGAACGGAACATTCAGCTTGTAAATCAAGAATTCCGGAATGACGCACACGATGGCCAGATAAATGGCCCCCGCAAATGTAATCTTCGTCAACACATTATAGATATAGTCCGAGGTCCGTTGCCCGGGTCGGATGCCAGGGATAAATCCCCCATACTTCTTCATATTGTCGGCCATATCCACCGGGTTGAGGACAACAGCCGTGTAAAAGAAACAGAAAAAAAGAATGAGCCCGACGTACATCAATGTGTAGAGCAACGACCCTGGCGCCAGCTGCGTTCCAATCGCCTTCACCCACGGCGTTTCAAAGAACCCTGCAATAGTGGCGGGAAACGCAATGATGGAAGAGGCGAAAATCGGGGGGATGACACCCGCCGTGTTGATCTTCAAAGGAATGTGCGTACTCTGTCCTCCATATACACGCCGCCCGATGACACGCTTTGCATATTGCACGGGAATCTTCCGGCGGCCGCTTTCCAAAAACACGATTGCCGCAACCACGGCGACCATCAGCGCCGCCAAGGCCACGAGTAACACAATGTTGAGCTGCCCGACCTTGTAGAGATCGAACGTCTGAGCCACCGCCGCCGGCAATCGCGCCACGATACCGGCGAAAATGATCAATGAGATCCCGTTCCCGATCCCTCGCTCGGTAATCTGCTCACCCAACCACATCAAGAAGCCCGTGCCGGCAGTCAAGGTGATCACCGTCATTAGTCGGAAGGCCCACCCCTTATCGAGCACGAACGCGCCTTGATTCATCTGCTCCAGTCCGACCGCGATGCCGAACCCCTGAATCAGCGCAATGCCGATCGTCCCGAATCGCGTGTATTGGATGATCTTCTTGCGGCCCCGTTCACCCTCTTTCGCCAGCTTGGAGAGATGCGGGACGACCACCGTCAGCAGCTGGAGAATAATCGACGCGCTAATATAGGGCATGATGCCCAGCGCAAAGATCGTCAAGCGGGACAGCGACCCGCCTGAAAAAATATCCAGGAACCCGAGCAGCGAGCCGCCCTGTTTCTGCAAAAACTCGGAGAGGGCCTCGCCGTTGATACCGGGAGTGGGGATATGAGCCCCAACGCGGTACACAACGAGCATCCCGAGCGTGAACAGGAGGCGAGTACGAAGCTCGGGGATCTTGAAGATATTCTGAACACTGGTCAGGAGTCGCTCAAACACCGCCGATAACCTCGACTCTCCCTCCAGCCGCTTGAATCTTCGCCTCTGCGGACTTGCTGAACTTATGGGCTTGAATGACGAGAGACTTTTTCAGCTCTCCGTTGCCAAGAATTTTGATCGGCAGCTTTTTCCGCTTCACCAATCCGGCATCCACCATCGCTTGCGGAGTAATCGTCTTGTCTCCCGTCCACCTTTCAAAGCTCTTCACGTTGACGATGGCATACTCCGTGCGGAAGGGGTTCGTAAAGCCGAACTTCGGGAGTCGGCGGACCAACGGCATCTGGCCTCCTTCAAAACCAGGCCGCTTTCCCCCACCGGATCGAGCCAAGAGTCCCTTGTGTCCCTTGGTCGCGGTCTTCCCGTGACCGGAACCAGGCCCACGACCGATACGTTTCCGTCGCTTCTTCGCGCCTCTCGCTGGCGTCAAATCATGGAGATTCATGGCTTCCCAACCTCAAGCAGATAGCCCACTTTTTGAATCATCCCGCGAACCTGGGGTGTGTCCGGATGGACGGCGGTCTGGCGGATGTGTCGGAGACCAAGACCACGTAGGACGAGACGATGCCGTTCCGGCGTCCCAATGGGGCTGCGCTTCAGCGTCACCCGAACGCCTTGAGCCCCCGGCTTGCTGGTTTTGGATCCCTTTTCAGGGCCCATTACACTGTCGCCCTTTCATGTCGCTCTGCTGCTGGCTGTCGGCGGAGGCGAAGTACTTCATCCGGATTTCTCAATTGCATGAGGCCATCAAGCGTCGCCCGGACCGTATTGAAGGGGTTCCCTCGGCCAAGTGTCTTTGAAATAACATTATGGGCGCCGACTAATTCCACCACGGCGCGAACCGCGCCACCGGCGATAATCCCAGTCCCATCGACGGCCGGCTTGAGCAACACATGTTCACCGCCGAAGAGGCCATGTACTTCATGCGGGATTGATCCGCCCTTGAGCGGGACGTGAACGAGGTGTTTCTTAGCTTGCTCGACGGCCTTTGAAATGGCAACCGGGACTTCGGCGGCTTTCCCTTTTCCGATCCCAACCCAACCATGGCCGTCACCGACGACGACCAGCGCGCAGAAGTTAAACCGCTTGCCGCCCTTTACCACCTTCGCCACGCGGTTGATGAAGACGACTTTGTCTTTCAGGCTGAGTTCATCAGGATTGACTCGCACGCAGCGCCTCTCTTCTTTCCTTCCCACTCTGAATCAGTGGGCCTAATAGGATTAACCAGCTTAAAATTGAAGTCCCCCTTCGCGCGATGCATCAGCGAGAGCCTTGATCCGACCGTGATACATCCGTCCTCCACGATCAAAGACCACGGCGCTTACCTTGGCGGCCTTCGCTCGATCAGCAATCAACTTTCCCACCGCCTTCGCCGCCTCAATGCTCCCGGTCGATTTAAGTGATTTCCGCAACGACTTATCGAGCGAGGACGCTGCCGCGAGCGTCGTTCCCTTGATGTCATCGATAATCTGAGCATAGATATGGGAGCTGCTCCGGAACACATTCAGGCGGGGCCGTACCGCCGTTCCCATAATGACGTGACGCACACGTTGGCGCCGCCGTTCAAGTTGTCGTACTTTTTCAGCAGTATTCATCGTCGGTTCCTACTTCCCTGTCTTGCCTTCCTTCTTCCGCAACACTTCACCCATGTAGCGAACACCCTTTTGCTTATACACATCGGGCGGCTTAATCGCCCTGAGATTCGCCGCCACTTGCCCGACTAATCGCTTATCGGCCCCCTTGATATTGATAAGGGTCTGCTTATCCACCTTCACATCGATTCCTGCTGGAACCTGATAGACGACGGGATTGATATAACCGACGTTGAAGCTCATCGTCCGGCCCTGGATCTGCGTCTTATAGCCAACTCCGGTTATTTCCAGCGATTTTTCGTAGCCCTTCGTAACACCATGGATCATGTTGTTCAGTTCCGCACGGACAAGACCGTGCAAAGCCCGCAGCTTTCGATCGTCGCTGGACCGGCTCACGACAACTTGGCCATTATCAACCGCAACACCAACCCCCTGCACAAGAGACCAATCCAACTTCCCCAAGGGGCCCTTGATAGACACGGTCGATCCAGCCACTTTTACTTCCACCCCACCTGGAATCGCTATCGGCTTTTTCCCAATCCGTGACATTGTCTTTTACGCCTCTCCGCTGTCGTGAATGCTCAAACTACCTACCAAACCGTACAAAGTATCTCGCCGCCCAGTTTATTCCGGCGAGACTCTTGATCGGTCATGATGCCTTTCGAGGTTGAGAGGATGGACATGCCGATCCCGTTTCGGACCTTCGAAATGTCCTTACTCCCAACATAAACCCGACGTCCAGGCTTGCTGATCCGCGCCAACCCCGTAATCATGGGCTGTCCTTCGCCCACGTATCGCAACTGGACATTGAGAATGGGATGGCCGTCCTGAACCCCGTCTTCAATCGCGTCAACGTAGCCTTCCTTCTTCAAGATCTCCAGGATCGCACGTTTTAACCTTGAGGCCGGAACGGCAATCGTCTCATGACGGCGCTGGGAGCCATTCCTCAACCGAACAAGTAGATCGCCAATTGGATCAGTAACCATGCTGTATCCTTCTACCTTCCTAAGACAATCTGCCGCGTGACGATTCGTCCGCTACCAACTTGACTTCCGCACACCAGGAATCTCCCCACGGAGACTCAAAAACCGAAAACAGATTCTGCACATCCGAAACCGGCGAAGATATCCCCGTACGCGGCCACATACGCCGCACCGGTGATAGCTCCGGCAAGTGAACTTTTGCTTTGTTGCCGCCTTATTTCTCAGCGCTAATCGTGACACGAGCACTCCTCCTGTTCAACAGACGCCACCAGGATCCGGCTGCCGCTACGTGCGGAACGGCATACCAAGATGCTTCAAGAGGGCTTTCCCCTCATCATTCGTCCTGGCTGTCGTCACAATCGTAATGTCCATGCCATGGATAGATGCAACTTCGTCATACTTGATCTCAGGGAAAATTAATTGCTCTTTCAAACCGAACGTATAATTCCCACGACCATCAAACGCTTTCGGTGAGACGCCGCGGAAGTCACGGATTCGCGGGAGCGCCAGCGTAACCAGCCGATCGAAAAATTCGTACATCCGACGACTACGGAGAGTCACCTTGGCGCCGATCGGCAAGCCCTGCCGCAACTTGAAGCCGGCAATGGCCTTCTTGGCACGGGTGACTACAGGTTTCTGCCCTGTGATTGTCCCCAATTCGGTCACCGCACTCTCCAGCAACTTCACGTTCTGAATTGCCTCTCCCATCCCGACGTTCAACACCACACGCTCGAGCTTGGGCACCTGCATGACATTCTTGTAGCCGAACTCTTTCATGAGCACCGGCACCACCTGTTGCTGATACATGTCGCGAAGCCGTGGCCGGAACTTCGATTCTTCGCTTCCTTGATCCAACTGTTGCGGAGCCGAGCTCTCCTTCTTCGCAGGTTTTCGCTCTGACGGTTTGCCAGGACGGCCTTTTTCTACCTTCGCCATTCCTCACTCCTCACCCTATTCAATTGTCTCGTTCGATTTTTTACTAAAGCGCACTCGCCGGCCATCTTCCAACGTGCGAACTCCCACCCTCGTCGGTTTCTGCGTGACGGGACAGAAGAACATGACATTGGAAATCTGGAGAGAGGCTTCTCGCTCAAGAATTCCACCCTGCTTGGCCTTTTGATTCGGCTTCGTGTGCCGCTTGATGATATTCAGTTTTTCCACGATCACTTTACCCGCGCCCAGGTCGACCGAAAGGACCTTCCCGGACTTCCCCCGTTCACGGCCCGAGATCACGACAACCGTATCACCTTTTCGAATTCTGCTCTTACGAAGTGCCTGCACAGCGTCCCCCACTCACTCGCCCCTACAACACCTCAGGCGCCAGGGAAATGATCTTCATGAATTTCTTCCAACGCAATTCACGCGCGACCGGACCAAAAATACGGGTTCCAACCGGCTCCCCGTCTTTATTGATCAAGACACAGGCGTTCCGATCGAACTTAATATATGACCCATCTTCACGCCGGACTTCCTTGGTCGTCCGCACGATGACCGCGCGGCTGACATCACCCTTTTTCACGCTCGCTTGCGGGATGGCTTCCTTGACGGCCACGACGACGATATCGCCCAATGATGCGTAGCGCCGCCTCGTTCCCCCGAGGACATGGAAGCACATCGCCTGCTTCGCTCCGGAGTTATCGGCCACATCCATGTAGGTATAGCTCTGAATCATGTGCCGGATCTTCCCTTACGTCCCGCCACGCCCTTGATCAGTCCGCCCGCCATTTTTAATGACTTCGACGACACGCCAATGCTTGTCCTTGCTGATCGGGCGAGTCTCGACCATGCGAACTTGATCTCCGATCCGACACATATTCTGCTCGTCATGCGCCTTCATCTTCGTGACCCGTCGCAAGACTTTTCGATAGACCGGATG
Source organism: Nitrospira sp. (assembly GCA_005239465.1). Lineage (GTDB taxonomy): Bacteria > Nitrospirota > Nitrospiria > Nitrospirales > Nitrospiraceae > Nitrospira_D. The sequence continues at coordinate 5,132 of SPAW01000054.1, read as the reverse complement.
GATCACCGATCGCTCGACCGCCACGACGACGGTCTTGTTCATCTTGTTACTGAGCACACGACCAACCCTCTCGCGTTGTTTCACGGCCCCATGCGTCATAGTCACAATCCTTTAGCCTTCGCGTCTTTCTTGGACACCTCGGTCATCACCGTCTTCAGCCTGGCGATATCTCGTTTCGTTTTTCGAATCTGCATGGGATTTTCGAGACGCCCGGTACCGAACTGAAAGCGAAGATTGAACAGTTCCTGCACGAGCTGTTTTTCTTTTTCCGCGAGCTCAGGCCCAGTTAGTTGTCGCAGCTCTTTCAGATCCAACGCCATGTCCTCTGCTCCTCACTCACGTCTGAACGTCTCAACCAAACTCTCCCCGAACGACAAGCTTGGTGGCAACAGGCAACTTGTGCGACGCGAGACGAAAGGCCTCACGCGCAATCTCAGGAGTGACACCGTCCATCTCATAGAGAATCCGGCCTGGTTTTACGACAGCGACCCAGTACTCAGGATTGCCTTTCCCTTTGCCCATTCGAGTCTCCGCCGGCTTCTTCGTGATGGGTTTATCAGGGAAAATGCGCGTCCAAACCTGCCCGCCTCGCTTCACATAGCGAGTGATCGCAATACGCGCGGCTTCCATCTGGCGGCTCGTGACCCAGCCCGGCTCCAATGCCTTCAGACCGAACTCCCCCAGCGTAATCTGTCCGCCACGATAGGCCTTACCTCTCATGCGGCCCTTCTGCATTTTTCTGAACTTCACTTTCTTTGGCGCTAACACAGCTTGATCTCCTTACCCAAACCGACGGTCCAGAATTGATTCGGACTTCATTGGCTGGGCGGGAAGAAGCTCCCCCTTGTAAATCCACGTCTTCACACCGATCTGTCCCATGGTGGTGTGAGCCTCGGCAAATCCATAGTCTATTTCGGCGCGAAGGGTATGCAGAGGCACGCGCCCTTCGCGATACCATTCGGTCCGCGCGATTTCTGCACCGCCCAAGCGACCGGCCACCATAATTTTAATCCCCTGAGCACCAAGCCGAAGGGCTGACTGGACACTGCGCTTCATGGCCCGTCGAAAGGCCACCCGCTTTTCAAGCTGCGTCGCGACATTCTCGCTGACAAGCTGCGCATCAAGCTCAGGCTTCTTAATTTCCTTCACGGTAATGTAGACCTGGCCCCCATATTGCTTTTCAAGATCAGCCTTGAGCTTGTCGACTTCCGCGCCCTTGCGACCGATGATGATGCCTGGGCGAGCTGTGTGAATGATCACTCGGGTTTGATCCCCCGATCGCTCAATCTCAACCTTCGACACACCAGCATGATAGAGCTTGCCTTTGACCATCTTCCGGATCTTGATGTCCTGATGAAGCAGCTTGGCATAGTCCTTGCCGGCGTACCAGCGAGAGTTCCAGGTATAGTTGTAGCCCAGTCGATAACCTATTGGATGTGTTTTCTGACCCATACGACGTATGCCTCAGTGAACGGTAACTGAATGTGCTCTACTTCTTCTTGCCTTGAATCGTCGGCGCCGCCACCACGACAGTGATATGGCTGGTCCGTTTCTGGATCGCGTTGGCGCGGCCCAATGACCTGGCGCGAAATCGCTTATACGTTGGGCCGCAGTTGACGAAGGCCTTGGAGATGACCATCGACTCGCTGTCTCCCATTTCCTTCTGTTCGGCATTAGCCACGGCGGAACGGAGGATTTTTTCAACCACGCGCGCCGCGTGCCGCGGCGTGTGCTTCAGCATCGCCAGCGCCATCGGTACTTGTTGCCCACGAATCATGTCGACCACCGGCATGGCCTTGCGCGGCGCGACACGAACAAATCTGAGAATCGCATGTGCTTCAGTCATCTTTGCGGTCCTGTCACAGGTCAGTGGTCATTGAAAGAGACGCCGCACGCGAATGACACTTGACGAATGATCATTGACCTCCCTATTTCAGCGCGACAGCTTTTTCTGTTCTGGCCTGGCCGTGCCCCTTGAAGAACCGGGTTGGAGCAAACTCGCCCAGCTTGTGGCCCACCATATTCTCGGTCACGAACACGGGAATAAATCTCTTGCCGTTGTGGACCGCGAACGTATGGCCAATCATGTCGGGAACGACCGTTGACCGTCGCGACCAGGTCTTAATCAGCCTCCGATCCTTCGTCTGATTCATCTGCTCAACTTTCTTGAGCAGATGGCCATCAACAAATGCGCCCTTACTGATCGATCTAGGCATTGCGCACTCCTGACTTACGGCGAGCGATAATGAACTTGTCCGTCTTCTTGTTCTGTCTGGTCTTGTATCCCTTCGTGGGGAGACCCCACGGCGACACGGGGTGTGGATTTCCCTGCCCTGACTTACCTTCACCACCACCGTGGGGATGGTCGACAGGATTCATGGCAACGCCTCGAACATGAGGCCGTTTCCCCTTCCACCGACTCCGCCCCGCCTTGCCTACAGTGACATTCTCGTGATCAACATTCCCGACTTGCCCGACCGTCGACATGCAGGTCCCCAGGATTCGGCGCATTTCGCCAGACTTCAATCGGATCTGGACGTAATCGCCATCGCGTCCCATCACTTGAGCGAACCCCCCGGCACTTCGAATCAGCTGTCCGCCCTTACCAAGCTTCAATTCGATGTTATGAATGATCGTTCCCAGCGGCATACTGGCCAACGGGAGTGCATTCCCCGACCGAATTTCAGCCTGCGGACCCGATTGAATTTCGTCGTTCAGACTCAGTCCAACCGGAGCTAGAATGTACCGCTTCTCCCCATCCCGGTACTTCAGCAACGCAATACGGGCAGATCGGTTTGGATCGTACTCAATGGCCTCGACACGCGCCGAAATCCCAACCTTGTCACGACGAAAATCGATCGTTCGATACAGCCGCTTATGCCCTCCCCCACGAAAACGGAGGGTCATCCGACCATCGTTGTTCCGCCCGCCGCTCCGAAGATGGAAGGAGGTCAGCGACTTCTCCGGCTTCTTCTTGGTCAACTCCTCGGTCGTGACCGCCGTCATGCCTCGACGACCAGGCGACGTTGGACGAAACGATTTCAACCCCATGACCTTAGTCCCACCTTCCTGAACTCAACTAGGCGCTTTCGTACATCTCAAGCTTTTCACCCTTCTTGAGGGTGACGAAGGCCTTCTTCCAGTCAGAGCGCTTTCCTGAAAACCGTCCGAGCCGCTTTATCTTTCCACGGACGTTCATGACATTGACCTTCTCGACCTTCACCTTCAGTAGCGCTTCGACGGCCTGCTTGATCTGTACACGATTTGCACCAGGGTGAACAATGAAGCCGACGGTATTCGTCTTTTCACGGAGTCCCGTGATCTTTTCCGTCAACAGAGGCTGAACGAGGACCGCGTGCACATCCATTTTCATGACCAGACCTCTTTCACGCGACCCAGTTCCCGCTCAGAAATCACGACCACTCGGGCACGAACGATATCGTAGACATTCAACTGATCAGTGCTGAGAACCTTCACCGCGGCCAAGTTCTTGGCAGCCTGCAAGACATCCGTCTGCACCTGTCCGACGATGACCAACGCATGATCTCCTCCGCTAAATTGTTCCAGCGCTTGGGCCAACAACTTCGTCTTCGGCTGTTGCAGCGAAAGATCGGACACGACGAACAACTTGTTTTCCGCCACTTTGGCCGACAGAGCGCTCTGAAGCGCCGCACGGTACTTTTTTCTCGGCATCGAATAGGCGTAGCTTCTCGGCTTTGGCCCAAAGACACTCCCGCCGTGACGCCAGATCGGCGAACGAAGGGACCCGGCGCGAGCACGCCCGGTATGCTTTTGTTTCCACGGCTTCTTGCCGGACCCACTGACTTCACCGCGACGCAATGTGGAGGCCGATCCCCGACGCTCACAGGCTCGCTGCATAATCACGGCCTCGTGCACCAAGACCGCACGGGGCTCGCAACCGAACACTTCCTGCGGTAGATCGACCGTTCCAACCTTCTTTTTCTTTAAATCAACAACATCGACTGTGGGCATGACCTAACCCTTCTTCGACTTTCGAACGACGATGATCCCATTTGCCGCACCTGGAATGGCTCCACGGACAAACAGGAGATTTTCATCAGGCCGCGACTCGATTACTTTTAATCGCTGCGTAGTGACTCGCTCCGACCCCATATGGCCCGGCAGGGTCTTCCCCTTCCACACGCGCGAAGGAAATGAACTGGCGCCGATCGAACCGGGGGCGCGGTGGAACATGGATCCGTGCGACTCCGGACCACCAGCGTAGTGATGCCGCTTCACGACACCCTGAAACCCCTTGCCCTTTGAGATACCGATCACGTCAACCCAGTCACCCTTCTTAAAAATGTCGACCGTGACCGATTGCCCGACCGTCACTTCACCGTCCTTCTTGAACTCGCGCAACACGCGACTGGCCGGCACTTGGTTCTTCTTGAGATGGCCCAGCTCAGCCTTGGAAAGCTTGCGCTCCTTGACCTCACCAAAGGAGAGTTGAACAGCCTCGTAACCGTCGCGCTCCTTCGTTTTCACCGTCACCACACGGCACGGACCCGCCTCAATCACCGTCACCGGCGTCAGGCGACTCTCGTCGAAGATTTGGGTCATTCCCAACTTTTTTCCGAGCAACCCGTTCGTCATCGGTCTCCGTCTTTCAGGCAATCAGTCGTCATAGCTTGATTTCGACGTCCACACCGGCGGCCAGATTCAGCTTCATCAGGGAATCCATCGTTTCCGGTGTCGGCTCCATGATGTCCAGCAATCGCTTGTGCGTGCGTATTTCAAACTGCTCGCGAGATTTCTTGTCGACATGCGTCGACCGTTGGACTGTAATTTTCTCGATCCTGGTGGGGAGCGGAATCGGACCAACCACCCTGGCCCCACTGCGTCGAACGGTTTCAACGATTTCCGCTACCGACTGATCCAGCACTCGGTAGTCAAACCCCCGCAACCTGATTCTGATCCTTTGGTCAACCTTCACCATGCCACCCTCTAGTATTCACCGATCATTACGCCAGAATTTCCGTCACGACGCCGGAGCCGACTGTCTTGCCGCCCTCGCGCACCGCGAAGCGCAGCCCCTGATCCATCGCGATTGGGCTGATCAACTCGGCCGTCACACTCACGTTGTCCCCCGGCATCACCATCTCCACCCC
>SPAW01000053.1 GCA_005239465.1 Nitrospira sp. | reverse complement strand
TAGCCCAAATAGGGAACCACTGCCGTAATGCGCGCAGCCGCCGCCCGCCGACAGGCATCCGCCAAGGCCAACAACTCAACGAGATGTTCATTCGCAGGTGGCGAGAGCGGCTGCACGAGAAAGACTTCTTTTCGCCGTACCGACTCCTGCAGCTGGATAGACGTCTCTCCGTCCGGGAAGCGTTCGATCGCACAGGCACCCGGAACCACTCCCAGATCCGCCGCGATCGCGACCGCCAATTCAGGGTTCGCTGTGCCCGCAAAGATGACGAATTCCTTTGGCACGTGCGGCAATTCCTCCCTTTGAAGGTTCGGGCTCAGGTCCGTCCATAACCGAAGCTCTTGATTCAAGTCATCGAGCCCATGTACCAGCTGGGAGACGGCCCTGCCCGATCCCACATGACCGCTTCGACCTCTCCCGCAGCGTTGGGTTCTACCCTTTCGTGCACGCCCCCCTGTGTGGACGTGCTCCCGCACGCTTTCGGAGCCATCTCCGTGACGTTGACGATCCCTGTGAAGCAAGAACAGTCTCATATCCTGACCCTCAGCCAAGCGTTCTATACGCTCCACCCGACCTCGTTTTCTGGTTTTGAGGAACGCCTTCTTCTTGTGTTAATGGTGGGCTCCTGTTGCGGAGCCACCCCCATGGCCGCTCATCCTCTCCTGCATCCTCTTCTCATGGGTAGCTTCGCCCTTCTCGCGTTGTTCCGGAGTCAATACGGCGAGCGCATCTCGCCTGGCCTTGAACGCCAACATCCGCAGTCCTACCTCCAGCATCTCGCTCTGCTTCACTTTGGCTTCGAGCGCCGACAGATCAGTCGTCTCATCTTCCACTAAGGCTAGTAATTCCCGTTCGGCGATGTGAATCTCCGCCTCCGATTTGATCCGTGCGCGGTCTAAGTCCAGTGCAATGGCGTTCAGCTTCTTCACCTGCTCTTCCGTCAGTCCGATCTCTTTATGGTGTTTCAAGAGGTGCCGGAGATGGTCAGCAGAATGGGCATGGTGCCCCATCATCTCCTCACAACAACCATGACTGCTGGAAAAGGCATATGAATGCTCCTGTTCATAATCCGCCAGACTAAACTGCGCACCAAATCCCAGCGACATCATCATACTGAAAAGCCCGATGATGAAACGATTGATCTTCATCGAGTCCTCCTTGACTGTTGAGGGTTTGTGAGAGGAACAGCGGAATATCTCTCGCTGATTTACTTGCCGATGTGGATCGGCTTCCACGACGAGGATGGACACAGGTTCCAGGCGCTCTTGATCGTTCGCCATTGGATCCATGGGGTCATCGTTAGACTGTTGCCGGGCCAGGCGTCAAAGAAGACCCTGGCTTGCTGAGACTGTAACGCGAACGTACTTCGAGTCTTCAGGTTCCATCGCTTCCTCGATTTCGGGCAGGTAAATGACCGGCCCCCCTGTGGTTGTACCGGCCGCAATGTGAGTCACGCATAGCGGATATTGGCCGGAATAGAGACGAGAGGGAGTCTCATCTGCCGCAATCGATCAGCACAGATTCTTGGCGCTTGCCCCTCCGCATTAGCAGTGCCAGTTCACCCGGATCAGCTCTTCGTCCTTCTCATACCGAAATGTCAATGTGCCGTGATGCGCGTGATGCAGGGCCTCGCCCATGCACCGCGCGAGATGAGGGTCCGTCGTCGCGATGACCACCGCTTGGGCTTGGTCCTCGATCTTGATAAGTCGCGACAGAGGATGTTCGGCTTTGGCGCGGGTCTCTTCATTGCGGACGAGCCCGAGAATCTCGTCCCGATGCTTGGCGACAAACTCACCGGTGAGCATCAGCACCCTGCTCGGCGCGCCGTCCTGTCCCGTATCCGTTCACACGCAGGGCACATGATGTCGTGACTGTCCGACGGGACGGGGTTCCACGTCCACCGACCCTTGTGATACACCGCCTTGCACTGACGGCAGAGAGATGGCTCCAGGAGTTTGCCCTTTGCTTTGTACGGGTCATGCTTCTGCCGTCGGACTGACCGATCTTTTTTGTTCCGAGGAAGATGTGATGTCGATATAGCGGCTCCTTGAGTTGATAGCCCACTGCCACTCTGCCTGAGAGAAGGGCCAGAATGAGACCACGAGGGTGATTACGACCCTGCCACAATTCAGCGACAAGCTGACGGCCTGCCTCTTCATGGTTCTTGAATATCACTGAGGCTCTTTCATCCTGCCACGGATGTCACTGCTAGTGACGCTGGCAGGCTGTTGAAAAAGCCGGTCTTCTCACCCGCCCGATCCCTCCCTTTCGAGACGCGCTTTTCCTTGGGCGACGTTCTCGCATCGCTTCGAGGCACAACGTACGGCTAGAGCACGTTGCGCCTCTTCGCTCGCCACGGCCCCCCTGGACGGCCTTTTCGAACAGCTTGCTGGTGCTGCTGGAGCCGTCCATGATTTCCCTTAGCCCTATGTTTCTCTGTGGCCGAAACGGTTTTGTAACACTCTGCTAGATGAGCCCGCTCGTGACGCCCACGCCGATCAGAAACATGGCAAGCAGAACCAGCAGCGCGATCAGCCACCATAGATGACGATGGGATTCCGTGGTCTCGTGATGCCCATGCACGCTCCACGGAACCTCAAGATAGTGAGGATGTCGCAACATCACACCCCTCCTTTCGATCGTCCTCAGGAGACCTTCACCTCGATCGATTTCGGTTTCGCCTTCTCCGACTTGGGCAGATGCACGTTCAACACTCCGTCTTTGTACTCCGCGCTGATCTTGCTGCCGTCGGCATCTTCCGGCAAGGTGAAGCTCCGCATAAAGCTCCCATAGGCCCGCTCGACACGGTGGTACTTCTTCCCTTTTTCCTCTTTCTCATACTTCCGCTCGCCGGAGATGCTCATCACGTCGTCCTGGACCGTCAGTTTGACGTCTTCTTTCTTCACTTCCGGCAGATCCGCCTTGATGAGGTATTCCTTGTCGTCCTCTGTAATGTCGACGAGCGGCGACCATTCGGCGACGGTCATGGCTTCCTTTCCGGTCTCGGTCCGAGCAGCGGGGCGACTCAAATAGGTCGAGAGGCGCTTCTCCATATCCTCCAATTCTTTGAATGGATTCCAGCGCGTCATCATCGGTTCCCAACGGGTTAAAGCAGACATGAAAAATCTCCTTCTGATTAGGACGGGAGTGAATGTTGATCTGGCCGACTTCCCTGCTGGTGCAGGAGAGTCAGGGTATAACTGCCGCCCTTCGCGGGCACGAGTCTGACCTGGCCCGTTCGGCTCAAATGGTCAACCACGAGAAAGACTTGGTTCCACGTGAGGTTGGGGGCAGCGACGTGTCACGTCTTCGAGGTCGCACGTGCGGGTGTGAAGCATCATGTCGATCACTTGATCTTCTGAGGTCATCCCTTGCGCCATGTGCCACCTTTTGAAGAACGGAATGAGTTGCTGAGAGGATGATTTTGCATTGTCGGTGCCACAGGATGGTCTTGCTTGAAGGCAGAGGGAGAAGTTCGGTAGCAGAGGGAGTTACAGGCTTAAAACATGAAGGAGAGGGCTGTACCATCCGGCAGGTTGAGGAGTTTCGGGCCAGTGACAAGTCAAGGGTCTGTTGCCAAATACCCCAGCGAAGGTAGGATACCGTTTCTCGCGAGGGAGCCTGAGGGTAGCAACGCCTCCTGGAGCGCCGAACCGGGGATGAGCGGGGAAGGGACGGCGCGGTTGATCGAGCGCGCGGGGGCCATCCGTGGGTGACGGTGGAGATGGCCTCCGGCCGAGCGGCTGGCATGATGCTTGTGGCCTTGTTGGATTCAGGTCAAGACCTGAGAGCAGGGGATACTGTGGTGATCTCAATCGGGCAAGCCGTCGTCCATTTCTTCGATCCAGTCACCGGGGCACGGATCGGAGGTCGTCACTTCGGGATGGACGAACAGCACGGCTAATGTTTTTCTCGCAGGCGGAGTACGGCCAGCGAGCGCGAGGCGAGCTCATACCGTTCCCCGCCTCTTAAGGGCAGGACTTTTCTGGGGTGCTGGTGACTCGCTGAGGTGTCGATCAGTGGGTCCCAGCGTACGCCGCGCTTGTGTGCCGGAAGGATGAAGGTGAGCCCCGTGTGATGGGCGTTGAGCAGAATGAGCAGAGTATCATCGACGATCGTGCGGCCTTTCTCATCGGTCTCGGCGATGGCATCGCCTGCGAGACGCAGCGTCAATGACTTGGCAAAACCCGTCTCCCAGTCCTCGTCGCTCATCTCTTTCCCGTCGGGACGGAACCAGCTGAGGTCCTTGACTTCCGACCCCCGGAGGCGACGTCCCTGGAAAAAGCGCCGCCGTCTCAATACCGGGTGCTGTTTCCTGAATGCGATCAGGCTTCGGGCAAAGGAGAGGAGGTCGCGCTTCGGCGCGTCGAGCGTCCAGTCGTACCAACTGATTTCGTTGTCCTGGCAGTAGGCGTTGTTGTTGCCCTGCTGAGTCCGCCCGATCTCATCACCGCCGCAGATCATCGGAACGCCCTGGGAGAGCAGCAGCAGCGCGAGGAAGTTTCTCTTCTGCCGCTCGCGGAGTCCGTTGACGACCGGATCGGTCGCTGGCCCTTCCACACCGCAGTTCCAGCTTAGGTTCTCATCGGTCCCGTCGCGATTGCCTTCTTGATTCGCCTCGTTGTGTTTTTGGTTGTAGGACACGAGATCGTGCAGAGTGAAGCCGTCGTGGGCGGTGACGAAATTCACGCTGGCGAAGGGCCGCCGTCCGCTCTCCGCATAGAGATCGCTGCTGCCCGTTAGCCGATAGGCCAGCTCGGCGACCTGGCCGCCTTCCCCTTTGACATAGCGCCGGATCGTGTCCCGGTATTTACCGTTCCATTCGGCCCAGCCAACCGGGAAATTCCCGACCTGATAACCGCCTTCGCCCACGTCCCAGGGTTCCGCGATCAGTTTGACCTGTGACAAGACGGGATCCTGGTGAAGAATATCGAAAAAGGCGCTGAGCCTGTCTACGGCGTGCAACTCGCGCGCGAGGGCCGAGGCGAGATCGAAGCGGAAACCATCGACGTGCATGTCCAACACCCAGTATCGCAGACTGTCCATGATCAGTTGGAGCGTTCGGGGATGCCTGACGTTGAGCGTATTTCCGCAGCCTGTGTAATCGACGTAATACCGTTTGTCCTCCGGCGACAGTCTGTAGTAGGACACGTTGTCGATGCCACGGAAGCAGAGCGTCGGGCCGAGCTGGTTGCCCTCGGCTGTATGGTTGTAGACGACATCCAGAATGACTTCGATCCCGGCGCTGTGCAGGGTCTTCACCATGATTTTGAACTCGCGCACGTGGCGCGCCCGTACGGGAGACACGGCGTACCGAATATCCGGAGCGAAAAATCCGATGGTGTTGTAGCCCCAGTAATTGGTGAGACCCCGCTCCGCGAGACGCCGGTCCCGGACGAAATGCTGCACGGGGAGCAGCTCGACGGCGGTGATACCGAGATCCACCAGATAGTCGAGGACGGCTGGCGTGGTCAGGGCCGCGTAAGTCCCTCGCACGAGGTCGGGCACCTCGGGGTGCCGCGCGGTGATGCTTTTGACGTGCAGTTCATAGATGACGGTCTTTTCCCAGGGCGTCTTGAGTCTGGTATCGCCTCCCCACGTGAAGGCCGGATCGATGACGACGGACTTGGGCACGTTTGCAGCGTTGTCGCGGTCATCCCGCGAAAGGTCGGCTTTGGGATCGCCGATCCGATAGCCGAACATGGCATCGGACCACTCGACGGTACCGGCAATGGATTTGGCGTAGGGATCGATCAAAAGTTTGGCAGGATTGAACCGATGCCCTTCCTCCGGATCATAGGGTCCGTACACCCGGTAGCCGTAATGCTGGCCCGGCCATAATCCCGGAACGTACACGTGCCAGATCTGATCAGTGCGTTCTTCCAGACAGATGCGATGAGATTCCTGGCTGGCTTCGGGTCGGTCGAAGAGACAGAGCTCGACTGCGGTCGCGTTTTCCGAGAAGAGGGCGAAATTGACGCCTTCGCCGTCCCAGGTCGCGCCGAGCGGGTAGGGATGGCCGGGCCATGTCCTCACCGATCGTCTTTCCACCGTGCACCTTCCTTGTTTACTATGCCGGCTCTGCCGGACCCTGCTATCAATTGAACCCGGCGTGCCGTCCACACCAGCTCTGTATCTTTAACTGCCCCGACACACTCGTGCAAGTCGGCGCCAAAGGAGGACAGCCGCAGGCCTCAGAAACTGGCTCCGCCGTCCTCCCCTCGACTTTGCTCAGGGTCCTGAGGCACTCGAAAGACGGTGGTGCCTGTCCCCACCTTCTTGGACATGAAGCAACACACTGCGAGAGGTCGACCACCGGCCCATGGACCTGCTCGATCACCCCGACAAGAGGGTCATTGGCCTGGGTAGACTGAGCGAGATCCTGGACTTGCTTCACGGAGTTTCCCTGTCCTCGTCGCACCGAATCTCCACAGCGAATGATGGACCAGAAGCCTTGCCACGCACATGTATCGACTGTATCAATCCTGCTTGTCCTCTAGTAGATGATCGGCGGTCGCTTGTCATTGACGACCAACATCAAGCGACGTCGTTTGAGGGGCCGCTCTGGATCTCGTGTGTAATGTGACAAATCTTCTGAAACTTCTGTGCGGCTCAGCGGGACTGAAATCTGTTGCTTCATATGAGGGACGTGAGTCTCGAGGGAGAGGTCTACGAGCTCGGCATTGCAGCCCGTCACTTCCGCATTCAAGTCCTGCTCGTCAAGAAAATGCACCGTGACCCGTTCTTCCGGATCGATCCACGGGACGATCTTCTTCAGTTTGTCCTCATTGGTCATGCATGCCTCCTCCGGCATCTCTTCGAATCACGCGCCCGAACCACACACCTCTTGTTGCCGCTGCAAGCAAGTCACAGGGACGACCGACTATCGTTGCCGACCGGTCGCCAATAGATTATAGAGCCACGCGAAGATGGCGCCGCCGATCAAGCCGTCGAAAAACCCCCAGACCATGCCGGCCAGGCTTCCCGCCGGGCTGATGGCATACCCGCGATAGACGCGCCCGATGAGGGTTGTCTCTCCCGTCGGACCATCAAAGGCAATGATCCACCAGGTCAGAACAAACAAACCAAGCCCCCAGATCAGGCCGCAGGTCATGGCATAGGCTTTCACATCGAGTTTCATGGGTGCTCCTTCGTGTCATGAAGCCGATGCACTATGCTTTAGATCGGGCTCGTGTCCCGGCCTTCGATTTCGCTTTCGGCTCCGGGCCCTGCCAGGCCACCCGAACGAGCATGTCCCGATGCGCCCAGTGATAGGCCACTTTTCCTTTGTTCGCCCGCACCAACTCCCGCTCGATACGTTGGGCCAACTGGTCGTTCGTGGTTTGCACTTCCAACTCTTTCCGGCGCCGTATGATCTTCATCACTTGTTCAAGCGGATTGGCAGACATGGCGCGCGCTTCCACATTGGTGCTCAACCCCCTGATCTCGGCTTCGTGCTTCTTCAGATCGGATCATGTCAAGGTGACGATCCCTTCAGGATAGTCGTCCCTGATTTTCTGGCAGGCGGGACAGACGAGCTTCTGCGTGCGAGGGCGAAGCCGCCAGCTTGCGGGCCTCCGCTTCATCGAAGTACCAGCGCTTGTTCGCGTAAATGGCTCGGCACTTCCGGCAAATCGCTGTTCCTTTGGGCGCACGCAGCATCGCATAGGGATCTTGCCTGGGATGTTCCTTTTCTTTGTACGATGTCGTGTAGCGTTTGCCTCGTCTCATGCTCATTCGAGACCCCTTCCTCTGTAAGGGCCCTATTCCCCATGAGTCATGGTGTGACTCACAACGGTCGCTGCCCCCGCTGCTATTTCAATTCCCTGATCATATCGATCGCTCCGCAGGGGCATTCTTCCGCGCAGAGCCCGCAGCCTTTGCAATAATCGTAATTGATCGCGAATCGGTTGCCTGGTCCCAACTTGATGACGGCGTTGTCCGGGCAGACGGCATAGCAGTTGTCGCATTCGAAGCAGTTGCCGCAAGAGAGGCAGCGGCGCGCTTCCAGCAACGCGGTGTCGGCATCGAGTCCTCCGACCATTTCCTCGAAGGTCGCGCGCCGCCTGGCGAGCGCCAGCACCGGTTGCTTGGATTGTTCCGCATCGGTGTAGTACCAGGGATTCACACGGTCGAACGTGGCCAGTGGATGGGATGGAGGCTTCGTGTACTCGGTCCCGCGCAGATAGGCATCGATGTGGCGGGCGGCTTGTTTCCCATGGCCGGTCGCTATGCTGACGGACTGCTCGCCGGGAACCATATCTCCTCCGGCAAACAGGCCAGGATGACCGGTCATCATGCATTGGTCGACCTCGATGGTGCCGTCGTCCGACTCCGACAGGCGAACGTTTGGCAGGTTCCGCAAGAAACCTGTATCGACCTTCTGACCCAGCGCGAGAATTACCGCGTCCGCCTCGAGTGTTTCGTATCGTCCCGTGGGCTTCGGCTTGCCGTGTTCGTCGAGTTCCATCACTTCTACCGTCAGCTTGTCCTGATCAGCCTTGGCGATGGTACGCAGCCATTGGAAACGTACCCCCTCTTCCAGGGCCTCGGCCACTTCTTCCCTGAATGCGGGGGCATGGGCTTCGTCCCGGCGATAGATGATCACCGGCTCGGCTCCTAACCGCTCGACCGTCCGGGCCACGTCAATCGCGGTATTGCCTCCGCCATAGACGGCCACTCGGCGCCCGAGTTTGAGGGGAGAGGGACCTTCCATGCTGCTCAAGAATGTCATGGCGTCGAGCATCCGCTTGGCGTCGAACCCGGGAATCTCGGTGCGCCTGGCGAGGTGGGCTCCGACTGCGAGGAACGTCGCATGGAACCCGCCATCCTGGATGGTCGCCTCGATATCCTCAACCTTGGTGTTCAGCCTGATCGTGACGCCCATCGCTTCGATCCGCGCGACCTCGGCTTCCACAATCTCGCGCGGCAGCCGATAGGCGGGAATCCCGTAACGCATCATGCCGCCGGCTTTGGAACCAGCTTCATGAACCGTCACGGCATGGCCCATCCTCGTCAGGTGATAGGCGGCCGACAGCCCGCTGGGCCCGGCTCCCACGATCAAGACGCGCTTCCCCCTCAGCGGAGAGCACTGCACCCGCCACCCTTCTTTGATCGCCAGATCGCCGAGAAATCGTTCGACGGCATGGATGCTCACAGCCTCATCCAACTGGCCTCGATTGCAGGCGGTCTCACAGGGGTGGTAGCAGACGCGGCCGTGAATCGCCGGCATCGGGTTGTCTTCCATCAGTCGCCGCCAAGCTTCTTCATAAGCCCCTGCTTCCGCGTGATAGAGCCACGCTTGGATGTTCTCGCCGGCAGGACAGGCGTGATTGCACGGCGGCAGCCGATCGACGTAGACCGGCTTCATCGTGCGCCAGTTTCCGGTGTGGTTGGCCAGGCCACTGTTCGGATCGAGCGTGATGGCGAAGGGTTTGCGATGCATATAAAGCCTTTATACGATCAGTCCGTAGGTAACGATATTCGCGTCGGCGATCGCTTGGAGGGCCGCGATTGCCTCCGTATTCGGTGGCGGGCCGAACAAATGTTTGAAGCGGTCTTGTAGTTCGAGATAGCGCTCCACCGGAACTTTGTGTCGAATCAGCGTTCGGTCGACGACCGTTCCGAATTGGGCCTCGAACAACGGAAACAATCCGGACTCTACCGCCATTCTCGCTACTCTAATGGTGTGTGCGGGATCGGACCCCCACCCCAGGGGGCAAGGGACGTGAAGGTGGATGTACCGCGCCCCCTGCATGTCCATCGCTTTGGTGACCTTAGTTTCCAGATCATGGAGATCTGCCACCGAGGCCGTGGCCACGTAGGGAATTCCGTGCGCCATCGCGATGCGGGGCAAATTCTTGCCGGTGCCCAAGAGATTGCCCGGAGCCTCGCCGACCACCTGAGTCGTGTTCGTTCGCGCGAAGGGCGGCGTGGCCCCCGAGCGTTGAATGCCGGTGTTCATGTAGGCTTCATTGTCGTAACAAAGATAGAGCACATCGTCGTTCCGTTCGAACATGCCGGACAGGCAGCCCAGCCCGATGTCCACCGTCGCGCCGTCGCCTCCCTGGGCGAGGACCTTCACATCGCCTCGTCCTTTCGCGCGCAATGCCGCGGCGACACCGCTCGCCACCGCCGGCGCATTCCCGAACAGCGAGTGCATCCAGGGAATCTGCCACGAACTTTCCGGGTAGGGGCTGGAAAAGACTTCGAGGCAGCCGGTGGCATTGATCGCAATCAACCGATTGTGCGACGCCCGCATCGCGGCATCGACGGCGTAGCGCGCGCCTAGCGCCTCTCCGCATCCCTGACAGGCGCGATGGCCCGAGTTCAGGGAATTCATCCGATCCATTCGGGACTGAACGGTGCGAGCCGCCTCGTCGAGCAAGCGATTCCCGGCCGTATAGGTACCGGTCTGATAGAACTTGATGCGTGGCGTCGACATCGATCGCTCCGTTAGACCACCTTGGTCCCAATGGCATTGATTGCGCGAACCAGATGCTCGGCCACCGGTCCCGCGCGTCGCTGGTCGCGTCGTCGCGCGAGTTCATCGTTGATCGCCGTCATGTTCAGATCCAAAAAGTGCGGCTCGCTCAGTCGTTCCGCGCGAGCCTCGTGGATCATCTGCTTCAGGGAGGCTTTCGAGATAGACCGCCCTCCCAGCCCCGCGATGACCGTGTGAACCGGGATGTGTAATCCCTGGAGCGCGATCTGGACGTCGGCGGATACGATCCCTCCCATGCCCACCGCCAGGTCTTTTTCGACCACGATGACACACGTGAGGCCTTCCAGCTCGGCACGCAACTGCAAAGTAGGGAAGGGCCGATAACATCCGATTTTCACGCAGCCGGCCGCGATTCCTTCGCGACGCAATTCATCGACGGTGTCTTTGATCGTGCCGATCACGGAACCGAGCGCGATCACGGCCACGTCGGCATCTTCCATGCGATAGGGCGAGCAGAGACCTCTGGAGGGGCGCTGGAACTGTTGCTCGAATACGCCAGCTACTTCCGGGACCAGCGCGAGCGCACGGAGTTGTTGCTGGTGCGCCAGATACTTGACCTCGGTAAACGCTTCGGGTCCCACCATCGCACCGATCGAGATAGGATCGCTCGGATCGAGCACTTGGACCGGAGAGAAGGGGGGAAGAAACGCATCGACGAGGCTGCGATCGGGTAGATCAACGGGTTCGTACGCGTGCGTGAGAATGTACCCGTCCATGCAGACCATCACCGGACAACTCAACTCCTCCGCCAGCCGGAAGGCCTGGATATGGAGATCGGCGGCTTCTTGATTCGTTTCCGCATAGAGCTGAATCCATCCCGCATCGCGCAAAGCCATGCTGTCGGAGTGGTCGTTCCAGATATTGATCGGCGCGCCGACCGCACGGTTCGCGATGGTCATCACAATTGGAAGCCCCAGGCCGGCCGCGTTGTACACCGCTTCGGCCATAAAGAGGAGCCCTTGGCTGGTCGTGGCGGTGTAGGTCCGCGCTCCTGTCGCTGAGGCTCCGATCAACGCGCTGAGCGCCGCAAACTCGGATTCCACATTCAGGAACTGGCAACGGCCGACGTCGCCCTGTTTGACCATGCGAGACAAGCGCTCGACGATGTGGGTTTGCGGCGTGATGGGATAGGCGGCAATGACGTCCGGTCGGCACAACACGACGACTTCGGCCACGGCTTGGGAACCTTCAATTTGCGCGCGCATGGTGCGAGACTCTCCCTTGTTCACTCAAGAAAGCAGTGACGTGATCATAGGCCTCTCTGGCCGCCGCGGCATTCGCCTCCCCCAGAGCACCGGGAAACTTGTGGCGAATCGCAGACTCGACGGACGCAATTCTGATCAACCCCGTCATCGCAGCGAACCCGCCCAGCAGCGACGTATTCGCGATAGGCCGTTTGAGATGTTTCTGCCCGATGTCTGAGGCCGGGACGATACAGAGATGATCGTCCGGCAAGGTCGCCAGAAATTCTTCAATGCCCAACTCCTTCACAGTGAAGGTCGAGCTGATCAAGATATAGCCGTCAGCCGACAATCCGCCAAAGACATCGACATGGTGCAGCAAGGTGGGGTCTTGCACGATCACGACGTCGGGATGCGTCACGGATTCGCGGGTGCGGATGGCTTGATCGTCGATTCTACAGAAGGCCATGACCGGAGCTCCCATCCGCTCCGAGCCGAAGCTGGGAAAGGCCTGAGCATGCTTGCCATCCGTGAACGCAGCCAGCGCGAGCAACTCCGCCGCCGTGACCACGCCTTGCCCCCCCCGACCGTGAATGCGAACCGCGTGCATACGATTACGCCCCCCTAACCTCTCTCGACTGGGCGCAGGCTACACAGAGCGCCGTCGCTGGAAGCGCCTGCAATCGACCAGCAGAGATTCCCCCGCAATAACGCTTACAGGAGCCATATTGACCCCTCTCAAGTCTGACCAACGCTTGATCGATCGGTTCGATCTCGGCCGTGAGCCTCGTATCCATCTCCATCTGGTCAAGAAACCGGATGATCTTCTCTGCTGACCGCGCTTGGAATTCCAGCTCGACGCCGGTTTCCACCCACAACAGATCGTCTTCCGTTCTTGCCGCCTGACGAGAGAAATGGGTTTCCGCCGCTCGATCAGCCGTTTGTGCATCTATTCCCGTGGTCGTACCAATCTATCCTCTGCATGTGCAGATTGAAAAAACAGAGGTCGTGCCTGGATTCGTCTGCAAGACAGCAACCAAGTGGGGTACTACGATGTGGCGAAGGTTTTCCGCGAATTTATGAGAGGTAATACGAGAAAGGGAAATTCCGTGTGGGGCATTCCAGGTCTTACTGAAACTATAGCCTGTCGCAAAAGGCGACAGAGTAAAACTTTTAAGCAGGAGGGTGAACGAGCATGGTGCTAATCCTCGTCAATAATCCCAACACCTGACCCCGAACGAGTTTGTCGCACAACGTCAGGGGAGCCGGGCTACCGTAGAGGTCGTCTGTTCTGGTTAAGGATTGTCTCGTTACGGGGCCAACGTCACAGGGGCTATTGTCCCTTTTTTGAAGTGTCCACGAAAGTGGGGCTAGCTCACGCGGCTGCCGCCACTGAGCCTGCGCCACAGCAGATAGAGCGGCGTTCCGGCTAAGACGGTCGCGATTCCCAGGCCTCCTTCTACCGGACGCTCATAGAGTGCGCTCCCGACAATCATGATTGAGACAAGAATAAAGAACGCCGGAACGAATGGATAGAGCGGCGTGCGATAGGGGCGGAGCAGATTTGGCTCTTGCCGACGCAGGATGGGTACTGCTCCCACTGCGAGGGCGCTGAAGATCATGAGCACGGTGCCGCTGTAGATCACCAGTCGTTCGAAGCTCCCCGAGAGAATCAGGGCTGAGGCCCATAGGCTTTGCAATAGGATGGCGTTGATCGGCGTGCGTTCCATGCCAGGGGTTCTCGCGAAGAGGGAGGGAATTAAGCCATCTTGCGCCATGGCATAGTAGACGCGCGGTCCGGCCCACACCATCGCGCTCACGGCTCCTGCAATCGAAACGCAGAGCATGGCTGTCACGAACCGGGCGGCGTCAGAACCCAGCAGTGCCACTGCAACCTTGTCAGCAACAGGCAGGATCGGCGGGCTAGCCAGTTGCGTCACCGGCAACGCGTAGAGGTAGAATCCGTTTAGCACGAGATAGAGCAACGCGACGAAGAGCGTGCCGCCGATCATCGTTCGAGGGATGGTGTGGGCGGGGTCGGTGATCTCTCCCGCCAGATACGCCGCAGCATTCCAGCCCGAATAAGCATAGAGGGTAAAGATCAACGAGACGATGCACTGTCCAATGCCGGGAAGAGTAGGAACACCCGTGACACTTAGATGAGCCCAGTTGCCTTTCCCGATGATCAGGCCCGCCGCGATCAGCAAGAGAATGGCTCCCACCTTCGATACCGTCAGTGTTCGTTGGAGAAACCCGCCTGCTCCGACTCCAGCCAGGTGGAATCCTGTGATTGACCATAGGAGGGCCAACGCTAAGGCGGTTGAAATCGTCCCTCCTTCATCGTCAAGCGGGAAGAGCTGGAGGAGATAGGCAGTGAAGCTCATCGATCCAGCCGCAATGGCAGCGCTGAAGCCGATGGTGAAGGATGTCCATCCGCTGAGGAACCCGACGAACGGCCCATAGGCGCGGCGCAGGTACGCGTATTCTCCGCCGGCGACCGGAAGAGCCGCCCCCAACTCACTGTAGGAGAGGGCGCCTGCGAGCGCGATCAGTCCCCCTATTAGCCAGATGGAGAGGATCAAGACCGGATGGCCAAGGTCTCGCGCCATAAATCCCGTCGTGGTAAAGATGCCGCTGCCGACGACGTTGCTGACAAGCACGCAACCAGCTGTGAACCAGCCGATTTGACGGGGAAGTGCAGATGGATCTTGTTCGGTTCTCTCCATCTGCATAGCTTACTCCTACTCTTCCCCCGGACGGACAAGCGGAACAAACCGTACGAGGGTGAGAGTTTTGCGCTCGTACCCCTCTGCCGTCCGGCGATGTAGCTCCAGAGTTTGAACGAATCGACCAACCGGCAAGATCAGTCGGCCGCCTACAGCCAATTGGTTGAGTAATGGCTGAGGGACGTGGTCAGAGGCGGCGGTCACGATAATGGCGTCGAAAGGCGCCTCTTCAGGCCAACCTTGATAGCCATCGCCCACGCGGACCTGGACATTCTTGTAGCCCAGCTCGGCCAAGGTCTGTTCCGCTTGGCGAGCCAGCGGCTCCAGGATTTCTACCGTCAGTACCTTGTCGGCAAGTTCTGCGAGGATGGCGGCTTGGTATCCGGATCCGGTTCCGACCTCCAGTACCTTATCCGTCTTCTTGAGCTTGAGTTCCTCCGTCATCATGGCGACCAAGGAGGGTTGCGAAATGGTCTGGCTATAGCCGATCGGCAGGGGACCATCGATGTAGGCAAAGACAGAATACATGGCTGGCACGAAGCGATGGCGTGGCACATGCCGCATCGCGGCAATCACGGCCGGGTCTTTAATGCCGCGAGGGATGATGTACTGATCAACCATCCGGTGGCGCTCACCCTCGCGGTTATGATCGATGACAGATAAGTCCGTTTCTCGGTCACCGCTACAGGAAGAGAACCCAATCAGCATTTCGATGATGGCAACGCACACGAGTGTGAGGCACAAGGGACATTGACGGAGAGACCTCATGGAAGCCCCGCTGATTCTGTCATGGCAGTCCATTAATAGTGAGCAATCGCAATGCCATGGCGTTACGAACGAGAAAGTGAGGCGGGAGCCCTGTCGAGTCGATCAGCCTGTAGCGTTTCACTACAGGGGCTGTCTCAGCGTTGTAGCAAGTTATCCCTGCGCATGGGTTCGTTTCCCGTGCGTTCGTGCTCCAACCTGCCAGAGAGACTTAGTTTTCACTCATGCCCCCGAATGGCACCGGCTTTGCTCCACTCCTGGTTACGCCTGTTAGAGATTTCTATGCCTATCATGCCAAGCGATCTCCAGGCCGGTCGATTGTCCGGATTACAGCCAGTTCGTGATGGGTCGCTGGGCCATCGGAGGCTGAATGTGCTTGATTCTGACACGACTCTGTCTAAGCCAATGGGTTCTCAGTGTCACGCCGGTACCGTTGGGGCCAGAAGGCGTTCAGCCGTTGACCGATCTGGACGGACAGTTACGCGATCTCGCACGGTGATCAGGGCACTTCTCTCGCACCTGGCAGGACGATTTTCGCGTGAACTCGGACTGAACCTGGACTCGCGCAGCCACGATGACCTTTTTCTCTGGTTCTTAGCGGCAATCCTCTATGGAGCAAGGATTTCTGGCCCGATCGTGACAAAGACCCATGCCGAATTCATGCGGCGCGGGCTTACGAGCCCGGAGGCCATCGTGGAGACCGGATGGAATGGGTTGGTCGATGCGCTCGATGCAGGCGGCTATACTCGCTACGACTTCAAGACCGCGACAAAGCTGCTGGAGGTCATGAAACATCTCATCGGCCAGTATGGCGGCGATCTTGAATCTCTGCACGAGGCCGCCAGTGACGCGACCGATGTGGAAGTTCGCCTGAAAGCCTTGGGGAAGGGAATCGGCGACGTGACGATGCAGATCTTTCTTCGCGAGTTGCGAGGGATCTGGCCGAAAGCGCAGCCGACCTTGTCACCTTTGAGTATTATGGCGGCCAGGGACCTGGCGCTCTGCTCGATCGATGGAGTGCGAGGAGGGCGTGCAACGGTGGATCGACTTCGCGTCTTGTGGAAGAGAGCCGCTATGGGGAGAAAGAGCTTCAGCGATTTCGAATCAGCATTGGTGCGGCTTGGGCGAGATTACTGTCGGCGGGGGCGAAAGCAGGATTGCCCCATGCGGGAGTTTTGTGCGTGACGACTGAGGCGTGCCGAACATTCAACCGACTTCGCAAGACGGGGAATGCGGTTGCGGCATTGCCTCTTGCTTGTTAGTTCCGCCTAGGAGCCTGTCCGACATCGCCGTTCGCCGCAGTAGAAAGTTTAACGGACAGGCTCCTACCCGGAGATCTGGTCAAGAGATGGTCAAAGCCTCGGACAAAGAGCTACAGGCGAGCTACTGCCGGCTCCTGGAATCTGGCGTGCTGGCTGAACGGGTCGCGCAAGCGCGAGAGCGATTACGACGTTGCCACGTCTGTCCCCGCCATTGTGCGATCGATCGTCTCGAAGGCGACCTTGGCTTCTGCCTTGTGGGAGCCAAGCCCTTCGTGTCCAGCCATGGTCCGCACCATGGGGAAGAGGCGCCGCTTCGCGGCTGGAAGGGCTCGGGCACGATCTTTTTCGCCAGCTGCAATCTGCGGTGCGTCTATTGCCAAAATTACGAAATCAGCCAGTTGCGAGAGGGAAGAGAGGTGTCGACCCAGGAGCTGGCCCAGATGATGCTGAGCCTCCAAGAGCAAGGCTGCCACAACATTAATCTCGTCACGCCCTCGCATCAAGTCCCGCAAATCCTGGAAGGGCTGCTGTTGGCCGCGCAGAGGGGCCTTCAAATTCCCTTGGTCTACAACACCAGTTCGTACGATGAGCTGGAGACGCTTCGATTGTTGGACGGGATCGTCGATATCTACTTGCCCGATTTCAAGTATGCCGATGCCGAAGCGGGGTTGAAGTACTCCAAGGTGCCCGGCTATCCAGAGATCGCCAAGGCTGCGATCAAGGAGATGCATCGGCAAACCGGGGACCTGGTGATCGACGAACGGGGTTTGGCCGTGCGCGGCGTACTCGTTCGCCACCTTGTGTTGCCGGAAGGGCTCGCCGGGACTCCGGCGATCATGCGAATCCTCGCGGAAGACATTTCCAAAAACACCTACCTCAACATCATGGATCAGTATCGGCCCTGTTGGAAGGCGTTCAACTATCCGCCGCTGGACCGTCCGATCACGAAGGAAGAATTTGCGGAAGCGGTTGAGACGGCCAAGGCAGCCGGGCTGCACCATCTGCACCACGAACGACCAGGCTCGGCAATTTCCTGGATCGCGGAGGTTTGAAACCGGAAAGGTCAATGAGAAAGAACTGTCAATGGTCAACGGTCATAGGTCAATGGATTGTGATGAAGTCATACGCTGGGGAAATGGCCACCCAGCATCGAGCCTCTCTTGACCCATGACCATTGACCCATGGCAAACACGTATGACGCAGGGGTGGATAATTCCCCCGCCGACAGAGCCGAGAAAAAGCCGTGACGAGTTGCGAACGGAGCGAGAGAAGAAGGTGCGACAACTGGTTGCAGATGGGCTGCTTCGCTCGAAGAAAATCCGGTCCGCTCTGCTGACGGTCCGCCGTGAGGATTTCATTCCGCCTCGGTACCGCGACTATGCGTACCAAGAAGTTCCGCTCCCGCTACCCGGTACTCGCGCCACGATCTCTTGCCCACACAGCTATCCATTGTTCTATGAACCGCTGGGCCTCGATGCGGGCCATCGGTTCATGGAGATCGGCCTCGGCTCAGGGTACGGCGCCGCTGTGGCGCGAGAAGTCGTCGGACCAACCGGCTTGGTGGTCTCGATCGAAATTGATCCGGTCACCTATGAGTTTGGCAAGACGAATCTTGAACGGGCGGGATACAACGACGTGCTCGTGCTATTGGGTGATGGCGGTCTCGGATATGCGGAGCATGCGCCCTATGATCGCATCTGCATCACGGCTGCCTGCGGCGAGGTTCCGGCCCCGCTCCTGGAGCAACTCAAAGTGGGAGGGAAGCTGATTGCACCGATCGAGGAACAGGGAGTCCAGAACCTCACGTTGCTGAGCAAAGGTGAACGCGGCATGAGCCGGCTGGTCATCTGCGAAGTGCTGTACATTCCGTTGCGAGGACGACATGGACAGGTTCCGCCCGGTTAGAGTTAGGTTGCAACCGCTGCAAGAGAGCGTGGCATGACCGAGCCGATGATTATCGAGTCCTCTCGGATTCCTCCCGCAGACGAAGCGATGGAGATCGTGGAGCGGAAGGGGTTGGGTCATCCCGATACCATTTGCGATGCCGTGATGGAGGCCGTCGCCGTGGAGCTGGCACAGGCCTATCTCAAGACCTGCGGCCGCGTCCTCCATTTCAACGCCGACAAAGGGATGCTAGTGGCCGGTCAAGTCGCCTGCCGATTTGGAGGCGGTTCGGTGCTCACCCCGATGCGGTTGATCATGGGCGACCGGGCCACCTTCGAATGGAAGGGCAAGCATATCCCAGTGAAGGAAATCGCCGAGCGGACGGCTTATACATGGTTCAACCGGCATTTGCCCCGAATCAAGCCGCTCAAGCATCTGGAGTGTCAGGTTGAGCTGAGACCGGCGTCGGAGGAGCTACGGTCCGTGGCCGAGCGGCCACGGGAAGCTGTTGCCAATGACACCTCCGCCACCGTGGGGTACGCCCCGCTGACGACGACGGAGCGGCTGGTGCTCCAGGTCGAGCAATTTCTGAACGGCCCCTCTTTTAAGAAAGAGTTTCCGGACACGGGAGAAGACGTGAAGGTCCTCGCCATAAGACGCGGCAGGGATCTCTGTGTGACGGTGGCGATGCCGTTTCTGGCTCCCCTCATCCGTGCGGAATCTGAGTATTTCAAGCGTAAAGCCCGTGTGCAGCGGGTGTTAGCGGATTTCCTGAAACGGAAGACTGAACCGACCATTTCTCCGAGGGTGTTCTTAAATGTGTTGGATCACCCTGGTGCCGGAGAGGCCGGCACGTATCTGTCGCTGCTGGGTACATCGGCTGAAGCGGGCGATTCCGGCGAGGTCGGGCGCGGCAATCGCGTGTGCGGGATCATCGCACTCCGTCGGCCGTCCAGCGCTGAAGCTGCAGCGGGAAAGAATCCCGTGGCTCATGTGGGGAAGATCTACAACGTGCTGGCTCAGGTGTTGGCGGAGGACATCCATAAAAAAGTGCAAGGACTGCTGGATGTGACTGTCTGGATCACAAGCCAGATCGGCAAGCCGATTTCCTCGCCGCAAGCCGTGGTTGTTGAAGTCATCCTCGCGAGTGGGACGACGCTGGCGGCCGTACGCCCGCAGATCCAGCGCGAAGTCCAGCTGGCCTTCACCCACATGAAATCCTTCTGCAAGGCATTGACGCGGGGCCTGTATGCGGTGTGCTGAGAGCGTCAAGCGTGAAACGTGAAGCGCGGTCACGAGGCCGAAGCCGGACAACCGGCTCAGCGTTGCCGATCGGGAAAGTTCCTGTCGACCTGCTTCGCAGGCTGCTCCCGCGTTTTGCCAAGACTCAAGACCCCCGTGTCGTGGTTGGCGCGGGGATCGGTCTGGATGCAGCAGCCATTCGCATCGGCGGCACAGCACTCGTTGCGAAGACTGATCCCATCACTTTTGTATCAGACGAAATCGGCATCTATGCCTTGCTGATCAACGCCAACGATCTGGCGACGATGGGGGCGACGCCGAAGTGGTTTCTGGCCACCGTGCTGCTGCCCGCCCGTTCCACAACAACCTCCTCCGTCAACAGACTGTTTGCCCAACTCCATACGATCTGCCGTCGTCTCCACGTCTCATTGTGCGGAGGCCACAGCGAGATCACCGACGCGGTCACGCGTCCCATCGTGGTGGGCTGTCTGCTGGGGGAATGTGTACCGAGCAAGATCGTCACAGCGGCGGGCGCGCGGGTCGGTGATGCAGTGCTGCTCACGAAGGGCCTCGCGATCGAGGCAGTCTCGATCCTTGCCCGTGAGCGAGCCGACCAGATCCGTCAGCGGCATGGAGCGCGATTCCTGGCTCGTTGCCGGCGATATCTCACCGAGCCGGGCCTGACCGTTCTGAAAGAGGCTCAGGTGGCCATGGCTACCGGAGGGGTTCACGCCATGCACGATCCGACGGAAGGAGGGCTCAGCTCGGCGCTATACGAAATGGCAGAAGCGGCAGGCGTCGGTTTGAAGATCGATGCCAACGCAATACGAATTCTTCCCGAGGCGGCTCAACTGTGCACTGATTTTGGGCTCAATCCCTTGGGAGCGATCGCGTCCGGATCCCTTCTGATCAGTGCCGATCAAGCCTGTGAGAGGCGAATCGTCGCGCGGTTACGAAAAGCTCGAATTCCAGTGTCACGGATCGGAACCGTGGTTCCGAAAAGGAACGGCGTAACGCTGATCGAAGATGGTAGCGCTCGTCCCTTTCCACGGTTTGCCGTGGATGAAGTGGCAAGGTTCTTTAAACAATCACGCGCACGCTGAAAGAAACGGATGAACCTCGTGATAACGAGGCTGGGGGTGCAACATCATATGGCCACAATCACGGTTGGGGAAGGAATGCCGAAGGGGGGAGACAGTGTCTGTGTCGTATCGCGACATGACTGATTACGCCCGCCTATAGATTCCCCGCACCCCCGGCCATGGGGCCAGGGCGAAGTTCCCCTCGGGCAATGTTTCTCCGTTGCCGATGACGAGGGCACCGCCTGTTCGTATCCGTTCCACTAGCTGCCGCAGCGTTTTGTTCTGCAACGCTGCATCGAAGTACGTGAAGGCCATGTATCGGCACAGGACGAGGTGAAACGTTTCCTCGGGTGCCGCTTGTCGAAAGTCCTGCATGAGAAAGGTCACCGATTCCCGAAACTCCGGCTTGATAGAAGAGCCTTCGGCTGTGTGATCGAACCCCTGCGTGCGCCAGCTCTTCGGCAGATCCTTGAGACTGCTCGGCGAGTAACAACCTCGCTGGGCCCGAGCGATGGCCTGATCGTCTATATCGGTCGCTAGGACAACGAGCCGAATGGTCGGAAATTGAAATTGGAGATTCAACCTCCAGAGGAGTGAGAGGCTGTAGGGTTCTTCCCCGGCCGCACAGCCGATGCTCCAGCACCGTAGCACGCTCTCGTCCTGTGCCAGTGCCTGCCGAGCAAGGGAAGGCAACACCTCTTGCTCTAGAAACTGAAAAACCTCCTTGTCTCGAAAAAACCGTGAGATGGGGATCCAGCAAGAGGAGTCCAGGACCGCCCATTCTTCGGGATGGGTCTCCAGATAGGTCTGATAGTCGGCGGGAGATTGAAGACCCAGGGATTGAAGCCGTCGCTGGATGCGCTTGTAGACCTGGCGTCGCACCTTGCGATAGCCGGGCCAGCAGAGGTGGAGCCGCGGCAAGCACCATTGCAGGAATTGAACGCCTTCTACGTCCTTCATCGCTTTGGCTGCGATCGGCTGTATACCGACCCGCTCATGCACGCTCCCTCATGAAGAACGGGAAGGTGAGAGCGGGTGGTCCGGTTTCGCAACGAACCGTCATGAACCATGCGGGCTAGTCCCCTCCCTGAGACTATTCTCAAGCTCGGTTGAGAGATCGCTGGTGAGGTGGTCGCGGTTCTCTCTTGTGACCATGACTAGGCGGCA
Source organism: Nitrospira sp. (assembly GCA_005239465.1). Classification (GTDB taxonomy): domain Bacteria; phylum Nitrospirota; class Nitrospiria; order Nitrospirales; family Nitrospiraceae; genus Nitrospira_D. The sequence continues at coordinate 32,191 of SPAW01000053.1, read as the reverse complement.
GTCCGGACGATCTTTCACCTGTCTGATGAATCCTTCGCCCTTCAGGGCGATCGTCGCAACGAGCATGCTCTGCTGATTCAACAGCGCAGTCACATCCTCCCTAAAGCGCCGCGAGAAACATTCCATCTTCCCGATTTCGTCGATCACGATCAGCCGCGACTGAGCGTGCCTGAGGTCAAGTTCACCCAAGAGCTGCTCGAAACCGGGGACATCCACTCCATAGCGGCTGACATGGTAAGGCCCAGGGTGGTGGATGTGGGACAAGACCAGCTGGCGACCGCAGAGTGTCATGAGCCGAAAGCCTTCTCTGATTCCCTGCTCGTTCCGGATTTCTTCCGTATAGAATCCCGCTGGGCGATATTCCGCCAAGCGCTTCGCGAGGTCGCGAATCAGCGTGGTCTTGCCGACTCCCGGCAATCCGGTAATCAGAATGTGGGGTGTATGACCAGCGTGTTTCAGAGTGTCCACGGACATAGGTAGGCGCCTGCGACGCTTTCTCTCTGTCCTGCGAGCATGCGATCATGCCGTTGTGAGCTCAGAAAACACACGTTGTGATGGGCGCAATGGCCTCCTCAAGCATGGCGCTTGTGGATCGTGAGGTGATTCCCGTCCGGGTCCTCGATCACCGCCATCCGGCAGATAGGCGTGTCGAACGCTTCTGTGACAAACGAGACGGCCCGCTCCTTCATCTTGTGGACAAAGGCATCGAGATCTGACACCTCAAACGCCACCACGGCTCCTTTGGCCCCCGGCGTGTGGCCCATGTCCGTCGTCGTGATGGCGAAGGTCGAATCGCCGAGGTCATATTCTACCCACTCGTCTCGATAGCTGTGGCTCACATGAAAGCCAAGCACGTGCTCATAGAAGGATCGAGCCCGTTCCATATTCGAGACCGGATAGACGGTGAAGGCTATTGAAGTGATCATAGAAAAATTCCTTGGTCGTCGATACGACGCTCGTCGCAACCGGCGCACCGCCGGTAAGGAAGAGCGAATTGCGTATCACGCTTGCGCCATATGGTTTCTGGCCGCATGTTCGAGCACCTGCTGGATGTGGACGTCCACCTGTCTGAGCATTGAGGGGGAGACGGCATAGCCGTCACTCTCGTAGGTGAGAATGGGCATGCCTTGCTGGATGCTGAGCGGCTTGAGAATAGCTTCCGAAATCCGATACGGGAGGCAGTTGAACGGCCCGATGACGAGCATTCCGTCGTACCCCTCATGGGCGGCTTCAAGTCCCTTGCCCACCGTCGGGAGGAGTTCACCATAAATTGCGGGTGAGACATGCTCGGCACCCCTTTCAAAAATGGACGAGACCGCGTTGGGGCCGGCCACCAACAAACCGGTCTCGTGAAAGAGCCCGCGGTAACGCTCCTCCTCGTGCTTCAAGGTTTGATAGCTCATCCACTGCTGAATGTACTCTTTCCCTTCCGGTTGAAACATCCTCGTGCAGGCCTTGGCCAGGGCCAGGCCGCCCGGTTTCATGCCCCACGTACTGGCCGTTTCCGCCATGGGATGATACGCGACGTAGAGAAACAGCTCGCTCAGATCGACCGGCTTGAGGATGATGCCTCGATCGGCATAGAGGTCGCGCACGCCGTCCATGAAAAACGAACTGAAGCGGGTGAAGAAGTCGCCGGCCACGACGACGCGCGGGCAAGTACGCGGATCTCTGGTGCGCGGCAGGTGCGCCAGGCGCTCGACGAATGCGGGCAGGGTGGCATGGAACTCGTTGCGTGAGCGAGCGCCTTGGGCGAACCGCTCCCATTCCTCCCGCAGTTGATCGAGTACGTCCTGGTGCCCCACGACACGAAGCACGTGATCGATCTCCACCAGGATGTCCGCGAGGATGATCGCCTGCGCCAGATGCTGCGCGAGGACATTCTTATCGAAACCAAGGAAGTCGTTATCCGGTTGGGGATTGAAGAGGAACAGATCGGTCAGCCGTTGCTCGGTGAGGAACCGTTCAAAATACCCCATGTAGGCGTCGCTGACGCAGGGCGCGCCTCCCTGGAGCATGTAGAATCCTGCGATTTCTCCGGCCTGGCGATGCTCATGGATCTGGAGCAGTTGGCCGATGCAGATCGGCAAGGGGAGACATTCGCGGCCGGAGGTGTACTGCAGCCCCTTGTCGAGTTGGGTTCGGTCCAGCGGAATGACAGCACCAGGGTGGAGCCCGAGCCACCCTACTGCCAGGGCAAGGGCCCGAGTGTGGTAGGGGGAGAAGTTCGGGAAGTAGACTCTAACCCGCGGGTCCGTGAGCGGCACGGACTCGCCGTTCGATCGGATGACGCAGCCGCCCGAAACGAGCCGGCAGGGGGCGAAGGGGCGTGTTGCAACGGCTTGCACATCCCGATAGTTGTGGATGATGTCCAAGAAGGCCTCCAGCCTGGTTTGGACTCCGGCATCGGCGGTGTGTGCGTCGATCTCGAGGACGAGGTAGGGTTTCGAGCCCAGCTCTGAGGCGAGCATGGAGTGGGTGAACGCGTCGATGGTGCAGCTGAAATTGCTGACGCTTAGCAGAAACAAGTTAGGATGCTGCTTCGCGATGCCGACGGCATTCAGGATCTGGTTCGCAAAGTGCCAGGAGGTAGGCCCTTCTCCAGCCGGCATCAGACAGTCGGCCGGGATGACGGCGACTCCCATGCTCGAGAGTTTCTTACCCACCGATTGTGACGCCTCCGGTGTGAAGGCATTGTAGCTGTGGCCGGCGAGTAGGATGGCCGGCTTGCCAACCGCGATCGCCGCATCAAGCGCCTGTTTTCCCAGCTCATGGAGGGTGCGCTCTGCGTCTGTTTGGGCCTGCACGGCGGCCGCCCAGGCGCTGGTGGCTGCTGCGCGCCCGACTCCCAGTTCCTCGACCGCCAAGTCGACCAGGGCGGAGCAGGTTTCGTAGCCGTTGATGAACTCCAGCACGGGTGAGAGTAAGCGGCGATCGGGAAACGCCTTGGCCAGGAAATAGGGTCCGGCCTGCGTGATCGGGCAGAGGTACGAATCCCGGCACTGGTTCGGATGGGGCATTCGCACGACATGCGGGATGAAGATCAAGCCCACGTCTTTCTTCACCAGGTCCAAGACGGCGCCATGCGCAATCTGCGCGGGGAAGCAAAATCCCGATTGTGAACTCAGATCCCCCCGCGGGTCCACATCCGAGAGCACGACCTCCATGCCCACACGAGAAAAGAACGTGGAGTAGAGCGGAAACAGCGAGTGCGTCGTCAGGGCCCTGGGAATGCCGATGCGGGTGCCGCTCGCCACCGCGGTGCCGGTGGAACGGCCCAGGGACTCCCGCACAAACGCCTTCGCGCTTTCATAGGCGGGCCCCACGCCCCAGTGCGTGCGTTCCACTCGCTCGTTCTTCGGCGTGGCGGCGACCGGAGCGTGGGTGACCTGAAAGAGTACCTCGGCCCGCTTCTCGACCAAGTCTTGAGCCGCTGCGGTCCGGGCCTTGCGCTTCCATACATTCTCGTAGAGGCTGCAGCGGCCCCCGAAAGGAAACCGGCGTCCGGCAACCTCGAACCGGTTGATGCTGCAGTACATCTTGCAGGCGCCGCATGTGAACCGGCCGACGAGCTTCATCTCCGGTGCGCCCAAAGTGAGCAGATCGACGGTATGTCCCGCCGCCGCGCCGGACCGTTTCAGGGCGAGAAGCCCAACCCCGAGCGCACCGAGCAATTCGGGGCTGGGCGGGATCACGACCTGGCGGCCGACGCTGTGGGCGAACGCGTACCCGACGGCACGGTTCAGCGCGACGCCGCCTTGCAGAAAGATTTTCTTCCCCACGTAGCGCGGTCCCTTGACTCGATTCAGATAGTTGCCGGCAATGGCATACACCAGTCCGGCGATGATGTTGTCGCGGGGATGGCCCTGTTGCTGGGCGAGACGAATATCGGAATTGATGAAGGCCGCGCAGGTCGCCTTGAAGTGCACGGGGGACGGAGCGGCCAGCGCCAGGTCGGCGATGTCCGAGACAGTGATGCCGAGATCACTGTGGGCGCTCTCTTCCAGGAAGGAGCCCGTGCCTGCCGAACAGGCATTGTTCATCGCGTAGTCCATGGGCACGCCGTTGCGCAGATAGATGTACTTGGAGTCCTGCCCGCCGATCTCAAAAATCGTGTCCACGTCCGAATCGAAATGTGTCGCGCCCGCCGCATGGGCCGAAATCTCGTTATAGACATATTCGGTGCCGAGGTAGGCGCCGGCGAGTTCCCTGGCCGATCCGGTCGTGCCGATCAACCTGATCTGGCGGTTGCCCACCTGATCGATGAGTGCCTGAAGACACTCACGTGTGGCCGCCACGGGATTCCCCTTTGTACGTCCGTAATGCGAGGCCACCACAGCATGCGTCGACGGGTCGAGCAAAATGGCCTTGGTGGTTGTCGATCCCGCATCCACCCCCAGGACCAGCGGCCCTTCGGGAGGAGCCTGTCGGGGCGGAGCGGCGATCACTTGCACCCGTTCGCCATAGAGATGGAGCGGCGGGAGACGGCCGAGGCTCGGCTGTGCTCCAATCTTCAGGGACGTTTCGCAGGGAGAGTCCTGTACGAGCAGGGCGGTGCCCCAGGCTTCGAACCAGGGACTTTCCGGCAGCACCACAAACTCCGTGGCCGGCAGCTTGGCGCGCAATGCTGCCAGCATGGCGTCGTTGCGCGTCACGCCTCCGATCAGCAGGACCCGTTTCAGCTCGTGCGTTCCTTTCTCCAGCAACGCAATCACTTTGTTGGACATGCTGTCGTGCAGCGTGTGGAGAATATCCTCGGGCGTAGCCTCGTTGCGGTTCAGCTTGTGGGTGATGTCCGATTTGCAATGGACCGAGCAGCGTGACGCCAGCGGCACGACCTTGCCGCTGAAGGACCGCTGGATCGCTTCCTCCATGCCCAACCCCATCCGGCCGATCTGCTGTACGAAAAACTCGCCGCTTCCCGCCGCACATTTATTGTGGGACACCACATTGGTGATCCTGCCGTCCATCAGGAGGTAGACGAGGAAGGATTCCCCGCCGAGCGACGCGACCGCGTCGAACGTGCCGTCCACCTCGCGGAGCGCCCGCTGCACCGCGGCCACTTCGGAAATATGACCGAGCTGGCCGGACACGCCGATGAACTCCGCATCGGCAAACTCCTGGGAGGCAAGCACCTCGTCGAGTATCTCGAGCGGGCGGCCTTGATGGGCCAGCACGGTGGCGCTCCGGGCGTCGCCCTGGAGCGCTGCTACCTTCACCGTGAGGGCGCCGATATTCACGCCAACGTACGACATACCAGGTGTTCCTGAAACCGGAGCTGTGCCGATGGCTGGGCTCCCCCAATCGCGAGAACGAGCGGGATGTTGAAAAAGTCACTAACTGCGCCGTGAGTCTGCTGGAAACAAACGGAACGTTGGGTGGCCCTGTCAGACCGGTGGGATCTGGCTGAGTATTTCCCGCTCCGCTTCCAGCCAATCATCGAGCGCATTCCCATGCCGATAGCTCCGCTCACCGTAGAGCTCATAGGCCCGCTTCGCTATTAGGATATGCAGGTCATCGCAGGGCGACACCGGCTGACGCGTGCGTGCGGCAGTGGGAGCTGCTGCCTGGGCTGGTGTGCTCGTCGGTGCTCGTGGCTTTGTCTCTTTTGTCCGACGTGAAAGTTGTACGTTCATGGCGGTGTGATCCTCCTTTATGCGTTTGCCACTATGCGGACCCATTCACGAAGACGGGAATCAGCGTGAAGGGGTGGTCAAGACAGTCCAATGTAAAGCGGGAGCCCGTTCCATATTTGAGACCCGATAGGCGGTGAAGGCTATCGAACTGATCTTTAGGATGGGCCCTTCCTCATGCCCTCATCAGCAAAGGGATGAGCAATGACCGTGCCCTCTTGTCGATTATCGAACAGGCAGGAGAGGGTCTCGATATGTTGAGGGTTTTATCATCGAATGATGAGGACGTTGGGAGGTCACTGTAGCCTTGTTCCCCAATCCATCGAGGGTTGATGGGGAAATCCGCTTCGTCTTGAAGCAACAAACCAACCCCATTGTGTTTGCAAGGGTGAAACGGCCGTTGCTCATGCCAAGTAAGCCGCGACAATTCCGGAGAGCACGATCCCGTCGAACGTGCCGGCGCCGCCGATGCTGGCAATGCCGGTGGCAATTTTTTCGATATCGCGAATATGAAGCAGATCCGCGCCGATGAGCGGGCCGAGCACGCCGGCGACAAAGGCGACGGGAGGGGCTTGGTCCGGGACGAGGAGCAGAGCGCTCATGGCGGCAAGCAAGGGAGGAAGTAGACCTGGCATCGCAATGCCGATCCCTTCGATGGGTTTCGCCATCCAATAACACACCACCGTGTTGATGAAGATCGCAAAGAGCAATCCGAAGAGCGGCTGCCAGCCTGCCGTCATCAGATAAGCCGTTTCATAGACCGCTAGGGCCACTGGAATGAGGCAGCCGCCGACATTGACGGCGATCACAGTATCTTGGCGCGCGCGTTGCAACATCGGCCACCGACCGGGTAATCCGAAGACCGCCAGCGGGTCTGCCAGCATCGATTCCGTTCGGGGAATTCGTTTCACAGGAATGTTGATCGGACTTCCCATGAAAATGCCGATCACCACGAGCAGGGCGGCCGTCGGTTCCAGTTTGAGTTTGATCAGGGCCGAGGTGAATAGTTGGCCGAAGACGAACGGGAGCATCGCCAATAGCACGAGGAAGAGCAGTAGCGGCAGCACTCCGGGAATTCTCATCGTCCCCTTATCGTCACTCACGTGCGGTCGCCCATGCTGCCTTCTCTGATAGCCGTGACCCGACCAAGGAGATCGTGCCAGTGGGTCCCGGGCCAAAAGGCGCGGCGACAGTGAGGGCATTGGAGAAACGCTCGATACTGCTGCGCGACAAAGGGAGGGACCAGGGGGCGCGCGTCGTCGCGTGAGAGAGAGATGAGCGCGACATTGCAGTCCGCACAGCGATACCCTCGTTGGCGGTTCATGTCAAGATCGATCTTGAGGTCCTGATGGAGTTGGCGCAACTGATCTGCGAGGTCATCCCTTTCGATGACCGTGTGGCGACCACGGAGGACCTTGCGTTGTGCCAGGTGCCCGTCGCGCGTAAGCAGCCACCGATTCTCGCGCACCACGCGCTCGATCAACACCTCGTCCGCGATCACCTTTTCATAAACCGTGTCGTAGCCGAGAATGCGCAGCCAGCGCGCGAGGCGACCGAGCATGGCATCGGCCATGAAGCGTAGGACCGGCTGATTGGACTGTCGAAGCATGTCCATATAAGCAGCGCCACTCCTAACTCGGTGTGCCATCACCATTCGGCCAGAACCCCACCCCGTGAATCGCAAGATGCTGTCCGTCAATGCGGACATGCGCATCAAGGAAGATTTCCGCCAGCCAAATGCTGGTCAGGACATGGTCGGTGACGGTCGGCATGATGAACCGGCTTTCGCCCGCTGCCAAGGCCGCAAAGGGAATGATCTGGTCTGCAGCAAATCGGTCCAGCGTCGCACCGGACGTGAGCTCGTCGAGCAAGTGTTTGGCGACGTGCTTGCCGATCGACTCCGCACTTCTTCGCAGTGCTCCTGCCCGGTCCGCGCCGAGTCTCACCGCTTCTCCTTCATCGGCAAAGAGCGCCAGCGCGGCGCCGCGCTGCAGAGACTCTGTATCGTGACGAATCTCGATTTCAGCCCGATAGCCGGCCTTGGCGAGCACGTCTCGCGCGGAATCTGCCATCCGCTGACTGACCCGCCGTTCTTCGAGGTGAGAGGAGAGCGCGATGCCCCATAGCCGCGTCACCGGGCCTGCTTCTTCCCGGATGTTAGCTCGTAAGGGCGCAGTGAGTGGTTTCACCGTGAGGTTCAGAATGCCCTCGCCCTTTGGCACATAACCAGGTCGTCCTATCTCCACTTCGGCATGGAGTCCCATCTCTCGCAGGATCGGGAGCAGTACCTGCTGGAGATGAAAGACAGACGGGGCAAAATCCTGGAAGAGACCGCCTCGCAATTCGACCGTGACCGGTGACCCGGTGAAGGCCAAGACCGGCAGGATGCCGAGGCCCAGCATGGTCGTCGAGCCAGCAGAGCCGATGTCCCAATGATAGCGTCGCCCTGTCTTGATCGGACCAGGGCGAAAGGTGAATTCCTGCGAGCCTTGTCCTAGTCCCTCAGCTCGTCCATTGACGAGCTCGGCAATCGCTTCGACCACACGAATGTGCTGCGGGCGCAACCCGGGCTTGTCCCGCTTCGCGCGGGCATTGACCACGTGGATGGGCCGGCCGGTCAAGGCGGAAAAGGCGACCGCCTGTCTCACGATGGTGCCGCTTCCGGAGTACTGAGAGCCATCGATTGTGAGCATGGGGTGGTCCGGTTCACCTTATCCGGTTGCCGAATAGAGTGAGTTCGTATGATGCCGACACAGCCGCGATCTCAAGAGAGGGAACTTCGTGACAACATCGCAGCCAGGGTTCCCGCCAGCCGACCATGGCATCGGCAAAGAACGCACAGGGAGAGGATGGCGGAGAAAGGGAATCGAGCATGTGGTATTGTACCCTGTGTTTCTCTCCCCCTTACTCTCAGTTATTCGCTGCCCGCTGTTAACTCTGTCCTTAGTCCCGGCGCTTTTCCTGCTGGCATGGGGATGTGTGTCTCCCATAGAAAGACTCTGGCCACCCCGGCCGAATTCCCCGTCTCATCCGATCTACGTCTCGCTCGATACGTGGCACGCGATGATTGCCTTCCCAGTTCAGCAAGTAGTGAATAGCGATCAGCCAACAGCGAACAGCCTCATCCCCTCCACAACCCTCCCCCTTGGAGGGGGAGGGAAAGCTGGGGGTGAATTCGAGGAGTGGGGCTATGCCGAGCGCGCGTGGTACATCGAAGGGCGGACGGGGCTGACGGGCGTGATGCGCGCGTTGTCTTGGCCGACTGAAGGCGTGGTGGAAGTTGGGCGCTACAACAAGGTTTGGGCCGAACGTACGCCGCAACCGCCATCTGAACTGTTCCGGTTTCATCTGAGTGAGGAGGGGTATCAGCGGGTGCGCCATCACTTACGCACGACAATCGCAAAAGCCGAGCCAATCACCACGATGGATGGCTCCACGTTCTATCCCGCGGCCCGGTCCTATCATCTCTTCCACACCTGTCACCAATATGCAGCGCATGCGTTACGAGAAGCAGGTTTGCCCATCTCGCCCTTCTGGGCATTTAGCCGTTCAAGCCTGGCGATGCAATTGCAACGAGCCGTTCGCTTGACACAGGACAATCCGGCTGAACCCGCCGCCAGCGTACAGTGAATAGCGAAATACTTCGGAGCTCTTCGCAGTGCGCTGCTCGCCCCGTCAGAACGTCAGCACCTTGTCCGAGTCCACCACCCATTGAGCCAGCTAGCTCAACGTGCTGATCCCGGCACCCTCGATCAAACCAAGGCTGTGAATAACCGACCAAAAGAATGCCGAATTCGGTCTCGATGACCGAGCTGAAGACAGTGAGGAGGCCCGCTACGAAGCCACGCCGCTCAAGCATCCTGCCCCTTTCAAAAAACATGGCCTTTCATTTTAACGAGCCCAGGTAAGCCACCAGAGCCTCCAGCTCTTCCTCCATCCCTTTGAAGGCCATCATCTTGGCCTTCGGATTCACCGCCTTGGGGTCCTTCATGAACGCCTTCAGCCACTCCGCGCCCCGTTGCGCTCCCACTGTGCTCAGATCGGGGCCACGAGCCAGAGGACCAACCGTGCCGCCGTTCCCCTTGATGACGTGACACAGGACACATTTCTTGTCGGCGAAGGTTGTCTCCCCCTTCGCGATCAGAGCGGAGTCCGCCTGCGCCCAGGCTCCCGTTGCGGCCAGCATGAGCGCGCTTATCAACATCAGCCCCTCTTTCGCCATTTTATCGCCTCCTATCGTGGTTCCCTGACACTCAACACTCACAGTTCATCCAGCAGCTTCTGCCGCTTCAAGCGGTATTCCTCCTCGGTCACCAGGCCTTGGTCGCGAAGGCGCCGCAAGGCGCGAAGTCGTTCCTCGGTCGAATGACCGCCGTCCGGGGTACGCATGGACTCATCAGGAAAGATGCGAGCGGCCTGATAGTCGATGGTCAGTGCAGAGAGGCCGGCGCGAAAGGACTTGATCAGGTCCCATGTTGATTTGATCGAATCGAACTGGTGCACCGTCTGATGCACGCCGGGCACCAGCTCGTAAAAGACTTCACCGGCCGGCCTCAGGGGATCATCCCGCATGCGATCAAGAATCAAGGGCATTGAGACGGCGGAGCGATAATTGGCCAGCACAAGATGAAGTTGGCGGCCTTCCACCAAGAATCCCCCCGAGGTGACCTCGGTAACGCCTGGGCCCCCTCGATGATCCGCCTCTCCGCCGCGGGGATGGCCGAGGAAAAAGACGACCCATTCATCCGGCCTGGCCTTCGCAAACGCTTCAACCAAAACAGGGGCGAATGACCGCCGCTCGCTCTCGGTAAACACTTCCTTGGGACCGGATTCTGCGGCACCGAGGGTGAGAAGACTCTTGCGAAGTTGCACGCGAAGCCCCCTGAGGATTGTCTCCATCTCTATCCGACCGAACGCTGTCGGATGGTCGAAGGGCATGACAGCGCCATCGTAGCCGTGCGACTGGCCCTGCCCATAGCGCGCTTCCAGCCGCACGACCTGCTCCGGGTTTTCCTCCACGGCCCTGACAAAGCGGACCGGCCCTCCGCAGCCCTGAACCGTCCAGAAGATCAGGATGCTGGCAAGCCACCACATCGCGCTTCCCCTTACCCTTATCGCCTCGATCATCCTTTCTAGCTCCCGGAGAAGTCTCGCCCGACTCTCACGTTCCTTGCCAATAGCCGATTGCCGACGGCTGACTGCTTCCTTGTCGCGCTACCAGTTCGCCATTAGTTCGAGCAAGGCGGCGTGATCGGAGTTTCCGGTCGCTCGGTTATCCGTGTACGTATACTCCGTCGCTGCCCGTAGCCAGGTCTGCACTGGCATCACGACACCGAAGGTGAGATCTTGCCGTTGAGTGTTCTTCCTGGCGGCGTCCTGATCAATGAATGAATACCGCTCCAGGAACGTGATTTCAGGACCGCTAAGAACTTGTTGGGATTCGACGTAGAAGGCGTTTCCCTCCACATCCCGTCCCACATCCGCCGGGACATTATCGAAGCTTCGAACATAGCCGCCTTGCAGTTCAAAAAAGCCGAAGCCGACAGGAAAAACCTTACTGATGTTTGCGCCGAAGCGGTGGAAATCAATGCGCTGGCCGAGAATGGGCTGAGCGAAGACTTGATGCTGCGTCCCCTTATAATAAAACAACGTAAACCCGGAGGCGATATCATCTAGGAGGTGCTCATAGGCAATCAGGTAATCCTTGTCCGAATCAATATCGAACTTTGTATCCTTGCCGCTGCCAGTATGATCCAACCCGTTGAGAACCTGACCCAGCAGCCGGCTGCGCCCCTGCACAAGAGCCACTTCTATTCCCTTTTGATCCTTGCTCAAGGAAAACTGGGAGCCTTTGATATTTCCCGCCCTCGTCAGGGTGGTCGAATGGACCGGATTGGTGCTGATCCCTGTGGGCCGGTCGAAGCCGCCGACGCCGAGTCGCTGCAACGTGTGCATCTGTCCCATCCGAACACTGACAAAGCGCTCCGCGTTACCGAACACGCCCTGAAGCTGGCCGATCAACTCGATCTCGCCGTTACCTTCGATTTCGGCTTCGACGAAGGCGGAAAAGTTCTTGCTGATCGGACCGGCGTAGAAGAAGGTGGCATCGTTGAGCGTGAACTCGCTGCGCTCGACCTGCCCCTCCTGATTCTGATAGCCCAAGTGCGCCCGAAGGCGTGTGGCGAGGTAGTCGCCCACCTTGGTTACATCCTGGTCCTTGTCAAACTCGTCCGGCGTCCGAAAGCCGGCCCGACGGAACTGTTGGCCGAACGAATTCAGCCGGGGGACGGCCGGATAGTGGCACAAGCCACAATCGGCATTGTACTTGCGCGCCCAAGCCGGAATGGCTTTCGCTTCCCAAACGGTCGCGAGCAACACTCCAGCCAGGATTACCAAAACCAGCGCCATCGTAATGGCGAGTTGTCCGTAGATCGTCGCCCTCTTCCCACTCACGGCCCCTCCTTCCCCGGCCTCGCCATTTCACCGATCAACTGCTCCATCGCGTACAGTCCTCGCAACAAGTGACCCTTTAAAGGGTCAGACCTCGTACTGCTTCCTTTTTTGCCTATCGTGTCCCTCCCTTATTCTTTTTCTCGCTTCATCGTCCGCTGGTGCTCCTGCATCATGTGTTCATGCTGCTTCATCATCTCCTGCATCCGTTCCATCCGCTTCTCCATCGTGTTTTGCATCGTAGGATCTTGCGTCATCCCTTTCATCATCCCCATCATCCCATGCATCATGCCCATCATCTCGTGCATCATCTGCATGTCCTGGTGCTCCATTTCCTTCCCTTGCATCATCGGCATCTGCCCTTTTTCCATCATGCCAGAGCCCATCATCCCCTTGTCCTTCATGTCTGCCCAGGACAGCACAGGTGCAAGCAAGAACATGACGAGGATCATTGTCACCGCATTCATTCGTGTTTTCATGGCAGTCTTCCTCCCGTTTGGTTGTTGGTGTCTACGTTCAATGGTCCGCATTGTGAATTCTTCCTTGGAAATCCACTTTCTTCACCTGGGTCTGCCAGCGCCAGATGACATAGATTGCGGCCATGACGATCGGCCTCAACAGCATCGCCGAGGCCACACCGCGTCTCGCTTGGTACCGACGTCATTCAGGTCAGGGCCAACCTTGCCGTCCTTCCCTTTGATCATGTGACACACCGCGCATTGTTTGTCCGCGTAGCTTCAGAACCAATGTGAAAGCCACCAGCGCTCAAACAGGATTTTTGCCCAGTGCCAGTGATAGCCAGGCCATCGCATCGTGACCCGAGGCTCCGGGGTCGCGTAGAAGTCCCCGCCGGCAAACCCGGCCCGGCCGGCACCCAGTTCCAGAAAGCAGAACCCTCGACCGTCGAACGTGTGTGCAGGTTTCTTACCTTCGATCTCCGCCGCAATATTCTCAGCCACCGTCTCCGCTTCATAATGGGCAAAGACTCCGGCCTTGGGAAGCGGTTTCCCCGCCGGGAGCATGATCGTAGTTACATCACCGATGGCATAGACGCGCTCGTAGCGGGTCTGTAGCGTCCTGGCGTCCACCGGGATCCACCCGGTATCTCCCAGAAGGCTTGAGTCGCGCACAGCTGCCGGAGCCCGGTGGGGCGGGACACCGAGCAGGAGATCAAATTCAGCTTGTTCTCCACCGGCAAACACCAATGCCCGCGCCTCACCGTCCACCCGTTCGAGCTTCAAGTTGTGATGAAACGCAATGCCGCGCTCTTCGAGCATCTGTCGAACCGCATTGCCCAGCACCGGCCCGGCCACGGGCATCGGAAGTGGCTCCGGCGTGTAGACGTGCAGGTCCACGTTCTCGCGGATGCCGCGACGGACAAAGTAATCCGCGATCAGCATGGCCGCCTCGTAGGGAGCGGCTGGACATTTGTACGGCGTGGCTGCCACCACGAGGCACAGCCGTCCGCCTTGAAACGAGGCAAGCGCGGCCCGGGTGAGCTCGGCGCCTTTCAGGCAGTAAAAGTTAATCGCGCTGGGCTTCCAACCCGGCACCGCATCATGAGCCAGCTCGGCTCCCAGCGCCATGATGAGATAATCGCCGGTCAGCTCGCCGGCGGACGTGCTCACGCGACGCGCCACAGGATCAATTGTGGTGATTTCGGCCTCAATGACCTCAATCCCCTTCCGCGCGAGCCTACTCAGATCGCGACTGAACTGAGCCGGCTTCCGGGCCCCGACGATCATCCAAAGCAGGGAGGGGCTAAAGGTAAAGGTCCGTTCCCGGTCCACCAAGACAACGCGATGTTCTCTGCCCAGCAGCCGACGCAAGCGGTTTGCCGCCACCTGGCCCCCAATCCCTCCGCCGAGAATCAGAATGGTTTTGCCTGGCATGAATCCTCCACGCATGCAGCGAATGGCTAATAGCTCTGAGCTGTTAGCTCCTTGCTATTCGCTATTTACTGCTCGCTGTTTTTCAGAAAGTGAGCACTTTTTCCGACTCAACCACCCACTGGGCCAATTGGCTCATCGTGCTGACTTCCACACCCTCTACGAGAGTCAGCTTCTCTATGCCCCGTGCCTCCGCGCAAGTCCCGCACGTTTTGACCTGGCCTTGTTTATTGATGACCGCCTTAAGCATCCGTTCGATGTTGTAATAGCCCTGCGGTGTGCTCTGGCCGGACAGCGCCGCAGTGACGGCGTCCGCCATCAGAAAGATGCGGATCTCCGCGGCGGCATGTTCCTGCTGCAACTTCATCGCAAGCCGGAGCGCGTTGTAGACCTTCTCTGAACCATACGGCGCATCATTGAGGATGAACAGGATTTTCATGGCTTATCTCTCCAATTTTTGCCACGCGGGGAGACGCGCGGTGGACGATGTTTGAGCACATTGCACTGTTTTATAACCAGCATCGCCATCACGCACAAGGCCAAGTAAGCGATCTCTGGCCATGGGAGCATTCCTCTATAAAAGATCCCGTTTCTTTTCCTCAAACTCCTCTTTTGAGATCTCTCCACTGGCATACCGTTTCTTCAGGATCTCCAGGGCTGACCCCTCAGTTCCGCCTGCCCCACCGCCCAGAGCCTTCTGCACAACCCAGACCACCAAGAGCACGATCCCCACGAGTACCAGGATCCAGAACACTATGCCGAAAAGCATCCCAATTCCCATCCAACCGCCCGTCATGCCATTGCCCATCATGGATCATCCTCCTAACACCAGCGGCGCAGCAACCAGCGCTCAAAGCCTTTCAAGTGTTTCGGGCACAGAGCACGACAAATGCGCCATCGCTATAGCCATCCCGAACCTCCAAGCCTTTCGTTGAAAACTCGCTTGGACCGTCAAAGAGAGTCTGGCAAAATTGGAGCGTGTTAAAGCCGGCCTCCTTCACCCACTCAGTCACGTCCTCCACCGCGTAGAATCGTGCCTCCCGGTAAAAGGTACCGACTGCCTTGCGCGACTCGTACGACCGACCAAGCTCACTGTTCCGGTTGATGAAACCGATGATGAGTTGTCCGCCTGTCTTCAGGACCCGCCTAAGCTCCCGAAACAACGTCGGCACATCGTCCACGAAACAAATGACGGTCACGAGGAGCACAAGATCGAACTGCTCATCACGAAAGGGGAGCCGCTCCCCCACGGCCTGGCAGACTCGAAGGCCACGCTCCCGAGCGATATTCAGCATGCGTCGACTCGGATCGATTCCGAACCGGATGCCGAGCGGAACCGCAAATCGCCCGGTGCCGACCCCCACCTCCATGCCCAGGCCAGTAGGAGAAACGAACTTCCGGAGCGCGGCGACTTCGGCCTGATACACGGACTCGTGCTCATCGAACCATCGGTCGTACTCAACGGCGTGCTGTTCAAAAACCGTCACGACGGGCATCTGCGGTCACCCTCCACAAGGTGTGCGTCAGAATTCGTATCGCATCGTGATGGCCAGATTGTCGTCTGCGTCAAACTGCCCGAAGAACGTGGTCGTGCGCCGCCCTCCGAAAATATTTCCAGTGACTGACATCCACAGATTATCACTGATGCTATACCGGATTTCTGGAATCAGGTAGTAGTCCTGGTCTGTGGGGCTGTAATAGGCGAAGATCCCGAGCCGTAGGGTCTGGTTCCAGAAGAGCTGCGTGAGCCTCAGGGTCATGAGCTGCCGGTGCCGGTCCTGAGCCGGGAACCCGGACGGCAACGTGGCCCGGTAGGCATCGTAATGGGACATCAGTTCGCCGTAGTATTGCAGCCCGACGGTGAAATCCTCCCAGGGTTGCTGTTGATATCCCACGAAATACCGGAAGGAACTGTTCGGGATGGCCGGATTGTGGCCGGCCTGACCCTGAAGCGAGTCGTAGTAACCGACCTCCGCGCTCACCACCCCGCCCAATGCGTTCCCTCTGGTGCTTGCTCCATACACGACCAGCCGCGGAAACGTTTCGGTGATCAGCGTCGGGGCGGTCATCTGATTGGCTTCGAGCGCTGGCATACGAAAGAAACCCCGATAGAGGTAGAGGGCCGTGTCAAATCCCCATGTCGTGCCATAGAGCCTCGCGGCCAGCTCGGTGTTCTGAAACTCCAGGGCGGGCTCCTGCGTGCTGCGTGGAACACCAGGAAACGGATCGAACTGGAGAAACCGATTGCGCGACGGGAGCTTGTCGGCCTGAAAGAACGGCATCGCGACAATCTCGGCTGAGACTTTGTTCGTGCCTAGGTCCAGCTTGAGTGCATCCTGGGGCACCCGCAGATACTCCACGGGTCTCCCGGAGAAATAGGCCCCCCAGTCCTTGGCGAAGATGTCATTGATGAACAGGTAGTCGCCGACGCCCCAGATCAGGAGCTGGCGTCCGACCCGCACATCAGATCCCCCCATGCTGGTATCCACATACGCTTCCCGCAATTCGAGATCGGGTCGATTGGCGACGGCATCGTGGAAGAAGTCGGTTCGAATAAACAGCCGCCCCTTCTCGCCGGATTTATCCAACCGCAGTTGGAACCGTTCCTCCCCAAACAGGAAGTCGCCGCCCTCCGGGCCGGGTGGGTGCTGCCCGGTGACGCGCATGTCATAGTTGGCCTGGAGAAATCCATGGATGAGGAGTTCCTCGGCCTGCACGCGGAGCGGGACGATTCCAACTCCAGCACTGAGCAGAGCCACACCCAGGAACACACCACGCATCGACATGCCTCAACACCTCTCACCGGAGCCATTTTTCCGGAGGCTTCCGCAGGGCCCGTTCGGTGAAGATATCCTCGCCGAGGCCCACGTTGTAGGCCACGTTCTCAAACACCACTTCCGTCTTGTGCCCGGTCTTCACGTTCGTCATGGTCCGCTTTGTAACCGTGGGCAATCCCTGCACGTCCCGGATCTCATCCGCCGTGAAGACCTTGTAAAGCGCGCCTTGTACGTCGTAGTACTCTTCCTTCAACGGGAGGAAGGTAACTTGCTCAATCCACGAGAGCTTCTTGGCGTAGTCGGCCTCTCGTGTGGGCACACTCTCAATGACCACCGTCTGCCGGCTTTCAAGCGCCTCAGCTCGGAGCACCTTGTGGGTATCGGCTTCAACATCACGCCCGGAGACATCCTCGTAGGAGAAGTCGGAGCCCACGAAGCTGGACCGACTGTCACGTGCGGCGACGCGCTGGACCAGGTTGAGCGCCGGAATGAACAGCCAGCGGTCATCCTCCTGGTTGGGGTACTTGTAGACCATCAATACGGTACCCCGCACATCCGCCGGACCGTGAAAGTACAGAAAGTACCGCTGGTTGCCTCCTGCCTCGTTCTTCCGGAGCATCATCAGATCCCGAAGCCGCTGCTGGCCTTCCTTCGTGAGCAGTGTCATCTTCACGCGGGCTTTGAGGTCTGTGCCGGCACGGTGGAAGGCTTCTTGGGATTGCCGAACAAGCGAGGCCGCGTCCTCAAGGGGACTGGCTCCGCGCAGCGGTGCCTGTCCCCCCTCTTGCGCCACCACGATCACCGCGAGCACCACCAACAGCACCCTCTCCATCATCACGTCACACCTCCTTGTGCAACGGGGACAGGCACCGCATCTGCGGAGCCAGTCCCCTCCCTCACGCCTCCTTGGCTAAAAGCACCCGGCGCAGCAGCACGATCAGGGCCGGCAGCAGCAGCAATGTGGCAAGGGCACCCACCAGCATGTCAATGGCAGTGAAGGCGCCCACCGTCACGTATGGGCCCAACGGCGCCGCGAGCATCACGGCAAACCCCAGGCATAGAATGAGCGCGTTCCGGAGAATCCCCACCGCCGGCTCGCCGAAGGTCCACCGCAGGCTTTTCTGAAGATCCCGTTCCTGCCGGAAGCGTTCCCGGAATCGGAAAATAAAGTGGATCGCAAAGTCCACACCGATCCCGAGGGCCAGAGAGGAGCACACCGCGATGGGCATATCGACTTCTTTGCCGATGAAAAACAGCAGACCATATGAGACGAAGATGGTGATCAACAGCGGGACCACTCCGATCAGCGCCCAGAGCAGCGAGCGGAACTCGATCACCATGATCAGCAGGACCGTCACGACTGAGCCCGCAAAGGAGCCGAGCATCCCGGTGACCATCACCTGCTGCCACACCACGTTAACGTACGTCGGGCCGGTCATCTCAACACGGACCCCCGGGAGCGGGTGCGCCACCACATAGCGGTTGACTCGCGCCATGACTTCGATCATGTCCTGGTTGTCCCCGGTCTTGAGTTGCAGCCAGATATTGAGCCGCTGGTACCCGTAGTCCACGAAATTGTCCAAGGTGTCCGGCGAGCCACCGGAGGACAGATAAAGGAAGAGATACTGCGCGGCCATCTCCTGGCTGCGCGGAAGTTCATCCTTGCCGGTCAGGACTCGGTTGATCCACCGGAGGATGTCGGTGAGCGAGGTGGTCTTGCCGACCCTGGGGTCCTGGCCAATCTCCCGTTGGAGCTCGTCGAGATAGCGGAGCACCTCCGGTCGCGTCGCGGCGTCCGGCTCATCCGCCTCCGCCACGAGGTAGGCCATGTAGGTGCCGCCGAATTGCTGGTTCATGAGCCGGTTGGCCTGCCGGATGGGACTCGAGGCTTTGAACCATTTGACCGGATCGTCATTCACACGGTTTTGCTCCATTCCGTAGGCTGCCAGCGCCAGCACCACGATGCCGGCGAGAAGCACCCCCCAACTCCTGGCCATACCCAGACGCCCAAGCCAGTCAGCCACTCTGACCAGCAGGCCGCCAGTGGCCACCTCGCCCTTCCAATGCCGCTTGAGCGTCTCCTCATTGAGCAACATCATGAAGGCGGGAAGAAACGTCACGGTCAGGATCCAGGCAGCAAAAACCCCGATGGCCACAAACAGGCCGAAAATCCGGACCGGCGGAATGTTGACGAGCATCAGTGACCCGAAGCCGGCCATCACGGTATAGGATGTGTACAGCACCGGCGAGTAGAGTTCCTTCATCGTTTCGAGGATGGCCGTTCGTTTGTCTCCATAGCGGGGATAGACGTCGTAGAACTGGCTGAGAATGTGAATCCCGTCGGCCAAGCCGGTGACCATCAGAAAGATCGGGATCATCGAGCTCATGATGTGGACCGGATGGCCGAGGCCGATCAACAGCCCCATGGTCCAGAGCACGCTCAGCATCGAGACGAGCAACGGGGCCACGATGAGCCGCCAGTCCTTGAAGAGCAGCCACAGACCGACGGCGATAACCAGCATCACCAACGGAGACAGCACGCCCATCAGGAGAAACATCTCCTCGCCGAAGACCATCTCCGCCATCGGCAGCCCCGCCACCTTGGCGGTGATCCCAGGCTCTTTGTCGACCAGCGCCTGAATCTCCCTGGTGACCCGCGCCGCAATCTCTTTCCGCTCAATCGGGATATAGAAGGCTACCCGCCGCCCATCCTGGGAGATGAGTTTTTCCCGGAACAGTGGATTGCCAAGCAGGGTTTCCTTGAGTTGCCGAACGTCCTCTTGTGTCTGCGGTGGATGTTCCAAGAGCTTTCTGATCTCCAGGGTGTCCCCACTCTTCCGCATCGTGTCGGTGGTCACGAGGCTCAAGACATCGGGAATGATGACCCCCTTGATGTTCAGGGTCTCGCGGTTGATCCGGAAGAGCTTGGTGAGGTCTTCGACGTTGAAGAGATCCCGCTCACTCTCGAAACCCACGACGATGAGCTCATGAATCCCGAAGGTCCGCTTCGTGGACTCGTGGGAGACCCGCACGGGCGCGTCTGGCTCCAGCATGTTTTCGGGGTCCGTGTCGGTGGTGATCTTGGGCAACTGGAAGATGGCCCAGAAGGTGAGGAGAAGGATCACGCCGATCGTCAGCCGTGGGAAGTCCACGCACAGTCGGAGGGCCGCGTCCACCACACGCGCCGACCACGTGGGAGCCAGTTTTGCCGGCCCGTTCATCGATGGCCCTCTCTCATCATATCGAGTAAGTCAATTGGGCGCGCAGCTTTGCAACTAATAGTCAAAAAAAGTCACCGCCTTTTCAGTCGCTTCGCGAGCCGTTCCCCTTCTTCGAGTTGTTCGACGAGCACCTGCCGCATGAGATCGCAGGCCTGGATGATTTTGGGATTGGCAATCCGATAGTAAATATTCAGGCCTTCTCGACGAGTCATGACAACCCTCTTCTGGCGCAGGACCGCGAGATGCTGGGACACATTGGCTTTGGGGATTCCAAGGTGACCGACAACTTCGCTGACAGTCAATTCGTGATCCCGGAGCGCTTCGATGATCCGAAGACGCTTGGGGTGCGAGAAGATCTTGCACACTTCAGCGTGGAGTTCGAACAGCGACGTATCCACCCGAGCATGAGACATGACGATGAGATCTCATTTCCAAGTTGCGAGTTTTTGAAACTAGCTATAGAAGCCTGCCTTTGTCAACACCTCGTGAGCAATATTTGCTTCTACCTGGCCAACGGAGTGACAGGTGCATGGATCGATGAGATCATAGCCCGTATTCTCACGGACGGCCTCCATGAATAATGCGAGTTAACCGCGGCCTCAATTCACGCGCAAGTGTGCCTGTGTCGCTGGTATAATGCCAGCGTGAAATTGCGAATGGCCGTGGAGATCTGGTGATCATGACGACATCCGTCGCGGCGACGAAATATTGGCATCAACTCAAGGATGGGCGCATCCAGTGCGACCTCTGCCCGCGCTACTGCACCCTTCAGGAAGGGCAACAAGGCCTTTGCTTTGTCCGGGCGCGGCAGCAGGATCAAATTGTCCTGACGACCTATGGGCGATCGAGCGGGTTTTGCGTCGATCCGATCGAAAAGAAACCGCTGAATCATTTTCTTCCCGGCACCTCGGTAATTTCGTTTGGAACCGCCGGGTGTAACCTCTCGTGCAAGTTCTGCCAGAACTGGGACATGAGCAAATCACGCCAGATGGACACGCTAGCGGATGAGGCCTCGCCGGAGACGATCGCGCGTGCCGCAGCGAAACTCGGGTGCCGGTCTGTGGCCTACACGTACAACGATCCAATCATCTTCCACGAATACGCCATCGATGTGGCGCAGGCCTGTCGCGAGGTAGGTGTCAAGTCGGTCGCCGTCACGGCGGGATACGTCTGCGATGAGCCTCGGAAAGAATTCTATCAGTACATGGATGCGGCAAATGTGGATCTGAAGGGATTTACCGAACGTTTCTACAAGCAGATCTGTGGCGGAAGCTTGCAGCCGGTCCTGGACACGCTGGTCTATATCAAACAGCACACCAATGCCTGGCTGGAAATCACCACCTTGGTTATCCCAGGCGAAAACGATTCCGAGGCCGAGATCGAACGGCTGACCCAGTGGGTGATGGAGCATCTCGGCCCCGACGTGCCGGTCCATTTCAGCGCGTTCCATCCGGACTATAAAATGCTCGACAGGCCGCCAACACCCGCTACCACGTTGACGATGGCTCGCAGGATCGCCATGAAGAACGGCATCCGGTACGCCTATACCGGCAACGTGCAGGACGAAGAGGGAGGCGGCACCTATTGCCACCATTGTCACAAGAAGCTGATCGGCCGGAACTGGTATGAATTGAGTGAATGGAACCTTACTGCCGAGGGTGCCTGTCGCTTCTGCGGGACCCCCTGTGCCGGTGTCTTCGAAGCGCAACCAGGGCGCTGGGGTGCTCGGCGAGCTCCGGTCATGCTGAAACAGTTCCGCTAAGAAGACTTTCTCGCATCTCGTCCATTTCCATCGCGGGCTTCTTGTCGTGCAGCCATATCCCATTACGATCCGCCCTTTGCGTCATCCGGTCGAAGCTCTGGCTCTAACCGTGGCGTTCTGCGGCAAGGGGATGGATCCGTGTGGGGAATTAGTCCCCACTGTTCCGCCCTTCGGGGTCAAAAGCAGAGCTTGCGATCAAGCCTCAGCCTGAATCATCAACAACTTCGCGACATAAATGGGCATGGCATTGCCATTGCTGTGGGTTAGGCTGAGCTCAAGACGGGGTGTGTTAGGCGATCCACATGAAGACAACGGCTGTGTCAGAGCGGGACCGGGTTCTGAAAGAGGTACGCGCTGCACTGGAGCGGGAGCCTCGCATCAATTTGCACAAGTGTCCCGTCGAGATGAAGTTTAGTGACGGTGTCCTCACGTTGGAAGGCGAGGCTGAGCATGTCGCCGCGAAGAAACTCAGCCTGGAGCTTGCGGTCGCGGTGCGCGGCGTGTCGGGTATCGTCGACCGGCTGCACGTGGCACCCTCGACTCATATGGGAGACGGAGCCATCTTGGATGCGGTGCGCGATGCGCTGCTCCAGGAGCCCACTCTCATGAATTGTTCGATTTACGTGATCCGCAAGGGGCAGCTTGAAACTGTTCGGGAGGTTACCCAAGAGCCCCACGGGGAGATCCGGGTTTCTGTGACCGAGGGAGTTGTGTTACTCGACGACCATGTGACGGGGCTCACGCAGAAGCGGTTGGCCGGGGTTTTGGCCTGGTGGGTCCCTGGGAGCCGCGACGTCATCAACGGGATGGAGGTCGTTCCGGATCAGCCGGACTCGGATGAGGAGATGGCGAAGGCGGTGCGTATCGTCTTGAAAAAAGATCCTTTTGTGAACGATGAACGTATCCGCGTGGTCGCCCGGCGATCCGTGGTGACGCTCGAAGGCGATGCGCCCTCTGCGCCGCAGAAGGAAATGGCTGAGTGCGATGCCTGGTACGTCTTCGGTGTAGACAAGGTTGTGAATCACTTAGAGGTTCGCCCGTGAGAGGAGCGACGACGGATTCGGTCTGCCGAGCGGATCGGGCAGTGACCGATGGGACGAAACAAGAGATGTGAAGGAAGGGCGGTATGAGGCCGCGGGAGTGCAGAGAACACCATGTACCATAACCCCAGCAAGGAGGACGCGTCATGAACAAAGCAGCCACAGAAGAAAAAGCCGTTGCCACAAAGAAACCGGGTGAGATCGTGTCGCGCGGAGAGGAGTTCGAACATTGGTTGGACCGCTTCATGGAAGACATGTGGCGGCGTCCGTTCCCCAGCCTCTTCGGACGGGATCGCTGGTTGCCTATCCGACCGCTCTCGATTCGAATGCCCTCGCTCGATGTCTACGAGGAAAAGGACTCCGTCGTGGTCAAGGCCGAACTTCCCGGGATGAAAAAGGAAGAGGTTGAAGTGAACCTCGCAGGGGAAACCTTGACGATCAAAGGCGAAAAGAAGGAGGACAAAGAAGTGAAAGAGGACGACTATTATCGGCGAGAGCGGTCCTGCGGATCGTTCTTGCGGACCGTCGCCTTGCCCTGCGAAGTGAAGAGCGATCAGATCAAGGCTTCCTTCAAAGACGGGGTTCTGGAAATCCGAATGCCGAAGACGGAAGAAGCGAAGAAGAAATCCATCTCGGTGAAGATCGACTAGTACCGTTCCAACTTTTTCTGGCTAAAGACCAGGGAGCCGCCAGGCACAACACCTCTGTGCTCCGAGCGAAGCTGATGGGTGGTTTTACACAGGAGCCACAACCGATCTGCGTCAGAGAATTGCGCCACACACGGAAGGGCCTGTTTGGTCAACGGCCTACCGAAGCCCTCTTCGGCTGGTCTCCTACGAGGCATGTCTGAGTCCGGAAGACGCCTATCGGTGTGAGCCATAGCTCAAGACTGGCAAAGGTGGCCGGTATCTGAGGCAGCGCATCGTCGCCTGGCTTTCGAGAACTTGAGGGGATAAGTTGGAACGGCACTAGTCTCTGTTCGAGATGGGAGCACCTATGAAACTCCGATTCTTGATCGCGGTGTGCGCCATTGTCGTAGGGGCGTCCAGTCTAACGCTCTGTCACCCCCCGACACCCACCATTACCAAGGTCGAAGTGCCCCCATACGCGACAGTCACCACCGCCGACGCCACGGCGACGATCATCCTCGCCGCCTTCGATCGGGCGGAGCAGGCCATTCAGACACGTGATCTGGATGGCCTGCTTTCCCTCTACTCGAAGCGCTACAACTAGTACAAGCTCAGGAAATCCGACAGCCACCGGATTTGGGGGGAGAACTTCGAGTACCATATTGCCGCAGAGGCCGAGAACCCAACACTTCATAGTGTGACTCAATGTCTGAAAACTCCTTCGAATTGATTCTCGCGGTCATCGTCGTCACGTTGCTGCTTTGGATCTTCTGGTGGAAGGGGAAATCTGACTAGTCGGAAGGCGCTGTCGGGGAGGAATTTCGCCTGGCTCGGTGGGGCGCCACGTGGCCGGGTTGCAGGCACAGTCGGCATTCCCGTAGAGTATGAAGGCTTCGCGGATCACATCTTGATGATTTTCCGATCTGTCCAATCAGTCGCAAGGAGAAACGATGCTCTCTCGCAACAGGCTTCTTTTGATTGCATTGCTGTTCTGGTACGTGGCTGTCTCGATCTGGACGGCACAGTCGCCAGCCGATCCTCAGTTCTGGCAGCTCGCGAGCATTCTGCCGACAGTCTTTGTTTTGGTACTGATCGTCACGCATCGGGCCCTTCCGCTGTCCCATGCCTCCTACGCCCTCATCACCGTATTCCTGACCCTCCATACCATCGGCGTTCATTATACGTACGCCCAAGTGCCGGCCGGTCTGTGGATGGAACAGGCGCTCCAACTCGGACGTAATCACTTCGATCGGGTCGTCCATTTCAGTTTCGGGTTCTTGCTGGTCTATCCGATGGAAGAGCTGTTTCGCCTAGGCGCGGGTGTACGAGGCTGGCTGGTGTATTACTTGCCGGTCATGACGGTCTTGGGATTGAGCGGTCTCTGGGAAATTATCGAATCATGGGTGGCGAGCGCCGTCCATCCGGAGTTGGGCATCACCTACCTCGGTTCTCAGGGGGACGTCTGGGACGCGCAACAGGATATGGCCGCGGCCTTGTACGGCGCGCTATTATGCGTGACGATGATTGCCACGGCGCGCGCCATGCGAGGGCCTCAACCGGCATGTGAGGCTGAGGCTGTAGTCTCAGAATAGTTCTTATGTGATGGGAGCAGGGTCGCCAGAACGGAGCGTAGCGCAACAGAGAAGCGATCGTCTGTCTTACGGACTTCTCCTCTGGTACGGGCTGCTCTGGACCTGGCTGGCCATCGCGCCGGTCAATCGGAGGGATTGGCTCCTTGAGAATCTGCTCGCTCTTGCCTTGGTTATTCTGTTGGTCCTGACCTACCGGCGATTTCAGTTTTCAAGTCTGTCCTATTGCCTGATTGCATTGTTCATGACACTCCACGCCGTCGGCGCGCATTATACCTATGCCGAGGTGCCCTTCGGTTTTTGGCTCAAAGACTTCTTTTCGTTGAGCCGGAATCCCTTCGATCGAATCGTCCACTTCGCCTACGGCGCATTGTTGGTCTATCCGATGCGTGAGTGGCTCATGCGCCTGGCCGGTGTACCGGGAGTATGGTCCTACTATCTGCCTGCCAGTGCGATCCTTGCCCAGAGCGGTCTGTTCGAGGTCATCGAATCCGTCGTCGCAGTTCTCGTTAGCCCTGAGCTAGGGAGTACCTACCTCGGAACACAAGGAGACGAGTGGGATGCGCAGAAGGACATGGCATCGGCCTTTGCCGGCGCTGTTCTGACCATGGCCTTCACCCTCGCGATGTCGAAAGGCACAAGAGGGAACCCCCATCACGCCACTCAGTAATGATGTGCCTCTTCCTGAATTCCGCACACGCGCGGGGTTGTCCGAACTGCACGGCGTCGCTGTTGGCTTACATCGGGGAATTCGCCACATCTGCAATAACCCGCTGCAGCCCGGAAACGACGCGGGCCAGTCGGGCGAAGTCGACCTTGTCGGGTGTGTCGGCTGAGGTGTGGTAGTGGGGATAGCGATTCAGCGCGGTGTCAGTGACCATGACGGCGGGGTAGCCTTCCTTCCAAAACGACCAGTGGTCGGACCAAGCCACCCCTGGGATCCATTCCCACAGAGCCCCTCCTTCGGAAGGAAACTGCGCGTGGCGGCGAAAGGCCGTCAGCAGTTGTTTGACCAAAGGCGCGTTCTCCATGTTGCTGACGAAGGCGATGAAATTTGCCGTCGAGGGATAAAAGAAGCTAAACGGGAAAGGATACGCCTGGCTTCCCGGTTCATCAGAGTAATAGCCAATTGTTTCCAGACTGAGCATCAGCACGATCTTCTCACCACGCTCGTGACTCCGCTGGGCATAGACGTGGCTTCCCATATGGCGACTCTGAAAAAACGGAGGCTCTTCGTTGGTAAACGCGACGAACCGCACGGTGCAGGAGGGTCTCGTCTTGGCAGAGGCACGCGCCAGGGCGAGCATCGCGGCGACGCCGGTGGCGTTGTCGTTGGCACCTGGACTGCTTTGTACTGAGTCGTAGTGCGCGCCAATCAGGAGAATGTCCTCAGGCTTGTCCGTCCCTCGCACCTCCGCTTCCAGATTCTCACTAGTCTGGCCAGACACCTGGTACCTGTGCCGACGCACCTCATAGTCGAAACTCCCGAGCGTCGTGCGGATGTACTCCGCCGCCGCAACGAGCTGCTTATAGCGAAAGAGATTGCGCTCTCCGATCGTACCGGCGAGATGTTGCACGTAGGCGCGCAGTTCTCCCTCAAGTCTACGCTGTTCTTCCGTCAGTGGTGGGAGAACTCCTCGAAAGCGGTCACTCGGTATGCGGATCATTGTGAGCTATTCTCGCACAATGTGGCTTCTCAGCGAAGAGCCCCGCTGCCCCTCCATGCCGCACCATTCGTTGTGCACTGTGGCAATCTCCCCCAGTTCCCCTCTGGGTTCAGTATTAGGCTGAGCCTTTCCTCAAACTTCTTCTGAAGACACACGAGGTTCCGTTCGCACCCTCGCTCACCTTCTAGGCACTCGTCTTGCTGAACGTTCTGGTATGACCTCTGAGGATGGGACAGCAACTGTCTTGAATGTCAAGCACGCAGAGGCGCCCCTGCGTACGCAGAGGCACGCATGCCACGACTGACAGGACAGAGCCCCCGGCTTCCCCCATTCTGTGTCCCATCCTTGCGATGCGGGCTCAATGGCCCACGTAACTGTTCGGGCTTGTTCAGAATATAGACGTGATGACCCGCGCTGTCCCACAGTCTTAGAAGACCTCGGCTACTTCGGTCTGTCACGTCTGGGTTGCCTGAAGGCATGTCGTGAACGAACACCGAATTAAGATACAAGGCTACATGAGGGCTCTGACGGCTGTCATAGCGAGCGTGTGGGTCACGGGATGTGCCGGCGTGCCGGTCGTTTCTCCCAACCTTCAGGAGAAAATCGAATGGAATGTTTCGTTTCAGCAGGTGAAGGCCTCGCCGCTGTCCAATAAAGGTAAGTTCATCGTCGTCGGAGGGGCGGTGCTTTCTGTCAAGCCACTCAAACAGAACGGTACGCGGATCGAGGTTCTCCAACTGCCGCTGGCGAGCGACTACGAACCACGGGGTCGACTGACGGATTCGCACGGGCGCTTCCTCGCATTCCACAAAGAATTCCTCGATCCGGCGACGATTCCCGTCGGGACACGAGTGACGGTGGTTGGTGAAGTGACCGGTTCGATGACGTTGATGCTGGACGAGATTGATTACGTCTATCCGACACTCGACATCGCGTCGTTGACAATTTGGCCTCCCAAGTTACCGGCCTACTGGTTCCGCCCCTATCCGTACTTCGGTGCCTATTGGGGACCCTATTGGGGACCTTACTGGGGTCTTCCACAGTGGATAGCCTGGCCAGTGGAGAGCAAATGATACCGGATAGTGAGTTTGCACTGTTCAAGGACCGGCATGATGCCGGTCAACGGCTCGCTCAGAAGCTTCTCCATTATAAGGGAGCAAAGGATGCGATCGTCATCGCGTTGCCGCGTGGCGGGGTGGTGGTGGGTTATGACATCAGCCTGGCGTTGCGACTCCCTTTGGATGTCTTCATCACGCGCAAGTTGGGGACTCCCTCAAATCCCGAACTGGCAATGGGTGCCCTGGCCGAAACCGGCTATCGGCATTTGAACGAGGATGTGATTCGGGAGTATGACGTGAGCAAGGCTCAGCTGGACGAGGAGACACTGCGTCAGAAGAATGAAATCGACAGAAGAATTCGGCGGTATCGAGAGGGCCGGGCACTTCCTTCCTTGAAGGGGCAGACGGTTATCCTGGTGGACGATGGCATTGCGACAGGGGCAACATTCTTTGCTTCGCTGGGTGCCATTCTCAAGGCGGAGACAGCGAGGACCGTAGCTGCGGTGCCGGTCGCCCCTCCGCGAGTGTTGGCCGAGGTGAAGAGCCTCGTCGACAAGGTGGTGGTCTTGCACACGTCCGAATGGTTCTTCGGGATCGGCCAGTTCTATGAACAGTTTCTTCAGGTGGAAGATGATGAAGTCATTGCCTGCCTGGAGACCGTGCGGACGGCCCTCTCGCCGGAGGGGAGAATCACAGAATGAAGATCCTCTGCGCCATCGATGGTTCCCGTTACTCCCAGTGGGCGCTAGCCTGGCTGCGGCGGCTCTGCTCTCCAGACGGTTGTTCGCTGTTGTTGGTGCATGCCGTCGACATGACCCAATTCAAGACGTTGCCCAAACTCGATCAGAAATCCAGATCGGCTTTGGTGAAGGTCTTGGAATTCTCATTAGAGGGCGCTGCACGGCTGTTGGAAGTGGCGGAAGTGAAAGCGGCAAAAACTTGGGGGGATGTCCGAGCTAAACTCCTGCGTGGTCATCCAGCGAAGGTCATCGCTCGTTCTGCCAAGCGGGAACGAGCCGATCTCTTAGTTATTGGGTCTCGGGGGGTGACTGAGTTTCAACCGATGCTCTTGGGCAGTGTCTCGCGGAAGCTGCTCATGCAGGCTCCCTGTCCGGTCCTCGTGGTCAAGAAGCCGGCGAGCACACTCAAGAGAGTTGTGCTCGGCACGGATGGGTCCATTGAGTCGTGGGAAGCTGTCGCATGGTTGAGGCAGTTGCCTGAAAAGATTCGTCCGGCCGTGACGGTCGCCAGCGTGATACCTCCTCTCCCTCTGGAAAGCATCCGCGTTCCCGCACGGGCCCTTGCGGTGGGCGACCAGGTCGAGGGAGTGCTCAGACGCGAAGCCCAAAAACTCGCCGCCCGAGTCGCGGGAACGTTGAGGAAGGCAGGATTCTCCGCGAAAGGAATCGTGCTGTCCGGACCTCCAGGGGCTGAGCTCGTCAAGCTTGCCGGGTGCGAGCGGGCCAACCTCATCGTCGTCGGATCTCGCAGCGGACGCAGCGCGCACGAATATTTCATGGGGAGTGTCGCTGACACAGTCGTGAAGCATGCACCTTGTTCTGTGTTGGTCTACAGAGGGTAGAAGCGTATGGCCTTTGAGTTGAGCAGTTCGGCATTCAAGGACAGCGATCCCATTCCACGCCGGCATACGTGCGAGGGGGAGGATCTGTCGCCTCCGCTCCATTGGGATGTGCCGCCGGCCGCGACCAAAAGCTTCGTCCTTATTGCGGACGATCCTGATGCGCCGGTCGGCACCTGGGTGCATTGGGTTCTCTACAATCTGCCTCTCGACCTACGGGGGCTTTCAGAGGGTATTCCCGCCAAGGAACAGGTCCTTGATGGGGCGATGCATGGCCTGAACGACTTCAAGCGCATCGGCTACGGAGGGCCTTGTCCTCCGCCAGGGAAGCCACACCGCTACTACTTTAAACTCTACGCCTTAGATGTCATCCTTGATCTGAA
Source organism: Nitrospira sp. (assembly GCA_005239465.1). Taxonomy (GTDB): domain Bacteria; phylum Nitrospirota; class Nitrospiria; order Nitrospirales; family Nitrospiraceae; genus Nitrospira_D. Next base: position 2,514 of record SPAW01000053.1, on the reverse strand, counting down.
GCCTCGCGCAACTAAAGCTCGCGTGCTGGAGGCGTGCAAAGGGCATGTCCTGGCAGAAGCGCAACTCATGGGTCGATTTGCCCGCTAGTCGCTTCATGTTGTCCACATTCACATAAGCAACGGAGATGAGTGTCAAATGTGTATCGCTCCGCTGAAAGGCGCTGCCACCTGCTGTTGCAGTAGATCGTGACATGGTCCAACAGGCTCTAGGTAGGAGGGAGGAGTAGTCAGTGCCAGGTGCCGACACCAAGAGGGACTACTATGAAGTGCTCGGGGTGGATCGGGCTGCGACCCGAGACCAGATCAAGCATGCCTATCGGCAGTTGGCGTTGCAATACCATCCAGACAAGAACAGGGATTTCGGCGCCGCGACGAAATTCCGCGAGCTCGCGGAAGCCTATGCTGTTCTCTCCGACGACACGAAGCGAAAAGAATACGATACGACGGGCCACGCTGGCGTGAGCGAACGATGGTCGGCAGACGACCTGATGCGGGATTTTCAATTCGGGGATTTCTTCGGCGGGCGCTTCGGCGATCTGTCGGGAATGTTCGGCGATTTGTTTGGCCGGCGCACGAGGCCGGGAGCGGGCGCGGCGAGAGGGGTGGATCTTCGATACGATGTGGAACTGACCCTGGAGGAGGCGGCTCGCGGGGGAGAGCGGGAGATTCACGTCACGCGATCAGAGAAGTGTAGGCCTTGTGGGGGCAGCGGGGCAAAGGCTGGCACCAAGCCACTGGCCTGTCCTGATTGTGGAGGAACGGGGCAAAAGCAAGACGTGAAGACGAAAAAAGACATGCGGCTCGTGACCCTGACCACATGCGTGCGTTGTCAGGGCCGCGGGCAGATCGTCGAATCTCCGTGTCCACTCTGTCAGGGCAGCGGTTATCAATTCATCCCGCACGCATTGAAGGTCAAGATTCCGCCGGGAGTCGATGATGGCATGATGATTCGTTTGTCCGGCCAGGGAGAGGCGAACGCGAATGGGGGGCCACCGGGAGATCTTCTCATCCGTCCGCATGTCCGGCGCCATCCCACCTTCGAGCGTCATGGCGACGATCTTTATATGGTTCAATCGGTGACATTCCCTGATGCGGCGTTAGGCAGAAAGTTACGCGTAACGGGGTTGGGCGGGGAGACACTCCAAGTCATGATTCCGGCCGGAACCCAAAGTGGCACTGCGCTTCGGTTGAACGGGAAAGGGATGCCCAAAGTTGGAGGAAAAGGGAAGGGCGATCTCTTTGTGGTGGTGGAGGTCCGGACACCGACCGATTTGTCGGAGCGCGAGCGGGCGCTCTTGCAGGAACTGGCGAAGTTGCAGCAGTCGCGGTCACTCTGAGAGCGCCAAAAATCCAACGCCCGTCCCTGGAGATGCATCGTAACTCTTGAGGGGCAATAGTGGTCGTGGCCGCGCTCCTCGCATGACGGCCGGTTTCCATTCCGTCGTGATGTCACTTATGCCGCCACAGTTCGTCGGGGAACCGTGACCGGTCGAGCGCACCGTGGCATTGATCGGCGCCCGAGAAGTCTGGGACGAGGATGTGTCGTCTGTTCCCCCATCGAGCGGTTCAGGAGTACTTGCCGATCCACATATTCCCCACAATTCACGCAGCGCCGACCAATTACGTCTTCGCCAGTTTCACTCGGACTGAGCAAGTCCGCATAAACCTCGACCATCATTCCGTCGCAACGAATGCATCTGTCCGATTGTTTCATCACGAGAGTCCAGCTCCTCAACATCTCGTCACCTGCAAGAGATTAGTCTGGGGCCTTTTCAACAGCCCCTCTGATGGGCCAGACTGAGCAACGGACATGCCGCGCTGGCGAGGAGGCACACAACGCGACATAAAGAAACAATTTATGCTTTAGATCTACTTGACCAGGAGAAAGACGGGTGGCAAGGAATGGGGATAAATTCGCCATTCCTATTCTACATGCTGGCGCAAGAGTCGACAAACTGAGTGCTTGAGAGTGCGGGGGGTAGAACTGTTCAAGAAACCAGCCACCGGGGAGTTGCTCACGGTGTTATCACAGGGGGACTATGGCCGCGTTCTCAAAGGGATGGAATGGACGGTGGCGGCTCGCATATTCATGTGTCGGTTTCCCGGTCAGAGGATCCGAGAGGACCAACAGAATCCTCGCCTCGCTGCCGTGGCGAGGCGGGAGGCCAAAGCCGTGGATACGGAGCGATTGCGGCGGACCGATCAATTGATTCACATTCCCGGCTTGAGAGTTGCCGCTTGTGCTTGCCGAGGTAAGCGCAGCGCCGATTTCTTGAGCGAATGTCATGAGACAAGAAGGGAAGGGCTGCGTGAACGGTGGATCGCAAGTGTCTGAATCGAGCCTAGCCGTGAGCTCGATGGCTCTCTGGTCGATGAAGAGAAGGCGGAAAGACGAAGAGAGAGCACGATGGTGCCGGAGCGACCGAGATTGGTGGCCCCATCATCCTGCGAGGTTCCAACCCGATATGATGGCATGAAGGTAATCTCCTCTATCGGGGTGAACCAGCTGGCGGG
>SPAW01000052.1 GCA_005239465.1 Nitrospira sp. | reverse complement strand
GAACTGAGGCGGACGTTTTTCCAGGAAGGCGTTCACACCCTCCGCCTTGTCCTCGGTGCCAAAACAGAGGCCGAACAGTTTGCCTTCGTTGGCTATGCCGCGCTCCAGCTCGATATCGTACCCTTCCTCTATCGCCTCTTTCGCCGCCTTCAGCGCCACCGCCCCTTTTGCCGCCAACTTCTCGGCCAGCTTCTTCACCTCGGGCATGAGCTGATCTGGAGGAAGAACCTTGTTCAACAACCCGAGATTCCATGCTTCCTGGGCGCCGATCATATCGCCGGTCAGGACGAGTTCCTTCGCGCGCTGTTTGCCGATCAGGCGAGAGAGCCTCTGCGTCCCACCAGCGCCGGGAATGATACCCAGGTTGATCTCTGGTTGGCCCATCTTCGCACGGTCCGCGGCATAGACGATGTCGCAGGCCATCATCAGCTCACATCCGCCACCAAGCGCATACCCGTTCACTGCCGCAATCACCGGTTTCGGCAACCGCTCGATCTCCAAGTAGACCCGTTGCATCTGCTGCGTAAACATCCAGGCATCGACCGGACTCATCGCTTTGAACTCCGTGATGTCGGCGCCGGCGGCAAACGCCTTGTCCCCCGCGCCGGTGATCACCACCACGCGGACTGACGGATCGTCCCTAACGGTTTGCACCGCCCGCCCCAACTCCGCGACCATCGCCAGGTTCAGCGCGTTCAGCGCCTTTGGTCGATTCAATGTGATCGTGGCGATACCGCCCTCGATCTGTAGTTCAATCGTCTGGAAGCCCATGAGCACCTCCGATTCCGTTTAGGATAAGGCCGATGACCCCATCGGTCACGGTTGCCAGGTCGTACTTTTTCAGATTCCAACGTTTCAGCGGCCAGACCGCGCAGAGGAACAGGATCGCAATGGCGATCAGGTTCGAATCTCCCGCCACGAAATGACGCTCCCGGTTTCCCCTCTCGATAATCGCCTGGACCATCGAGACGTACCGTCGATCCACCTCGAAGAGTTGCTGGAGCGCCTCCCGACGCAGCGTGTGCGACTCCTGGTAGAGGACGAGCACAAGATCCTGGTACTCGTCGTATAATTTGAGTGTGGCCTCGATGGCTGCCCTGAGCTGAGAAGTAGGGCCTCCGCTGTTGGCCATCGCCTCAGACATCTTCGTCTGAAAGAGACCGAAGATTCGATGATACACGAGGAGCAGGATGTCTTCCTTGCTCCTAATGTAGTTGTAGAGGGCTCCAACGGAGACGTTGACGGCCTCCGCAATCTCGCGGACGCTGGTCTGGTGATACCCCTTGCGGGCAAAGAGATGAAGGGCGGCATCGCAGATCTGCTCGTGTCGCCGCTCGATGAGAGCGCGATCCTTGACGACTGTTTCGATTTGCCGGACAGCGGCTGGCATGGCATGACCCCGATGACTGAACGCTCGTTCAGGATAGCGCAATCCTATGAAAAACCTACGATTGTTGTCAAACAATTTCGTCACGCACTAAAGCCATCGGTGGTAATCATTGCGAGATCTTGAGTCAACGGCAGGAAAGGCCGACGCTTATGGCCTTCAGAGGGCGCGCGATGCGTGAATCAACCTGTGGAAATCCCGGATGAACTTATCAAAAGACGGACATTGTAGGCGGGTTGCGCTAATATCGATACTCTGGGCAAAGGCGGGCTGGTCATCCACATCCAAATAACGTCGGCCTGTCTCCATATTTCGAGTTAGTCGTTCCTTCGCGCCGCGAATGTTCTCTGGGTCGGCAGGTACAGTCGCGTCCCCCCTAATGCCCCGAATCCCCCGCAGGGACTCCTTGGCCCCCAAGAACCACGCTTCCAGCTCCCTGACTGCAAGAATCACAGCAACGGGCAAAGCAGTGACTTGCGTTGCTCTGTTCAGCAGAGAGCGCCCTAGCCCCGCTGCACAATCATCATCGGAATCCATGAGTACCAGACCACATCTCGCATGCTCCCGATCCCTTATTGCTTGCTCCATGGCACGCTCGAGTTCCCCTTCGCGAACAATCTGATTTCGCTTTACACGAAAAGGGCGCGCAACCTGGATATGCTCAAGCTGTCCGTCCGCCAGAATCCGCCTCAGCAACAAAGGCACCGACTCCACTTCAGCCAAGCCCTCAACGATCGGCACAATCACGTTTGTCCGGCCTCCTTGAGGACCGGTGCACCAAACAAGTCAATTTGTGCTGCAGCCTTTGTGGCTTGTTCAAGATCAGGGTTGAGCTCGCCTGATCGGAGAAGCTCCCCCGGAGTATACAAGCGCCTCCGAATCGCATCACGACTCGATTCGGAAAGAGCAGAGATCAATGTACGACCACTCTGCATCGTAACGATTCTGATTTGAGTATCCTTCAAGTCCTTTTGGTTAAGGATGTCCGGGCTATGGGTCGTTAGCAGGACTTGTCGTTGATGCGTCGCATCCATAAGGACGCCAACGATCAACTCCGTGACCGCAGGATGAACGGTCG
>SPAW01000051.1 GCA_005239465.1 Nitrospira sp. | reverse complement strand
GAGGGCTCGAGCTTTCCAATCCTGGAGGCTTTTGCGACAGGAACCTCGGTAATTGCATCGAACATCCGCCCAGTACGAGAACTAATAGGAGATGAAGACTTTATGTTTGATCCAAGGAACGAAGAGCAGATGGCGGAGAAGATTCAGAGATTGTGGGTTGATACGAGCTTTTACGAAAAAGCTAAGAGCCATTCATCGTCCCAGAGGGGGAAATACTCATGGAATAAAGTGGCAGCGAAAACGCTTGAAGTGTACCGAGAAGCGGTCCTGACATCATTTCCTCGTCACCATGATGAAGCTATAGTGAAGAGGGCACTGAATGCGCGCGTTGAGGTCATTGACGATCTTAGGAGAAGGCTTGCAGAGACCGAGAAAGCATTAGAAGAAAGTGAGAGAGATCGTATTGCGAAGGAACAAGTCATTCTGGAACTCAAGGAGAAAACTCGGGTCTTGATGCAAGAACTGGGGGCGATCCGGAGTGGCTGGGGATACCGTGCTTCAACCTGGTTCAGAAAAACCTTCAGGGGAGGCTGATGTGTCGGATCCCGTGGCCGGTCAGTTTTGCTGGGCTCGCCCGGCTGCACTGCCCTTAAGGCGAGCTGGATGGCAACCTCGCCGTCTTGCCCCTCGCACGTGATCGTGCCTCGTTGTCCGAGCTGGAAACGAAGGACTGCCCGGAATGTCGCTTAACCATTGCAACCACGGAGGTCCGTTGCAGCCCCCGACTCTCGTTAATCGGCATCCGCCGCAGCCGGAGGTATCGGTCATTATCGCCCTCCCAGACCATCTGGGTCTCGCCATCGCGTGTGTGGAGAGTGTGGTCCGAGAGCAAACTTGTTCCCGAGATCGTTTCGAGGTCATCGTGGTGACAGATGGGTCAGATCCGGCGCTGGACAGCCGCGTCAAAGAGCTTCTCGGGCCGGGAGATCGGATGATCTGTCATGCGACAACGAACCTCCACCTTTTATACAACCTCGGTGCGCGCGAGGCCAAGGGTACGCTCCTTTTCATCACTGAGCCGCACTGCATCGCGGAGCCCGAATGCCTTGAGGAGCTGGTGAACTTCTTTGCCACGCACGACGACGATGGCGCGAGCTGTAGAAGCGTTAGTATCCACCCTCCCAACGGATGGGCCCGGATGGAGGAGCGTTTCCACGAAACCTACCTCCGGATGTTCTCACGGCAGGATGACTGGCGAAAGGTCCACTTACGAGGGTTCGCCATCTATCGGGACATCTACCTGCAGGAGGGCGGTTTTGAACATACGTTCGGCCGCTTTTCGGAGTGGGTGCTCGCGGCCCGGCTCCACAGCCGGGGTCGCCAGTTGGGCTACGCCGCCAGAGCAGCAGTCCGACACCCCTTCACAACTACGTCTAGGCAGTTGTTTGCCTCTGTAAGGGACTTCACTCGCGGGGAATGCGCCTATCGCGCTATCTCGCCCGTTGAGTACTGTGAGCGGTACTTCGGCCACGCGCCCGAGTGGGCCCAGCGCGAAGCCATACGTCCTTCCATCGCTCGATCCGCGTTTCGCGCGAGCTGGAGGAGCCTGTGGCAGAGCGCGCTGGGGCGGGGCGGGTGCTCGATGGTACGCGCTCAGGTCAAGGCCCTGTGCCAGCTCTTGCCCGTGGCGTTCCTCGGCCCCCGCTGGCGGCTGTTCGGCGCCGCATGGTCACTGCGGACGGCGATAGCACGATCTACGGTGTGGCGTTTCAACGATCGGAAATTGTATCGTGCCTACTGCGATGTCTATGACCGCATGGTTCGCTATAGTAGGATCGAGTTCATCGCAGAGCATCTGGCATCGAATGCACCGGACCCCCCGGAGGCCTTTGCCTATCGACTCTCTGGGGTGCAGGAGGAATGGCTGGTCGGCTTCCACGCCGTGGAGCGATGGGAGGACGAGGCGTTCCGCTGGTCAGGCCCGGTGTCGCTGGTGCGTCTCCGGGTCCCGAAGGGCGCCTACGACGTGATGATCGAGACCCGATCGCTGCGCCAGGCCCCGGTCCCCCTTTGCCTCGGCCTATTTTTTAACCGCCACAAGGTCTCCTCTTCCTCACTCCAGTGGAACGATGGCCTACTGTCTTTCCGAATCGACTCATTCATGTTTGAGCAGAGTCCCGAGCAACGATTGATTCTCACCTGCAACCCATTGCGGCCCTGGAAAGTCGGCGTGCCCGATCGCCGCGAACTAGGCCTGCCGACCTTCTCGATCGCCTTCACGCGCACCGTGGAGGCAGTGAGCGATGGCGACCAACGACCATCGTCAACTTTCCGTCAGATGAGATTCGATTCCTTGTTCAGCAAAGGACGCAAGAGTTAAGGGGGGCAGTGGACGATGACCGAGCAGTTCGAGTATGCCAAACCCATAATGGTGGAAAGCATTGAGGACTGCTATTTCTACCACAGTATGCATGTTCCGGGCATAGGGGAGGTCAGCGGGGACTGGGACTTGAGAGCCGTTGTTGACGACTACCTCGGGGGCGTTGATTTCTCGGGCAAAAGAGTTCTCGATGTGGGAACCGCATCTGGCTTCTTGAGCTTTGAAATGGAGAAGCGAGGAGCGGAGGTGGTTTCATTCGATCTAGATGATGCGGCGCGTTTTGAGTTCGTGCCCCACTTCAAGCAGCAACACGACTTGGGCAAGATAGTGAACAACCGCCGCAGGACACTCCAGAGGCGGAAGAATTCATATTGGCTTGCTCACAGGGCACTCCAGTCGAGTGCGCGGGTGTACTACGGAAATATCTATGATTTGCCGGACGGGCTGGGAAGGTTCGATATTGTCGTGTTCGGTATGGTCCTTTCTCACTTGAGGGATCCGTTCCAAGCGCTGTATTCCGGATCCCGCCTTTCGACCACACTGCTTATCGTCACAAACCAGACGATGAAGATGGAAGAGCCATTTGCTTGTTTTATGCCAGACCCTGATGACAAAACGCTAATCACGGCGTGGTGGGCCTTTTCAGACGGCTGTATCACACGGATGCTGGGTGTCTTGGGCTTTAGAGTTACGCACACCGTGATGTCCCGGCCAGAATGTCTTGTTCGAAGCCGAGAGGGTCACGAGTCGTGCACGGCTTTCGTGGGAGAGCGAATGAGTACTGGTCTCATAGATGCCCTAACATCCTAGCTCGGACGGAAGAGTGTTTCCTAGCGGAAGGCTGGCGAGAATCCTTGCGTCAGGACGACTGGGGAAGGGTACTTCCTGGAGGGTTCGCAATCTACTCAAACTTCTATCTAGAGGTCGGGGGCTTCGAACACGCCTTCAACCGTTTTGCTGACCTGGTGCTTGGGGCCACGTTTCATAGCCAAGGTCGTCGGTTGGGTGATGCGGCCGGGGCGGCGGTCAGAACCCTTGAAGCTTTGTCCGAGTCTCTTCGCCAGGGCGGTCGGGATATTCCGGTGTGAAGCGGAAAGATCTGCTGTCTGACCAGGAATAGCAAACCATCCATGAAGTACCTCTGAAAAGCTGGTTAATGTCAGGGCTGTGGCAGAAATCGAAGTCTAATAGCCGCCGACGAATTCTCTTCGTCTGTTTCGCCGACGCTCTGCACTCTCAAGCTTGGCTGGACCTGATGAGGGACACCGAGTTTGAAGTGCGTGTCTTTGCCAGCCCAGTGGACTATGGTGGCTTGTACCCTCCCCAACCTTGGATGTTCCCGACGTATGTTCTATTCCGGCCTTCCACCCCGCGCATCGCTGGTGAAGTGAGGTGGCTACTTCCGATGCCGTCTTGGTTACTTCAGCTTGCGAACCGGGTAGGGCGCCGATCCGGCCTTGCGTCTCGCTGGCTGCGCAGGATCATTCTAACCTGGAAGCCACACATTGTGCACACCCTGCGTTTGAACCCGGAAGCATGGCTTACATGGCAGGCTCTACAATGCATCTCAGCGACTCGCCGGCCCAAGTGGGTCGTGTCCTCCTGGGGCAGCGATATCAACGTTGAGATAGATCTCCCTGGCATTCGAGATCACATTGAGGTCGCTTTGCAACACTGCGATGGTTTCATTGCTGATTGCCGCCGCGACCTCGGGCTGGCCCTTGCGGCCGGTTTGGCAGCGTCTAAGGTGGCGCTGAAAGACCCAGTCCCGGGCTCAGGGGGATTGAATCTGGATGACTTTCCCGCAGCAGAGTCTGACCATGGAAATCGGAACCTGATCGTTATACCCAAGGCTTATGAGGGGCCCTATAACAAGACCGTGCCCATCCTGGAAGCCCTGCGCCTAGCAGAAGAAGCGCTGGTCGGATATGAGGTTCATCTTCTGATGTGTTCATGGGAAGTGGAGATGTGGCTGCGCAGAATGCCAGAATCGCTTCAGCGGCGATGTCACTGTCACAGTATGCTGCCTCACCACGAACTGACGTCTATGCTGGGACGCGCTCGGGTGATGATTGCCACTTCGGTCTCTGACGGCACACCTCTTGTCATGCTGGAAGCGATGGCTGCAGGAGCACTGCCGTTGATGTCACCCCTAGATTCGATCCAGGAATGGATTGAGGATGGTCGCAACGGGCTGCTGGCACCGGCGCTATACCCGGACCGTATCGCGGCTGCACTCCGGCGAGCGTTGACAGATCATGAACTGTGGCGTGCTGCTCGGCAGATTAACCGGCAGATCGTCAGTCAGCGGGCCAACCGTAGACGCATCCGTCAGCAAGTGCTTGATTACTATCGAGAGCTATTAAAGCGCTGAAGGCGGTGCTGGTTGCGTTTGGGTGGGAGATCCTCAAGTTAGACGAATGTTCTCCAACTAAACTAGAGTCGAAAAAGGACTGCCCGGAATGTCGCTTAACCATTGCAACCACGGAGGTCCGTTGCAGCCCCCGACTCTCGTCAATCCGCATCCGCCGCTGCCGGAGGTCTCGGTCATCATTCCCCTGCTAGACCATCGAGGTCTGGCCATAGAGTGTGTGGAAAGCTGGGTCCGAGAGCAGACCTACCCCCGAGAATGCTTCGAGGTGATCGTCGTGACAGATGGGTCAGATCCGGCGCTGGACACCCGCGTGAAGTCGCTGCTGGAGCGTCAGGACCGGATGATCAAGCATGCAACAACCAACCTCTTCCTTCTTGGCTCTTCATGAGATTACGCCGGTCATTGACCCAATCTGCGCTATTCTCCAGAGGTTCGAAGGATCGAAGCTCTCGGGCGGCGCGAGATAGCACTGATCCGGTGGAAGACTGCGTGGTCAATGAGATGGTGTTTGCCAGACCCTCACCCTGACTGGCCTTGCGCTGTTCCCGAAGGTCAACCAACGCTTCGGGAGCGACGAGTTAAGCATGGATCCAAGCCTATATAGCTTCGTGAATCGCTTTGAGTTGCTTGGTTTGGAGTTCCTTCCTCTCCTGTTTCTGTTTGCCGACTGCTTTCTCATATTGAATATCAGTGTTTATCTCTTGCGGCAGGCAGGATTTGAAAGTCGTGAAGCTGCTGAGACTTTCCTGGCAGGCGGCTTGGTCTTTCTGGGCTGTATTGTCCTCACGGCAACAGTGCTTGGTGGGCTTGGGGTCCTTTCCTGGCAGACCTTGTTCACTCTTCACATCTTGATCTGGCTAGGGCTGCCTCTGGTCCAACAGAGGCGCAGCTACCTACAAGCGCATCAAGATCTCCTGGAGGGGTCAAGAACATATTTGCGCACGATGCTCAGTCCCTTAATTGGCATCTTCAAAGCAGCCTCTTGGGTTCGTGGAAAGCGCCTCGAGTCCGTTCTCACAGTCACCATTTTGATGACGCTCTTTTGCTTTGCAATTTTGGCAATCTTCACCCTCCCACTCAACTATGACTCGAACACGTACAGGCTTAGCCGAATTGCTTACTGGCTGCAGGAGCGGAATATTTACCATTTCATGACCAATGATCTGCGGCAAAACTTCATGGCTCAAAACGCGGATCTTGTGATGCTCTGGCTCACCTCGTTTTTCAGGAAAGGGTTCCCCCTGGTTTCTCTCGCACAGTTCTTTGGCGGCCTGCTTAGCTCCGCCGCCGTGTATGCGTTGAGCCGCGCCTTGGGATTTACCCGACTGTGGCGCCTGGGTGCAGTGATCACCTTGCTGGGAATGCCCAACGTGGCGACTCAGTTTTTCACCTCGCAAACAGATTTATTTACCGCAGGCTGTCTTGCAGCCGGGTTGGTTTTCCTGCTACGAGCCCTGAACACTTACCGGCGACTCGACTGGTCCTTGTTTGGCACTGGCCTTGGTTTGGCCGTTGGAGCGAAAGGCACCGTTTTTTACTGGGGACCGGGGCTACTCGTTTTGTTGCTGGGCTGGGCGTTGATGGAACGTGCCTCGTGGCAAAAAGTCCTGAAAGGTGTCGGAGTTGCTGCCATTCTCGCACTCTT
>SPAW01000050.1 GCA_005239465.1 Nitrospira sp. | reverse complement strand
AGAAAAAGGATGAAAGGTATACAAAGGACCTGTGTTTTCTTGAGGTGAGAATCTCATTTAAACTTAGGAAGACTTTGTCACCAGTTTCCCGAATCGCCGCGAGGAAAGCGAACGATATACTCATCGTGAGAAAGGCATAAGCAATATTGGCGCTAAGAATTCTGCCGTTTATACAAACAAGAGTGGGATTAACCGCTACAAGCAGTGCTGAAACGATACCCATCTTCTTCCCGTACAGTCGATTGCCCAATATTGCAACCATTAGAATGGTTACTGAAGATAGTAAAATTGTTAGCAGACGAGCTATCGTTTCTCCATAACCGAAGATTGAAAAGATGGCAGAGAGTAAAAGAGGATAGCCTACCGCCCAGCCGGTATATCTTGGATGATCAACGTTGTCCGTCAATGCAACGGGTGGTATGGAGTATTGGCCATTCTCATAAATATTTTTTGCTGATAGAAGTAGTGAAAATGAGTCGCTCTCAAAATTAATGTCAGGTGAGAAGATAAGTCTTAGAACGATCCCCAACACAAATATGAATAGAATGGCAAAACGAAAGGTACGTCAATGCTCTTGGACTATGTTCGTGCGTTTTCGCGTCTGATGAGCCTGTTGTTGAAAATGGCGTCCCTATTCCGTATGCCGTACATGACCCACTTCAGATAATGAGGCAGGAATTTGACGACTTTGAAACGTGACAAGCCTCGTATGAGATTAATGTTATGGGGGCTTAAGACGACCTCCCCGAGCTTATAGTCGTTGACGGCGGCTTTCATGGCCAGCTCCGTGCTCAGCGCCCACCCACCCGCGGCGTGGGTGGTAATCGGATGTTTCTCCAAAAACTCTCTCCGATACATCTTGATGGACGTCGTCGTATCGCCAAACTGACTGCCGACCAGCCTCCACAATATGAAATTCCCGCCACGTGACAATATCTTCTTGATTAAGCCTCCGCGACTGAATCTCATCACTTTCCCAAACCTATTGGCAGAAACCACATCGCACCCACTCAGAATCATCTCATACATTTGATTTAGGATGCCGTACGGATCGACATGATAGGCGCACCAGATCGCCACGTTGTCCCCCACACTATGTGCGATGCCGACCTTGATCGCACTAATCACGCCGGCTTCCGTATTGCGGACCAGGCGAAGATTGGCATAGTCTTTGGACATTCCCTGTAGTATGCCTACCGTGGGATCATCTTCTTTGTCGTACACAATAACCAGTTCAAAACGGTACTTGATCGTGTGCATCAGCGTGGTAACTGCGGGGATCACCCCGGGCCCTTCGTAGTACACAGGCATGATGACGGAGAAGGAGTAGGGCGTGAGGGACATATCGGTTGGACTTACAGACATAGCGACTCGTAATACTTTATCGTTTCCGCGATACCGCTTCTCAGATCCGTGAACTCAAAGTCCGGAAAAATCTTCCTGAAACGTTGATCGTCCATCACCTTTCTGGCAGCGCCGTCCGGCATTTCACGGTTCCATTGGATCCTGCAGTGAAACCCCATTTCCTCCTTCGCGAAGAGCCACTCCCGGATGGCGATGCCACTCCCCCAAATTTCAACCTCGTTTCGGCCTTCAGCTCTCACCTTGACAATCTTACTGATGAGCGCGTTGAGAGCATGCGCTTTATTGGGATCGGTGGAGTCATAGGGGCCGTACATGTTGGGAACGAAGAAGTTGATCGAACGAAATCCGTATTGCGTCAGGTAGCATTCGCTGAGGACTAAGATCATTCTCCTGGTGCTTCCATAGGACAGCACGGAGCGGTGAATCTGGCCATCCCAGAGACGATCCTCCGTATAGCTGTCCAAATGACCGGGGAAGGCACAATTTGCGATGGGATTGATGATGCAGACTCTTGGAATGCATTCATGCGCGACTTTGTAGATATTGAGGAGCACCCGCATGTTGACATCAACGATCTCGGCGGCTTGCTTGGTGACAAGATTGAGACTGCCGACCATGGCCGCGCAGTTGATGATAATCTCGGGCTCTACCTCCAGAAAATGCTTTTTGGTCGATTGGAGGTCGGTGAGATCCAAGCCGTTCCGTAACGAGAGCGCGATCACCTCATGCTTGGTAGTTTGCAGAACTTCGGCGACATTTCGTCCGACGAAACCATGGCCTCCAAGAAGTAGAATTTTCACGGATTTCCTTGTGGATCTGGCGTGGCGTGGGGCAGTCAGATCGGATCAATAAATTTCAGTATCGGCTTGAACGAGATCCCAATGAGCCAAGTCGGTGAGATGCTGAAGCGCGGGGTCAAGCACCTTGACGCAGAAATGTCGCTCCTGATTGGTCTCCTGAAAACCGATCGATTCTGCCGCACTGCGGATGACCGTTCCCGGCATGCCCCACGTCGTGATGCCCTTAACCCCCTGTGCGAGCAGCTCTTCGCAGGCCGAAAACAGACTATTCCGGAGAGTGCCGGGGGAATCGGATGGATTGAGAATGTCGACGATGTCTCCATATTTGCGATGCGTGACCGGATCAATGAAGATCTTTGCCCAGGCCACACTTCCTTCGGATTCCAAGGCCGCGTACAAATAGTCGGGATGCTTGCGGAATCGCCACTGCCGATACTCGTGAGTTCTCTCAAAGCGGCGTCTCAGATGTTGTTCTAAGCGATCGGCCAGGACGTCTCCGTGGACGGGCCCTGTGCCGTCCAAATATAAGTTTCTGATGGTGCCGGCATGACGCCACCCGAGGGATTTCACGGCGTCGCGACCGGCCGGGTTCGCGAACACACACAGGAGGTCGAACGATCCGTCGAAGAACTCAATGGCCTGACCGGCCAATGTGGAAAACAGGCCCCGCCTCCTCCACGTCGGAGCAATGAGCATATCGATGGCTTGCCCGACACGGAGGCCGTTATCGAGTCGTCTGTCTTTCAAGCCGAACATACCGCACATCTGCTCGCCGTCGAACGCGCACATGAGAACCGTCGGTTCAAATGGCTGCATGTACTGCCAATGAAAGTAGGCAGGTGTTTTCCGCCGTGCATAATGCATGTTCATCAAATCTACAAACTGGCAGGCATCGGCCGCCGTGGCGGGTCTGACTTGGAGGTTGGCGGATACGGTCATGGGCGCCTGCTGGCTACCAGCCTTGGTGTATAGCCCTGATGATGTGGTCAACGTCTTCATCGGTCAATTTACTGTGGAGCGGGATGGAGATCTGCCGATCGTCGAAGATGGTCTGCTGATCCAAGCCCGGCGTCTTTCCACCGAACACGAGATTTCTGTCGATCCTCTGGTGCACGACTGACGCCGGGATGCCCTGGGCCTTGAGCTTCTTAATGAAAGCCAAGCGGTTCTCCACCAGGACGGTGAAAAGCCAACAGGCACTTCGACGATCATCTCGACACTCCAGAAACCTAAGGCCCGGAACACCGCGCAGTTGCGTGCGATACAAGTCGGCAATGTCCTGACGGCGCTTTAACGTGACGTCGAACTCTCCCAGGTTCCCCAAACCAACGGCCGCGCTGAGATCATTCATGTGATACTTATATCCGACCTCTCGAACATTATAGTCTCGCTCGCCGAGTACGGAGACCTGACTATGCTCGCGGTCTATTCCGAACCAGCGCCTGGACCTTGCCCTCCGGTGGTCATCGTCCAACAGACAACAGAGCGCTCCACCGTCACCGGTCGTCAGGTGTTTGATGGCTTGAAAGGAAAAGGCGGTGAATCTGGAAATCGTGCCGACTCGCCTTCCCTTATAGGTGGCACCCAGGGCGTGGGCTGCGTCTTCAATGATGGCCAGATTGAACTCCTTCGCGATGGCATGGATCTCGTCCATATCGCAGGGGTAGCCCGCCCAATGGACGGGCATAATGGCCTTGGTTCTCTCCGTGATCTTCCGGCGAATGGATTCGGGATCGATATTCCCGGTCCGGAGCTGAATGTCGGCGAAGACGGGCTTGGCGTATTGTGCCAGGATAACGAGTCCTGTGGCGATAAACGTCTGTGCGGGCAGGATCACCTCGTCGCCGGGACCGACTCCGGACAATGCCAGCCCAAGATGCAGGGCCGAGGTCCCACTATTCAAGGCGACAGGATTCCTTAGCCCAATCTGCCTCGACAACTCCGTCTCAAAGTCCTTGACCATCTTGCCTTCACTGAGCCGCGTCGAGCGCAGCACATCCGCCACTCGCGTCACTGCCTGGTTCGAGATGTGCGTATCAAAAAATTCGATTCTCATGGCCTTCCTGGTAAGAGATTCAACCCGGAATCGTCAATCTTTGTGTTCGTACAATTCTGCGACAACGCGGTAGGTGGAAAAGCTCTTCTTGAAGAACTTTTGCTTCAGGTCGGCGTCGGGATCATATCCCCACTTCTTGACCTCTATCACAGCATAGCGCTCACCTAGCATCTCACGGACGCGCAGCCAACTCTCATATTCATCCTGCGAGGTATACAGTAACCAAAACCTCTTGGTGTCAGCCTGACGGGCATTCAACTCGGCCATCAACTCTGACCCACCATACCCTCTTAGAGAGGTTGCATAGTAGTGGCGTAACGGAACAACTCCGAGCCCCAGGCAATAGACCTCTGCATTGTCCTTCACATGTTCTTTTAGGAAACCTGCTACATCTTTCCATGGATCGATATTCGCCTGAATGTGGAATTCCTTATTGTTGTAGTAATTTGCCAACCCATAGCTCCAGCCGGCCAATATGATAACTGCACCGATGACCATGATCTTCTTCGGAAGTAACCATAATCCCCTGGCCAGGAACATGAAAAACAACGGAGCAATAAACGTGAAGTACCTGGGAAGTGAGATCCTGATGATCACTCCAGCAATCACGGGAAGAAACAGCAGTAACACAAGGTAAAGCATGTCCTGAGAAAACGGGAATTCCTTTTTTATTCCTGCGGCAAAGCAGGCCAGCACGACAACAAAAATCAATACCCCCATGGGATTCCAGGGCAAGATGGTCTGGCCGACTGAGAAGGAAAATATGATGTAGACGAACTCCACCGCTTCTTTTGCAAAGATGAATGGGAAGCGTTCGCGAGGTATGGCCCAGGGAGCAAAATAGGCGACATCGCTGATGAAGGCCGATATGCGGACCATCCAGCAAGCGAAAATCACCCCATTGACCACTAGCCACGGCTTCAGAAGGGGTTTAAGGGTTCTATAGCGAATCGAGACGTAGAGCCATTGCACGCCTATCGTCAAGAACGCATAGGGATGCGTGTAGACATTCAAGCCGTTGACGACGGCATAGAGAATCCAATGGGGCAGGCGATTCTCCCGCAGCGAGAGAATGAAAAAATATGTGGAGAGCAAGGAGAGAACAGTAAACAACGGATATACGCGAATTTCACGGTCATACAGAAGCATGAACGGCGAGATGGCACAGAAGAGTGCTGCGGCCAATGATGTCTTTTCGTCAAAAAACAGACGACTCGTCGCATGTGCGACAGGTATCGATAGACAGCCGAATATGACCGACAGCGAGCGCAGAAATTCGTCCGACGTCCCAAACTGCATCCACAGCTTCAAGAGCAGGGAATAGAGCTTTGGCAAATCATCATCGCGTGTGTGCGCAAGGAAGGCGTGCAGATCGATGATCTTGATGGCATTACTGATCGTCACTAATTCATCGGTCCAAAGGCTTTTCTGTCCCAAAAGATAGAATCGCAAGAACGCTCCCAGACAGAGGATGCAACCCAGAATCAGGTATGCGCGCTGCCCGGGCCGGTCACCGGCTGGCCAATTCAGAATTCTTGTGGATATGTGCGATGCAGCCATAGCTCAGGGACGATCGCGATAGTACGTCAGGAGACAGTCTCTGACCCAAGTAATCCCGCGATCAATCGTACAACCCAGTCCGTCGCCTTCCCGTCGGGATGATGTACCATTTCCTGCAAGAACCGACATCTGGCTTCTTCCTTCGTCTTCAAGTGTTCCGCACGCTGAGCGGAGAGCAGATTCGTGATATGCGCCATCAATTCCTCGGCCGACCGAGCCACCCAGGTGGCCTGGCTATCGGTATATAAACGCCCACCTCCGCTGCCCGGAATGTCAATCGTAATCACCGGCTTGCCGGCATACAGGGCTTGCAGCGCGGTCGTGGAAAAAAAGGTCACAAAAACATCGCACGTCTTGATTAACGGTGCGATGCTCGCCGCCCCGTCGGCGAGCACAACGTGTTGTTTATTCCCGATGAGTGTTACAAGCTCTCTCCTCGTCTCGCCAGGATGCGGCTTGACCACCAACTTCACGTCCTTCAAGGAGCCAACGACCTTCACGACTCCTTTGATCATCTCCGTCCGTCTGCTCGGTTGGTCGAAGGCCCCAACGTAGCTGGGCTGGGAGGCAAACAACACTATCCTCTCGTTCTCTGCAATTCCAAGCTCCTTCCGAACACGAATCCGCACATCAGGCTCGGCCGAAACCAGGTTGTCGAAGCCTGGATGTCCGGTCACGACGATTCGGTCAGGATCCACTCCCTGTGCCTTCATGTCTGCGCGCGACGACTCGCCCATCGCCGCCACCTTGTCGTGGGACAAAAAGCGCCATTCCGGATAGTCCTTGAAGGAGAGCCCCTGCTGGACCAGTAACGTGGGAACGCCTGCCGCCCGGGCAAGCAACGAATAGATCCGGCAGCGCTGGTCCGCATCGTCAGCAGAGATGATCAACGCGGGACGGTGCCGGAATACAATGTGCTCGGCTACGGCAATCTGCGGAGCCAACCTGACAAATTCTCGCCAGAAGAGCCACTGCAGCTCGCCCTTCACACTGATGTCTCCTACGTGGCTCCGCACACCGTCCATCAGCGAGTTGAACTGTGACCTGTCGAGCAGCTCCCGCCGTAGTCTCCGAAGGCTTCGCTGCATGTTCCGTTGTGCCTGATCCACTTCGGCAGTCCAATGGTTCCAGAGTGAATGGAATATTACGGGTCCGGCGTGATCCCGAGCTCCGGCAAGATCCCCGCCGTGCACAACGACGACTTTAGCGAGATGCCGCCTCGCAATGGAGTCGGCCACCGGCTGCAATACCTGATGGTAGAACGACTTCGTGAAACACGTGACTACGACCGTCCGGGGCCCTTCTGGCCATTCGGCACAACCCACGTCCGTTCGCCTCCGATCCGAGGTGACGAAGTCTCTGAACCTTGCCGCTAACCCTTGATAGGGCCGCAGACGGGACGCCAGCCGCCTCATCCAAGCGGTCCCATTTTCGATCGGTACGAATGGAAGCGGGAATCGGTACAGCACCATCACGGTCGTGACAACGTCCCACAGGGATATATGTCGTCCGAGGTAGAGCGCCTCACGCAAACTTTCCCCGGAACCGAGCTTTGCCTCTGCCAATGCTCTGGACAATTCAACCGCCAGCTCAAACTTCCTGTCCTCTGCCGAAGAATCGCCCGCGTCGCCCGGCACGAATTCCGCACCGTGGCGATGCGGTCGTACCTGAACCGTCGGTGCAACCTGACTGCCCTCCGGGGTTCTGGTCACTGGCTCCCCCCGCCTGGAACGTCGGCCTTCATGCCGACCGCCAGGTTGCGCTCAGTCTCCAAGTCGGCATCAACCATGATTTTGACCAACTCCTTGAACCTCACCTTCGGCTCGAAGCCGAATGCTTTCCGTGCCCTTGTCGTATCGCCGACCAGTGCGCTTGTTTTCGTGGGCCTGAAGAGGCTCTTGTCCGAGACCACGCAGTCTTTCAGGTTCAGCTTGACAGCGGTGTAGGCCTCGTGGACGAACTCTTCAACCGAATGCAGCTCGCCAGTGGCAAGGATGAAATCGTCGGGCCTGTCGAGTTGCAGGATCCTCCATGCGGTCTCCATGTACTCCCGTGCATATCCCCAATCGATCTGTGCGCTCAGGTCACCGAGAACGAGCTTGTCCTGTCTGCCGCATGCGATCCTTGCAACGGACCTCGTAACCTTGCGGGTCACATACTCCTCCGTCCTCCGTCATGGTTGTACAAGATTCCGGTCGACGCAAATATCCCGAATGCCTCGCGGTAATAGCGCGTGAAGTGGTAGGCGAGCACCTTGGAGCACGCGTACACGCTTTGGGGATTAAAGGGAGTCGTTTCCGTCTGGGGTGCGATCTCCGTCTTCCCGAACATGTTGGAGCTGCAGGGCTGGAAATAGTGAATCGAGGGATCAACCTGCTTGATGATCTCCAGGATGCGCCCGACGGCGGCCCCGGTGATGTCTGCCGAGAATCCCACCATGTCATAGCTCCACCCGACGTGATCCTGGTCGGCCTCGTTGTAAATCTCCTGCGGGCGAACCGTCGTGATGATGCGGTAGAGCGAGGTGGGATCGGCCAGATCACCGCGACACAAGAAGAACCGCTTGTTGAAAATGTCCTGATCATGGATCAGGTGCTCGATGTTGCGCGTGTTCCCCGTGGCCGACCGCCGCACCATGCCATGCACTTCATAGCCCTTTTCCAGCAGGATGTCCGCCAGGAAGCTCCCGTCCTGCCCCGTAACTCCGAAAATCAGCGCCTTCTTCACTCCGCCTCCCAGCGGACTGTCAGAAACCGTTGACGGCTTTCCCTATTCCTGTCCCGTCGACCTTCGACGTCCTCAGAAAGGGCCGGACGCGGAATGCGGCCGGCAGGGCCTTGGCATAGGTCCACTCGGCGCTCTGACCATCCAGCGTGATGGGCTGCCGGTCGTCCGCCTCCCCCATAAACACCACGCTGACGCCGTGAAACCCGGACTGAACTTGGAACGGTGCATCAGGGAAGACTTCTTCGTAATAGCCGACGGTGCGAAGATTCCGAAGCGTGAGCCCCACCTCCGTCTTGACCTTTCTAACCACGGCCTGCTCAAGCGTTTCACCCTTGAGAACCCGCCCCCCGATCACCCACCATTGGCCTTTCAGCGGCTCACCCTTTCGCTTCACGAGCAGGTACTCGCCACGGGAATTCGTAATGATCACATCCACACACAGGATGGGCAGGACCGCGAGAATCTGCTTATACTGCTCGAGCGGGATCACGGCACTACCTTGAATTCCGGCAGGGGAACGATGAACCG
>SPAW01000005.1 GCA_005239465.1 Nitrospira sp. | reverse complement strand
CAGCAAGCATGTCGTGCATATAGGTATATGGGCAATCCTGCGCCCCGCCTTTAACGGCAACATACCCGCGGTGGCCGAACTGATAGATATTGTTCTCCACTCCCCATTCGGCACGCGCCTCGCGTACGAGATCCGGACGCAGCTCGCAGGTAATGATCTCATCGGGGCGATGGCTGCCCTCGACCAGCGGAGTGCCATCGAAATTGCAGAACATCCCCTCGCCCATGGAATCGAAGCTGCCGTCCGATCCGCACATGCACACGCTCGCGGTGCACATGAGGTTGCAAAAGGCGTTCGCTTGATTGGTCACCCTCCAGGAATGGCGCATGGGAGCGGTGTATCCCGCGGTGCGGATCATGATTTCCGCCCCCCTGTAGGCTGCTTCGCGCGCCATCTCCGGAAACATCCCGTCGTGGCAGATGATGAGTGCGATCTTGGACCCATTAGGCCCATCGCAAACGGGAATGCCGAGGTTGCCAGGCTCCCACGGCTCCACTGGGACCCACGGATGTAGCTTGCGGTAGTAGAGCTTCAGCACACCTTTGTCGTCGAGGATGATCCCGCTGTTGTACGGATTGCCAACCGGGTTGAACTCCATGATCGAGAAGCAGCCCCAGATCTTGTTCTCCGCGCAGGCGCGCTTGAAGGCCGCCACTTCTGGCCCGTCCAGACGGCACATGATCTCGGGATTGGTGTCCATGGATAGCCCGTGCAGGGAATATTCCGGGAACACCACGAGATCCATCGACCCCATGTTGCGCCGAGCCTTGGCGACCATATCGCAGATCTTTTGTGTTTGCGCAGCAAGATCCTGGGTGGTCTTTACGACGGGCAGCTGGAGCTGCACCACACCCAGCACGACACCATGCGGGGATTTGTTCAAACCGCCAAGTCCGCTCATGAGCCTTCTCCTCGTTTAGCTGTTAAACACGCCGCTATTGTCTAGCCGGCTTCACGATTAGCCTGATCTCGCCACGACTCCTAGCCGTCGTTGCCGCCGTAAGCTATTGTGTATGTTATACGGCCACTACGTGCTCTTTGGTTGTTAGCACGGTTCGATTGGGTGATAAGACTTTGCTTTTGGGGTGGGCGGCCCCAGCACGCTAAGGAAGCCCCTCAGAGAAAGCTTCCTTACCTCTTTCCCCGGCCCCTGTCAAGATGCTCATGGCCGACTTATGGCTGAGCAGCCTTTGAGAAGAAAAGGAGGAAGAAAAGGGGGACAGGCTACTTATCCGGAGTTTTGCGGGGCCGACCGCGTGGACGAAGCGTCCTGTCCAGACCAGCCACCCCTGTGAACTGCGCGAGCCAGTCAGATGAGCCAAAGGGAGCCTGGCGATAGAGACAGGTGCGGAGCGTGGTGAGTTCGTGGTCAAACAGCGGGTACTCGACCCAGTGCAACCAATCAGCAGGGAGCGGAACCGGAAGGGGATCCACCAGGGTGGGATGCTGCAGACTCGACCACGGCCACTGCGTGACCGATTCCACGAGCTGAGCGCGTACCGGATTCCACAACACATAGCGCAGCACGGTGAGTAAGTGGGCATCCTGTTGAATGGGAAAACTTTTAAAACGGCCTTGCCAGACATGGCCATGACTCCGGTAATGCCGATGATAGCGGCGCACATGGCTCGTCATCCACCATTGCATGAACGGACTGAGTGCGTTCGGGGTCGCGGGTTGCAGCACGAGATGAAAATGATTCGGCATCAGACAGAAGCCCAAGACGCGGACCGGATACTTGGACTTGGCCGTCTGCAGCAGAGCGAGGAACGCCGCGTAGTCGGCATCCTTGTGAAAGACGGCCGCGCCGCCGTTGCCCCGATTGAGCACATGATAGATGTGCCCAGCCAGTTGTCCACGGGGAATGCGAGGCATAAGCCGGGACAGTACGGGATGAGTGGAGTGGCGGGCAAGAGAAAAGTAGCCTGTCCCTCTATTTCTCTACTCTCGCGTACCTGTGGCTGCGCCTCGCCTGACTCACAAGCTGCAACGCGGTCAGGGACGGTTGGCAGGCCTGCGCATCGCTGACTCGCTGGCGGTGCCGTACTGCATCACGATTGAACGCGGGAGACCGCGCCTCTCATGTCTTGAACCGTCGTGTCGGACGATGCCCGCGGGGAGATTCGTATCAGACATGATTGAGCCCGTCGAGCGCGGCGGTACGGTAACACTCTGCGAGGGTGGGGTAATTGAAGACGTTGTGCACAAAAAAGTCGACCGTGCCCTGATAGGCCAGGACGGGCTGGCCGATGTGAATCAATTCGGTCGCCCCCGGCCCGACAATATGCACGCCCAACAGCTGCCGCGTGTCCCGATGAAACACGAGCTTGAGCAGCCCCTCCAGGTCGCCGCGGATGTGCCCACGTGCCATTTCCCGGTAGAAGGCTCGCCCGACGGCATACGGCACCTCGGAGGTGGTGAGTTCTTCCTCGGTCTTCCCGACCGCAGAGACTTCTGGAATGGTGTAGAGGCCGTATGGGAGTATTTTCGGTGCGACCGGCTGGGCCACTTGGCATGCATGACAGGCGGCGAGCCGGCCTTGCTCCATGGAGGTCGCCGCCAAGGCCGGAAATCCGATGACATCCCCCACCGCATAAATGTGCGGGATGGCCGTTTGGTAGTGCTGGTTGACGGTGAGCTCTCCTTGGTCGGCCTTGAGGCCGATGGCCTCGAGATTCAAGGACTCGATGTTCCCGCGGCGGCCCATCGCATAGAGCATCATATCCGTCGTGACGGTTTCCTGGCTCTGAAGTCTGGTCACGACGCGCCCCCGCGGGTCGAGGACGACTTCCGCCATCTCCTCTCCAAGGCGCATGGCCACGCCGTTCCGCCGCATGTGCGAATCGAGCACCCGCATGATCTCTTGATCGACAAACCGGAGGAGTTGGGTCCGTTTATCGATCAGGGTGACCCGGACACCAAACACAGCCAGCATGGAGGCGTACTCCGCTCCGACGACGCCTCCACCCATGACCGTGATGCTGGCGGGATGCTCTTTTGTGTTCAGGATTGAATCGGAATCACAGATGGTGACGTCGTTGAACGGAATGGCCTCTGGTCGGCGTGGGCGTGATCCCGTGGCAATGACGATCGGCGACCCGCGCAGCCGGACGGTGCTGCCATCGGGTCGCGCGACGCTCAGCGTCTGGGGATCGACGAAGGAGGCGAGGCCCGGGATGATCTCGACGTGATTGCGCTGCAACTGGTCGGTGACCACCGCGACTTCATTTTTGATGACCTCATCTTTTCTCGCCATCAAGTCGGGCAGGGTCATGCGGCGTTTGATCTCTGCACCGAGATGAGGAAATCCGCGCCGGGCGAACCCGTCGAAGTACTCGATGGTGTCTTTGAGCGTCTTGCTCGGCAGGGTACCTGTATTGAGGGACGTGCCTCCGAGCTGGAGGGCCTTTTCGATAATGACGACCCGCTTCCCGAGTTTTGCCGCTTGGATGGCGGCCTTTTGGCCCGCAGGTCCGCTGCCGATGACGAGCATGTCGTACGATCTCATCGAGCTGTCCCTGCTTCTCTCCGGTCTGGGCATCTCTCTTCAGGTATCATGAAAGGTCCGAGCCGCCAAGGAAAAGATCGTGTCTGGACATCAGTACCCTCATAATACGGAAATGGGGATGGATCCGCTTTGGACGTCCTCAATCATCATCGGCCGGCCAACCCTCTGGATTACTCACCGTGTCCCTTTCGCTGGCAGGCGTTCCCCAAAATCATCTGATATAGGGACAAGGACGACTTGGTCTTGAACAGCGAAAGTCCCAAGGGCTTGTGAGGCTAAGGACCCACAAGTTTTATGGATAAATACACTCGAGATATTGGCCATCTTCGGAAGCCCAATGGTCAAGAAAAGAGAAGAGGAAAGATTTTTGCTCCTTACTTCACCATCCACACGCGGTAGGTCTTGGCGGTTGCTGGCTCGGCAAGTTGCGCACGGCCACGGTGCCGGGGTTCATGGTCACGCGCGTGGCGATGGGCGTCGATGTGTTGGCGCGCTTGCAGCAGCAGATCCAGCAAGTGCTGATCGGATTGCGCGACGCGCGGCAACCGAAACCGAAGGCAGAATCCTAAGAAGGGGGCGCGAATGGGACATGTGCGATTGCAAGACTGGACCGTGATTGGGAGCGCCAACACAACCATTCTCGTCTCGCTAGGGCAAATCCCCGTTGCATTCTTAAGTAGATCGGTCTATACAAGCGGCCCATGAATACCGAACAGATGGAAGAGATCAAGCGCCACTTTGGCGTCGTTGCCGAATCGCTCCGAAGCGATATCCGACAGATCGCCGAAGGTCACGCCACGATCCGACATAAACTACAAGGTCTGCGCGGTGAGTTCAGGGATGAATTTAAGGAAATGAGGGCGTTGATAAGGCCTATCGTTTTCTCAACTTGACCAGCGCATTCGAACGCTCGAATCGGATATTGCTACACTTAAAACCCGCATGGATCGCCTCGAAGCCAGCCGGGCCTAACTTTCTTCCAGTACACTGAACTTCCACACGCTGCGAACAGGTCCTGACACCTTTATCTGTCCACGCTTCACGGTTCGGCTGGCTCACCGTCCGACTCGACCGAGCTCGTCGCGGGCCGAGTCCAATCGAGGGACGATTCACGAACGACGCACGACGATCCCCTGAAAGGCGGGGTGAGGGAAAGCTGTGTGGCGACCTTGAGGAGGTCCGAGACACGATCCACATCGATGCCGAGCGTGACGTCGATATCTCTCGTCAGGCGCGGCTCGCCGTACAGCAAGACAGCCTGACCACCGATAATCATATAGGGAATCTTGGCGAGGTCGAGCGCCGTTGCGAGTCGCTCAAGCAGTTGTAAAAACATTGAGGGCTCTGGCAAGGCGCACATCCGTGTCGATTCCGTCGAGAGGATCGGCAGGGGGCCATGATCCGAACAGCCGAGCCTCCTGGCAGAGGGCTTCGACAATTTCGACGTTGCGGTAGTAGCTGAATCGGAGTCCGTTGAATCAAAGCTCGTTCGAAGGCTCGAACCAGTTCGGGGTTTTGTATCACGTCTCGTCTACCTCTCTGTGTGGCACATAGGGCTCTATTATATGCGGAGTCCTGGGAATTCGATAGCATTGTTTGGGTAGTCTCCATCACGCGGATTATTTCACCAGCCACATGCGATAGGCCTTGGTCGCTGCCAGCTTGGGCACTTTGAGCACAGCGACAGCGCCGGGGTGCAGGAGGTCGTCTCCCCAGTAAGCGTCTGTCCGGCTTGCCGGTTAGCAGTTGGTGCGAAGAAGAAAGCCCTGGTCGTCCTATCGGACCACGAGCTGGTTTCAACGCGCGCGAGTCGTATGGTGGGTTTTTCTCAGAATCGCCAGAAACAAGCGCAGAACCAAGGGGATAGCTTGACTTGACTTCGCGCTTAACTCACACTCGCATCGATGCACGACCAGCCTGAAACCGAGCTCCTTCGCCTGCTGGCGGAGCGGGCAGGGATTGTCGCCGAGTATTACGACATTGCCGGGACGCGCCATGTGACGACCGACGATACGCGTCGCGCGATCCTGGCCGCGATGAATTTCCGTGCGGCAGATCGGCCTGGGCTCATTGAGGAACTCACGGCCTGGGACAACCGCCCTTGGGTGCAGGGCTGTGATCCGGTTCGCATCGTACGGCTGGGGCAAGATCCCGGCGCCTGGTCGCTGCATGTGCCGTGCGAGAGTCCCGATGATGCCCTTGTGCAAGTGCACTGGCTCATTTACACAGAGAACGGCGAGAAACGTTATGAACGGGAGGAAGGGCCAGGACTCATAGTCGCGGACACTCGTGTCATCAGCGAACGCCGTTTTATCCGCCTGACGTTCGCGCTCCCGCAGGACCTGCTGCTTGGCTACTACGAGGTGAAGGCGTGCGCGCAGGGAGGGAGGGCGAGCGCGGAAGCAAAGTTCCGTTTAATCGTTGCGCCTGATCGCTGTTATATCCCTGACGTGCTGCAGCAGGGGGCACGCCTGTGGGGTGTTGCATTGCAGCTCTATTCCTTGCGGAGCGACCGTAATTGGGGGATCGGGGATTTTCAGGATCTCGCCACCGTGGTTGAGTGGGCCGGAAAGCAGGGAGCCACAGTGATCGGGCTCAATCCTCTTCACGCGCTGAAGAATTCGAAGCCCTATCACATCAGCCCCTATTCACCCACCAGCCGACTGTTTCTCAACGAGCTCTACATCGATGTCGAGCAGGTCGGGGAGTGTAAGACGGCGCCGGAGGTGCAGAAACGGCTGGCCGATTCATCGTTCCGCGCGCAACTTGAGGCCGCCAGAAAAAGCGAGTTGGTGGATTACAACGCGGTGGCTTCGGCCAAGCGGGCCGTGCTGGACCTCTGTTACCGCGCGTTCCTCCGCGACAACTTTGAGGGCACGGAGCCGGAGCTGAAACCAAAAACGGCGCGCGGGTGGTTCTTCTATAATTATGTGCAGCAGGAGGGGGAGCCATTAGTCCAATACGCGCTGTTTCAGGCGCTGGAGGACGAGCGGCAATTCGTGCAATCCCGTTCCGTAATCTGGTCGAACTGGCCGGAGCAGTACCGTACGCCGACGTCGGATGCATTGGGCGAATTTAAGCGTCGGCATATGAAGAAGGTGCGGTACTTTCAGTATCTCCAGTGGCTGGCTGCGGAACAGCTGGGTGCGCTCGTGAAGAAGACGGATCAGGCCGGAATGCCGATCGGTCTCTATCACGACCTCGCGTTGGGCAGCGATCGCTACGGCGCCGACGGGTGGCGTTTCCAAGAGGTGTTGGCCCTCAAGGCCGACTGTGGGGCGCCGCCTGATGCGTTAGGCCCCGAGGGGCAGAACTGGGGATTCTCACCGGCCGA
Organism: Nitrospira sp.; assembly: GCA_005239465.1. Lineage (GTDB taxonomy): Bacteria > Nitrospirota > Nitrospiria > Nitrospirales > Nitrospiraceae > Nitrospira_D. Next base: position 124,326 of record SPAW01000005.1, on the reverse strand, counting down.
TCCTATTCGTCTCCGTGCGAGCGGCTATCAGTATTTCATCGAACTGCTCCGCAACAATCTCCGCTATGGCGGTGCGATTCGAATTGATCATGTCATGGCATTGTTCCGGCTGTTCTGGATTCCGCGCGGTCTCCCGGCGTCGAAGGGTACCTATGTGCACTATCCCGCGGAGGAACTTCTGGCCATTCTTGCGTTGGAAAGCATGCGGGCGAAAACGTTGGTGATCGGAGAGGATCTAGGGACAGTTCCCGACTGGGTGCGTGACCGACTAGGAGCGGCAGGCGTCCTCTCGTATCGGGTGCTTTATTTTGAGCGGACGGGGTCAGGGGCCTGGAAGCCGCCGGGTTCGTATCCGGCCCAATCCCTCGCCGTCGTCACGACACACGATCTTCCCACGCTCAGCGGGTATTGGGAGAGTGCCGACATCGAGACTCGGGCCAAGCTCGGCCTCTTTTCTTCCGAGGAAGCCCGGATTACGATGCTGGCGGAACGGCAAATGGAGAAGACTTGGATGCTGGCGGCGTTGAAGTCCGAGGGGCTCTTGCCGCCCGGTGTGCTCGACGATCCAGCCCAGACCCCGTCGATGACGACGGAGCTAGCCGAGGCGATACATCAGTATCTGGCACGCACGCCTGCGTGGATGGTGCTGGCCAACGTTGAGGATGTGATCGGCATGCGTGCCCAAACGAATGTGCCGGGGACGGTCGATGAGTATCCGAACTGGTGCCGGAAATTAAGTGTGACTGTGGATGAGCTGGTTCGGGATCCTCGGTTCGAACAGCTCGCGGCCCAGTTGCGTTCGGTGCGTCCTCTTGTGTAAGAACATGCGATACGTCAGGCAGGACGTGTGTCGACCTCCGTGCCTTACGGGCTTTCCTCACTTATCCGTGAACCACAGCAGAGTCGTTGATCGACCATGACGCACCGTAACCGTCTCGTCCTTGCCGTTGCCGCAGCCTGCTTCCTCATCATCGTCATCATTGAAGAGTTCGCGCCTGTGAACGTCGTGGGCGCTTATGGCTACGTGTTGCCGATCTTGCTGGTGGCCATTCTTCGGAACCGAATGCTGATGCTGGCGACCGTGCTGGCTTGTGTCATCGCGACCTATGCGGGCCTGTTACAACCGACCAAGCCGGGCCGGTTCCAAGCCGCGGTCATCAATCGGAGCGTCGTCGTCGGGGTGTTGCTGCTGGTGGCCTACCTCGGTATGAGTTGGGAAGAGCGCAAGGCGCGAGAAGAAGCGACGCGTGCGGCTCTCGCCCGGGAGACGGAAAATCTGCTAAAGGCCAATGCGCAGCTGGTCGATGCGAAAGACCAGTTGAATCGCTCGGAGCGCTTAGCCGCGGTGGGGCAGCTGGTGGCGTCCGTGGCGCATGAGGTCGGAACGCCGCTGCACTCGATTGCCTGGCATGTGCAAGCGTTGGCTGAAGAGCCGGGTGTCACGCCTGAGATGAAGAAGCGGGTGGCAGTCATCGATGAACAGCTTACACGGGTGGTTCGGATCATTCAGGATTTGTTGTCCTCAACCAGACCGCGCCAGCCTGAACCGAAGTGGTTGCCCGTGGAGCAGGTGATCAGCCCGGCGGCCGTGCTCATGGAACCGGCCTTCCATGCGAAGGAGATCACATTGACGGTCGAGATTCCCGGGGATCTCCCGCTCGTCTGGGCCGATGCGGAAATGATGCATCAAGTGTTGGTAAACGTATTGGCCAATGCCTTAGCCGCCACCCCGCCGCATGGAACGGTGAGAGTATCAGTGGGAGCCCGTGCGGCCTCGTCCGACGAACTCGACTGCGGCCGCCGGGTGGCTGATGCGATGTCACCTTTGGTCATCACGATCGCGGTGCAGGATACGGGATGCGGCATGCCGGAGGCCGATGCGCGAAAAGCCTTCGAACCATTTTTTACGACCAAGGCGGTTGGCAAGGGTACTGGCTTAGGGTTATTCTTGAGCCGCGAAACGGTGCTGGCCCACGGAGGCGGTCTGTTGCTCAAGAGCGAGACCGGGCGCGGCACAACCGTCACCATAACCTTACCTGGATTGAAGACCGAGCCGGCGCACGTGACCGAGAGGGACTGATGCAACCAGCGAAGATTCTTGTAGCCGACGACGATGCGGTCGCGCGCGAACTCTTGGCTGATGCCTTAAAGAAAGAAGGCTATGCCGTTGAAGCATTTGCCAGTGGAGAAGGGGTCATCACTCGTGGGCGCCAGGGACGAGTGGATCTGGTGCTGACAGATATTCGTATGGGCGCGGTCGATGGACTGACGGTCTTGCGTGAATTTAAGCGCATGAGCCCTGACACGGCGGTCGTGGTGTTGACGGCGTTCGGATCTCTGGAAGGTGCGATCGAAGCGATCAAGCAAGGGGCCTACGACTATCTCGCCAAGCCGTTTAAGAAAGAGGATCTCAAGCTGGTGGTCAAGCGGAGTCTCGATCACTGCCAACTCGTCAGAGAGAATGCCCGGTTTCGTGAAGAGTTGAAGAGTAAAGATGAATGGTCTCCACTGGTGGGGAGCAGTCCGGCGATGCTGGAAGTGTATAAGCTGGTGGCTCGGGTGACCGAGAGCAAGAGCACGGTGCTCGTGCAAGGGGAAAGCGGGACCGGCAAGGAGCTGATTGCGCGGGCGATCCATGCGAATGGGCCTCGTCGGAACAAGCCGTTCATTCCAGTGAATTGCGGGGCGTTGCCGGATACCCTCCTGGAGTCTGAGATGTTCGGGTATGAGAAGGGGGCGTTTACCGGTGCGGTAGGAACGAAAGCCGGCTTATTTGAAGCCGCCAATGGCGGCACGCTGTTTCTGGACGAAATCGGCGAGCTCGGCCCGGCGTTACAGGTCAAGCTGCTGCGCGTGATGCAAGACCACGAGGTGCGCCGTGTCGGCGGCACGGGTTCGGTGAAGGTGGACGTGCGGATCATTGCGGCGACGAATCGGAACTTGGAGCAGTTCGTCAAGGAAGAGAAATTTCGCGATGACCTGTACTACCGGTTGAACGTCGTCCGGATTACGCTCCCGTCTCTGGCGGAGCGTAGGGAGGATATCCCGATGCTCGCGCATCATTTCCTCCAGAAGTCTTCGGCCGGGTTGCCGAGCGTGGTACGTGGGCTGCTTCCGGAGACGATCGCGTTGCTCAAACAATACCGGTGGCCCGGCAATGTGCGGGAGCTTGAGAATGCGATCGAACGAGCGGTGTCCTTGAGCCACGGACCGCTCTTGACGCCGGAGGATTTGCCCGAGGCGATTCGTCAGAGCGCGACGGCCGAAGCCGATGCGAAACTCTCCAGAGGCGATCAGTCCGATGACGTGTGTCTGACGCTGGAAGAGGTCGAGAAACGCCATCTGATTCGAGTGCTCAAAGAGACGAAGGGAAATAAAGTGAAAGCGGCGAAGATTCTGGGGGTCGATCGTCGTACGCTCTATCGGATGGCTGAACGCTTCGGGTTGGACCTCGGAGATGAGCCTGATGGGACTGAGAAAGAGTCAGTCTAACCGCTTGCAGGATTTGTAAGGCGTTCCTGATGAGACGGAACTGGTTTTCTGCACTCTGAGACAACGCGCTCCGGACGACTTCCCAACTTGAAAAAATCCCGTGTATCCCCTCTGATAGCCAAGGCGGGGAACAAGCCGAATCTCCCCATCATTTCGCTTTGGCTTCTTTCAGACGGTAGACGAGGTGGGTGTCGGTCTGCGTCACCCCTTCGATACCGTGGATGCGGCTCAAGACCAGTTGGGTCAAGACGTCCTGGTTTCGTACCTCGGCCACCACGATGATGTCGGGCTTTCCCCAGCAGGGATCGATCGTTTTGATTTCCTTGATCTGCTCAAGGGCTTTGACCACAAAAGACGTCTGCCCCGGTTGTACATTAATCAAGATATAAGCACGGTCCGACATCAACGGTTCTCCTACTGCTGGCGCATGAATCGTATAGGGTATCGTCGTAGGTACCGGCTCTGGTCCACCGTAGCGAAGTCGTTGCGTCCCTGTCAACAGCGACTCGGGCTTGGAGGGTGATGGATTGCTGGAGGACGGGACGCTCTTCAATTTGGCTTTTTGCATGATCTTACTTTGGCGCGACAAGCACTTCGACGGCGCAGCGGTCGCCGGCGCTGGTTAAGTTTGTTTCCAGTCGCTTCGGACTTCCGATGCGACCTTCCGGATCGTAAATAAAACAAAACAAAGTGGCGCACTTTTCTCGGGCCGTGTAGTAGGCCGAATCCGCCGCCACCTGGTCGGCGAGTTCCTTCGTGGTCAATCCGGATCTGGTTTTCTTCGCCACCACGGCAATCTGATCCCTGTTCAGGAGCAGGGTGGTTCTGGGTGCGCCCCCTGTATAGGGCGGCGTCCATTCGTCTGCCCCGACTTCATCGAACTCCACTTTCAAAAGGGCACACAAGAGGTCCTGCAAGTCATAGTCGTCTTCGACCTCGAGTGTCGCGCGATAATCCTTTCTGAGCCGCAGCTGGCGCGCAACGGAATGGAATCGAAGACAGACTTTGCGGATGAGTTGGAGCGGCTCTTGCTCAGATTGGAGCGGCTCTTGCTCAGAACAGGGCTGGATCGACCGGGCGTCGAGCGATGTCTGAACTGTCGATGGCGTATTCGGCATCGAGGACGAATGTGCAAGTGCGACGGGCGCAGGCGAGTGCGCCTCAGACTGGATGGCTGACGTGTCCACAGCGGGTGCAGAAGGTATCGGGAGGATTTCAGAGCGAGGCGGTGTGACTGAGGGCGTAGGAATCACGGCAGCAGTTGGTTGCGCCAGTGCGGTGTTCCTCTCACGGAGAGGGGGAATGGGAGGCGCAGGTGGATTCGTTCTTGGTGGTGCCGGCGTTGCGGTCGCCGGTTCTTCATGGGGTGGTGGCGTCGACTGAATGACCGGGGCGTTGGCCAGCGGGACGGACGGTGCTGGAGAGATCGGCGACTGAGGCATCGGCGGTACGGGCGAAGGAGCATACCTCTGAGGCTCTTGAAAAGGAGGTGGCGGTTGGGGTGTAACCGCTGCGGGGGCCACCGGCGTTCCCAGGTTTGTCGTCATGGCGACCGAGAGAGTCATCGGTGGTGTGGTACTTGCCGGTTGGGCCGCCATAGTAATCTGTGCCGTGGGCGGGACGAGTGTCATCTGTGGAGGAGTGGCCGGACTCGTCTCAGCCGGTGGATCTGCTATGGGGGGTGGCTTGAGTCCCTGGAGTTCCAGTTTCTTGTCCTCCAGCGTTTGCATGAGGCCTTTGACCACTGCGATGCTCTGGACGACCTCTGCCTTATTCGAGGAGCGAAGTTTGTGATTGCGATAGGTCTGGAATTCCTGGGAGCGTTCGCCGAAGATCCGGCGCACACATTCGCGAAGCTGCAACTCGGCTTTGGCCCGCGCGGCATCGCGATAGGGGAATCCCTCTTGGCTGAAGTCGTCGATCGCGGCGAGGACTTCTTGAAACTTGCTGATTCCGCGAGTGATCTCCTCGATCAGAACTGCTTTGGACCGGGACTTAAGGTTTTCCGCTGCGCGTGCTCGTGCCATGGTGTGTGAAAAAAGTCTAGCTGAGGGTCTGCAACCTGGCAAGGAAACAAAGGATTTTGACGGGATGGGCGCTGCGGCCCTGTGCCGTGGAGCGTGGACTCCTAGTCAAACCACTGGACTTCTTTCGTCGGCGCAGGGGCTGCGGGGGCGTCAATACGGATCGGAGGGGCAGCAAGAGCGGCGGCGACATGATTCAACAGGTGTTCGACGGAGAAAGGCTTTGCAAGGAACCGTTCTGGTTTGTTTGATGGTGATACCTTGCGCCGCCAGGTTGCTGATGGTGAGGCTCGACATGAAGAGGACGCGAAGTTCTTTCTTGAGGGAGAGGACTTGATGAACGAGGTCGTGGCCATTTACGCGTGGGTACTGAATCAGGGAGAGGGTTGATGGCTAGTGACTGCCAACTGGTCGATTGTAAATCGAGGGGGCCTGGAGGAGTTATCCGGCGCCGACAATGAAGAGAGCCACGCTCCAGCCAAGGTTTCCTCAAAACCAGAACTTTGGCTGGAGGAGGCTGGAATAGGCTGGAGTGAGGTGGAGGTGAGCACAAAATGAGCACAGCACAGTTACCCTGCGCTCAGGATTGGAATCGGAATCTACCGGCGTTTTACAATTTTGCCCGTCCCCTATCTCAGCCGACCCAAGAAGAGCCAACAGAGGGAAGAACTGAAGATCGGAAAAACCATAACCCGCTGGTGCCGCCACGCACCTAGATTGTGGCATTAGGGGACACGACTTCCGCCTCTCCCTGGCTAATAACGCCACAGTCACTTTGGACTGTGCCATGCAGCTGGGTACGGATTTTCCTATTCATCTCGTGGTTCCCACGGATTTGAGTGTAACTGCACATCCGTTGCACAGTGGCATTCGACATGCAGATTCACGATTCGGTAGGACAATGAGGGCTTGCAGAGCGGGTATGATCCAGGAAGGACGCACTGGGGACTTCCCTCTCCAGCCGGAGTTATCAGACATCTCTATGAAGTGAAGGAGAAGCCATGTCCACGTCACATCTTCCCCGGGATAAAAAAGATCGATCGGTTCGAGCGAGGAAGCACGACCCGTACAAGGCGAAGGGCAAACTCCGGGAGGCATCCGTCTGCCGTCAGTGTAAGGCGGTGTATCACAAGGGCCGATGGACGTGGGACCCCGTCCCGTCNGACAGTCACGACNTCGTGTGCCCTGCNTGTGAACGGATACGGGACGGCGCGCCNAGCGGNGTGCTGNTGCTCACCGGTGNGTTTGTCGCCNNGCATCGGGACGAGATTCTCGGGCTCGTCCGCAATGAAGAGACCCGCGCCAAAGCCGAACATCCTCTGTCGCGACTTATCAAAATCAAGGACCAAGACCAAGCGGTGGTCATCACGACGACGGACCCTCATCTCGCGCGGCGCATGGGCGAGGCTCTGCATCACGCACATCGCGGCACATTGACATTTCGGTATGAGAAGGACGAAGACCTGATCCGGGTGAACTGGCACTGCTAATGCGGAGGGGCAAGCGCCAAGAATCTCTACTGATCGATTGCTGCATATGAGACTCCCTCTCGTCTCCGTTCCGCGGCCAATGTCCGCCGTGCGTGACTCACATTGGTGCTGGTACAACTACCGGGGGGACAGGGCACCGATGCAACGGGTGCAACTGCGGAAGCGTTCATGAATAATGCGGGTTAAGGCCTGGGGATGCGGGTGCGATTTCGGATGGGGGATAAATCTGGTGCATTCCAGGACCAGCGGAGCGTGCCACTGGACAAGCAGGATTGCGTGTGTCCGAGACAGGCGGGATCCGCATCATCCAGGAATGAGGCAATTACGGCTTGCTCTTGCCGTTCGAATTGCCGATTTCAGGCCCGGTCGGCGTCGTGCCGGTCTCTTCACCAGTTGGAGGTGTCGTCCCGATTTCCTCGCCCGCCAGTGGGGTCAGGCCGATGGCGGGGCCAGCGGCTGGCTGAATGCCGATTTCTTCACCTGTGCGTCCGCTTGGCCCAGGAGTCCCAATCTCTGGGCCGGTGACGGCTCTCACAATCAGCTCGCGGGGCGGTGGAAAGTCCCGTTCGATTGACTCGAGAATCTCTGTCATCCTCAGGCGTTCTCGTCCGGTTGATTCAAAATCTAGCGACTCGATCGTCGCTTGGATTTCGGCCACCTCAACCAGCCGCTTCTTTAACTCGCGCAACTCATGCCGCGCACGGACGATCGGCAGAATCAAGGCTTTGCCCTGTCTTGTTTGCAGCAAGATGTAAGGAAGCAGTTCCAGTTGCCGTTTGTGAATCCGCGAGGCCTCGCGCTCAAGCTCAGACAGGAGATCGAGCGAACCGGGGTTGGCAGCGCAACAGGCGAGGAACCCGAGGTAGCTACGCAGGAATTGGGCGACTACGCCGGCGTTGTTTTGGGGCGTGATCGGCGGTCGCAGGTCAATGCGATCCGGGGCCCCATCGGCTGCCGGCTCCTCGACGAGGGGATAGCACCCAGGCTGCGGTGCGGTCAGGAGTCGCTCGCGCCGAAGTCCGCCTGGACACCAATACAACGCCGGCCTTGCGGAGTGAGCCCATGTGAGGGTGTCCAGCAGCCCGATCGGAGTCGAGGCGATAAACAGGATGAACAGAATGAGGACGATTCTTTCTGTTCTGAGGGTGAATGAGCCTGTCATGGCACTGCTTTCATCTTCTCAGTGACGTCCATCGGAGTACGTAGGCAGCCATCTTCAAAACGAAGGGCAAGACAAATGCCAGACACCGGAGTTGGTCTCTATCAAGGCAAGGATGACGGCGCGGCCTCGAATGGGGCTTTTGGGGACAGGGCCGCACGGCTGGGATGGGGTAGAAGGCGCCACAATCATCAACGTTCTTCCGGGTCATCCACAGAAAGCAAGCCACCTGCCTTCTAGTTTGGCTCCAATCAGGCGGACCATTTTCAAAGGGATTAAGAATCTGAATGGCACATGCCTTGCGATACTGGTCTCTTGCTGATCATGAGGCGACACATATCGGATGCAGGAGGGGATCTTCCGCATGACAGAAAGACAGCGGTTTCCGCGAACATTCGATGCTCCGGCGATGCACAGAGGGAAGATGTTCCGCCACCGATGGATTCTCATCGTCGGTTGGGCGTTGATGCTCTTCGGGTGCGCGGCTCCGGAGACCATCCACGTGACGTCGTTCGACCCAGCTCAAGATCAGTTGGCGATTGCCGGTTATTACCGCGGCGAGGCGCTGGTGATGCGCCAGAGGGCCGACTCGAATTAAGTTCGCTTTACGGTCTCAGCAAGTGGAGTCTTCTTTGACGCCTGGCCCGGCAACTGCCTAACGATGACCCCATGGATCCAATAGTGAACGATCAAGAGCGCCTGGAACCTGTGTCCATCCTCGTCGTGGAAGCCGATCCACTCAGGCGCCGATGGATTGAGCACGCGCTCTCAGGTGGACGCTATCACGTCATGACTGTGGGATCGGCGAAGCAAGGCTTGCAGTATCTCAAGCGGAATCGGTTTGACGTGGTGGTGATGGGCGGACATCTCCGCGCCATTAGAGTCACCGAGTGGCTCTCTGAGACCAGGCGGTTATATCCCGATCTTCCCGTCATCGTGAACCACGTGAAGTGGCTGGTCAGGCGAGAGTACCTGGAGGGTAGCCCAGGAGGGTTTCAATCCCTCGTTCGGTCGCTCCAGAGTCAGGACGCGGCTTTACGGGAGCGGGTCGAAGAGGCCAGTCGGGGTCGAGAGGTACAATCTCCCGGCTGATACACGGGAACGAGGGCTTGGATCAGGAGCGTCAATCGTCGACCGAACTCGGCATGGCACTTCACAGAGAGGCCCTGCACGTGCCACATGACTTCGTCATCTTCGCGGGCACAGCGAACCCTGAATTGGCGGCCGCGATCGCGGCGGATCTGGGAATGCTTCCGGGTGCCTGTACGATCGACCGCTTCCCGGATGGGGAGACTTCTGTCGAGCTGCAGGAGTCGGTCCGGCGAAAAGAAGTCTTTCTCGTGCAGCCACTCTCACCACCCGCGAATGAGCATCTGGTCGAGTTGCTGGCCTTGGCGGATGCCTGTCGGCGGGCGGCGGCTGCGCGCATCACGGCGGTGGTGCCCTATTTGGGCTATGCGCGGTCTGACAAACGCCATGGACGGCGCGAGCCGATCATGGGACGGATGGTCGCGGACGTGCTGGAGGCCGTCGGGGTTCATCACGTGGTAACGGTTGACCTCCATGCCCCGCAGATCGAAGGGTTCTTTGAAATCCCCGTTGACGCGTTGACGGCTGTGCCGCACCTGTCGACCTACCTGCGCGAGGAGACATCGCCAGGGGTCGTGGTGGTCGCACCGGATGCCGGGGCGCTTCGCATGGCGACCGAATATGCGCACCGCTTGAACGGGACGGTTGCGGTTCTTCACAAGCGACGAGAGAGCGGAACAGGAACCCAGGTCACGCATCTGGTTGGCGATGTGGCCGGCAAGTCCTGCCTCATCGTGGATGACATGATCTCGACCGGAGGTACCCTGGCCTCTGCCATTGAGGCGCTTCTCAAGGCAGGCGCTCGTCCAGCACTGACCATCGCGGCCACACATGGGCTGCTTCTTGCTGGAGCTCGTCAGAAGCTCATGCACAAAGCGGTGAGGAAGGTCGTGATCACGGATACTGTCGCTGGAGCCCCCAAAGATTGGTCCCACTTGCAGATTATTTCGATCGCCCCGGTCATTGCTGGGGCGCTTAAACGACTCCTGGAACATCGGTCACTGGGTGATCTGTACTGAGCAGAATGATCATGTCGTATGCTGGCACCAACGTCCAGAGCCCAATGCAGCCAAATTGGGAGCACTTCCCGCATCAAGCCGACATGGGCGTTCGAGGGATCGGCTTGACAAAGGAGGCTGCATTTGAAGGCGCGGCTCTGGCCTTGACGGCGGTGATCACCAATCCGGCCAAGGTCATTCCGACGCAGCCTGTCACCGTTGCCTGTGAAGCTTCTGATGATGAACTGCTCTTCGTCGATTGGCTGAATGTCCTCGTCTATGAAATGGCAACACGAAAGATGCTGTTCAGTCGTTTCGAAGTTCACATCAACGACCATTCGTTACACGCCACGGCCTGGGGGGAACCGGTTGAGGTCATCCGGCATCGACCCGCCGTCGAGGTCAAAGGGGCGACCTACACGGATCTCCTCGTCAAGCAGGGCCAGAAGGGGTACTGGATCGCGCAGTGCGTGGTTGACGTGTAGCCCGAGTCCGCTCTGAGGGTGTCATGGATCTCAGTTTGCTGAAACAACAGTCGCGGTTCGAATGGCATATTCCTCCCTTCGGCAAGATGCTGGTGCCGGGCGTGATCTATGCCAACGAGATGCTGATTCGCGACATGGACATGAAGGTGTATGAACAAGTCACCAATGTTGCGACCTTACCGGGAATCGTCAGGGCCTCCTATGCCATGCCTGATGCCCATTGGGGCTATGGGTTTCCCATCGGCGGGGTCGCCGCATTCGATCCTGATGTTGGGGGCGTCGTGTCGGCCGGCGGTGTGGGCTTCGACATTTCCTGCGGAGTCCGAGCGCTGCGCACGGGACTTACGGTCGAGGAGCTTCAGCCGGTGAAGGAACAACTGGCCGAGGCCTTGTTTCATCGCATTCCCGCCGGGGTCGGGAGTACCGGGAAGGTGCACTTGGATCGGCACGAGATGGATGCCATGCTTGCCGGTGGAGCGCGTTGGGCGGTGGGGAAAGGCTTTGGGCTGCACGAGGATCTCGAGTTCATCGAAGAACGGGGCTGCATGGGCGGCGCCAAACCGGAGTGCGTCTCGGATTACGCCAAGAAGCGCCAACAGGATGAGATGGGTACGCTCGGCTCCGGAAACCACTATCTCGAGGTGCAACAGGTCGTGCAGGTCTTCGATAGAGAGGTGGCGTCGATCTTCGGGTTCCGCGAAGGCGACCTCGTCGTCAGCATTCATTGCGGCTCGCGTGGACTCGGGCATCAGATCGGGACAGAGTTCCTCAAGCGCATGGCCATCAGCGCGGCGGGATATCACATCGACCTGCCGGATCGCGAATTGGCCTGTGCCCCAATCAACTCGGAAGTGGGACAGGAGTATCTCGGCGCGATGCGCGCGGCGGTCAACTGCGCCCTCGCCAACCGTCAGATCGTCACGCATCTCGTCAGGCAGGCCTTCGCCGACCTATTGCCGCAGGCGACGCTCTCGTTGCTCTACGACGTGTCCCATAACACCTGCAAGGTCGAGGAGCATGTCATTGACGGGACGCCCGTTCGCCTCTTCGTCCATCGCAAGGGCGCGACACGGGCCTTCGGCCCAGGCCATCCCGATGTTCCCCCGTCGCTGCAAGCCGTGGGACAGCCGGTCCTGATCGGTGGCACGATGGGAACGGCCTCGTATGTGCTTGTGGGCACGAAGGAGAGCATGTCGCTGGCATTCGGGTCCGCTTGTCATGGAGCCGGTCGCAGTATGAGCCGGCATCAAGCGACCCGACAGTGGCATGGCCGAGAGGTAGTTCGGGAGTTGGCTGCCCGCGGCATCCTGATCCGCAGCCCATCGTTTCGTGGCGTGGCCGAGGAAGCGCCGGGTGCCTACAAAGATGTGAGCGAAGTGGTGGACGCAGCGGACAGAGCGAAACTCGCCCGTAAGGTGGCGAGGCTTGAACCGCTCATTTGTGTGAAGGGGTAGGAGAAAAGAGGTCAGGGCATCAAACGATGATCGCCTGAGATACAACGGAGGCTACGATGGTGAAGTCAGAGAAAACGGAACAGAACACGGAAGGGAAACGAGAGCAGAAACAGCCGTTCGAAGAGCCCAGCTATTGTCTTCTCTGCGGAGTGGTGGGGCCGGCGCTGTTGTATGGTCACTGGGTTTGTGAGCATTGCAAGAACGTGGTGCATGCAGAAGCGCTGTCCAAAAAGCGCAAGATAGAAAAGGAAGGGGGCGGGCCGGCGTAGACCCTGGGTACCGCCGAGGACCGTTAGGATGGGCCCTTCTCACTTCACCAACAGCACAAGAGTCACACCACCGTTACCGCACTGGCAGGGAGGCCGTTCGCTCCCGATCGGAAAGCACCCGGTCACGTTGCTCCGCACCATGCTCACCCGCTACGCCAGAAACCATGATCCACGTGTCGTCGTGGGTGCCGGGATCGGTCTTGATGCTGCGGCTCTCGACGTGGAGGTCCAGTATGTGATTGTCAAAACAGATCCCATCACGTTCGTCACGGAGGAGATTGACGCGTACGCACTTACCATTAATGCCAATGATCTTGCCACGATGGATGCCCTGCCTATTTATTTGGCAACCAAACGTTTGAATTAAGCCGCGACGCCGCCGTGTGTGGCCGTCGGCTTGAATGAATTGTTATGCCGGCTGTCTATAAAATCTCTTATGAATCCAAGCGAAGGCATAACTCGTCAGGTTCCCAATAATAAACCAATGAAGACCCCCAAATATGGTGGTTAGAATAAATGCTCTGAGGTTGACTCCTTGATGCCCCTGATACCACAAGTCGGTCCACAAGTCGGTAAGGCCAGAGAGGAGTCCGATCTTCCCTTCTATCTCAAATGCCAAGGGAACGGTAGGAGCGTCGATGACAAAGAAGAGAAAATAGGCGAACACGGCTTGGCCATCGGTACTGGTGTGGCAATAGAGAAACACCAGGAAAGATGCAAACGTATGAATAACGAGCAGGGTAGTGCCCAGAACCAGACCGTCTTTTATGGGCCGATTCATATGGATCGCTCCTCGGCAGAACTATGGAGTATCTGGTTCTGTATAAGATACCGCGCATCTTAGGGTGCCGGATAAGACCCGAAGAACATCCTGCGGGATTGCAACCTAAGTTCAAGTGATCTCTTGGAGGTTCTACTCTTCATCTCGTCCAAGCAGAGTCTTATACGGTTCCGTATAAGACTTCCCCCGTTGAATGGCGCCACAGGCGGTCGGTGGACTCCGTACGCCCCGCGGGCCGCGAAATGGGGACCCCACCCCCGCGATCGAACGCGGCGACCCCGCCGATGGGAAACCCATAGCCCCAATGGGCATCAGGCATCGCATAGGAGGCTTGAACAATCCCCGGCAGAGTCGCGACGTCGGAACGAGGGGGCTGCATGGTCGATCCTCTGCCTCTGAGATTCAGCAATCCAGGATGGCCCACCCTTGTGGCTCCGCCCGTAGAGGACCTCACGGCTCATCGCTCGTCTCGTTTTCCTTTCACTCAACCGCGACTACCCCGACATGATTCTCGAACTCGATTTTCACTCCAAAAGCCGCGCATTTCATGTGCATCGTTTTTTTGAGGAACGATGTTTCCTGTTCATTCGCCACACGGACGCCAAGATCCTCAATGCAAGTCGGATGGAGTCGAATACGCGCGATACGGCCTCGCTCCACTTCGAGCATGAACAGGAAAGAGAGATCGTTGCGCTCGTCCTCGTCGACCATGTAGTCATCGATGAAATCGCCGGTCGAATAGAGGATGGCCTTCCCTTTGTAGCATTCAATTCCCTGCGGGGTATGGTTGGAATGCCCCCAATAGAGGTCTGCACCCATATCGAGGAGATCATGAGCCAGTGCTTGCATCGCCCGTGATGGCGCGCCCCAATTGGAGCCGACGTGAGCGCTGACAATCACCAGGTCCGCTTGCCGCCGTGCCGAGAACAGCACCTGGGCAATCCGCGACCGGCAAGGTTCCTTCAATCCACGGTCGTTATAGGCCACGTAGTTGACCCCTGGTTTCGTACCGGTCGCTTCCCACTCCGGCTCATTGTCCGTCAGGGCGACGACCGCCACACGTCCTTCCGGCAGTCCAAGCAGGGCCGGAACAAGTGCCTCCTCCAGCTTTGCGCCGGCGCCGGTCCGTTTGATGTCTGTCCGGTCGAGCAGGTTCAGACAATCCAGCAGCGCGTCGGGGCCGTAATCTAACACGTGGTTATTCGCCAGCGTTACCCCATCGATCTTGGCCGCTTGGAGAAATTCCAGCGCACGGGGACAGGCACGAAAGTGAAATGCCTTGGTCGTCGGATGCCACTCTTCTCCCTGGCTGCTGATGACGCATTCCAGATTGATGAGCCGGCAATCCGCGGCCAGCATGATCGGGAGGACGTCGCCCCAGAGGGTTTCCGGCCGCACGGACCGATTCTGGATGACATACTGATCCACCAACCGTCCGAGCATCACGTCACCGGTCAGCGCAATCTTCATGACGTTGCCCTCACCTTTTGCACCTCGACCTTTCTGTGCCAGATCTTCACATGTCAGTTGCAACGGGGCGACGACCTTCCTACGCCCTGTCTCTGCTTCCGTCATGAGTTCGCTCGAGGGTGGTTCGCTGCTCTATTGTGCTTCCAAGCCAGGGCTTCGATGCGAATCTTGACCTCTTCTGGATCACGCACGCCTCGCAGCGACAGTAACCGGTCGCTGCTTCGAGCGTGAACGAGCACCGTGCCGATCCCAAAGAAATCCGCAACCACCCCTTGTTGCACAACCACGTTTCCCACCTCGTTCAACGGGATGGATTGAATTTCGCGCCCTGTATAGTGATTCCGCACTGTGATCCGATCCTTCGTGAGATCGTAGTGCACCCAATGTCCTAGTGCCGTGGCACAGGCAAGAAGGATCCCGGCCCCAATGATCCACATCTCCCAACCGCCCACGCCAAACCTGAAGAACAGCGCGCCACGTAGCGCAGCGACCGCACTCAAGAGATAGAGCCAAGTAAAATGTGCCCAGGAGGGAAAGGCCTCCCAGACCACCTGCTGCTCCTCTGGCTTACTGATCGCGTGCACTGTCATCATCGCAGCACCGATCTCACCTTTGTCCTTGCTCGTGTCCTGCCCCATGCTCAGAGCCACCTCCGTTCAGCCTGCTCGGCGTGCTCACCCCACAACAGATTGAGCGGAATGTCGAGGAGGCAAGAGACCCCTGGTTCAAGTTGCGGGAGGGCGCGAGCGGCGCCGAGCATGACCTGGGCCGTCAGAACGGTTTCATCAAAGCGCGCTTCCAGCAGCAGGTGCTGATGTCCAAATCGTCCTGGAGAACCCCGTCGATCAAGGACCACTCCCCGTCCTTCTTGCTCCAATGCTGCGAGGCTTTCAACGGGAAAGACCTGCGTGTCCTCGCCAAGAAACAGCGGGTCGGCGCGGATCGCTTGCGCGACCATCTCTGGATCCGTCCCCTCCTGCAATTCGACGTAGACGTAGCGCTGCAATCTGCCGTCGACGGCTCGCACTTCGGCACAAAGGGCATCCTTCACCCCCGTCACGCTTAGGGCCATGGTGGTGTGGCGGAGACTGCTGCCTGTGTGATGCCGCGTCTCCGTTATTCCTCCAGGCGCCAATAACGCAAACCACGAGCGAAACACCGAGAGTGCGCCAGGATCCCATCCCGCCCCCACAATAGCTGGTGTTTTATGATGTATAGCTAGTTTGTGCATCGCTTCCTTATGGGCATGGAGCGCCGCTCCCTGTAACTTGGCGCACTCTATGATCGGAATTCCACGACGAAGAATCTGTTCAGCTGTTTCCTCAACCGCATTCGTCGGCACGCAGAGGAGTGCGGCGTCGACATCCCTCGCCTGACCAATGTGGGTTGTCACTGGAATGGATCGGAGCGTCTCCGGAAGCTTTCCCTCCACACTCGCCGCTCGACGTACGATGGCCGCCACACTGAGGTCATGGCTCAGGGAGATAAGTTCCGCGCAGACCCGTCCCACCTTGCCGAACCCGACAACAGCGAGACGCAATGGTTTCATGGATGACATCATCGCTCTACTGCCAGACAAGAATCTCCGGAGCCCGCCGCTAAACCGGTGGCGTCTCTCCGCTCGGATAGCCCACGACGACGGGGAACACCGGGACATAATCGTCCGGAATGCTGAGGCCCCGTTTGATCCTGGCCCGATTCAACCAGAGACGGGCAAACCCGATGGGGCAGGTGCCCAGGCCCATGTCACAGGCCGCAAGCATGAGGTTTTGCGCAGCCAGACAACAATCTTCTTCGCCGTTATGCGCGTCCGATCTTGCGCAGATGATGATGAGTGTCCCCGCTCGGTGGAAGACGTGGTAATCGGGATCGGAGACCATGTCGCGATACTTCGCCAACGGAGATTCCGGCTTGAGACGCTCCAGCACGTACGTTTTGATGCGCTCCGACCATTGCGCGAGCTGCTTCGCGTTCTGGATCACGGCAAACGCCCAGGGCTGTTCGTTCATCGAGCTGGGAGCATGGGTCGCGGCTTTGATGAGGGCTTCGGCCGTTGTCTTGTCAACCGGCTGTTCGGTATAGGCCCGCACGGAACGGCATTGGTAAATGGCTTCCATGACATCCATGATCCCTCCATCTTTTGTGCGCTACTCAGGCACCGATCGTTCTCACAGGGTCGTTACGCATTCGCCGCGAGAGGCAGCACGGTTTGTGGATTCCCCACCATCATCCGATGAATCTGTTGTTCAGAGATTCCGTACGACAAGAACCGAGGGACGACATCTCGCACGAGGTGGGCGTAGCCGCATCCCCCATGAGCAGTCAGATGACGAGGCACGCACACGTCCTGCGATAGAAGAACCCTCTGCAGGCAGGACTCGTCCGCGATCAACTCCCTGACCGCCGCACCGTACGTCGCATAATCGCTTTCGGGAATGCCGGGGCACCCCACATCAACTCCCCACGAATCGAACCCCACATAGGCGCCTGTCTCGATGATTCGCCGGTGAAGGGGAAGATCCGCTTCCAGCGGCGAACAGTGGCATATGATTACACGATGGAGGTCGATGCTTTCCTCAGCGGATAGGTATTGCAGCACCGCCAGACGCAACGTCCCGTTGACACTCGGACTGCGCCAGTCGTTATCAAAATGCAGATACAGCGCGGCTCCCGTGCGCCGCTGTGTCGCCGCGGCCGCCTTGAGCACTTTGAATTCGTCCGGGTCGATGTCGTCGATCGCTGGCCCGGCTCCACTGATGCCGATCTCCCCGATGACACCGGCTTTGATGCGAAGAGAGCCGACGCCATCGACGATGTCCGCGACGAGGAGTTCCTCCAGCTGCTGTTGAGTCTTCTGCGTCAACTGGTGCGGGTGCCATGCCTTCTTGTGGAAACCGGTGGCCATCACGATGCGCACTCCTGTCTTTTCTGCAACCATCCTGAGTCGTTCTGCATGGGACAGCCCACGCACTCCATGACTGGTCAATTCCACCACCGTGCGCGCCTGTATCTTGTTGAACGGATACTGCGCGAACAGATCTAGTTCCCGCTGCGCGAGGTCCAGATCATCGAGAATTGAGTCGCGCCGCCAGCCTACATGCTGCACCAACAGGTGCTCGTGAGGCAGGGTCACGCCCAAGTCAGACGGTGAAATGTCTCCCGTCACTGTTCGCACGATTCGACTGCGGGCCTCGGCCTTCGGTTTCGGCCTCGCCCAAACAACCGAAGCGGCAAGCGCCAGGAAGATTGCCCCGCCAGCTTTCAACCATTCACGGCGATTACAGTCTCCACCCCTGCCCCGCAATTCGGCTACCAGAGCCCGAAACTGACGTCTCTGAAGGGGATCGTTTCCCATTGCTCCTGTTCCGCGTCCAAAATTCCGATTTCGAGATTCGACGGAAACACTCTCATCCCTTTTGGGCGGACCCAGCTATCTGACTTCAAGGATTTAAAGTACAGGTGCGGCCTGGCTTGGGCATAATCTCGCGCATGAAATAGCTCCAGCAATCGCAATGCGTCTGGGAACGTCATAGCTTCCTCCTTTCATCCCGTGGGGCCGGCCCCCATGAACGGAACCGCGCAATCGAAACGACTCGAGCGCTACTTGGCCTCCTCCCGGTTACGCAGGAGCCAGCCCCTTACAGAGCATTCAATGAGCAATCGGAATGCCGGACCTCGACGATTAGTATTCTGGCCCCCAGGATTCCTTTTGCAGAGCAATCACGATGAGATCGGAGCATTCTGGGGGATTCACGTACCAGGAAAGAAGGATGACGAATTCTAATCTCTGGGGATTCTGGAGACCTTTCGCCACAGTAAGGTGAGTGCACCTGTAGCGGATCTCCTCAAGCTACTGCAGCCAGCCCCCGCGTTAGGCAATTTCAAGCCAAGGAATTTTCTACAAGTGGACGGCAGATCGATGCTGATGTGGCATGGCCTTGTTCTTGCCACTTGAAATACAGGACCAGTCACCGAAATGCATTGATTCGGGGTTCCGCGGGCAGAAGGAAGGGCTCATGTTATGAGAACGATGCTCGGTTCATTTTGTATTGTTTTCGCCATTGGACTCGTGACCCAGACGACCCCGCTCGCGACCGTCGCAGCAGAGGCCATCCAGCGAACGGTGCGAGGGACAGTGATGGCCGCCAATACTACCGCCGATCCTCAGACCATCGTCCTGAAAGTTATACTGCCAAATAAGGACGAGTTGATTGTGGGGGCTCGTGTCCCGACTGATACCAAGATCACGCGAGGCTCACGAACTACGAGATTGGCTGACATTAAGCTGGGGGAATCAGCCGACCTCACGTACCTAAAGTCATCCGATGGCTTGATCGCCCAATCTATTCATCTTCAGTGAACAAAGGAGCGACAATGGAGGCACCGTGGCAGCAGCATTCTAGAACCCTCGGTCTCTGGTTGATTGTGCTCACCACGGTCTTCGGATGCACCGGTCGCAGAATCACGACGGCGGTCGAGGATCAGACTTTCCAGCCCGGTCCGTCACCTGTGCCTGTGGTGGAAGCCGCGAAAGTCGTTCCGCCGACTGCTGTGGTGCCCGAACCGCCCAAGGAAGAGCCTGGGGAGCCGGCCAGGGTGGAAGAACCAAAGATCGAGGTTCTCCCGACCAAGCCTCCAGTCGAAGAAGTTCGTGTCGAGGAACAGCCAGTCGCTCCTGCACACCAGCCGGCTGTCCAGCCGGTTCAACCAGCAGCCGTATCGGAACTATCTGACATTTTTTTCGATTTCGATCAGTATGCCATTCGTGGTGATGCGCGATCGGGGCTTGAGGCAAATGCTGGCCCCATCAAGTCGCAACCCCATCGAACCATTCTCATCGAGGGTCATTGTGACGAGCGAGGAACGAGCGCCTACAACCTCGTCCTGGGCGAACGTCGTGCTCAGGCAACCAAACAGTATCTCCGGGACCTCGGCGTTCCCTCATCACAAATCCAGATCACGAGCTACGGCAAAGAGCGTCCCTTTTGCGCTGAACATAGCGAATCCTGTTGGCAGTCGAATCGACGCGCTCACTTCAGGCACCCGTAACAAGATCGATGAAGGTGGTCCAGATGCCACGGAGAGAACAAGAGCTCTGATCGTCTGAACCCAGGGAGGGTCATGTGAGGCAAACATTTGCCCTGTTCTTTGGCTGGATCGGGCTCGTCACGCTGGTTGGGTGCGCTGGCACCGGCGAGGTCATTCCTCTTCAACTCCATCCGGCTCCACCCGGTGCCGAGAAGATGGCGAAACCGGCTGCGGCCATTCGCGTGGCCCTAGCCTCTTTTGAGGACGGCCGGACCTACCACACAGGTCTTGGAGTCCGGACCCATCTCTGGGGAGGTGTCAGCTACTTCGACGTTGCTGGAGGCAATCCGGCCGACGCCGTCGCCCAAGCCTTGGCCGACTATCTGACCGCAAAGGGCTGGCAGGTAACCAAGAGAGGGGTTAGCGACAACCCGGATGTCGTCCTCACGGGAAAAATCCTCGACTTTTCCGTCCACGCCAAGAGTCGTGTCGGCTTTACCGAGGTCACGACGAAAACGAAACTCGCGTTACAAGCACAGAATGTCGCAGACGGCAGTACGATCCGCATGACCTTGAATGGGAGCGGAGCCGACGACGTCTTCTGGTTCGAACCGGAGGATGCCCAAGCGCTTGTGAATGACGTCTTGACCGACAGTTTTGGCAAGTTGATCCAGGATACGACGGTTGAGAACAAGCAGTTACGGCTAAAAAGTCCGTAACACAACCAGCCGCTTCTTTCAAAGGAGGACCCCCCATGAAAGTCCAAGATATCATGACCAGCGATGTACAATGTTGCGGCCCGGACACGAATCTGGCTGCCGCCGCCAAAATGATGTGGGACAGCGACTGTGGAGCCCTCCCCGTCCTGAATGTCCAGGGTCAGGTGATGGGTATGATCACGGATCGCGACATCTGCATGGCCGCTGCGACCAAGAATAAACCTGCATCGGACATCACGGTCTGGGAGACAGTGTCCGGGAAAGCCTACACCTGCCAGATGTCTGATGATGTCCACACAGCCCTGGACGTCATGAAACGGGAAAAAGTCCGACGGCTCCCGGTCGTGGATGAAGACGGTGTGCTCCAGGGCGTCGTCGCCATGAATGATTTCGTCCTCCTCTCCGGAGAGGCGAAAAGGGGAAAGGCACCGAGTATCTCCCACGAGGATGTGATGAAGACACTGAAGGTGATCAACGCGCACCGGGTACTCGTCGGCATCTAAACCGGAAATGTTTAATGAGGAATTATGAATGTTGAATTTGTATCGACACTCGGGACGCCATTGCGGGTAATTCATCATTCAAAACTCACAATTCAACATTCAGCCGCGTGAGGCTGTATGTACCGCCTTGTCATGGCCTTCGACTTTGACGGCACACTCGCCGTGAACGGTGACGTGCCTCCCGAACTGGAAACAGCGTTGGAACAATGCCGCGCCAGCGGCCACGTCTTGTTTCTTGTTACAGGACGGCGCTTCGAGACTGTGAAATTGGGCAGTCTCGGAGACCTCTTTGCCGGCATTGTGTGGGAAAACGGCGCGGTCCTCACCCACAGCGCAAGCAGGGAAACCTACCTCCCCTTCGGCCAACTCGATGTTCGGTTGTTGAAGGCCATCGAAGAATCAGACATTCCGTTCGAACGAGGCCTCGCGATCGCTGCGACCTGGACGCCTCACGACCAAGCGTTGTGGCGCGTGCTTAGCTCGCATGGGGGCAGCTCCTCGCTCGAATACAACAAAGGCGCCGTGATGGTGCTCCCGCCCGGTGCGACGAAGGGGGCCGGGCTCGAACGGCTCCTCACCCTCTGCAGTTTGTCTCCCAGAAACTTGGCCGCATTCGGCGATGCGGAGAACGATCTCTCCATGCTGACACTCGCCGAGGTCTCGGTCGCAGTGGCGGATGCCGTTCCCGCTGTGATCGAGATGTCGGACGTCGTCGCCACGGCACCCGGACCCCAAGGCGTCCTGGAAATCCTCAAAGAATACCCCCTGGGCGGTAAGTTTCTCGACATTCCTCTCAAACGCGAACGGCCGATTCTGCTCGGACAAACAGAGACAGGTGCGACCAGCAGCATCCCCGCCGCACGATTGGCCGGGCGTAATCTGGGGGTTTTCGGCAACTCAGGGACCGGCAAGTCATGGATGGTCGGTTTGATTGCAGAAGGGCTCCATCATGAAGAGTATCAGGTCCTCCTGATCGATCCCGAAGGAGACTTTCGCGGATTGCGAGTCCTGCCACGCTTCGTGTCGATCACGGGTGACCGGGCCTCTCTCCCCCCTCCATCTGCCGTCGTCTCACTCATTGAGGAGGGAGGCGTGTCGTTGGTCCTCGATCTGAGCCAGTATCCCATCAGCTTGCGGAGTCACTATGTTGCCGAGTTGATACGTGCCTTGCGCCCGGTGCGCGAACGCAAGTTTCGCCCTCACTGGATCGTGCTGGACGAAGCGCAGGAGTTCTTGTTTGAAGGGAGCGAGGTCACGATGCTGCTCCGCCCCTTCCTGGAGGCCGGCGGATGGGCCTTCGTCTCCTATCGACCGGATCGCCTCAGCGAGTCGGTGCTCACCTCACTCCACCATCTGCTGTTGACCCGCCTCACGGACAACGTGATAGGGGATTGCCTGCGCACACATTGTGCCACGTGCAGCTTGAAAGGCTCGAATCTTGACCAGATCCCGATGGGGAGCGCCTTGCTCTGCGGGAGAGAACTCGTCCGCATGCGCCCGGCGATCCGGCGGGTTCCCCACATCCGCCACCTCTATAAATATCTCGACGTGCCTCTCCCGCAGGGGAAACGGTTCTCCTTCCGAACCGAGAAAGGCCAACTGGGGATAGAAGCAGCCAGTTTGTACGAGTTGTCCTGCTTGATTCCGACGCTTCCGCTGGAGAGCCTTGAGTATCACGACCGGCGCGAGGATTTTGTGAAATGGTCGGATGGAACACTCGGCGACGGAGGGCTGGCCGCGCGTCTACGAAAAGTGGCCAATCGCCGCTATCAGGGCGAGGAACTCCGGGAGGCGCTCAATCAAGTCGTGTCAACACACTACGAAGAGATCCGCCAACTGCGATAACCTCGTCGGACGAGGAAGCCCGGGAACTATTCGTCCCTCTTGTATTGTCTATGACCGGCCCTGACACGCTACAGGCCCTTGTTCGAAATCTGTCGGCCCATGGGAACCGCCCGGCGATCCTGGCGTTCCACAAACACACGGTCGAAACATGGTCCTTTGCGGACCTGTCGGACGGCGTCACGCGTCTGGCTTCGGGGCTTCTCCAGGCAGGCCTTCGTAAAGGTGAGCATGCTGCAGTCTATTCACCCAACCGACCCGAGTGGATCGTCGCTTGTATGGCCTTGCTCTGCGCGGGTGCCATACCGGTGCCCATCGACTCTCAGATGGCGGGCGAGGACCTCGTCCATGTGCTTGAGGACAGCGCGGCCCGTTGGGTCATGACCATTCGACCTCTGGCTGATCGCTTGACGGCTCTCGGCTTCCACCAAGACCGCTCCATTATCGTGTTGGACGCTGACGAGGAGGATCCCCGAAGCTGGCAACACTTCAGCCGTCAGCCGACGCACACGAGCTTTTCCGTGCAACCTGAGGATCCTGCCCTGTTGTTTTACACCTCTGGGGTCAGTGGCCGGCCCAAAGGTGTGCCGTTGAGCCACATCAACCTCCTGTCCAATCTCCAGGCTCTGCTGACCGTCCAGGTGTACCGCCCCGATGAACGGCTGCTCTTGCCGTTGCCACTCCACCACGTGTATCCATTCATGATTGGACTGCTTGCGCCGTTCACGCTCGGGCTTCCCGTCATCCTTCCCCATTCGTTGACCGGGCCTCAGATTCTGCGTGCACTCAGGGAAGGTCGTGTCACCGCGATCGTCGGTGTTCCTCGTCTCTACTCTGCGTTGTCCGACGCAATCGAGGAGCGGGTGCGACAGAAGGGAGGAGCAGTATCTGCGGTCTTTCACGGCACGCTCATGCTCTCCACGATGCTGATTCAATACTTCGACCTTCGGCTCGGTCTACGGCTGTTCGCGCCGCTACGCAAACAACTTGCACCGCAACTCAGGACGTTGGTCTATGGCGGTACCGCGCTGGCACCGGACCTCGCTTGGCAATTGGCGGGATTGGGGTGGCAGATCGCAGGCGGTTTTGGACTCACCGAAACCTCGCCGATTCTTACGCTCATTACTCCCGGCAGCCGATACATCGATACGGCTGGCAAGCCGCTACCCGGCGTCTCCATCCGCATCGCCGATCCCGATCTGGATACCGGCCAGGGGGAAATCCAAGCCCAAGGCCCCAATGTGTTCGCCGGCTATCTGCATCTGCCGCACAAGACGATCGAGGCCTTCACTCAGGACGGCTGGTTCAGGACAGGCGATCTAGGTTACTTCGATAAAAACGGCTGCCTACATTTGGTCGGGCGCGCCTCCTCCCGCATCACCTTGCCCGCCGGCGAAAAGATTTGGCCTGAGCGGGTGGAGGAAATCCTGGATGGCGCTCCTTCGGTCCGGGAGTCGGGCGTGCTCGCCCACGAGGGCCGCTTGGTCGGGGTCATCGTCCCACGTGCCGCCTCGATCCACACGGGCGAACTCGAGAACTTGACGCAATCGATTCGTGCCGACATCGACGCACACCTAGCCCTCCTGCCTTCGTACTCCCGTATCACCGATTTCATCGTGAGCATCGATCCCCTACCTCGGACGCGACTCGGCAAGATCCAGCGACACAAACTCAAAGATCTCTTTGAAGCGGGCACACGGCGAAGGGACAAACTCCTGGTCGAATCGCGACCGATCCCCATTGAGCTGATGGCGACGGAAGATCGGCAATTGCTGGAGGATCCTCTCGCGTTGCACACATGGAACTGGCTGACCATCCGATTTCCCGCCGTACGGCTCACGCCGGACACGAATATGTCGCTCGAACTCGGGCTGGACTCATTGGAGTGGATGACGATGACGCTGGACCTGCGCGACCGGGTTGGCGTCGACCTACCCGAAGAAGCGATCACGCGTATCGGGACCGTGAGGGATTTGCTGCGCGAGGCCGTCGAAGCAGAACAGGCAACCGTCACGGCAGTTGATCCGACGGTACAACTCACGAGGCCGGAAGAGTTGTTAGATCCGCAGCAACGGCGCTGGCTCGCGCCACGGGGATGGTTTCTGCAAGAACTCGGGTCGGCTCTATCTGTGCTCGACCGACTGCTCATGCGGGCAGTCTTCAATCTGGAAGTGTGCGGGATCGAGCGAGTTCCCGCGCGCGGTCCTTGGGTAATGACGCCCAATCATGTCAGCCTGCTCGATCCGCCGGCCATTTTTGCGGCCCTGTCCATCGGATTATTGAACCAGACCTACTGGGGAGGCTGGACCGGGATTATGTTTCGTACTTCCATCATGCGCCTCGTCAGCCGCGCGACTCGAGTCCTGCCGATAGACCAAAGCAGCCGCCCGCTGGCGAATCTTGCAGTGGGCGCGGCAGCACTCGCGCGCGGCCAGAATCTGGTTTGGTTTCCCGAGGGATCACGGTCTCCGGACGGAACGCTCCAACCGTTTCAGCCAGGAATCGGCTTGATTTTGGCGGCACACCCCGTCCCCGTCATTCCCGTTTGGATCGAGGGGAGCTTTGAGGCACTTCCGCAGGGGGCATGGTGGCCACGCCGACGGCGCATCAGGATCCTGTTTGGCGAAGCCCTCAACCCAAACGCACTTGCCGGACCGAGTCACGGGGCCGATCGATATCGACAAATCGCAGCCGCTCTCCATGATCGTGTCGCAGAGCTGGGAGGTCATTTCAAACGACCACGAGACCATACAGATGATCGGTCAGCACTGGTATCAGGATCTCATTCTTGATCGCGTGGGAACGTAACGCCGATACCGCAGGCGCTGGACACCCTTCAGGGCATAGCCGCGCTCATCGATGTCAAAAAAGCAGTAGGCGGTGTGCCTTGCGCAACCTAAGTCGAGAAGGCATCGGTCCAGCCGCGCAAAATGGCGGATCGCTACTATCAGGGCGAGGAACTCCGGGAGGCGCTCAATCAAGTCGCGTCAACACACTACAAAAAGATCCGCCGAATGAATGAGTTGAGTGGGTCAACCGTGGGCACTCACATGGGCTGTTCACGGCCCATACTCCCGTTCCGCATCGAGCCAATCCTGGAGCGCACAGCCGTCGCGATAGCCTCGCTCCACATAGAGCGCATAGGCTCGTTGGCTGACCCGATCGGACAGGTCCTCGCAATAATGAATGGGGTCGCCTGCGACCTCCGGTGCCGCCGGAGGTAGATCCTGCGTTTTCCCACGACGGGGACGTGATTTCGGTTTGTGGGCCTCTGGTGATGCCATGATCATCGTCGTACCTCCTGCTCCCGCATTGTACGAACCACTGCGTGGAGCCGCTCAGCTGATGAGTAACCGTTCAATCGACGAGTCGGGGGAACACTCACGTGACGGCTGATCGCTGAGCGGTCGTCACGGTATAGAGTCCCGGCCCCTTCAGGGCGAGTCGAATTTGCCTGTTACGGCTCATACGGTCGAGCTCACAGAAGACCTGATTCCAAGACAGGCCAGGACATTCCAACACCACTTCTTCCAGTAAACAGCCAGGGGATCGAAAGACCACTTGCATGATTTGCTCGCTGACTTGGCTCATGAGGCCCTCCTCTCAGTGAGAAACGAGAGAGCTTGCCTGCATGTCCAATGCCAATGAGCTATACCCATCATGTTTTGGTTACAAGCCCGTGAAACACGACGAGTTCATTTCATTGTTCACAGTCCTGGAAAAATAATACGAAGCAACATGCGCTGTAGAATTTTGCGGCAGCCCTGCAGGGAAAGCTGTCGTCCTCTGCCACACCATCTGACACATCGTATCGATTATGAACCGACGGCGTACAAGCATTACTCCTACCTTCAATCGACTGGGGTGAGAAAGGGCATAGACTGCCGAGGGGGAAGCGCGAGTTACTGTTCGTGGTCCCGGATCGTCACCACAAGACGCGCGCGCTGCGGCACACCAGGGAAGGCGCCCCAAATCCATGCGCATGGATGGACATCGGATTGGCGCAAATGACTCGTTCGACCTTAGCCACGGTCCACTGAGGAAGACATCGTTGGTCCTGTTGCTCTTTGCAGCAGTGGCATTCTTAGGTTTGAGGCACTTCGCCCGGAGATCGGAAACGGACCGCCTGTTTCATCTTCAATCCCGCACATTAAACCCACGCGCTGCCATCGGTCTCTCGATAGGGCTTTGCCACAGCCTGACGGCATGTCACTTGCTCCTTAATAGAGAAAACATGAACAACGGATCCCCGAAAGTCTGAGGAAAGGGATATCTGATGTCTCCTGAGGAAAGGATTGCACCGCGCGTTCCCGAGACAATCTCTTCTCTAAAAGCAGAAGTATATAGGATGCCGCAACTGATCCCAGTCTGCTGTATCTGCGGGTTGGTTCGAGACGATGAATCCGTACCGCCTCCGAAGCCAGTGTCTTGGATCACGCTGAATACGTACCGGAGCACTCATTCGATGCATTCGACCGATCTTCTCTTCACTCACACCTATTGCCCCGACTGTCTGGTGCAAATCCAAGATAGAGTGAGAGAGTATTTCAGAGCCATAGGAACGGAACGACGGCCTTTTTGAGCATCCGAGGGGGCGTCCCCATGTCGTCGGAGCGGAGCTGATCGCCGTTCTTGAATAATAGATATGTGTCTGGAGGTGACCGTCACCCTATACACAAGAGCGATGCGGTGCTCATGAACCACACGTTCGCGCATAAAAAGGAGGAGTCTTATGTCCGTAGCCAAGGTCATCGAGATTAGTTCCGAATCGCCGAAGAGTTTCGAAGATGCCATTGTCCAGGGGATCAGCCGAGCATCCAAGACCGTACACAACATCAAGTCGGCCTGGGTGAAGGAGCAACATGTGGTGGTCGACAACGGCAAGGTCGACTTGTATCGCGTGGACCTGAAGGTGACGTTTGTGCTGGATTGACGAGTCGCGGAAAGAGTAGCTTCATGTCACTGGCAGTTCCCGAGGAGACACGCTCTTTGCCGTGGCGATACGGACATCAACGGTCAGGTTCGGGGTGGGCCCATCCACATTTCAGGCCGGCTGGGCTGACGGCGATCTTGGATCGGCTGTGGGAGGCTGTGCGCACAGCCGTCGTTTTCGACACCTTTCTGGCCGTTCTCGTCTGTTCCGTCGCATTCGGCGCATTACCACAGGACTCGGAGTCTCCCACCGAAGTGGTTCGTGCGACGGTCACCGAAGTTCTCCGTATCCTCAAAGACCCGGCACTGAAAGACCCGGCCAAGCTCATGCCTCGTCGTCGTATGCTGGAAGTCGTAATCGCGACCCGCTTCGATTACGCCGAAATGTCGAAACGAGCCTTGGCAGCCTACTGGACGCCGTTGACGAACGAGCAACGCGCCGAATTTGTGAACTTGTTCAAAGCCTTCCTTTCGGACCGGTATGCGGGAAAAATCGAAGGCTATTCGGGAGAGCAGGTGGTGTATCTCGGTGAGCGGCTCGAAGGACAGTTTGCAGAAGTCCGCACCAAGCTCCTATCCGGCAAAGTCGAGATCCCGATGGATTACCGTCTGATGAATCAGGCGGGACGGTGGTATGCCTACGATATCATTGCCGACGGCGTCAGCCTGGTGAAGAACTACCGCAGTCAGTTCGAGAAGATCATCCGCTCCGACTCCTATGAAGAGCTGGTTCAACGATTGCGCGACCGAACCGTGGTCGAAGAGAAAAAGGCCAAACAGTAACGCGCTCCCCGATTCACCATGCGCCGGTTTAGCTGCCGGCAGGAAATTTTCGCAAGCCCATGCGCCCAGCCAGCTCATGCAGTTTCTCGTGTACTGATTCATTGCCGTAGGCCTGGACTTCGGACAGCGCCAGGCAATAGTCCGTTAATGCCTCCAGCCATACCTTCTGGTTCTCACAGGTCACGGGACCTTGGCGGGCCTCCTCAATTCTTAACGTAGCCTCCTTCATCTTCGCCGCTGCTTCTTCCAGATGCTTCGGTACAGTCATGTGTTTCTCCCTTCGTGACTACGGCACCTTCACGAAGGGGAAGCGTTCCCGCATCGTTCGGGTGATTAATCCGATTCCAGATTCGTCCCCAATCAGTTCCACCGCCACAATCGCATCCGGATCCTTGAAGTCGATGCGCGGCGCGGCGCCCTGCTCTTGTAAGTGGTCCATCAGCGTTCGGTCCAGTTCCTGCTCAAGTGGCTGACTGTGGATGGCACCCGGATGGCCCCGCCGCTCGATCCGCACATAGAACGAGCCGCTGTCAATCCGATCGGCATAAGCCAGAACTGCTCGGCCAAGTTGGGCCGACAGGCTCTCAACCTGGAAGGCAAACGTGCGATCGATGGGCACCAACCTGGCCAAGGGGTGAAGAAACCCGGGGTTGTCCTCCTCACTGCGGCGCAGTTGATCGCAGAAGGCTTCATGATCCTCGACTCGCCCGACCAACACCCCGAGAAACGGTGTCCACCAGAAATCGCCCAGCCGTTTCACCAGCCTGGCCAGGTGTCGCTGTTCATGGTCCCTGGCTGTGACCACCA
This sequence comes from Nitrospira sp., assembly GCA_005239465.1. GTDB lineage: Bacteria > Nitrospirota > Nitrospiria > Nitrospirales > Nitrospiraceae > Nitrospira_D. Next base: position 95,001 of record SPAW01000005.1, on the reverse strand, counting down.
CATTCCATAACCGGAAAGTCTGCTGCTCCTCTGTCCCTGCCATTGAGGCCACTGGTTATCCCTGGTCACTCGCGATGCGGTGGTTCTTCTTCATGGGGCTCAGTTCACCCACAGCGGTACGTCTCCAACGTCCTGGCTGCGACGGCTGTTTCCAGGTCTTTGATGGTCCTACCGGACAACACCGAGGTGCTAAATTCCTCCACCACCTCGTGACCGGGACGAGCCTCTTTGTCTCGTTGTTTAATCAGCAGCCATTGCCGCGGTCGGTCTTTCATGCGTACCAACGTGAAGCCGCCCCGCAGCCGTTGCCCCTGCAGATGTACTTCCAATTTGCCCGCATGGAGCATCAGGGCCAGCGACTCAGGGCCCTGGTTCGCATCAAGCGGTTCGAACCAACCTGCATCCCATACCAACACTGGCCCAGCTCCATAATGGCCTTCTTCGATGACTCCCTCAAAGTTTGCATAGCAGAGATCGTGGTCTTCCACTTCGACGGCAAGTCGTTTGACCGACGGATCCAACGAGGGGCCTTTGGGGATGGCCCACGACTTCAGCACGCCGCCGATTTCCAAACGGAAATCATAATGAAGGTGTGTGGCCTGATGCTTTTGGACTGTAAAGATTGGCCGCTTGGATCTCGGCATATTCTGTTCTGCCTCAGAGCTTGTATCCGAATCGGCGCAACAGCGCTTTTCGTTCCACGATGTCTGCCTCCGCCTCAATCCCCTTCGGAGGATATCCGTCGACCACCCCGAGAATCCCGCGCCCCTGCTCGGTCTCCACCAGTATCACCTCCGCCGGATTAGCAGTCGCACAGTAGATCTGGCACACTTCCGGCAACTGGCGGAGAACCGGCAGGACGTTGATGGGAAAACAATCTCGCAACAGCACGATGAAACTATGTCCCGCCCCGATCGCCAGAGCATTGGTCCGCGCCAACGCAATCAACTCCTGATCCGTGCCGGTCCAGCGCACCAGGCAAGGCTCTGAGGCTTCACAGAACGCCAAGCCGAACTTGATGCCGGGCACTGCCGTGACGAGTGCCTCATGCAGATCCTCGACCGTCTTAATGAAATGTGCTTGGCCGAGCACGACGTTGACACACCCAGGTTTCTGGACCGGTACCGCCATTATGGTGATCGCCATCGAAGCCTCTTTGTTCTCCTACGGTTTCACAATGAGAACGGGACAGGTCACCAATTGCGCCACCGCGTGGGACACGCTCCCGAGCGCCGCGGCTTTGACTCCCGTAAGCCCTCGCGATCCGACGACAAGCAGATCCACCTTCTCGCGCCGTGCCGCCCGGGCGATTACTCCCGCCGGACGGCCGGACAGCACTTGTGTGCGAAGAGAGGCAGGAACGTCTTTCAGTACTTCCAGTGCGCCCTCGACGGCCTGCTGCGCGACTTCCTTCCGATGACGGAGGAACTCCGCCTGCATCTTACGGCTCTCGGAATCATGGAAACGGTCGAGCACCAGCTTCTCGGCCCCGAGCGGACGCGCCACGCCCACCACCGTGATCTCGCGCAAACCGGGCAGCGCGGCCACGACGTGAGCCGCTCGCTGCGCATCTGTCGATCCGTCCGTAGCCAGCATGACGCGCAACCCTCCACTGCGCTGAACCTTGCCGGGCACCAATAGCACCGAGCAGGGCGCATAGGAGAGCAGCCGATATGAGACGCTGCCCAGTCCTAACCCCGCGGTCTGGTAGAACCCGCCCCTGCCGGAGATAACAAGTTCCGGCTGATATTCCCGGATCAGTCGAAGGATCTCCTGACTTGGAACCCCTTCCCGCAGGATCACCTCCACTGCTGCAAAGGCCTCTTCGAGAAGCTGCCTTGCCCGGTCGAGAAGCGCTTCGACCATCGCCTCCTGCTGCTGCAGCAGGAGCTGTTGCCCTTTGGCTCCGATCGCTTCCGGAATCTCAAACGGTCCAAGGACATGCACCAGGGTAACGACCGTGTCCTTCGGATGCGGAAACGTCCGCATCCAGTGAACGATCTTTTCTGCCGCACCCGATTCGTCCAATGCAACCACCCAGCGCCTCGCTGCCACAGGCCACCTCCTGGCATCTCGATCCGTAGGTGAAACGTTCTCTTCATGTATAAGCATTGGCTGTGCCGGACTCATCGGAGTCGATGGGAGTCAGGCGCACAAGTACCGCGCAAGCTTTCTTCAAGAGAACACGTAGTTAGGCACGAGAGAGATCTTTGGGGAATTGTCGTGCCGACCAGGTGCTGCCCTTAAAAGCTACAGAACAAGACGAGGGTGGTGTGGCATCACCGTCCTCCGGAGCTGACTTGACTCCAGCCGGAGGAGGGTTACTTTAGAAGTGAGCGGAGGCCTCGGTGAGAGGAACACTCAATGTAATCGAGGTCGAGCGCAGGGGCGGTGAGCAGGCCCGCCGGAATGAGCGGGAAGCCTAAAACCCCTCCAAGACCTCCACAATCTACAACGAGCTCTCTGGACCCGCCTCCGCTCCGGTTTTTCCCCCACAGCAATCCCTATATTTATCTATCAGTATGATGTTTACCACACACCTACCGACACTAGGGAGTGGCACAAGATGCAATTCTTTTTGGTTGGTATCTGAAGTGTAGCGGCGAGTGGAGACAACAAAAAAGGCCCGCCCTTGTGTGAAACACCGGAGCTGCCGACCGGCCGGGGTTATGTTCGGTAATCCTTCAGTCGCAGTGAGGCTGATTACCCCGCGCCTCCATCTTCGTACGCGCTCCAGCTGAGGAGCCATGCCTAGTGGCACCGACGGTTGATGGCGCGTCCCCTGACCACAACCCCGCTTATGAAGCAGAAGCGGTGCCCTCTGCACGCTGGCTGCACAAGGGCGAGTCACAAAACCTGAGGCTGCCGACCTCTCTAGGCTCAAGCCACCCCCCTCGCTTATAAACTAATCTCGATCCTGTCGGAATCAACGAGGGCAAGATGCCTCATCGAACTGTAGCCTGTGGCATTGCAGGACCTGGCGAGTTTTTGGTGGCCTAATTGAGGCGGGCTTTGCCTTTACCAGCAAAGAGTTTCTCGGCTTCGGCGCGCGCGAGGTCTTTCTGGCGATGCGCGAGAATTACCGGATCGATTCGCTCGCCGCAGCTCACGCAGCGCCAGTCGATTGCGCCGAACTCGAAAACTTTCTCCTCCACCATGAGTCCGCCGCAACGATGGCACCGGTCGGTCTGAGTGTTCTTGGCGGCAACAACCTTGGTCATGAACAGATTCCTCCCTCTGGTTGAATGTAATAGACAGCTATGAGAGCCAACAGGATGGAAAAGGATTCGTCCTCGAAACAAGAAAACCCGCCTCACTCTGGATATTGGGCCTGTTGACTAGCCCGGACCCATCCGGACAACCCAGCGGATGACTAACGCTTGAATGCCCTGCGCTCCCCAATCTTCGATCTCTCTTGAGAGCCGTGCTTCTGATGGACACCGCGTCCCTTCGGATCTGATCCCGCCATTGAAGCAGGTCGATACCCTCTCCCACACTGCACAAAGGCGGAAACTATCGCTTACCCTGTCGACACCTCTTTATCCAATTGGAATAACGCCGAATACCCCTCTATCAATCGATGGCGAAAGAGGCAACAGCCCGCAGACATCACCTGCCCCGTAATGCCACAGACTGTTGTCTCTCTTCGCCGGACTGAAATCCACCAGTTACCTAACATACCGCATTTCCAAGGGGACCCTGCATGACCTTCATGTCTCGGACCCTGGCACCGTCGATGCACATGCCTCGGATTGGCAACGATCGTTATACAGGAGGAAGACGATGGCACAGACGGCGACGGCTCGAACCGTGATGGAGATCGTTCTTCGCTCCCCAGGTTGCGACATGGAGGAAGTAGTCCTTGAGTGTCCTGGGCTCACCTGGAACCAAGTGTTTCTCGAGATCGATCGACTTAGCCGCGAGGGCGACGTGATTCTGAACTTACAACAACCAGGGCATTACAGCATCCAGCCGGGCATCAGACATTCATAACTACACAAAGGAGGGATAGTCATGACCGCATTAACCCGATGGGAACCGATGATGCGATGGAATCCGTTCAAGGAACTGGAGGATATGGAGAAGCGCCTCTCGACCCATTTAAGTCGCCCCGCTGCTCGGACCGAGACCGGGGAGGAAACCATGACCGTCGCCGAATGGTCGCCGCTCGTGGACATCTCGGAAGATGACAAGGAGTACCTCATCAAGGCCGAGATTCCTGATGTGAAAAAGGAGGACATCAAGTTGTCCGTGCACGACGACGTCCTCACGATCACGGGCGAACGGAAGTACGAAAAGGAAGAGAAGAACAAAAAGTACCACAGGGTCGAGCGCGCCTACGGCAGCTTTCTGCGGAGCTTTACGCTGCCGGAAGATGCGGATGGGAGCAAGGTGGGGGCTGAGTACAAGGACGGCTTGCTGAAGGTCCATCTCCCGAAGTCGGAGAAGGCCAAACCCAAGGCGATTGAAGTGAAAGTGGCCTGACGTCCGAGAGACGACACGTCATTGGTTAATGGTCATTTGTCATACCTGGGAGAAAGACTCCTTTCAATTATCCCGTGACCATTGATTGCAGATGAGATGCGATGGGAAAGGAGGTTCCCATGATTCGTCATCCACATTATCTCGAGATTCCGTGGGACGTGCATTGGCATGCGGAGCCACACCCGGCATACCGTCACGTCTGGTGGCTGATTGCCGGGCTGGTCTTGCTGGCCATGTTCTTGATCGGAGTCGGCGTCACAAGCGGCATCATGTAACGGCACGATCCGGTCGGCAGGAAGGAAAACTGGTGACGTTCACGAATCGTGAAGAGGCTGGTCGTCGCCTCGTCGAGAAGCTGATCCACTACCGCGACCACCCGGCGGCCATCATTCTGGCGCTTCCCCGAGGGGGCGTGGCGGTGGGATACCAGCTGAGCCTGGGACTTCATCTTCCGCTGGACGTGTTCATCACCCGCAAGCTGGGAGCCCCGGATAATCCCGAATACGCATTGGGGGCAGTCGGCGAAACGGGGACGATCTATCTGAATCCGGAAGCGGTGGCGGCGTTCAGTCTCACCCACGCGGACGTCAAAGAGCTCGTTCAGGCACAGCAACAGGAGATCTCTCGGCGGCAGACCCTCTATCGCCAGGGCCGCCGACTCCTAGCGCTCACCGACCGCACCGTCATTCTCGTGGATGATGGAATCGCCACGGGTTCCACGTTCTTCGCGTCCGTCCAGTCCATCAGGCACCTGAAGCCGCGACGCCTGATCGGAGCCATTCCGGTCGGCCCGGTGGAGACCATCCGAGAGGCCCGCGCGCAGGTGGATGAGTTGGTGGTCCTTGCCACACCGGACCCGTTCTGGGCCGTGGGCAACCACTACATGGACTTCACCCAGGTCGACGATCGCGATGTGGTGGAGTATTTGAACCTGGCTGAGGAAGCGATGCGCGAGCGTCCACAGCCTTCTTCAGCCTAGAAAATGAAGGAGCATGCATGACCGCAAAAACCAAAACACCGGCTGGTCTGGGCGCCAGGCGCGATCGCAGCGTTCAGGAATATCAACACGACACCTACAAGCTGCGAGGCAAACTCAAGGAACCCACCGTGTGCCCCGAATGTGGCGCGCTGTTCCATAAGGGACGATGGACGTGGGGAACCGCGCCGAGCACGGCAGAAGAAGCGAGCTGCCCGGCCTGCCATCGTATACGCGACAAGTACCCCAAGGGCTTCGTCACCATCAAAGGCAGTTTCAAAGACGAGCAGCATGAGCAGGTGATCGGCGTGGTGAAGAATGCGGAAGAGAAAGAAAAGAAGGAACACCCCCTCTCTCGAATTATGTCGATCGAGACCAAACGCGAAGGCCTCGTAATTTCCACGACCGACACCCATTTGCCCAGGCGAATCGGCGAAGCACTGAAGCACGCCTATCAGGGCGAGCTGGAGTTGCATTACGACAAGGACGAAGAGTTCGTGCGAGTGACATGGACGAGATGAGACACGCGACCGGTCTCAAGGAGGGCGGGATGAAAGTTGAAGACATCATGACACGCGACGTCCAGTGCTGCGGCCCGGATACGAATCTCGCTGCAGCGGCCAAGATGATGTGGGACAGCGACTGCGGTGCCCTGCCGATCTTGAACGTACAAGGACAAGTCATGGGCATGATTACGGATCGTGACATCTGCATGGCGGCCTCGACGAAAAACAAGACCCCCTCAGCCATCACGGCATGGGAAACGGCCTCAGGGAAGGCCATCACGTGCCGGCTCGATGACGACATCCAGACGGCCATGGATCTCATGGAGCGAGAACGAATCCGCCGCCTTCCGGTCGTCGATGACGACGGTATTCTGCAAGGGATCTTGTCGATGAACGACCTAGTGCTGGCGGCCGGCGAACATCGTGGCCGGAGTGCACCGGAGTTATCGCTCGAGGACGCCATGCGGGCCCTAAAGGGGATCTGTGCCCACCGCGCGCTAGTCGGAATTTGATGCGACGACAGAGGGAGGAGACGATGACATGTCGAGGCCGGAGAGTGCGCGACGCCATCATCGCTCTCCTGATCGTGACCGCATCCCTCGTCGGCATGGAAACGACGCAGGCCAAGATCGTCGTCCCGGCCGGTTCAACGATCGAAGTGGATGAGGCCACGGTCAATGCCGTTGTCGCCATGTTTGAGCGGGCTGAACAGGCGGTCAAGGCCCACGACCTCGAAACGGTCATGGCCGTCTACTCTCCGCAGTACAACTATCATGGGCTCAAGAAGGATGATATCCGCAAAGTCTGGAAAGACCTCTTCGACGAATACAAGGAGATTGCGAGCACCCACCTCTTCAGCAAAGTCACCAAGGTCGGATCGGGGAGCAATGCCGTGCTGGAAGTCACGTGCACCGGCCATCTGTGGGCCGCCTCCAAGACCAGCGGGCTATATATCCCTATCGACAGCTGGCATGAGGAAGTGCACTACCTCGTGTTCGAAGAAGGTGGCTGGCGCATTCGCGGCAATGTCGGTGAATCACCGCGCGCCCTTCCGTTCGGCACCGCGCCCCATCCTCTGTTTTGACGATTGGATCGAGGAGGCCCTAGAATGAGAATCGTCATCGGCGTCGATTGGTCGGATGAAGCCTTTGCCGCAGTCGAACAAGTCGGGCTGCTCTATCGGCCCGATGAGGTGACGTTGGTCCACGGCGTGGACCTGGGCATGTTCCAGTCTCCCATGGTGGCCGAGGCGGCCAACCTGCAGGGATACGACGAATTTCGCCATGCGATGGAGGAAGCCGGCCGCGAGGTGGTGGAGCGTTGTCGCACCCTGTTACCTGCAGACATTCCCTCCGTCCAGTCCAGGTGCGAAGTCCATCACGCAGCCTCCTATATCCTGGACGCCACGAAATCCACGAAGGCCGACCTCATCGTCGTCGGCACGCATGATCGCTCCCGTCTCACGGAAATGCTTGTCGGCAGCGTCTCACATCATGTTTTGCTTCATGCAAATTGCTCAACGCTGATCGTGAAAGGGAAAGCACGACCGGTGAAGCGTGTGCTCTTGGCCTTGGAAGGCCGCGAGGATGGGATCCGCCTGCAAGCCTGGTTGACGGCACATCCCTTCAGAAACCCCGTGTCCGTCACGATTCTGTCGGTCGTCCCCTCGCTCGCAATGGTCGAGCCCAATTTGATGGTGGGCTTTCAAAGTTGGTCTGAAGAACACAAACGGCAGGCTCAGCAGGTCGTGCAGGACGCGGCTCGGGCGTTAGCCGGCCCGCAGTTCACCGTCACCACCGATGTCCGCATGGGCGATCCAGTCACGACCGTGTGCGAAGCGGGCAATAGCCACGACCTCATCGTGGTCAGTTCTCACGGGCGGAAGGGATTCGATCGGTTTCTGCTGGGCAGCGTGTCTCACGGTATTGTCCATCGAGCCAATACCCCTGTCCTCGTTGTCCGTTGAGAACAGGACTGTATGCCTCACGCCACCAACCAAGGAGACATTGGCAACATGAAAGTCCTGAGCGTGATCAGTGCGATCTGCTTGGTCGTGTTGGGAAGTTCCTGGGCCGCCGGGCAGACCGCCCGCGGGAATCCCAGGGAAGGGCAAGCCGTGTATGAAAAGAACTGCCTCCGTTGTCATGGGAACAAATTGGACGGGAACGGTCCGGATAGCCAAGATTTGATCGTACGGCCGGCCAATCTTCAGTCGCTCATGTCTCGCTCAAAAACCGATTGGGAACTCTTGATCGCGATCTCGAACGGCGTACTATTCAGCCCGATGCATAGCTTTCGCGGCAAGCTGACGGATCAGCAAATGCTGGATGTGCTGTCCTACATCAGAACGATAGCACCACTTGACGTCGTGAGCTAGAACCAAGGACGTGTCCCTTCAGCACACAGGGCTGCAGGGAATTGTCAGAGGGCTGGGCACGTTTATCTTCCTTCTCGTGATGGCCGGGGAGGCCAGCGCCCTTTCCAGTACGCCCCTTCCGGATCTTGAGGTCTTCGTTCGCGCCGGCTGTCCCCATTGCGAAGCCGCAAAGATCTTTCTCGATGAACTTCGGCGTGAGCGGCCATCGCTTCAGATCGCCGTCTACGACATCGCTGAGAACTCAGCCGCGCGGCAGCGGCTCGCGACAATGGCCGCTGACCGAGGCATGACCAGCCTCGGCGTTCCCACCTTCCTCATCGGTACAGAGCTGATTATTGGATTCCTCTCAGCCGATACGACCGGAGCGGAGATTCGCGCCCAGCTCGACCAGCACGTACAAGGCGATGCAGCGTCTCCCGCAGCTGAGAGTATCAAGACGACCTGGTTCGGTGAGCTTCGCGTCAGGGACCTCGGCCTTCCGCTGTTCACCATCGTCATCGGGCTGCTGGATGGATTCAATCCCTGCGCGATGTGGGTGCTGCTCTTTCTGTTGTCGCTGCTCGTCAATCTTCAAGATCGGCGGAAGATGGCCCTCATCGCCGGAACGTTCGTCCTCGTCAGCGGCTTGGTGTATTTTGCCTTCATGGCGGCCTGGCTGAATATGTTTCTCTTGATCGGTCTCTCGCGCGCAGTTCAGATCGGTCTCGGCGGCATCGCCCTCTTCGTAGGAGCCGTCAACGTCAAGGACTTCTTTGCCCTACATCGCGGCATCTCGCTGAGCATTCCCGAGTCCGCCAAGCCGGGACTCTACGCCCGCGTCCGAGGCATACTTCAAGCCGAACATCTCGGCAGCGCCTTGGCGGGCATCGTCATCCTAGCCGCACTGGTGAACATCATCGAGCTGCTCTGCACCGCAGGGTTCCCGGCGCTCTACACGCAGATTCTGACCCTCCACCGGATGTCAGCCTGGAAATACTATGGATATCTAGGCCTCTACAACATGGCCTATATCTTCGATGACAGCCTCATGGTCACGATTGCGGTGGTCACGCTGAGTCGCGCGAAAATGCAGGAGCGTGCAGGACGCTGGCTGAAGTTAACCAGCGGTGTCGTGATGGCCGGTTTGGGAGCCGTCTTGCTTCTTCAACCCAAGTGGCTTATCTGATTCCTGCGCAGAGAGGAACAGTCCATTTAGCCATGCCTCAATCCCCCCACCGTTCCACAGTCGAGTCGCTGAAACCGTTTTTTCATCCCCGGACCGTCGCCGTCATCGGCGCGTCACGCGATCCACAGAGCATCGGCTATCGAATCGTGGAGGCCCTGCAAGGGAGCCGCTTTGTCGGCGCGATCTTCCCTATCAACCCGCATGCAACCGAGATTGCAGGACTCCGAGTCATTCCCTCCCTAGCCGCCGTCCCCGGCCCCGTCGATCTTGCGATCATCGCGGTGCCGCCGAACGCAGTCCTCGGTGTCATCGACGACTGTGCAGCGAAGCAGGTCCCTGCGACCATCCTCATTACGGCTGGTTTTGCCGAAACGGGTGGATCTGGAACCTCGCTCGAACAGCATCTGCGAGAAAAAGTCCGTCAGCATGGGATTCGCCTCATCGGGCCGAATTGCTTCGGGCTGATGAATCTCGATCCCGAAGTGCGTCTGAACGCCACCTTTACTCCGATCTTTCCTCCGGCCGGTCGAGTGGCCCTTGCCTCTGAAAGCGGCGGCCTTGGGCTCGCCGTCGTGATGGCAGCCCGCCGATTGAATCTCGGTCTCTCCAGCTTCGTCAGCGTCGGCAACCATGCAGACGTGTCCGTCAACGATCTGCTGGAATACTGGGAGCAGGACCAGGCCACCGACGTGATTCTCCTCTATCTCGAAACCATCGTCGATCCTCAGCGATTCAGACAGATCGCCGAGCGAGTGGGAAGAAAGAAACCTGTCGTCGTATTGAAAGCAGGCCGGTCATCGGCTGGACAATCTGCTGCTGGATCACACACGGCTGCGGTGGCGACGAACGAGACGGCGGTTGACGCCTTGTTCAAACAGTGTGGCGTGGTCCGTGCGAAGACGCTCGAAGACTTCTTGGCGTTGGCCACGGGCCTGTCGAGTCAACGACTCCCTGCCGGCCACCGCGTCGGCATCCTGACGAATTCCGGCGGTCCCGGAGTGCTGTGCGCCGACAGCTGCGTAGCGGCAAGGCTGACCGTGCCGGACCTCTCAGGGCGAACACAATCCGCGCTCGCGGCCTTTCTGCCTCGCACAGCAGCACTAAGAAATCCAGTCGATGTGATCGGCTTCGCAACAGAAGAGCAACATGCGCGAGCCGTCGAGACTATGCTCAAGGCGGACGAGATCGACGTCCTCATTATCGTGCACGTGTCGGTCAACGCGGAGGACAATCCTCCTGTTGCGGTTGGGATCATCCGGGGAATCCGTGCGGCACGACAAGCCATCGGACGGAGCAAACCCGTCTACATCTGCTGGATGGCAGAAGGAGACCTGGAGCGATCGTTTACGGTCGAGAAAGAAATCATTCCCACCTACTCACATCCTGAAATTCCTGCCTTTATTATCAGCCGTGCCGTGACCTATGAAGCCTGGCGGCGTCAACCGATCGCGCAGGTACCAAGCTACACTGACGTCGATCTACCGAAGGCCAAGTCGATTTGCGCCAAGGCCTTGTCGGAGCGCGGATCGGGCTGGCTCACCACAGAAAAGACCCATGACCTTCTCGCCGCGATGAAGTTGCCGCTTGTCCAAGGAGCAGTGGCAGCCAACGCAGATGATGCGGTGCAACTGGTGGGCAAGATGGGCTTTCCTGTGGCATTGAAACTCGCTTCGCATCAGATCCTCCACAAGACCGAGATGGGCGCGGTGCGTTTGAATCTGGCCGATGAGCAAGCCGTGCGCGATGCGTTCGAAGCGATTCGGTCCAGACTCGCGCAGGATCGCAAGGTGGATGCGATGGAAGGGGTGCTCGTGCAGCCGATGCAGTCAGGCGGGGTGGAAGTGATGGCCGGCATGACCCGCGATCCACTCTTCGGCCCCTTGATCGCCTTCGGCCTGGGCGGCATCCACGTCGAAATTCTAGGCGATGTGCAGTTCCGCATCACTCCCCTCACCGACCGCGATGCAAGCGAGATGGTACGGGAGATCAAAGGCTATCGGTTGCTGCAGGGCTACCGAGGCCAGCTGCCCGCCGACGTGGACGCGATTGAAGAAGTCCTGCTGCGGGTATCGCGCCTAGTGGAAGAAATCCCCGAAATCAGCGAACTCGACCTGAACCCGATCTTTGCGCTGCCAGAAGGACAAGGCTGCCGGATCGTGGACGCCAGAATCCTTGTTGAACCGAGTGGGCCTTCACCGCGGTCTAGGACAGCTTAGTCATAGGCTACCAGGCGAGTGGCTTAACGTTGGCGGTCATTTGCCGGATGCGAGCCCCATCGAGTAGCTGGTCCGCTGCACAGCATGGTTAGGCTCTTCTGCGGCAGGGCCTTTGCTTTGTAGTGCAAAATTGATCTTCAGCCTCCGCAGAATCGAGTTGTCATAAACTACGATTGCTGTCTCATGTCCACGATGAGATGCCATAGCCGATCTATCACCCTGGCCGCCCTGTCACGGTTACTGCCTTCCTTTGTGCCACGCACAGGCTGAACCGTTACCGCGACCCAACCGCGCCAGCCATTGATCCCGCTTCCGCCGGGGATCTCGACCTGCTCTGGCAATTCCCCTATGCGGTGCTGGAATACGGCATTCGCAGCGGGTGCTGCGTTCGTGGCTCCGAGAAAGCAAATGGCCTTAGGGCGCAGCATAGGAATTTCCTGCGCGAGGTGCTGTTTGGCACAGAACCGCATGATCTCCCGGTCTGGAGCCAATCTTCCACCACAGGGACGAACCTTTGCCGAGTGAACGAAGAAGAAGCCGGCATCAAGGAACGCGGCAGTGCCGGCGTCACAGCTCACTCGGTTCTGCCTAGTGAGGTTGGATTCAAACAGGTGATCGAGAACATGAAAGAGGCCGAGACGCAAGCGATCGCCTGGATTCGAATAGAATTGGCCCGCGTCGTCATCTTCCCTCCCGATTGGAGGCGGCGCGACACCAACAAACAAGATGCTGATGTCACGGCACGGGTCCGGGATTTCGTTAGCAAGGAGTGGGAGCTCGACGCGAGACGGCCAGCGGTCAATGCACTCACGGCATGCCGCGATGCGCTCCTTTGACGCGATCCAGATCTGCAGTTGATGTTCCAACATCACTCGCGACTATCTCGCGCCTTAGGGTGCTGTGGCGACCCACGGCGAGGAAACGGAATGCGAGGCCAATCAGTCTCTTTGTCAACTCGGTTTTCCATGGTCTCGATGAACAAGGGAATGAGCATGCCAAGCACTCGGAGAGCCGAATCGAGGGCATCCTTGTTGAGACTGTCGCGGTTCGTTGAGCATCCGTGGAAGATTTGGTTGCGGAGAATTCGAATGCGTTCCCAAAGCAGGGCAGTCACGTAGGGGTGGATGTCGCCGGCGTCTAAAGCCTGCTCGACCGCAGTCGTCTTTTCCTCCAGATCCCGCTTGAGTTTGGGGCTGCAGCCCTCCCGCCAGTAGGCCTCGGACAGGTATATCGATTTCAAGAGTGCATGCCCTTCTTTGCGGAGAGCGGTGAGCCCAGAATGGATCCGACCTACTCCAGTGTCGAGGTCGCACATCCTGCGGAGGAACCATCGCGCATCGTCATCGCCCGGGCGGAGGTATCGTCCGCGGTCCCTTTCGTTTATGCGTCCGTACATTGCGTTGAACGCGATCCAGTAAATGATAAAGAGTTCTTGGCAATTAGTACCTCCGTTGGTCTGGATATCCTCGGACTCCAGCGCACGCGCCCGATCAACCCATGATCTTGCGCGTTTGATACGGTCCCAGTAGCCCTGGTTGTCTTCAGTTAGTTTGGCTGTCGAATTTCCCATGTCTTACTGGCCTAAACCCAACTTACGGGAATTCAAGGGGTCAAACCCACTGCTGTCCGAGACAGGATTTAACCAGTGTCTTCTTGCCTGTAACCCATTGAATCCGAGGTGACTTTTTCTGGTTGTGAATCGAGGTCTCCAAGCCGTGCAGATGCTGTCCAAGATCCAGGCTGAGCTGCCGCCTAAGATAGCGCGCTGTCGCGAGGGCGTGAATTCATGGCTTCCGAAGCCATTTGGGGCCTCCAGCAATCCCATAGAGACCAGGCGTTCCGATCTGATGCTGTCCAAGATCCAATATCGGAAAAGTTATTTTGGACAAGAGTGGGTCAAACCCCTTATCCCACCCAGACATAAACGACAAGAACGTTCTACCCCGCCAAATCAAGTGCTACGACCTCACGTTCCACCGCCACGCCAATTTCCCGGCGGGCAGCTTCCAACTCATACCGCTGCTGAAGATTCATCCAGAATTCCGGCGTCGTGGAAAGGCAGCGCGCTAGCCGCAACGCTGTGTCTGCAGTGATGCCGCGCCGCTCGTTAGCGATCTCGTTGACACGTGCGGTCGTCACGCCAAGACGTCGCGCAAGCGCGTTCGCGGACAAACCCAGCGGCTTCATGAACTCTTCGCGGAGGATTTCACCTGGGTGGATAGGTGGCAGCAGTTTCTTACGCATGGTACTTCTCCTTCAGTGATAGTCTACGATCTCAACATTCTCCGCGCCTTCATTCCAGCGAAAGCACACCCGGAACTGATCGTTCACGCGGATGCTGTGCTGCCCGGTGCGGTCGCCTTTCAGAGCTTCCAATCGATTGCCTGGCGGACTTCGCAGATCATCCAGCCTCTTGGCAGCCGCGACCATTTCCAGCTTACGACGCGCCACCGATTCGATGTTCCGGAACCGCTGCACCCGCTCGCCGTTGAACAGCCTTTCGGTTTCGGCGCACCGGAAGCTCTTGATCATGCGGTGATTGTATATCGGTGTTCGATATACTTTCAAGTTGACGAACGCCACCTGTGAGGACAGATCGGGGCGGACATCTTGCTGGGGATTTGCGACAAAATGTGAGGGCAAGCCCCTTTGTTTTCATTTGAGGGCGGTCTGGTTTGGTCCCCAACTATTCGCTATCGATGGTCCTCCCAAACTTGCTCGTAACCCTCCCCCACCGCGACGGCTTCCGGTAATCCACAACTGCGTGCTTCGTTCTCACCCGCCCACCCCGGCAGGCCGGGACGCGCCCTTTCCCAGGCGAGCACCGTCCTATTAGTGGGATAGTCCTTCCAAGCTCGCTTGTTTTTCCTCTCTTGGAAGGGCACCTGGCCACTCCCTCCCCCCCACCCTTCTGAGGCCGCGCGTTGCGCGAGCACGGGGGATTCACCAGGCCAGCCCATCTCCGCTACTGAAGTTGCTTATTACACAGGCTCGACGACTATGGCTTCTTCGACGAACCTTCGTGTCGGAGGAGAGAGGTAGGCCAACGCATCGGTGAGTTCCTAGTCCGTCATGATGTTGCGAATGTACGACCCCCTATTACCACCAGCCGCGATGTGCGGGTTAAGCCTCGCAACACCGACGCTCACCTTCAAGCGACGGCCCCTCCATCGTGGAGTCCAACAATTGAGCGGACGCGATCAAAAGGGGTCAAAGGGGTCAGACCCCTTATTCCCATCCAAAGCTACCCGACTGCCCGCTTGCGGGCGATCCGGGCTGCGCGATGAGTTAGGGTATGAGATTGCCTATCCACATACGCATCGAGAAGCCGACGAATCATGCGCTGGTACTGCGTATGGTGCCGAGATGCTTCGGATTTGAAGAACTCGACACTCTTCTTGCTCAAGGCCAAGGTAACCTTGACGCCCTCTTCGCGAAAAGCCAACTCAGATGGAGAAGGAAGAAAATCTGAGACAACGCGAATCTCGCCAAGCGGCTCATCGGTGTATTTGATTTTCGCTCTCATAGATTACCTTTCCTTTGCGCCAATAACCGGCGCCGATGATTCGAATAACCGAAGCCCGGTAAGCAAACCGTACCGTCAAGATGCCGCCATCAACTTCGCCGAAACAATAGAAACGATCCTCCGACTGACTGTGCGTGAGATCCCTTGCGATGACACGTCGAGGATCGGCAAAAGCGTATTGGGCTCGATGGAACGGCACCCCATGCTTTTTCAGATTTGCGGCGTCTTTGTCTGGGTCCCACCCGAAACGTGTTTCAGCCATCGGCCTGAACAAAGACTAGCACAGGGCAATACATTTGGCCATACGACAATATGGGTACGCCATTTTACATCCACTGTAGCGGTTAGCCTCCTTGGTTCCCGCCCTCCGTGAGACTTGACTCAGGTCTCGCAGCACTGATGCTCACCTTCATGCGATGGCGTTTCCGTCGTGGGGTCCAACAAATGAGCGGACGCGATCAACGCAGCTTTGAGAAAGAGTTTCTCGGGAATCGCCTCGAACGTTGTGCCCGCCATCTCTACCGTTCGACACTCTGAGTCGCCGCACACAGAACAGCACCGGCTGCTGCCGACTCGTGCGCCAAGCCATTCCTCCATAGGTCTTCCTGCGATCCAGATGCGGTTGGACTCGGAGGGATTGGCCTTGAACGATCGCTCGTCGATCTCTCTCGTTTCGAGAATCGGCTGGATGCCCAAGGGGCTGAGAGTCTCTTTGAGGGTACTGAATGCCCGTTGTAACGCCTGAAACGTTGCGTCGCAGCGATCGCACGTCCTCCCGTCCGGACTCATGAGCCTCTGCCAAATGATCGGTAGGGCTATCACAACGGTGATCCCGTCTTGAGGTTATGGTGTTTTCGAAGAACCTTCGCGTCGAAGGAGAGCAAGATACGCCAGCGTATCGGTGAGATCCTGGTCGGTCATGGTGGTGTCAGGAAACATCCCTGTGCCTGGATGGCCTTCTCGGATGAAATTTGAGGAGTCAGACCCCTTTGCTGTGCCATGCCCTTGGCACGGGCAACATCACTCAGCGCCTTAACGATGAAGGCGGCATCCCCATCGGCCTCCTCCAGACACGCCTCCAAATACGCCGCCATTTCTTCCGGAGTTCGAAGATGCTCGGCAACATCGTAACGAGTGGTCACGGTCTTGCTCATGATACCCTCATAGAATCTCGCCACCCGTCAGGCTGCAAACTCGACACGCACTCTCCGCCCAATCCGCGCTTCGAGCGTGATGAGCATTTCCAGGCTGAATTTGTCCCATTTGCCACGCACGAGGTCGGACACACGGGATTGCGCGATGCCAAAGCGCTTGGCGGCCTGAGCCTGAGTCAGCTTGTGCCTCTCGATGTAGAGGCGAAGATCGCTCATGAGATTCGCCCGCAGTTGGAGCACGGCAGCTTCGGCCTTGTCAAAGCCAAGATCAACAAAGACATTGCCGCTGGATTTGGTTGTTTTCTTTTTCATGCTCGACGGAAGCTAGTGGGTCCGGCCCCTTGTTTCCACCCAAAGCTAACCGCCCGCTTGCGAGTGGTCCGGCCTGCGCGAGAAGTTAGGGCACGAGGCTGCGTATCCACGTACGCATCGAGAAGCCAACGAATCATGCGCTGGTACTGAGTGTGACGACGAGATGCTTCGGCTTTGAAGAACTCGACGCTCTTCTTGCTCAAGGCCAACGTGACTTTCACGCCCTCTTCGCGAAAAGCCAATTCAGCAGGAGAAGGAAGAAAATCGGAGATGACGCGAACCTTGATCAACGGTACATCGGTGTACTTGATTTTCTTGCTCATAGCATATGGGTTCTTGCGCATTCTCATTTTTAAGAAATCGTAATGGTCTCTCCCCGTTTCCACCTTCTCATGTTCCATAGCAAACGGAGGCTTACGCTGCGCGCCGTTTTGTCGCCCGTCCGCTTGAACGCGAGCTTGATCCTCGGAGCCGGCCACGGGGTGCTTCGGCGTGCAACTTCAGCCCCAGCGCTCGTACCACCTTGAGAATCGTGTCGAAGTCAGGGCTCCGATCGCCAGAAAGCGCCTTGTATAGGCTCTCGCGGGACAGACCGGCATCCCGCGCCACTTGTGCCATGCCTTTTGCGCGGGCAATATCTCCCAGCGCCTTGGCGATGAATGCGGCATCACCATCGGCCTCCTCCAAACAGGCCTCCAAATATGCCGCCATTTCCTCAGAAGTGCGAAGATGCTCGGCAACATCGTACCTAGTTGTTGTAGTTTTGCTCATCATGCGCTCCTACAGATTCCGTGCGAGACGCAAGGCGGTTTTAATGTCAGTGGCCTGTGTGCGTTTATCACCACCAGCCAGCAAAATCACCACATCGCGTCCGTGTTTTGTGTAATACACGCGGTAGCCAGGGCCATAATCAATTCGCATTTCCGAAACACCTTCGCCGACCGGCCTGACATCTCCAGCATTCTCCGTCGCCAAGCGCTCGATCCTGACTTGAATGCGCGCTCGTGCGCGCGTATCACGTAGTCCATCCATCCAGTGGGAAAACGTTTCGGTCTTACGAACCTCAAACATGAAGTACTGTAGCCATCTGGCTACACCTTGTCAAGATGCCTCAGTGGCTATTTGCCCCTTGGGAATCCTGGGTGCCAGAGGAGAGGAAACTAGGCTTAGGTGCAGCAAGCTCTTATGATTGATAGGAGCATTCAAACATGGAGAGAGTTTTGTACCTGACCAGTCACCGCAACGTCTGCAGCCACGTCCGAATATCGGTCATTTGTTCCTCGGTGATGACCCCCTTCAACGGCGGCATCACGTGTCGTCCCTCGTACACGATCTTCCAAAATGCCTGGTCGTTCGACAGCACGGGATTGTTCGCCAGTCGAGGGCCGATCCCGCCTGTCGCACGTGGGCCATGACACACTATGCAGCTGGCGTTGTAGAGTTCCTCGCCCATTTTGGCCTCACCGACTGGACGCGCGGGAGCCATTCCGCTCGCGTTCTTCTTTTCCGACACCTGGATAGCGCCATCGAGAGGAAGTGCTGAACTCTTCTCGACCACCATGTCAACTCCGCCGAAGAGTATCGTCACGGTCAGCAAGTGAGCCACCCATTGTTCGGCTGATCTCACGGCTGTTGTTCCTTGATATGTGGGACGCGAGCTTCGCCAGACTTCTGTGCGCCTTCGCGCCGGAGGAGAGAGAGGTAGGCCAACGTGTTGGTGAGTTCTTGATCCGTCATCGTCGTATCCGGAAACATGCCTGTTCCCGGATGGCCTTCGCGAATGGCATGGGCGCGCTGCCTGTCGGTCTTCAGGTGTAGCGCCTTCGGATTGCGCAGGTCGCTTGGTGGAGGATTCAGTCGAGCGATGAGCGCGGCGGTCTCGGTTTCGAGTTCAGGTCGCCGATCGAGAGACCCATCGACGCCATGGCAGTAGTAGCACACGCCTTTCCCGTTGAAGACCGCTCTACCCCGCTCGGCATCCCCTTGGGCTTTCCCTCGATGGAACTCGGGATGGTGAGCTTGTCGAACCATCGCGCTCTTGTTCGACGACTGGGAACCGGCCCAGACATTCATGTCAGACTTGTGTGTGAACTGAATCCCCAGCCAGCCCACTAGCAGGATGCTGAAAAATTTTAGCCAGCCTGTCTTGTTCATTTGGTCTATCTGGTTCATTTGGTTTGTTTTGTTTATCTGGTTGATTTGGTTCATCTGGTTAGTTTCGTTCAACCAAAAATCCAAACAGACCAGACAAACCAGAGAGACCAGATCAACCAGCTAATCAGTGTTGCCCACAACAGACCTTGTAGCGGTCCTCTGGAATATTCTTCATGGTCCGAAAAACCGTTTCTCGTTCTTCCGCACTAGTCACCTGATCGATGGCGGGATAGAGCACCCGTTCTTCCTTCATGTTGTGAGAACCGAGCAGATCTAACAGCGCCTGCTCTTCTTGATCGCTGTCGGGATTCTGCTCCGCCACTTTGTCATGAATGGCTTCGAGCTGCTGGCCAATCTGGCGATGTTCGTTCCGCATGACGAAAGTCGGCCCGCCTTCGGACATGCCGGTTTTCTCTTCCCACAGAGGAAATAGCAGATCCTCTTCCCACACGATATGGCGCTGCAGGCCGAACTTCGAGCCTATGGCGTATAGCCAATAGCTTATGGCCCAATCAAAGAATTGCCTCCCAACTCGTGCTATAGGCTTTTGCCCTCAGCTCTTTTTCCTGCCATCAGCTATTAGCCATCAGCCATACGCTCTTATTCCTATGAAACGCTTCACGAAGCATCTCGTACTTTGTACTCCAGATGGCAGGCCACGCAGGCCTTCAACAGGTTATTGAACTGAGGCAAAATTTGCTTCAGGTCCTTGGTGGGAATAATGCGCGCCAACTCTTCTGCCGCTTCGTGGTGCGCCATTGCCAGATCGTGATAGGCAGGTGGGAAATTCTCCGGCTGCTGGCGGGCCATCGCCTGCCGATGCATGAAGAAGCCAAGGTGAGCTTCGGTCAAACCTTTTGCCGACTCATAGTCCTCCTCGACCAGTGCGTTGACAATCGCTTGGATCGTTTCCAGATGCTGCAGCATCACCGCGCGATGTTCTTTCCCGGCCGATGACGACAAAGGAATGGCATGCCTGGTATCAGAGGGCAGGTAAGGATTGGACCACTGTTCACTCTGTCGATGCTTCACCTCAGCGCAACCAGCTGAGAACGCAACACAAAGGATTCCTAGGACCGCCATTCCAAGGGCGGCCTGTTTCCCTCTATATAATGGTAGGGACGCATTCCTGGACATTTTGAACCTCTCTCAATGAAAGCAATCAGTTAGCGTCGTCAGGCCATGTTTTCTGCCCTTTTCACTTGCTTCCAGTAGGCATTCACTCTTCCCTGAATATGCGAGATCGCTTCCGGCTGCACCGTCGGTTCGAACAGATGCCGGAACCGTCCTTGAAGTTTGAGATAGTCTTCAACCGGCTGAAGCTTGGGCATGTAGGTATGCACTACCTCCCCGTTGATCGCTTCCTTAAGCGGCCAGAGCCCGCATTCAACGGCGAGTCGCGCCACGTCCGGCGTATAGGCCGGATCAAACAGCCAGCCGGTCGGACAAGCGGCGAAGGCCAGGAAGAGTTTGGGGCCCGGATACTTTGCGGCGCGCACAAACTTCTCTTCGAGATCGAGCGGATAGCGGGGTGACACGGTTGCCATGTATGGTGGTTTGTGGGCGCGCCAAATTTCAAAGATGTCTTTCTTCTCCTGCGTGGTGCCGGTCGAATGCTGCACAGCGCAAGGCGACGTGGTGGTGCGCGCTCCATAGGGCGTAGCAGGACTGAGCTGGACGCCCGTGTTGCCGTAGGCTTCGTTGTCGTAACAAAAATAATAAAAGTCGAGTTTTCTGGTGATGGCTCCGGAGGTTGATGAGAGGGCCATGTCGTAGGTGGACCCGTCGCCCCCCAACACGACCACTTTCACATCCTCTTCTTTCGGCAATCGTCCCTTGGCAATCAAGACATCCAACGCATCACGCACGCCTTGCGCGCCGGCGGGCGCCGATCCCATCGTCGTATAGAGCCAGGAGGCATCGAGCGGTGTAAACGGGAAGGTCGCTAAATTGGTAAAACACCCTGCCGCATTGACATAGACGACATGGCTGCCAAGTACTTTCGAGGCGAGACGCAATGATTCGAGCCCGCCGCAGCCGGCGCAGAGCGGCGTCCCCGGAAACACGTGTTCTTCGCGCGGAATCTGATGAAGATCCTTAAAGATGTGAGGTTCCCAGGCCATGCCGACTCTCACCTGCCTGTTTTGAGTTCATGCGCGAGAAACTGCAACTGCTCCATCTCCCGATGCTCGGCTTCCGTGTACAACAACACCGGCCCGATGCCTTTTCCGCGTACCCCCGCTTCTGCCGTCTGCTCAAAGATGGCGCGAAACTCGCCCTCCGAGAGATTCTTTCCACCAAGACCACCGATGAAGGAACAGAGCGCCCGCGGCCGCAGGGCATCGTGATAGAGAGAGGCTGCAATCTCCTGAAAGAGAATCCCGCCCTGCCCCGGAGAGAGATTTTGATCCAAAACGGCCACGGCCCGACGGCCCTGCAGGGCGTGGCGGATGGCATCAGCCGGCCAAGGACGGATCATGCGGAGCCGGAGCAGGCCCACCAGCCGGCCCTCTTCCCTGGCCGCATCGACTGCGACCTTGCCTTTGCTCGCGAAGGCGTTGGTCATGACCAGCACATCCTCCGCGTCCTCGATCCGGTAGCCTTCGATGACGTCATAGCGACGCCCAAACAGCCGTTCAAACTCAACGGCAGCCTCTTCATGCACGTGCAACGCATTCATCGAGGCGAGATGGATCTGATGCCGGAAGTAACTGTAGGTCGATCCGCCCAACACCGCAGTTCCCAGCGCATGGGGAGCCGATGCTTTGAATCCGAGATGAGCCGGTCGAAACGGCGGCAGAAACAGCTTCACCTGCTCCGGATTCGGTAAGATCACCGGCTCGCGCGTGAACGACAGCACGAAGCCGTCCAGATTAACCATGGCCGGCAAGCAGACCCGTGGATCTTCGGCGATGCGATAGGCCATGAGAATCGAATCCACCACTTCCTGGCAGGTCTCCGCATGGATCTGCAGAAAACCGGAATCGCGTGCCGCCAACACATCATTGTGATCCGGCTCCAACGTGATCGGAGAAGCCAAAGCCCGCGAGACATTCACCAAGACAAACGGCACCCGCCACCCGGCCACGGTGTATAACACTTCGAATGCATGGAGCAGTCCTTGACTCGATGTGGCCGTGAACACGCGAGCGCCCGTCGCAGCCGCCGATCCTGCCGCGGTCATCATCGAATGTTCTGAATCCAAGGTGACGAAGCGGGCGTTCAATTCACCGTTTCCACACCACTTCGACAACGTCTCGACGATTTCCGTTTGCGGCGTGATTGGAAAGGCCGGCACATAGTCCACATCGGCGAGACGCGCGCCCCAGGCTGCCGCGAGATTGCCGGTCATCATCTGGTTTATCTGGTTCATCTGGTTTATCTGGTTCATCTGGTTTGTCTGGTTTGTCTGGTTTGTCTGGTCTGCTGGAGGAATCCGTTTATCTGGTTTTTGTCCGACGCACCAGATAGACCAAATAAACCAAATAGACCTTTCAAACTACATTGGTTTCCCGCTCCACCGTCATCGCGTCGGTCGGACAGACTTCGACACAGTCGAGACAGCCCTTGCAGTGCGGGTAATAGATGGCCGGCTTGCCGTCCGGCTTGATCGTGATCGCGCCCTCCGGACAACTGGCAAAGCAGAGCCAGCATCCATTGCACAAGTCAGGACGCAGAACCGGCCGGAACGTCCGCCATCCGCTGACCGATCGAATGGCTGAATTGGGACCCGCCGTAATGCTGGCCGTTCCTCTGGTCGGTGGCTCATACGTCGGGGCTCGAAGCTGCGCCGAGGCTGCAGGTCGGCGTGAGCCTGTGTCCAGAGCCACCGTCTGAAGCGCTTCATAACACTGAGCGGCGACGGTTTGATTGCGCTCGATCACGTCAGTTGCAAGTCCAAGATCCGCCAACTCCCGTGCAATCGCTTCGCGGATCGACTCCTGACGGAGTCCGACAAGTCGTCCGGCGACGGCGCCGAGCAAGGCACTGATCGCTCCTCGTTTGCCATAATGTTGGAGTGCAATCTCGGTCAGGTCCAGCGTCGTCAACCGGCCGGGAAGGGAGGTCTGGGCATAGAATAGTTCGGCGCTGATCGATGAATTGACGAACACGGCCGTTCGTTCATCGATGCCTTCCAGTACGTGGGCGGCAGGATCGGGGATGAGTGATGCGTCGGCGATCACGACAAGGTCGGGACGGGCGATGAGACCCCGCTCGCGAATCGGCTCCTTGGCGATCCTAGTAAAGGCGGAAACCGGCGCGCCGCGCCGCTCGGCTCCATAAATCGGCGAGTCCTGCGCCTGATACCCTTCGAGAAACGCAGCGGTCCCGACAATGCGACTCGCGGTCTTGGCGCCCTGCCCCCCTCGGCCATGGAAGCGAATGGCAGTCACGGCATGCCCTTAGCTACAGCACTTCTCCATCCTCTCCTTCATCGCCTCTCGACCGGCTTTGACGGCCGCTTCGACGTCCGCCTTCTTCTCCGCCAGGTAGTGCTTGCCACGCTCGATTGTCTCATCGAGGGCGGCTCGCGCCTCCTTGGCCTTCTCGATTACGTCTTCCTCTGTCTTTCTGGCATAGCCCTTTAGCTCGCGGCGCGTCTCTTCCCCCGACTTGGGAGCGAGAAGAATACCGGCGACGGCTCCCGCGATGGCGCCACCAAGAAAAGCAAGGGCAACGGCTGGTGCTGAACATTTGGCGCTCTGATTTTCCATGGCAGATCCTCCGTTGATGAAGAAGTTCTTCTTGCTTTAAAAGCCAAGTCCATGCCAGAGGTGCGTGATGAGTTCGTCAACGATTGCTGTGATTTGACGAGCTCTCCCCCGCCTGTACAGGCGGGGGAATCTATCTGTCGTTGAACAGAACGTCGAACAGTCCTCGCCACCGCTCCCAGCGGGCGCTTCGGCTCGGCAACGCCGGAGCACAAAACGGCTCTGATGCCCGCTTCAGCAGTCAGTCTACCGCCGCATCCTACAGAAAAGGGGGCGAAGAGGACGAGCAACCGTGGAGATAGCATCATTAGGCAGTGATCGAGTCGCTACGCGCAGCGAGGGATTGACCACACCACCCCCGTGAGGAAGGTAAGAGCTCGTGTAGAGAAAACACTATAAAGAAAGGAGCCGCACACGAATCTCGATGCCGGACTCAGTAAAGGAGGACGCACTTTGCCACAGGTACCACATGGGCGGATGCCCCGATATGCCACAGCAGGATCAAAGTATGAGGTTCGCAGTTTTGCCTGCAAAGTTGTGTAATTTACTTGGAACCACATGTGGATCTCAATGTGGGGATTGTGAAATGTTTGTCAACCATCCTTTCTGACACTTCTGGCACTGTTAGTGCTAGTAAGTTACGTGCATGCTGGTGAGTCGATCAAACTGGAGGTGATTCGAAGGTGTCAGCTTCAGTTGAAAAATTAGCGAAGCGGCCCCGGTGTGGCACAGAGATTGACCTGGACCAGTTCTCGGGGGGGAGGTCATGATCGTTGTCAGGGCAATCACCACTCCACACCAAGAAAGGATCAGCTTTGCAATTTCAACTAAAACTGGGATTGACTGAAGAGTTTGGAGTGTGCCATTGTGCTCAAAACTCTTGCTCCTTCACTAGCGATGCAGGGGTTCCGAAGGAATAACCACTAACCAACGCGGTGAAGTACTTCACCGCAAACAGAGGAGGATGTATGAGAGAGAGAGAGAGAGAGAGAGAGAGAGGAAATAAGGTTAAATTTTTAATTTCCGCGTTCATGATTCTGGGTTTTCTGTTCGCAACGCAAAGCTTCGCTGGGACGCCGCTTGAGAGCCAGATTATCAAGGGCGATCATCAGCAACTAGCGATGTACTATTCCGATCAGGCTCAGGAATTCAAAGCGCAAGCGCGGTTCTGGGAGGGTGCAGCTGAAAACTATGAGCATCACCCAGAGCTCTATAAGGTTAGTGACATAGCTGAGCAAGCAGCGCATTGCCGTACGATTGCTCGAGACTTCAGGAAGATGGCTGACGAGGCCGCGGGCTTGGCTAGTGAACACATGAGTCGCTCACGCAAGGGCCAGTAGGTGGCGCGTCGAGAACAATCGATTATTCGTGTGGGCAGTGCGTATCCTGAGAATTGGGCCCCTCGCCCGCATGGGTGCCGGAGCGAGGCCCTCGGACTCTCAGAATGACTGGAGCAAAGGGGGCAGGTCAAGGTCAGCGACGCTAGGCGGTGAGGAGTGTAGTCGATCTCATGATTTCACGAGTCCGTACAGGGTTCGTCGCGCTGATGTTCGCGTTTGCCTTTTGCCAAGCGATCGGAGCGATGTGCGCGTTGCCCGATCTTTACATGGCGGAAGAGGTCGCGTGGCTTGCGGAAGATACGACTGGAATGACGTGTCCGATGGAGGGAACGATTATGTGTCCGCCATCGGCCATGTCATCGCCGGAACGCCAAGTAAAGAATGACGCGGCTAGAGATCTTGACCATGGGCCGATCATACTCAGCGCCGGTGCCGTGCTCCCAGCCTTCTCAGTCCAGACTCTGTGGTCCGATAACAGTCCGTATTCCATTGTCCCTATCTCCATAGCGTCTTCCTCGGTCCTCCGAATCTGATCCCACACCTCCAGTGCGTTCACGCACTGCTCATCGTCGGACGTTGAGCGGTGCTGATTCGTTTGTTCAATGCACTTATCTGGAGGTGCTGCCGTGACACGATCACTTATTCATATCCCGTTGTGGATCTTCTCTGCACTCACGATCTCAGTCGTAGGTCTCACTCCTCTGTGGGCCAGCGGCGCGCAAGAGACTGGTGGTGCCACGCGTTCGGATAGCGTTGTCCACACGGCACCCGGGGACGATCGGATTGCTCTCCAGAGTCTCATCGAGGAACTGGTCGCCCGGAGTCCGGAAATTAAGGCGGCCCGAGAACGATGGGAAGCAGCTAAGGCCGTCGTGCCGCAAGTGCAAACGCTCCCCGACCCGATGGTCCAATTCGGGTATCAACGGATGCCGATGGTGGAGCCGTTCCAGGGGGCCATGTATGGGATCGGGCAGGAGATTCCCTTTCCCGGCAAACTCCGACTCAAAGGGGAAGTGGCCCAGCGTGAGGCCGATCGGATCGAACAAGAATATCTGGCCATACGTCTTCGCCTCATCGCCCGTCTCAAGGAGACGTATTTTGATTTGCACTTTATCCATAAGGCGATCGAGATTGTGGAGAGGAACAAGGTCCTGCTGATGCAGTTCGAGAAAACGGCCAAGTCTCGCTATGCCGTCGGCCAGGCCGCCCAGCAGGACGTGTTCCGTGCGCAGGTCGAAATCTCGCGGGTGCTGGATCGCCTGGCGGTGCTCGACCAGCAGAAGGAGAGTCTGCATGCGGCGGTCAATCGGATCTTAAACCGGCCTCCCGCCGGCCCTCTCGGAACCCCGGATGAGGTCCACGTGACGATGCTGACGCTGCCGTTGCCGGAACTGACCCAACGCGCGGAAGACTTCTCGCCGATCCTGCAGGCATCCGCCAAGGGAGTGGAACGGGGTGAGCAAGCAGTGGCGCTCGCCCGACGGGAGTACTATCCAGACTTTGACCTAAGCGCCCTCGGACTGCGGAATGACCGCATCAATGAGAATGGCTATCAGGTCATGCTCGGCATTCGCATTCCCCTCTATTACACGACCAAGCAACGGCAAGCTGTGCGACAGGCATTGTCCGAAATCGCAGAAGCGCGCGAGAGTCTCACTAACACACGGCAAGATCTCCTGTTTCGGGTGAAGGATGATTTCGTACAGGCCCAACGTGCAGAACGGCTCGTCACGATCCTGCGTGACGCGATTATCCCGCAGGCCACCATGGCGCTCCAGGCCTCCCAGGCTGGCTATGGGGTCGGCAAGGTGGATTTCCTCACGCTATTAAACAGCCTCCTAACCTTGCAGGAGAGTGAATTGGAATTGCACGGTGAAATGGTCGCCCACGAGAAGGCGCTGGCGAGACTGGAGGAAGTGACCGGTGGCCCGCTGACGATCTCCGGCTCCTTCTCTCCCGACGATGGAGCGCGGATGTTGGACAGCGGAGAACGGACCACGGAAGGAGTGCTTCGCCGATGATGAGGCAAACGGTTGTCACGGGCTTGTCGATCGTGGTTGTTGCGGGGCTTGCCATGGCATTTTGGTTCACGACTCGCGAGCCGGTGCCCTCGCCGGCCGGCTCACCGCAGGAACCTAGAACCGTTACGTCCGGCACGGAGAAACCCGTCAAGATGCCGATGCCTGCCCATAACGGCCAAGAAGAGCACACCAAGCAGGAAATGCCGGTCGCCGAGGCCAACACGATGACGATCGCGCCCGAGCGGCTCCAAACCATCGGGGTGAAGTTCCAGGAAGCGACTCGCCGTCCGCTCGACAAAGTGATCCGCACCGTGGGGCACGTTGAAATCGACGAGCGGTTGGTGGGGCGGGTGAACCTCAAATTCGAGGGGTGGATCGAGCAATTACTGGTCAGCGCCATCGGCGACCACGTCAAGAAAGGGCAGATCCTGTTCACCATCTACAGCCCGGACTTGGTGGCGACCCAAGAGGAGTACTTGTTGGCGCTCCAAAGTTACCGGGAACTGGGCAAGAGCGAATTCCCCGAGGTGTCCCGGGGCGCCAAGGAGCTGTTGGAAGCCACTCGCCGACGGCTCCAGCTCTGGGACATTAAGGCAAACCATATTCAAGATTTGGAGCGGACCGGCACGGTCTTACGGGCTCTGCCGATCCACTCGCCCGCCACGGGAACCGTGATTCGAATGGAGGCGAGAGTCGGCACCTTTGTGACACAGGGTACGGAACTCTACTTCATTGCCGATCTTGCTCATATCTGGATCCTAGCCGATATCTACGAGTACGAGTTGCCCTTCATAAAGATGGGGCAAGGCGCGACCGTGACGCTCTCCTATGACCCGGATACAAAGCTGCATGGACATGTGGCGTTCATCTATCCGACGCTGGATCCCAAGACGCGCACGGTGAAGGTGAGGTTCGAACTGGACAATCCGGGCGAGAAGCTCAAGCCCGATATGTATGCCAATGTGGAATTGAAGATTCCATTGGGCACCAAACTTGTGGTCCCGAGGGACGCCATTTTGGAATCGGGGGAGCGCCAGCTGCTTTTCATTCACCATGGAGGCGGGCAACTCGAATGGCGGAGCGTCAAACTGGGTGCCAAGACCGGTGACTGGGTCGAGGTGAAAGAAGGGTTGAAGGAAGGGGAGCATGTCGTGACGGGAGCCAACTTCCTGATCGATTCCGAAAGCCAACTGAAGGCCGCCGTGGGCGGCATGGCGGGTATGCCGGGAATGAAATAGAGATAACGTTTGTCTGGTTTATCTGGTCTATCTGGTTTGTCTGGTTTCGATTCGAATAAACCAAACAAACGAGACAAACCAAACTAACCAAAGAACAAGAGCATGGTTGAACGCATCATCGAATTCAGTGCGCGGAACCGGTTCATTGTGTTCCTGCTCGTTTTCGGCCTCGCCGCGGCCGGGTTCTGGGCCATGAAGAACACGCCGGTGGACGCCATTCCGGATCTCTCGGACACGCAGGTCATCATCTATTCGAAGTGGCCGGGCCGCTCTCCCGATCTGGTTGAGGATCAGATCACCTATCCGATTGTTACCGCGCTGCTTTCCGCCCCCAAAGTCACGGTTGTCCGTGGCTTCTCCGACTTCGGCTTTTCCTATGTCTACGTCTTGTTCAAGGACGGCACGGACATCTATTGGGCGCGGAGCCGCGTCCTCGAATATATGAACCAACTCGCAGGCCGGCTTCCGGACAGCGTGACGCCGCAGTTGGGGCCGGATGCCACGTCGGTCGGCTGGATCTTTGAGTATGCCCTGATCGATGACACCGGCCGGCACGACCTTGCCGAGTTACGCTCGTTCCAGGATTGGTATCTGCGCTACTGGCTCCTGAGCGTTGACGGTGTGGCCGAAGTAGCCGGCGTCGGCGGCTTCGTGCGGCAATATCAGGTGAATCTCGATCCGACCAAAGTCCTCGCCTACAAACTTTCGCTCCCGCACATCGTCGAGACGATCCGCCAGAGCAATAACGACGTCGGAGGCCGCGTCGTGGAATTCTCCGGCATCGAGTACATGATTCGCGGCCGGGGCTATATCAAGTCGGTGGCGGACATCGAGAAGATCGCCGTCGGCGTCAATCCGAACGGGACGCCCATTTTACTGCGCGATGTCGCCACGGTCCGGCTTGGTCCTGACATGCGGCGCGGGCTGGTCGAACTGGATGGCCAAGGAGAAGTAGTCGGCGGGGTTGTCATCATGCGGTTCGGGGAAAATGCCCTGGCGGTCATTGAACGGATCAAGGCTAAGTTCAAGGAATTGGAACCGTCCATGCCCAAGGGGGTGAAGGTCGTCACGACGTACGACCGCAGCGACCTCATCCGGGCGTCCATCGCCACGGCCAATGAGAATCTTGTCGAGGAACTGATTGTCGTCAGCGTGTTGATCGTCGGATTTCTGCTGCACCTCCGCTCGGCCTTGCTGCCGATTGTGACTCTGCCGCTGGCCGTGCTGATTGCGTTCATTCCGATGTATCTCATGGGCATCGGCATGAACATCATGTCCATCGGCGGCATCATTGTGGCGATCGGCGATATGGTGGACGCGGCCATTGTTATGGTGGACAACGCACATAAACGCCTGGAGGAGTGGGAGCGCGATGGCTGCATCGGAGACCGGACTCAGGTGCTCATTGACTCGGCGAAAGAGGTCGGTCCCGCGATTTTCGCCTCGCTGCTGGTGATTGCCATTGCGTTCATGCCGGTGTTCACGCTGGAGGAACAGGAGGGCCGTCTCTTCAAGCCGCTCGCCTGGACGAAGAACTTGGCCATTGCAGCGAGCGCGTTCCTCGCCATTACGTTGATTCCGGCCCTCCTCGCCTTGCTCGTTCGCGGGCACATCATCACCGAGCAGCGTCATCCCGTCAGCCGTCTCCTGCAACGACTCTATGCGCCTGTTCTGCGCCTGGCGTTGCAGTATCGGGTCGCCGTGGTGGTTGTGGCGGTCGGACTGACGGCCACCGTCATCCCGGCGTTCCAGCGCATGGGCACGGAGTTCATGCCCCCGCTGTACGAAGGCACGATCCTGTATATGCCGACCACGCTTCCCGGCATTTCGGTCACGCAGGCTTCGATGCTGCTCCAGCAGATGGACCGCAAGCTGAAAGCGTTTCCGGAGGTGGAATGGGTGTTCGGCAAGGCGGGCCGGGCCGATACCTCCACCGATCCCGCGCCGTTCAGCATGATCGAAACGGTCGTCGAGCTTAAGCCGAAAGAGCAGTGGAGGCCCGGGGTCACATATGAGCGCTTGATCGATGAGATGGATAAGGCTCTCCAATTCCCTGGCGTAACCAATGCGTGGACCATGCCCATCAAGGCCCGAACCGATATGTTGACGACCGGAATCCGGACGCCGGTGGGCATTAAGATCTATGGGCCGGATCTGAAGCAGATTGAGGAGATCGGGAAACACCTCGAAATGTCCTTGAAGGACGTCCCCGGCACGAGGAGTGTCTATGCAGAACGAGTGTCCGGTGGATACTTTCTGGACTTCGATATCAATCGGGAGGAGATCGCCCGTTATGGGCTGACGGTGATGGACGTCGGCCAGATCATCGAGACGGCGATCGGCGGCGAGAACATCGATACCACGATCGAGGGGCGGGAACGCTATCCGATCAACGTGCGGTATCTCCGCGAGCTGCGGGATGATCCGGAGAAGCTACGTCGAGTGCTCGTGGCAACGCCGACCGGCGTGCAGGTTCCCATCGCGCAACTTGCCACGCTCCGGTTCCTGCAAGGGCCGCCGATGATCCGCGATGAAGACGGCATGTTGACCGGATATGTGTTCGTCGATATGACCGGCCGGGACGTCGGGAGCTATGTGGACGATCTCAAACAGGTGGTGCGAGAAAAAGTCACCTTGCCTTCCGGCTACACCATCGCCTGGTCCGGCCAGTACGAATTCATGCAGCGGGTCAGGGAGCGGCTCACGATCTTTGTCCCGATGACCATCGCGATCATCTTTGTGCTCTTCTACTTCACGTTCCGCTCTGTGGCAGAAACCCTCATGGTCATGCTGGGTGTGCCGCTCTCCCTGGTCGGGGGCATGTGGTACATGGTATGGCTCGGCTACAACATGAGCATTGCTGTCTGGGTCGGCATCATCGCGTTGGCAGGAGTGGCCGCCGAGACCAGCGCTGTGATGTTGGCCTATCTCGATGAAGCCTGCAAGCGGCGCCAAGCGGCTGGACGACTTCGGACTCTTGAGGACCTCATCGAGACCGTGCACGCGGGTGCCGTGGAACGCATCAGGCCGATGAGCATGGCCGGTCTCGCCAATATTTTCGGCCTGATTCCGGTCATGTGGGCCACCGGGACCGGCGCCGATGTGATGAAGCGCTTGGCCGCACCGATGGTCGGCGGGGTGTTTTCGGCCATGATTCTGACGTTGTTCGTCATCCCTTCCGTCTACGTGATGTGGCGCTGGTGGAAAGAACGACAGGCCGGTCACGTCACGGCTCCTAGGGCCACACAACCGCAGAGTGGGCCAGCGCGCAACTGACCATGACCGACACACACACAGATTACATCCCGGCATTGCGATTCGGCTGGCTGACATCGCTCTATGATCCGCTGATCCGCTGGACCATGCGGGAAGCGGTCTTCAAGCCCAGGCTTGTAGAACAAGCACACATTCAACCGGGTCATCGACTGTTGGACCTTGGCTGCGGAACCGCGACGCTCATCCTGCTCATCAAGCAGGATCATCCAGAAGCCGAGGTGGTGGGACTGGATGGAGATTCCAAGGTGCTGGCTCTGGCAATCACAAAAATCGCAACGGCTGGAGTCCACATCAAACTGGATAAAGGGATGGCGTTCGATCTCCCTTATCCTGACCACTCCTTTGATCGAGTCTTCTCAAGTCTGCTTCTACATCATTTGACCTTGGAGCAGAAACGCCAAACGCTGAAAGAAGTGTTTCGGGTCCTTCAACCCGGCGGAGAGTTGCATGTCGCCGATTTCGGGAAGCCCCACAATGCCGTCATGGTCACCGTCTCCCTCATTGTCAGGTGGCTTGAGGAAGCTGCCGACAACATGAAAGGGTTGCTGCCGGAACTGATCCGCGAGGCAGGTTTTGATGGCGTCGAGGAGACCGCACGCTACAGTACAGCATTCGGGACCCTCTCGCTGTTGAAAGCAGTGAAACCTAGGGGGAAGATGAAGTCGGAGGAAGACTATCAGCGTAGGAATCCATCTCATTCAGCACGGTCGCCCTCCAGTCAGACGTGACGTCTCGTGCCTGCCGCCCAACAAGGCATCGGAGGGAAATCGGATTGCTTCTTGTGCGCGTCGGTGACCACCGGCCACTCAGCGCCCGGTCATTATGCAACCATAGAGGTTCCCTAAGACATGCAGCCGCAAACGTGGGCCTTCCTTAGAGCGTGTCTCTTCTTTTCTGAAATCGTGGCATGGGTTCTAGCCGTTGTCATGACGTTCCGCGGCGAGCTGCTGTGGGCTGCGGTATGCGCTCTGTTTGCCCTTGGAGCCGACATGGCGGGCCGCGTGTGGAGCCGCCGGTTCCCCATCGCCATGCCCTATTTCATGCGGTGGGTGCTCCTTGTTCCCCGAGGCCCCCATTCACCCAATCACATCAAGAGAATCCTTCAGCCTCGAAGTGGAGAACGCATCTTAGAGGTCGGCCCTGGAATCGGTGTTCACGCCCTGCCGATCGCGGCTTCGCTTCTCCCCGACGGAATTCTCGATGCCCTCGATGTGCAACAAGAGATGATCGATGACCTGAAACGGCGAGCAGCGAGCCGTGGCCTTGCCAACATCGTCGCAAGACAGGGAGACGCTCAGAAGCTTCCGTATCACGATCATACCTTCGACGCTGCCTACCTGATCGGGGTCCTTGGAGAAATCCCGGATGCAATTGTGGCACTCTGTGAGCTACGGCGGGTACTCAAGCCCGGTGGCCGACTTCTGATCAGCGAACTCCTCATCGACCCGGATTTTATCTCGCTTCGGGTGCTGCAGAAGATGGCCGGCACTGCGGGCCTTGCATTCGAGCGGAAGGTTGGCCCAAGCATTGCCTACTCTGCGGTGTTTCGTCCTGCGGCTGTGGCCGACTAATAGGTCGGCGGGGTCTTCTCCGCCATGATCCTGACGCTGTTTGCCATTCCGCCCGTCTATGTCATGTGGTGGTGGAAAGAACGGACAACGAATCAAACGAGCGATGCGGCATTACCCAAGAATGGAGGGGGATGAAATGACAGGAAGAGGAGTGTTGGCGGTCGTGGTGTTGGTCGGAGCGATGGTGGCTCGGGTGTCAGTCGATACCCAAGCGGACGGTCTTGTCCGCGCCAGCGCATCACAATGACGAAGGGGTTCACGTCTATCAACAGAATCGGTGGGAAAACGCCAAGCAACATTTTGACGCGGCGATCGCCGCATCTCCGGAGTTCGCCGAAGCCCACTACAACTCAGGGATGGTCTTGTATCGACTCAACGCGATGCAAGAGGGTGACGCGCTTTTCCTTAAAGAAAACGGCGAATCTGGCGCCAGGCAACAAAGTGATCTGGAACTCGCCTCCGCTCGCGGGGGTGTCGGTTCCGGAGAAAGAAGTGACCATGCCCGGTTCTGATGGGCACATGCACAGCCACTAGACTAGGCTGAGGGAACAGGCCGGAGGATTCTTTGAGGCATTCCAAGTAGGTCAAGGAAGGAACTACATGAACTCCGACCATATTTCGAGACGTCTGCTGCTGAAGCGCGCCGGGGCGTTGGGGCTGTTCGCAGCCATGGAACGACTGGTTCCCGTCTATGCCTTGATGAGCGCCGCCAATACCGGTGCACAGACTCCGCTGAGCGGAGACGCCATCGATCTGATCATCAGCGAGCAGCTATTCCGGGTTGACGGTCGAATAGGGACGGCGATGACGATCAATGGAACCATTCCGGGTCCCGTGATCCGCCTGAAAGAAGGGCAACAGGCGACGCTGCGCGTCACGAACCGGCTTGAAGAAAGTACGTCGATTCACTGGCACGGGCTGCTTCTGTCGCCCGAGATGGATGGCGTGCCCGGGGTCAGCTTCGCCGGCATCGAGCCGGGCATCACCTTTACCTACCAGTTTCCAATCCGTCAGAGCGGGACCTATTGGTTTCATAGTCACTCGGGTGGCCAGGAGCTCATGGGCATGTACGCGCCGATGATCATTGATCCACAAGAGCCGGAACCCTTTCGCTACGAGCGTGACTATGTGGTGGTGCTCTCGGATTGGAGCTTCGACTCGCCCGAAACCCTGCTCTCCAATCTGAAGAAGCTCGGCGGCTACTATAACTTCCAAAAGCGCGCGACGAGGGAGTTCTTGACCGACGTGGGGCGCATGGGCTTCTGGCCAGCGCTGCAGAACTACTTGAGTTGGGACCAGATGCGGATGGACCCGACGGACTTTGCGGATGTCACAGGCTACGCGTTCACGTATCTGATGAACGGCCGGTCGCCCGCCGGCAACTGGACGGGACTGTTCCGTCCGGGCGAGCGGGTGCGCCTCCGTTTCATCGATGCGGCCGCCATGACCTTCTACGACGTCCGAATCCCTGGACTCACGATGACCGTCGTGCAGACGGACGGGCAGAACGTGCAGCCGGTCGTGGTGGACGAGTTTCGCATGGGACCGGCGGAAACCTACGATGTGATCGTCGAACCTGCCGAAGATCGTCCATACACCATCTTTGCCGAGACGATGGATCGCAGCGGTTACGCGCGCGGCACACTTGCGACAAGAGCGGGCCTGAGCGCGGAGATTCCTGAACGCCGCCCCAGGCCGCTCCGCACGATGGAGGATATGGGCATGAAGATGGAAGGCATGGACATGCAGGGAATGGACATGCCGGGTATGAAGCCGCACGCTCATGGCGGCGGCATGACAATGCCCGGCATGGCTCCGTCCGGCGAGATGCCGAGCGTGAAACCGTCTGACGACACACCAACCATGGAACACGGGCAACACGGTTCAGGAATGGAGAAGATGCCGGATAGGCACGAGATGCCGGCCATGGGTGCGGGCGATCCACGCCGCTCGAAGATTCCCGGCGCCGAGCCCGTCAAGCATAGCCCCGACGATCATGGCCCCGGCAATCAAACGGTGGCCGAGTATTCGCGGAACCGGTTGGGGGAACCAGGGAGAGGACTGGAAGACAGTGAGCGGCGGGTGCTGCTCTACACTGATTTGAAAAGTCTTGCGCCCTACTCCGACCAACGGGAGCCTGAGCGTGAAATTGAACTCCATCTCACGGGCCATATGAACCGGTACATGTGGTCCTTCGACGGGAAGAAATATTCAGAAGCCCGCGAACCGATTCGCTTCCGCTACGGCGAGCGGTTGCGCTGGACCTTCGTGAACGACACCATGATGGAGCATCCGCTCCATTTGCACGGCATGTGGATGCACCTGGAAAACGGGGCAGGCGAATACCTGCCGCGTAAGCACACGGTCATCGTCAAGCCGGCCGAGCGGCTGTCCGTCGCCATCACGGCGGACGCCCCGGGACGCTGGGCGTTTCACTGCCACCTGCTGCTCCACATGGAGGCGGGGATGTTCCGTGTCGTCGAGGTGACGGGCGACGAGCGAGAGAGCCCCAGGTGACCGTTTCTTTACGAGGCGTGCTTGCAGCGTGTCTGGCGTGCCTGTGCAGCGCCGGCATCGACTCGACAGTCGTTGCGCAATCGACACTCCAGTTCCCCGCGACCCCGATTCGATCGACGATGACCGATACGGTTCCAAGCTCAAAGGTTCAAGCCGGTTCTGCCGCGTCCCAGGCGTCTGTGCCCATCGGCCCTTTAGCCCGGCAAGAGCGGGCGGGACTGAATGTATCCCAGCAACGTGACTGGCCGAGTCCCGTCAATGATCAGGAGAATCGTCTGTTCACCCTCGTTGACGTTCTAGAATACCGTCCGAGTACAGGCGCGGGTCAAAGTCGTGACGACTACCGGTGGGACATCGAGGGCTGGTACGGCGGTGACTACAACCGGATCTGGTTCAAAAGCGAGGGGCAGCGGGATACGGCTTTCAAGGCGGACTACGATGTGGATTTTCAAATGCTCTACGGACGGTTCGTCCAAAAGTATTACGATTTTCAGGTAGGCGGCCGCGTTGAAACGCAGTCGTTCCGGGGACGCAATGTGACGCGCGGACTGGGAGTGATCGGGATCGAGGGGCTCGTGCCGTACAACTATGAACTGGAGGCCGCCCTATTCATTGCGCAGAACGGCGCCGTGTCCGCGCGTCTGTCGTTGACCAAGGACATGTTGCTGACGCAACGACTGATCCTCCAGACCCGCTTTGAAACCAACGCCGCCATCCAACGAGTCGAGGAGTTCACGACCGGCTCGGGTCTGAACAATCTCGAATTCGGGGTTCGGCTGCGCTATGAAATCCGGCGCGAGTTTGCGCCCTACGTGGGCATTTCCTTAGACAAGAGTTTTGGCGAGACGGCCAACTTGGTTCGCCAAGAGGGCGGTAACCCGAGTCAGATCCGGTTCGTGGCGGGGGTACGGGCGTGGTTTTAAAAGCGAGCAGACACACTTGGCGCCCAAGTGCAATCCTTACCGGGCCTGTGTTGCCAGGATGTGTCGTTGGTTAACAGTGGAGAGAGATGCGGCTCAAAGATGGAGGTGCGCCGTCCCGCGAAATCTGCTTCTCAACAGAGGGACACTGCTTGTGAAGAGTTACTCAATTGTCTTGTCCAGACCGTGGTGGAGTTTGGCGAGCGCCTCGGCTTCCCGGGCTCCCTCGGTGTAGAGCTTGATGAAGAGCTGACAATGGGCAATCAATTCTTCCTTGGTTTGTTTCGGAGATGTCAGGTAGTCGGGCTTGGCGTATTCTTCCGCCATCCGGCGCATCTCCTCTGCCTTATCCCGCAGGCTGGCGGCCTCCCGCGCATACCAGCGTGTGAGCCCGGCATGATCGTCCTGCAAGATGAGATCTTGTGGAGGACCGGACGCGCAGCTGATTGTTGTTGCCAACAAGGCGGCGCTGAGCCATCGGCCCGACCAGCGAGTGCGCATAAGCCCCATTCTCTCCTGACAGCGTCAATCGCTATCACAGACTGAGAAAGGAATCAACGAAGGTTTGTAGGTGTAGCATTTTAGGTCAGGCATTATCCGGGGTTGGCCTTTTCTGCCACTTGCGATGAGTGTGCACGCCTCGGTTTTCGAGACGCAGTTGCTCTGTGACGCCGATAGAGTGGTGACTTTCCGAAAACATTTATGTAAGGCATTGGCTTTGCTGCTTCAGGAAACAGGGGGCCGCCTGTGAGCACATGTCGAAGGGATTGTTATTGAAGCGAGAACTCTGCGCGTTCTCGCACAACAGGAGGAGGCGGTGATGAGGTCCATGATTCGCTCAATGTCCGTGCTGTCGGTGTTAGGCCTGGCTCTATTAGGTCAGGGATGCGCGGGAATGCCGTCCCAACAGATTGATTAGCCCTTACGATCATCCGCTCCTGGCCAACTACTATGCTGACCAGGCTCAGGAGCTTCGGGAGAAAGCGAAGCAATGGGAGTTCACGGCCGAATTTTATGAGAAGCATTCGGAGCTGGACACGAAGGCCGACACGGCGCAGCATGCCGCACATTGCCGCGCGATCGCCCAAAACTGCAAAAAAGCGGCGGATGAAGCCGATGCTTTGGCCGCGGAACACCGCTCGATGCATCCGTAGGGCATGGTCCGGTAGGCACGCCAACAATGGGCCAACTCAACGAGTTAGTGAGGCCGTGGACGAGGTCCAGCGCTGAAGGCAGGACCGGCCTGCTCCGACGCGTATCGTCGTGGGGTCGGTGCCACGCAAGTCAGCACTGTTGGACAGGGAGTGGCCTGGTCATAATGAGGCGCAGGAACCAAAGCAACAATCGGCGTGCACAAGCGCATAGCGGACAGGACCCGATCCAGCAAATTCTGAATGCGAGGGGCACCTTCCTGTCTTTTTTGCGCAAACGAGTTGGGGATGCCAACGTTGCGCAGGACCTCTTCCAGCAGAGTGTTCTCCAAACGATAGAACGCCGATCCTCGCCGCGGCGTCGTGAGGATGCCGTGGCCTGGTTCTCCAGCATTCTCCGCCATACCCTTGTCGACTATCTGCGGAAGCATGCGGTCGAAGCGAGGGGAAAGAAAGCCTATCGCCAGGTCCTCATCCACTCAGGGCATGGCAAGGTGCCTCCGTTTGAGGAGGTCGGCGACAACCCATGCAGTTGTGCATACGTGCTTCTGCCAACCCTGCGGCCAAGTTATGCGGAACTCATCCGGCGCATTGATCTCGAGGGCGAGTCATCCAAAACAGTCGCACAAGAATTGGCGATGACCCGCAATAACGTGAGGGTGCGTTTACATCGGGCACGCCAAGTCCTACGGGCACGCTTAGTGCGTTTTTGCGGTCCGTGCTGTGAGCGCAGTTGTCGTAACTGCACGTGTGATGTCTCTTCCTTTCCGACGATGAAAAGTCGGGTGCGGCATTCGTCCGGAGACCCCAAACTGTAATGCTAGAGGGCCCTCAACGTCTATTATAACAGAAGTGCGTCAGTGTCTCGGCTTGAGCACTCGGAAGATACGGGAACATAGTACGGGTGATGATGCGAGACAACTGCAACTCACCAACGCAGTGAAATAGTTCACTGCAAACAGAGGAGGGTGTTTGATGCTAAAGGTTAAATGGGTTTCCGCGTTCATGATTCTGGGTTTTCTGTTCGCAATGCAAAGCTTCGCTGCGTCGCCGGTTGAGAGCCCGATTATCAAGGGCGGTCATCAGCAACTAGCGATGTACTATGCCGATCAGGCTCAGAATTTCAAAGCGCAAGCGCGGTTCTGGGACAATACAGCTGAATCCTATGAGCATCACCCAGAGCTCTATAAGGCTAGTGACATAGCTGAGCAAGCAGCGCATTGCCGTACGATTGCTCGAAACTACAGGAAGATGGCTGACGAGGCCGCGACCTTGGCTAGTGAACACATGAGTCGCTCAAGCAAGGGCCGCCGGTAGGTGGCGCGTCGAGAACAATCGACTGTTCGTGTGAGCAGAAGGGAGTGAGCCATGTCGTGGCCACATTGCGATCACCCTCTTTGCGTTTTGGTTCGGCTTGATCCGCTACTGTCGTCAGAGGAGCCATCGGAACTTCGGTGGGCTTCTGAGTGTCCCCGTTTCTCATCAGCGTCATGTTGATCGGTTTCGATCCGGAAAATCTTGGGGGCAGGGCCGTCGGCTCGTGGGAGGGTGAGGCAGGCATCGCCCTGGGTTCGATCATCGGTTCGGCAATGGTTGCCATTCGTGATCCTCGTGGAGGAGAAGGTGCCAAGGTGATCGACTGGTTTCTGAACGCTCAGATGCTTCGGCTCGTTGTCATCATCGACCCAGACGTCTACCCCGCAGTACAGGAGCGGAAGGGGATCCGCACGCAATGTCTCGATTCGAAAGAAGTCCCCGTATGACCACAGCACCCGCCATTGCCGCACAACCGAAAGGCAACGCCTGGCACAGCCAGTCAGCCGAGGAAGTGTTGGTCCAACTCGGCTCCGCAGTCTCCGGACTTTCTGCGCCGGAGGCTGCGCGTCGACTTGCCGCGAACGGCCCGAACGAGCTGAAAGAAGGCAAACCCATCAGCCCGCTCCAGATGTTCCTCGCCCAGTTCAAGAGTCTGATCATCTGGGTTCTCATCGCCGCGGCTGTGATCTCCGGCCTGCTTGGCGAACGGATGGATGCCATCGCCATCCTCACCATTGTCATCCTCAACGCCGTCATCGGCTTCTACCAGGAATTCAAGGCCGAGAAATCTATCGCGGCGCTCAAAAAGATGACTTCGCCCCACGCCACGGTGCAGCGTGACGGACAGGTCACTTCGATTCCCGCCTCGGGCGTCGTCGCAGGTGACATCCTCGCGCTGGAAGCCGGTGACCTGGTTGCGGCCGACGCACGACTCCTGGAGGCGGCCTCGCTCAAGTGTATCGAGTCTGCGCTGACCGGCGAATCGCATGCGGTAACAAAGCAGGCTGCCGCGTTGGAGCAGGGCGACATCCCGCTCGGAGACCGCGAAAACATGGTCTTTATGGGAACCAGCGTCGCGGCGGGCACCGGACAGGCGGTCGTGGTGGCCACGGCAATGGACACGGAACTAGGT
Source organism: Nitrospira sp. (assembly GCA_005239465.1). Lineage (GTDB taxonomy): Bacteria > Nitrospirota > Nitrospiria > Nitrospirales > Nitrospiraceae > Nitrospira_D. Next base: position 54,935 of record SPAW01000005.1, on the reverse strand, counting down.
CGCATCGCCGGTCTTATAGAAGAGGCTGGGGCGGAGGCAGGCACGCCTCTGCAGAAGAAGCTCGACTCGTTCGGACATCTCCTCGTGTGGGCAACCTTGGCCATCGTCGCGCTGCTGTTCGGGCTTGGGCTGCTGCGCGGGATACCGCCCTTCGAGTTCTTCATGACCTCGGTCAGCCTTGCCGTGGCCGCCGTGCCGGAAGGGCTGCCCGCAGTCGTCACGGTTGCGCTCGCGCTCGGGGTATTGCGCATGTCCCGCCGCCGTGCGCTCGTGCGCAAACTGCCGGCGGTCGAGACGCTCGGCTCAACGACGGTCATCTGCACGGACAAGACCGGCACATTGACGGTCGGCAAAATGACCGTGCGTGCTCTCTACGTCGCAGGCCAACGCTACGACGTCACCGGCGAAGGCTACGGGCCGGATGGTGACGTGTGCGTCGAGGGCAAGAAAACGGACGCGCAGCATGCCGCGCCGTTGCTCGAACTGGCGACCGTCCTCCTCGGCTGCAACAACGCCCATCTCGTCCAGGAAGACGGGACGTGGAACGTCATCGGCGACCCCACCGAAGGCGCCTTGCTCGCTGCCGGTCGCAAAGCAGGCGGAAACCGGAAGCGCATTGAGCAGGACCTGCCGAAGCAGCACGAACTCCCGTTCGACTCCGACCGCAAACGGAGCACGGTCATCCGCCGGATGCCGGACGGGAAGCTCCGCGCCTTCATCAACGGCGCTCCCGACGTACTATTAGAGCGCTGCACAAACCTCTACACCAGCACCGGGGTCCGTCTCCTGACCGAGCAAGATCGCCGGAACATTGTGGCGCACAACGATGCGATGGCGCAGCAAGCCCTGCGCGTGCTCGGTTCGGCCTATCGGGACCTGGACAACGCGTCGTCCGCTGACCTTACCGCGCCAGCCGTGGAACGCGATCTCGTGTTCGTCGGTCTGTCAGGGATGTATGATCCGCCGCGTCAGGAGGCCAAAGAGGCCGTCGCAAAATGTCGCGCCGCTGGCATTCGCGTGGTGATGATTACCGGAGACCATCCGCACACCGCGATGGCCATTGCGCGGGAACTCGGCATCGCGTCGGGTGACGACGCCGCCCTCGCTGGGCCGGAGTTGGACAAGCTATCCGATGCAGAACTGCGGAAAATCGCGCCCCAAGTCGCCGTGTATGCCCGCGTCACCGCCGAGCACAAACTGCGCATCATTCGAGCCTGGAAAGCGAACGATGCGGTGGTCGCGATGACGGGCGACGGCGTCAACGACGCCCCCGCCATCAAAGGTGCCGACATCGGCATCGCCATGGGGGAATCAGGAACGGAAGTCACCAAGCAGGCGTCGGATATGATCATCACCGACGACAACTTCGCCTCGATCGTCGCCGCCGTTGAAGAGGGCCGCGGTATCTACGACAACATCCGTAAGACGCTCCAATACCTGCTGGCAGGCAACACGGGTGAACTGCTGCTGATGACCATCTGCGTGGTCGTGGGTTTCCCGACCCCGCTCCAGCCGATTCACCTGCTCTGGATTAATCTCGTCACCGACGGCTTGCCCGCGCTCTGCCTCGCCACCGACCCCATCGACCCCGACGTGATGAAGCACCGCCCGCGTCGCCGGTCTGAGCGTATCACCGACCGCAGCTTCCTTGTTACGATGTTCCTCACCGGCTGCCTCACGGCCGGCGTGTCGTTCGCGGTGTACCTCTACGGCTTGAAGACGGGAACCGAAGAAATGGCCCGCACCGAGGCCTTTGCGACTCTGGTCTTCGCCGAACTCCTGCGAGCCTTCGGCGGTCGGAGTGTAACCAAGCCCGTCTGGCGCATCTCTCTGCTCTCGAACATCAACCTCGCCATCGTCGTGTCCGTTTCTTTCGGCCTCCAGGTGTGGAGCCATCACAACGCGACGTTAGGCCGCTTCCTGAAGACGTCATTCCTGTCGCTCGCCGATTGTTTCCTGCTGCTTGCCGTGGGTACTATCCCGCTGGTCATGTTGGAGATGGTGAAGGTTGTGCGCCAGGCCCAGCGGTCACGAAAGGCCGACCAATGACCACGGATCCTGTTTGCGGCATGATGATTCCGGTTGGTGAAGGACTCTCTGTCGTCTATCAGGGACGAGAGATTCGGTTCTGCTCCGATCTCTGCAAGCGAACCTTCTTGGCCACACCGGAACGCTATGCGGCTATACCCGCAGGAGCAGCCCAGGGCGTCGTGGACGTGGCCAGGCGCATCGCCTATTTCTCGATAGAAGTCGCGATGGACCCGGGCATGCCGACTTACAGCGGTGGCTTGGGGGTGTTAGCGGGTGACATGTTGCGATCCTGCGCCGATCTCAAGATCCCCATCGTTGCGGTCAGTCTCCTCTATGCGCGCGGGTATTTCGAACAGCATCTGGATGATGCCTCGGTGTCACTCTGGCTCTCGGGATGTCGGCTTGCACGCATATCATGCCGAGCGATGAGCCGATGGTCGGCGGGGTGTTGTCCGCCATGCTGCTGACGCTGTTTGTGATCCCCGCGATCTATGTGCCCTGGCGATGGTGGACGCAGGGGAAGAAAGTGGAATTCCAAGGAAGAATTCAAAATGGGGACCATTGAACGTAGACACCAACAACCAAAGGGGAAGAAGACTACCATGAAAACACAAATGAAGGCTGTAACCCTGATCTTGGTCATGCTTTTGCTTGTACCTGCGCTGTCATACGCGGACATGAAGGACAAGGGGATGATGGGCTCTGGCATGATGGAAGAAGGGCAGATGCCTATGATGCAAGGGAAGGAAATGGAGCACCAGGACATGCAGATGATGCATGAGATGATGAGGATGATGCACGAGATGATGGGCATGATGAAGGGGATGGCTCTAGATCCCACGATGAAAGACACGATGGAGATGCGGATGGAACGGATGAAGGAGATGATGAAACAGCACGAACGAATGATGGAGGAACATCAGCGGATGATGAAGAGAGAGAAAGAGTGACGGGGAGCATCGCAATCCAATACAGCGGTGACGTCAAACAAGAGGGCTTCCAGGAAACTCCGGGTTTAATCAGGAGGAGATAACCATGATGCGGTATGGAAGAGGAAGAACGGTACTGGTTGGGGCAGTGCTTGTGTTCAGTGTGTCTGCCTGCGGTCATATGATGGGAAAAATGAAGGAGGACGTACTCAAAGCGAAGGCCGAGATGGCATCAGAAGCCAAGGTCACGATCGAGCAAGCCATCAAGGCTGCTTCCGAGAAAGTTCAGGGAACGGTGATTGAGGCTGAGTTGGAAAAAAAGCAAGGAAACATCGTGTGGGAAGTAGAGGTGGTGACCACTGATGGAACTGTGATGGAGGCAATCGTAGACAGTGCGACCGGCGCCGTCACCAGTATTGAGAAAAAGAAACCTGAAATGGAGAAGTGTTGTTGAAGGCTAACGACGGCGAATGACAGCAGGCGCACGAAGCGAGCAGGTATCACATGATTCGATCGATGCAGTAGCTCCAACGGGGGCTCGAGCAGAAAGTGATGATTGTGGACATACTGCAGGCTGAAGGTGATCCAGCAACCGAGATCGTGAAGACGGCTGAGCAACACCGAGCGGATTTGGTTGAGGAAGCAGTAATGGGTCCGACCCCTTAAAGGGTCACAAATGGCCTGGCAAGGGGAACCCATGAAGGATCCCGTGTGCGGCATGACAGTGTCCGTCGAGACGAGCTTCGTCGTCTCGTATCAAGGACAGTCGTTCTATCTTTGCTCGGATCTCTGCAAGCGAGCATTTCTCGCTGCACCCGAGAAATATGCTGGGGCCTTGGCAAGTCCAGACGCTGGTGCCGCGGAGACGGTACGGCGCATCGCCTACTTCTCCATGGAAGTGGCGATGGATCCCCGCATGCCTACCTATAGCGGCGGCCTCGGAGTGCTGGCCGGGGACACATTGCGATCCTGTGCCGATCTGAAGATTCCGGTTGTCGGCGTCAGCTTGCTCTATTGGAAGGGGTACTTCGAGCAGACCTTGGACCAATGGGGAAACCAGCATGAGCGTCCCGTGCAGTGGGACCCCTCACAGTTCGCCCGGTTGCTCCCTCCGACGATCCACGTGTCCATTGAAGGCCGCCCCGTCGTCGTCCGGGCATGGCAGTATGACATCACTGGCCTCACGGGCTATGTAATTCCCTTGGTGCTCTTAGATACGAATGTCGAGGAGAATGTAGCGAGCGATCGGGAGCTGACCGGTTATCTGTATGGTGGCGATGAACGGTACCGCCTGGCTCAGGAAATCGTGCTGGGCATCGGCGGCGTCCGAATGCTCCAAGCCTTGGGCTACACCCACATCGAACGGTTCCACATGAACGAAGGTCATGCGGCATTGCTGGCCCTCGAACTCTTGCGGACGTCAAAGGCGACAAGCACGACGGAGTGGGATTTCGTCAGGGTCCGAAGCCTGTGCGTCTTCACGACCCATACGCCGGTATCGGCCGGCCATGATCAGTTTGACTATGGCCTCGTGCAACAGGTCATGGGTGACTTGTTGCCTCTAGAAGTGTTGCAGATGCTGGCCGGGCGGGACCGACTCAACATGACTCTGCTCGCTTTGAATATGAGCACCTATGTAAACGGCGTCGCCAAGCGCCACGGGGAAGTTTCGCAGGAAATGTTCCCGGGGTATGCGATCGACTCCATTACGAACGGTGTGCATTCGGCCACCTGGACGTCTCCCAGCTTCCAGCAGCTTTATGACCGGCATATCCCTTGTTGGCGGACTGATCCTTTCGCCCTCCGCTATGCCATCGGCATTCCGACCCAAGAGATCTGGGCGGCGCATGTTCAAGCGAAGGCACGATTGCTTGAGGAGATCCGGAAACGGACGTCGTTGCCGTTCCGCGACGACGCGCTGACCATTGGATTCGCACGTCGCGCCACCCAGTATAAGCGGGCAGATCTCGTCCTTTCGGAGCCGAGCCAGTTACTCGACATTGCCCGCACGGTGGGTTCGATCCAATTCATTTTTGCGGGGAAAGCCCATCCCAAGGACGAGCCGGGAAAAGAGATCATTCGGCGGATCAACCACATCGCTGAGCAGCTCAAGCCGGAGATCTCGATCGTCTACTTAGAAAATTACGACCTGCGCTTGGCCAAGCTTCTCACCGCAGGCGTCGACCTGTGGTTGAACACGCCACTCCCACCCTTGGAAGCCTCTGGAACTTCCGGGATGAAGGCCGCGCACAACGGGGTACCAAGCTTCAGCGTGCTCGATGGTTGGTGGATCGAAGGTCATATTGAGGGGACTACAGGGTGGTCCATCGGACCAGGGTCAGCTGAATCCATTTCGCAGGAAGGGAGCCGCGATCAGGATGCGTGCGAGTTGTATGAGAAGCTGCGCGGGGTGATTGCGCCCTTGTTCTATCAGAACCAGGAGCGATGGGGTGAGATCATGCGGTCTACCATTGCGTTCAATGCCTCGTTTTTCAACACACACCGGATGGTCCAGCAATATGCCGCCAATGCTTATGTATAGGAGACGATACCCTCTGGTAGGAGTGAGGACGGCAGCGCAGGAGGACATCGGGGTTCACAGAGAAGCTCTTGTGCGGGTGGAGCGGAAGGCAATCGTGGGCGTTGCTGAGAGGAGGAACTTCCGATGGTGAACCATTGCTTACGAGCGATCCTGCTGTGTGCCATTTTGGCCATCCTCGGGTTTTTCCTGCTCACCGAGCACCGGGCTCATCTCTTCGGTGCACTGCCGTATGTGTTTCTGCTTGCTTGTCCATTGCTCCATCTCTTTCTGCACGGGCGACATGGCGACCATGTCGCCGAACCTCAACATGGCAAGAAGCAGGCCAGCTCACAGGACAACACCGGAGGACATTCCCATGGATGAAGGACCAGCCTATGGGTTGTGGTCGCTAGTGGTCATCAACTCGGTGGTGTTTATCCTCTTCGCGTTCAGCTTCACGCGTCCGCGGACGACACGCGATTGGCGATCCCTGGGCGCGTTTTCAGCGTTTATCGTGGCCCTGTTTGCGGAGATGTATGGGTTTCCATTGACCATCTATCTGCTGTCGGGATGGCTGGCGAGTCAGTATCCCGAAGTCAACGTGTTGTCTCATGAAACCGGGCATCTCTGGCATACCCTGCTGGGCATGAAAGGCCATGCGCATGTTGATCCCGTGCACATTTTCAGCGAGCTGCTGATCTTCGGGGGATTAATCCTGCTGGCGGCCTCGTGGGAAGTCTTGTATCGAGCGCAACGGGCCCAGACGCTGGCCACGACCGGACCCTATGCCTGGATGAGACATCCTCAGTATGCGGCCTTCATCGTGATCATGCTCGGTTTCCTCCTGCAGTGGCCAACCATTCCCACGCTGCTCATGTTCCCCATACTGGTGGGGATGTATGTCCATCTCGCGCACAAAGAGGAGGCAGAGGTCCGTGCGGAATTCGGCGAGACCTATGCACGCTATGCGGCGGCAACGCCAGCCTTTTCCCCACGATGGAAGAGGAAGTCACGAGAACAGATTGGTGAGCGGCCGGGCAGCTGATGAGGTGATCTTGAGAGACCGCAGTTCTACGGCCACGATGAGACGGACGGAGCTGGAGCGTCATAGCCCATGGTGATCTGGCATCTCACATCGGCCACGCCTCGTTTTCCGTTCCATGTCAGTGCGGGACAAAATGTCAACCTCCAGTTCGGCACCTGGCCCATCGAGGAGGGCCAACGAACCTGGATCGACGTTCGGATCGTGCATCCGGACAGCTCGGTGAATACGGAACAGGTGGAAGGCACGTGGAACTTCAACCGCGACGCCAATAGCTATTGGTTCATCAATGTCGGGCCGTTTGCTGATGGGGATCGGGTGGAGTACCGGCTGCACGGGAGCTCATCAGCTGGCCCATGTGCAGCAGGTACCTTCGCCTTCCAGGTCGATCCCAAGATTCATCTCGCGATTCTTTGGCACCAGCACCAGCCGCTCTACAAGGATCTGCAAGCCAAGCGACCACAGGGGTCGTACCGGTTCCCTTGGGTGCGCCTGCACGCCATTCGCGATTACTATGCCATGGCCGACCTGCTGGAAATTTATCCGCAGGTTCACCTTACGATCAATCTCACTCCGGTCCTCCTGTGGCAACTCGAGGACTATGCTGAGCGCGGTGCCACAGACCGCGCACTGGAATTAACCCTGACCCCGGCGTCCCGCCTGTCCGCGGCCCAGCGCGAGGAATTCCTCGCCACGTTCTTCGAAGCCGACTGGCACACCCAGATTTTCCCCTGGCCCCGCTATCGCGCTTTGTTCGAGCAACGCCAGGACGGTCGCTCGTTCACGATTCAGGATCTCACTGATCTTCAAATGTGGTTCAATTTGTCCTGGTTCGGCCCGGAGTTCCAAGAGGGGCCGGTGAAACTTCCCAACGGGGAAGTGGCCTCCGCCCTGAGCTTTATCGCGCAAGGCAGCGGATATCGCTCGGATCAGATCGCTCAGATGGTCGATGAGCAGCTCAAGATCATGCGCAACGTGGTCGCGGTTCATCGCCGGCTTCAGGACCGCGGACAGATCGAAGTCTCCACAACCCCCTTTTACCATCCCATACTTCCGCTGCTTGCAGACACTGATCAGGCCACGATCGACCGCGACGGTGGCACGCATCCCACGCGCTTTCACCGGCCGGAGGATGCGACTGCGCAGGTGCATCAGGCCGTGACCTTCTATCAGGAACGGTTCGGCCATCCGCCGGTAGGGATGTGGCCCGCCGAAGGCGCGGTTGGTCAGTCGGTGGTCTCGCTGTGTGCCAAGGCCGGCCTTCATTGGATCGCCACAGATCGGGGCGTGCTGGAGCGATCGGGGCAGTATGGGTACAACGTCCAGGACCCGAACGTGCTCTGTCTGGCCTACCGGGCGGAAGATGAAGCGGGCCGCGGTGTGGCCGTCTTTTTCCGGGACACCGTGCTGTCGGACAAGATCGGCTTTCACTACCAGCGCTATGTGGACCCTCAACAGGCGGCAATGGACTTCCTGCGAGAACTGAAGGAGCGATTCGCGTGGCAGGTGAATGATCCACCGAACCGGATCGTGTCCATCATCCTGGACGGTGAAAACGCCTGGGGAGCTTATCCGCAACAGGCGCGGCCGTTCCTGCACGCTCTATATACGGCGCTTGCCGGCGATCCTGAGATCCGGACCGTCACGTTCCGCGAATACCTCGAAGGCAATCCAACACGGCGGGTGCCCGCGCATCCGCTGTCGGCCTTGCCCCGCGTCTACGACTTGTTCCAGGCGAGTTGGATTGACGAGAACAGCTCGGGGCCTGGGAACGATCTCGGCACCTGGATTGGCGAGGCTGAAGAAAACCAGGCTTGGGACCTTCTGCGGGAAACCCGTGACTGGCTCGATCAGGTCAAGACAACTCCACAACGCCGCTTGCACGCCTTCGATTCCCTCTACGCAGCCGAGGGCAGCGACTGGTTCTGGTGGTTTGGCGACGACCAAGCCTCGGATTCGGATGCCGACTTCGACGATCTGTTCCGACGGCATCTGGGCAATGTCTATCGCGCGGCGGATCGTAGGCCCCCGGTGACCCTCAGGCGGTCCATCGTGCCCCATACGCTCATCTGGACGTTCGCGCGGCCGATCGCCTCCATCCGGTCCGAGGACCGGCTGACTGTCCGGACCAATTGTCCGGGGCGACTGCTGTGGAGAACCGATCCCGACGAGCCATGGCGAACGGACGAGATGATTCCGGCTGGTGGAGTGATGGCCGCGGTGCACCGCTTCGGGGTGACGCTCGGACCCTTCGCCCCCTCCGTGCAATGGGTAGAGTTCCGATTCCGCTGCGCGCATCCAGGCTGCCGTGGGACCGATCCCTGTTGTCGAGCCCAGATGCAGCGGGTGGAGGTCCTGGGGATCCATGGCGGAGTCCGATATGGAAATGGGGTCAGGTATGAGCATTGACTTGTGTACAGTTTCTTACTGGCGTCGGGCTTGCCCTTTGGCTGTCCTGCGAAGAGGGTCCCGACTCCGGTGGTACCCGCAAGAAGCACCCAGCTGATGAATCTCAAGATCCGTCTGCAGAGCTCTCAACACGACAGAGCGAACCTCCTCCCTGCTTCCAGGTGTGGTATCACGAACTCTGCATGCCCACCGCGACCGTGATGAGAATGGCGGACTTTTTCAGGGCCTTCAGAGAGTGAGGAACGCCAGACTGCAACGCCAGTAATTCCCCTTTCCGAAGCGGAGTCGTCTGAGCACCAGCCGTGAACTCGATGTGACCGTCCAAGACTTGCACTGTGATAGATCCGTTGGCCTTGTGGGTTGGAAGAGCACTACCCTCGCTCAACGATCGGAAAACGACACGCAGGTTGTCCGTCTTTAACAAGACGACGGTTCGATCTTTTCCCGTCTGGGTCGGTTCCTCCTGACCGACGGATTCGAGCAGCGCCCCGACATCGAACACCGCGGTTGGAGATTCTTCGGACAGGGTCGAAACGCTGTCTTTCATCGGAAGGGTCATACGATCCCTCGCAGGTCAGTCCACTACGTTAACGTCATCATGTAGGCTGTGATCGCCTATCCTCTTCCGAGGGGAGCGGTTCTGGTTCCTCTCAGATCCTCCATACCTTGATGTCATTGTTTCACAATAACGCCGCAGGCGATCCGTGGCCCGCCCGGTGCATCCTTCGTCGGTGGATCGGGCATGTATTGGTCCTGGAGTCCATGGATGATGAAGGCGCTGCCGTCCTTGTCGAACAGCGTGTTGAGGCCATCGGACAGCGTGACTCGGCTCGTGATGGTATAGAGAGAGCCTTCTCGGTCATTATCGACAGACAGATTCGGCAGATCGCCGAGATGATAGGGGTGATTGCCGAGACCGGGGTTGACGTTGGCTTCCGGATTCATTTGCGGATCGATGTTGCCGTCGTAATGCCCTTTGGCAGCTGAAAATGGCTCGCAGTTTCCTGTTTCGTGGATATGTATGGCATGCAGTCCCGGCGTCAGTTTGCTGTCTGGACTGCCTTGTAGCTTCAGCTTGATCCGTACGCGCCCTTCATATTCTTCATAGAGATCCGCATCTCCCGTAATGCCCGGACCCGCAATCGCCGCTTTGGCATGCAACGTTGTTGGATGCTTGCCCGTGTGATAGGAAGAACAGCCGCTCAGGACCAGTCCAATAGCAACCCCTGTGCTGATCTTGGTGAATGTACTCATGCAGACCTCCTTGCCAGAGATTCCGAACCCGCGGCTGCTCAACCGCGGCACCATCGAGATTAAGGTTGCGTTTGCTTCACATCATCTAACTTTCGATGGAAACCCCCAGGCCGATCCATGCGCGAAGCAGATCGTGCCGCGTGACGGAATAGGCCACCTTGCCGTTTCTCTTGACCGGCAGGTTGAGGAGCCTCTTCTCTTCCATGATTTTCACCGCTTCCTCGATGCTGGTGTCGTCGGTTACCGCAATCCGGTCCTTCGCCATGACATCCCCTGCGGTCAGCTGGTTCAAATCCTTCTTCGCCTCAAGCGCTCGAAGGATGTCAAATTCGCTGATGAATCCGATGAACTCGCCCTGCTCATCGACCACCGGCGCTCCCGGGGTATGCGTCGTTAGCAATTCGACGGCGACTCCCATGGCATTCTGCTTCCGCTGAAATACAAGATCGTTCGTCGCGTGTATTTGTCTGACAGTCTTGAACCCCCCGACAGGAACTCCTGGCCTGGCTAATGTGGTCATGGCACCCTCCTTTTCATGTGATGATGGCCTCCAACGGTCCCTTCGCGCCGCGCTCGTCCACATCCCGGAACGCTACAACGATACGAGACACGCTTGCGATATCAGGTTTTTCTTAAAATTCTCGCACAGTCTTCCATCCTTCCACGCCCCCTATTGATGGGAGTCACTCGCATGAGATTGGATTCAAGAAAAGTTCAGGCTGTCTGTCGCATGCGTCTGCCATGCAGGCAGCTCTCATCTTCAGGACGAGGCAACACAACTCATCTGAATCTAGGCCTGTGCGATTCGGATGCCACCAAGACCGTTTGGAGATCAAGTCAATACATGTCTGTAGAAACAAAGACTTGAAGTCGTCGGATCAGATGAGGGGGGTGCCGACGTGACGCAAGAATACTCAGGACCGTGCTTGTCAGGTGGGGTAAAACGCGACAAAGGATGCAGTGGATGAAGCTGGTTACTTGCAATCCAGGAGGCCGCCGGCTTCTTAGACAATGCGATCGGAGAGATTCGGATTGGCAAGGTCCGTAAGGCGACCACTCATCGCGGTTGAGCCAGGGACGCATGAGGCAGCCGTTCATGTTTCCGCAGAGGGCTGAGCATGGGAAATATGTTTGTCTCGTCTGTGCTATTGATTCCTGTCTCTAGTTACCGGCCACAAGCTTCGCCCTCACACCCACCCATCCCACCTCTCGGTCCGCGGTGTTCCATGCCACCCATCCCGCCATCCGGCCCCATCATGGGTCCCATGCCTTCTCCTTGAACCATCATGCCTGGTCCATGCTTGCCGGCGAGGCTGCGCTCGTACTGGATGATGGCCCAGATTTCTTCGTCGGACAACGCCTGGCCGAATCCGATCATGGCCGTGCCGGGCGAGCCATGCTTGATCACCCAGAAGATTTCGCCTTCGGTGCGATGCCGCCAGAATCCATGGTGCTGGAAATTGCGAGGCGATGGATTCAGCACAGCGGCCGCCGGCCCATTCCCACCCCCGTCTTCTCCATGACAGTTGAAGCAAGTACCCTTGCTGTTGTAGAGGCGCCTTCCTCGCTCGACGATCTCCTGGGAATCCGGCAACGGGCTTGTGAGGGCGCGCGCTTCGGCCAGTTTATCGGCGGGTACTCGCGGCTGCATCACGTGGCGTTCGGCGGCCCCGGCGGGGATGGCAAGAGTAACCACTGCGACTAGCAACGGGAACATACTCGTCTTCATCACCTTGCTCCTTTGATCGTCTGTGGCGGAGAGTCGAACCAGCACCGCGTATTGCGTCGAGCGCCGGACGTGCGAGGAGGACGGCGTCAGTCCTCGTCGCACAGACACACCTCACTGGGCAATATTGGTTTCGATGTCGACTCCGAGGCCGATCCAGGCCCGCAGCAGATCGTGTCGCGTGATCGAATAGGCCACCTTCCCATTCACTGTGACCGGCAGGTTGAGAAGCCGCTTCTCTTCCATCAGCTTTACGGCATCCTCGATGCTGGTGCCATCGGTCACGGAAATGCGGTCCTTGACCATGATCTGCTCCGCCGTGAGCCGGTTGAGATCCTTGCCCGCTTCATGTGCCCGGAGTACATCGAACTCTCTGATGAACCCGATGAACGCTCCACGATCATCCACCACAAGCGCACCAGCCGTATGCGTTGACAATAGCTCCACCACCACCCCATGGCATTTTGTGTCCGACTGAACAGCAGATCGTTCGTCGCGTGAACTTGACCGACCGTCTTCAGTCCTCCTGCTGGAACCCCAGGCATTGCTTGGGTAGGCATATCACGTCTCCTTTGGAGTTAGTGTGTTGTGGCTCGCTCACTCCCTGACGATCTCTCCTCACGCCCTCCTCGGTCCTCCAGGCACATATTTCTCCGGCGGATGGGAAGATTCGCGTCCTTCCCTCTTTCTCTAACAGGCTGCGGAAAAACCCTTTCGGCACAGCAGAACTTCGATGGCCGGCACGTCTGGGACAAGAAGAGACCAAGAAGATTTCTCTTACCTCTCCCCTCTGACCCCACGCCACTCGCCTGCTCTTTTGAATCGCTTCATCCGAAACAGGTCTTCTCGCTCACGCTCCTCGAGGGCCTGTCGAATCTGCCGGACCTCTCGAGTCAGAGCAGGAATTATCACTTCATTGAGGGCGTTGATTCGGCGCGTCACTTTCTTGACCTCAGTTCCCAGCTTCTTCAGCCGTAACTCGACTGAGACGCTGCGCAGGATCAATTCCAGGACCTGTTCGAATCGCCGTGCCGTTTCGTCAATGTGCGTGGAGACCCCGGACGTAGCGTAACCCCGAGCGTCCAACGCCCGCAGCACCGGAGCGTATTGGACTTCCGGAAACCGGACACCCCACACATTGCGTTCGGTCAGTTCGATGGGCAGAGTCCGTCTCGCCGCATAGCCGGCTGATCGAAGCGACGCTCGACCTTCCATGCCGAGAGCCAAGGTTAGCGTAGTGAGAGCCTGTCCCATAACAGCTTCCATCTGCCCCCGGCTTTCCGCCACGCGGTCCATCACAGCGAAGAATTCACGGACCAGAGCCTCACGCTTGCTGCGGAGCAGATCCAATCCCCGCTGAGTGACCTCGACCTGCCGCTTGAGCAGCAACAGGTTCATCCGTGTGCGGCCGATCGTTTCCATCGCATCTCGCATCTCGTTGTTCGTATCTCGGACGAGATACGCTTCACCGTTCGATACGCTCACGGCCCTGAGTCACACCGAAGGGCGAGCGACGCTTCACGCTCCGTAGTATCGTTCAATCAACTCCGGCTTCACCCTTGTCAGTTGCTCTTTGGGAAGATAGCGCAGGAATTGCCAGCCGAGGTTCAGGGTCTCTTCAATCTCACGATTGTGCGCTCCTTGATTCACGAACTCCTGCTCAAAGTCCTGAGCGAGCTTCAAGAAGCGCTTGTCGGAATCGTTCAGACCGTCCTCTCCTACAATAGCGGCGAGACGTCGGATATCTCGTCCATGTGCATAAAAGGCATAGAGTTGATCGGCCACGGCTCGATGGTCATCGCGGGTCTTGCCGGGGCCGATCCCGAGGTTCATGAGCCGCGAGAGACACGGCAGCACGTCGATGGGAGGAAAGATGCCTTTGCGGTGCAGTTCCCGGGACAGCACAATTTGGCCCTCCGTGATGTACCCGGTCAGATCGGGGATCGGGTGTGTGATATCGTCATCCGGCATGGTGACGATCGGAAGCTGGGTGATTGAGCCGGCCCTGCCCTTGATCCGTCCAGCCCGCTCATAGATCGAGGCCAAGTCGGAATACATATAGCCTGGATAGCCACGCCGACCAGGGATTTCTTCCCGGGCCGTGGCGATCTGGCGCAGCGCTTCACAATACGCGGCCATGTCGGTCAGGATGACCAGCACGTGGCGTCCTAGAGTGAAGGCGAGATACTCAGCCGCAGTCAGGGCGTACCGTGGGGTCAGGAGCCGTTCGATCGTTGGGTCATCGGCGAGGTTCAGGAAGACGACCGCGTGCTCCATCACTCCGCCGCGTTCGAACTCGCCAAGAAAAAAGGAGGCCTCACGGAATGTGATCCCCATCGCCGCAAACACGATGGCGAAGGCCTGTTGCCCGGTCCCGTGCTCCTCACGCACCATCGCCTGGCGTAGGATCTGAGCCGCTAATTCCTTCGCCGGCAGGCCGGCACCGGAGAAAATCGGCAGCTTTTGCCCTCGCACCAGCGTGTTGAGTCCATCGATGGTGGAAATTCCGGTTTGAATAAAATAGGACGGCTTGTCTCGGGCCACAGGATTCATGGGTTGCCCGATGATGTCCATGCGGGTATCCGGGATGATCGGCGGCAGACCGTCGATCGGCACAGCGGCCCCATTGAATCGCCGGCCCAGCAGATCAGGCGAGAGATCCATCATGGCTGCCGATTCCGTGAGCCGGACTCGGGTTCCGGTCACTCCCAAGCCCGTCGTCTCTTCTAATACCTGAATCACAGTATGCTGCTCAGACAGTTCAATCACTTGCCCTCGACGACTTTCTCCAGTGGCGAGAAGGATCTCGACCATCTCTCCGAGTGAAGCTTTCTTCAGCTTCTCCACAAAGAGCAGCGGGCCGGCAATGCCAGTGACGGTTTGGTATTCGCGGGTAATGAGGTCTTTCATTGTCTCGTGTCTCGTATCTCGTGAAGCGTCAGCGGCTTCGCCGCGTCGTTCGTGAAGCGTATCACGTCTTGCGCTTCACGTTTCACGCTTCACGCCGCCCAATTCCTGTTCCATCTTCTCGACCATCGTCTGGGCCTGCTGGACACAAGTGTCCGGCAGCGTCTCTTTCATCCGTTCCAGCTCGGTTTTGAACGGAGAGGCAATGAGTTGCTCAATCGGGCGCCCCATCTTGATGAGCCCTTGGCAGTAGCGAAGAAACTCCAACTGGGCCTTGAGCATCCAATATTGTTTCGCCAGCGGACAGGCCGCATCGATCTCGGAGAAGGCGCTCTGCCGCAGATACTCTTCACGGATGAGCCGGCTCACCTCTAAGACGATCCGTTCCTGATCTTGGAGTGCGTCGACGCCGACGAGCTGCACGATCTCCTGCAATTCCTCTTCTTTTTGGAGGAGCGCCGCCAACTCACTCCGAAGTTGTGGCCAGTCGGGAGCAACCTGCGTCTGAAACCAGGAATCGAGGAGTGTCGTGTAGAGCGAGAAACTGCGCTTCCAGTTGATTGCGGGGTAATGGCGGCGATGCGCCAGATCGGAGTCCAAAGCCCAGAGCCCCCCGGCCACTTGCATCGAGCTTTGCGTGACGGGCTCTGAAAAGTCTCCGCCGGGTGGCGAGATGGCCGAGACAATCGTCACTGACCCCTGGCGATCTGTCTGTCCCAGACAGCGGACCCGGCCACCACGTTCATAGAATCCAGCCAGCTTGGTAGCCAAGTAGGTTGGATACCCTTCCTCACCCGGCATCTCTTCCAACCTGGCCGAGATCTCACGGGTCGCCTCCGCCCAGCGCGACGTGCTGTCGGCCATCAGGGCCACGGCGTAGCCCATGTCGCGGTAGTATTCCGCCATCGTGATCCCCGTGTAGATCGAGGTCTCCCGGGCCGCCACCGGCATGTTCGAGGTATTGATGACGAGCACAGTGCGCGCCATCAGCGGCAAGCCGGTGGTGGGGTCTTTCAGATGCGGGAACTCGGTCAGCACTTCAGTCATTTCGTTGCCCCGCTCCCCACAGCCGATGTAAATGATGATATCGGTCTGCGCATATTTCGCAAGGGCCTGCTCTACCACGGTCTTCCCGGTTCCGAACCCCCCGGGCACAATCACGGTTCCACCGGAAGCGATGGGGAAGAGCATGTCGAGGACCCGCTGCCCCGTAATGATGGGCACAACCGGAGGGAGCCGCTCTGCGACGGGACGCGGGCTTCTCACCGGCCAGCGCTGCAGCATGGTCAGTGAACGGTCGCCATCGAGCCAGGCAATCGGTTCGTTGATGGTGAAGGTGCCTTCCAGAATTTCGCGGACTGTTCCGGACAATCCCGGCGGGACCAGGATGCGATGTTCGACCTTCACGGTCTCCTGAGTGATTCCCACGCTCATTCCACCGACGACCGCAGTCCCCGGGCGGATAGTGGGGGTGAATGTCCATCGTCGTTCTCTTGACAGGGCCGGCAGCGTCAAGCCTCGCGCAATCCAGTCACCCTGTTGGGCTGCCATCACGTTCAGCGGGCGTTGAACTCCATCAAAGATGGATCCGAGCAGGCCGGGTCCGAGTTCCGCTTGAAGCGGTTCTCCGGCATCGGCCACCTCTTCGCCGAGCGTCAGCCCCGTGGTGTCTTCATACACTTGAATCGTCGCTTCGCCGCCACGAAGACGAATCACCTCCCCGAGCAATCCCGTCTTCCCCACCGCGACACGATTGAACATGCGGGTCTGTTCCATGCCCCGTGCGACGACGGTCGGGCCCGAGATCTTGATGATGGTGCCGCTCATAGGCCGTCCTGCGGGACTCGCGGGACGTGCAAGACAGGCGCGACTCGATCGGCGCTGCCAGAAATCAGAATCATCGTTCCGCCCACCCACGCATTTCGCGCATGCCTCGCCCGTCCCGCACGCTAACGCTTAATCTTCAGCTGATACCCAATCGCCCGACGGAGGAGACGGGCAAGGTATTGCTCTCGTGGCTCTCCCACACGTTTAGCCTGAGAGACTGGGATTGCAAAGAAGACAGGGCTCATACTTTCCTCCAGTGCGACCTGACTCTTCTCCGGGAGGGCCGCCTGGTATTCCTCGTTATAGATCACGATCCCAGTTTCCTTCGCCCTGAGCAATGTGAGAAGCCGGTCTGCTGCCTCTTCCTTGGCGCTCACCTCACTCACTTCGACACCGGCCAGTCGAAAACCCAGCGCCGTGTCAGGATCGGTGAGCACCAGGAGCCGGGCCATTCTCGCTCCGTTACCCGTGAGGCGTGAGACGTGAGGGGTCAACTTTTGAGTTCGTCGCCTGACGCCTTACGATTCAGACAATCACCCATTCAGCGATCTGTTCGACGCCCATCCCCAGAGCCTTACCCCGAAGGATCACCCGAAGATTGCGGACCTCGTTGGTCTTCTGCTCGAGATACGCGATCGCCATGCCGATTCCCAGTGGATCCGGTCGAGAGAGGCTGACCGCCTTGCGAATGGCCATGCGATCTAACTTTCTTTCTATAAGAGGAAGAGAAATAGTTTCTCCCTCCGCAAACGTGCCTGCCAGCCACCGGTAGGGCGTCTCGGTGAGCCGGGAGAGTCCATCGCGAAGATCGTGGGCGCTCACCACTGCCTCATAGTGGGACCGAGTCAACCGACCCTCTGCCTTCAGGAACTGACGGCCAGCCTCAATGGGTAAAAGAGCACTGCGCTCAGCGAGGTAGCGGAGTGCGGTCAGAAGATTGGTCTTGTCCACGAGGAACTGGAGATAATTTCGGACGGCGAGGGTATCATCATCGCCATTAGCTACCAATTTGGCTGTCTGGACAAAAGTGAATCGGTCGAGTTCACACTCAAGGGGATGCAGAGATTCTGCCCCCCCGAGAAGGTTTAGTCCGGTCCTCACCGGGCGAGCAAGCGGGAGTCTCCACGTCTCCAGCGTGCCGGCCACGGCTTGCACGGTGGACACCCTTGCAAGTTCAGCCAGTGCAATGTCATCCAGGATCCCAACTGGAAGTGTCGCTGTCAGGATTTCTTCAACCTGGGCGGAAGCCCGCTTTCCACGGATCACCGTTTTCAGATTGTAGACATCCCATCGGAGGACCAAAGCGTTGACTAATTCAAGCGAATGATTGGAGAAGAAGTGTCGGAGCTTGGCGAGACTCTGCACGAGGTCTCGCCGGAGAGCTTCATCGATGCGAACGATCGTCCGGGAAGGCTGGGTGGGATCGAGTGCCGCGATGGTGTGCTCCAACGTGCGTGCATACGGCGATGTGTTGAATGCCTCCACGAGTCCCTCCAACGTCTCCTGGTGGAGCAGAGACTCATACTGGGTCCAGCCGAGGAGGCGGCCCCGCATGGCTCGGATCCGAGCGTTGGTGTAGGCGTAATCGCTCATAAACAAGCGTTCAGCTCTCAGTGGTCAGCTTTCAGCTTCTTGCCCGAGGACTGATTGCTGATAGCCGATTGCTGACCGCTATCCGCAAATAACAGTCGGTTCAGCTCGATCATCAGCTCAGGTTTCGCTTTCGCGAGTCGAGTGGCAAAACTGTTCGTTATGACCTCGCCGTTCGCTTCGAGCTTGATCCCCAGAAGCAGATCATCCTGATGTTGCTCCTCAAAAGGGATTCCTCGCTCTTTCAGGACTTCTTCAAGGTATGGCCGCTCTCGACCATCAATGAGCACGCGCGGCGATTGAGGAGAGGATGCGGCGAGCACCTCATCAAGGAGTGCGCCGAAGACTTTCCTCCGAGCATTACCGGTTAGAGTCATGGCCTTCCGGCCGGCGTGGCGCCACACAGCATCCAGGACCTCTTGCTTGGCCTGCAACAAGATGTGGCGCCCTGAAAGAGCAGCCCGACTCAGGATCGCGGTCCGTCGCGCAGTGATGTCATGACTGATCTGTGTGTCAGTCCGGCGACCCAAGTTGTCGCTCTCCTGTTCGACTTCCTCAAGCAGACGAGCCGCCTCAGCCCGAGCGTTGCGCAGGATGGCCTCGCTTTTCGTTCTTCCTTCTTCCAGTAGCGCGTCGATGAGCGTGTCGTACGGCATGTTTTCACCGTGAAACGTGAAGAGTAAAACGTGAAACGGTAAACGCAGGGTTTCACGCTTCACGAGCGACGCTTCGCGCGTTTCCCGCGGTTCACTTCAGGGCGAACAAAATCAGGACCGCGACCGTAAAGCCGAAGATCACCAGTGTCTCCGGGATGACGAGCAGAATCAACACCGTCCCAAAGGATTCCGGCTTCTCCAGGATGGCGCCAATGGCCGCCGCACCGATCTTGGCTTGCGCCAACCCTGTCGCCAATGCCGCTAACCCGATCGCCAGGCCGGCGCCGATTGCAATGAGTCCGATGTCGGTCATGATCTCTCCTCCATAGTTTCTCTCAGCCTCAACCTCGAAAAGGCGGGGCCGGGTGAAGATGTCTGAACGGCTTATACGGTCGCCCCCCTGGGGCAAAGAAGTTCTCGAAGAACTCCACATAATGGAGCCGCAGCGATTGGATCGTCGGGGACAGGATTCCAAAGACAAAATTGATCGCGTGTAAAGTCCCCGCAATGGCGACGGCCAAGAACACGTTCCCCACCATCCCGCCGAGTTTATTGGCGGCAAAGGCCAATGCCACCGACGCGATGCCGATGCCCATGAGCCGGAGGTAGGAGAGCACATTGACCAGATTGTGCAATTCCATCGCCCCTCGGACACCTCCGAAGATAAAGATGATCGTCAGTGACGATAGCAGCACAGCGGTTTCTGCGGTCACCCATGTCCGGGGCAACAGATTCGCGACGCTCGCAATGAGCGCGACGAACGTCACCACGAGCAGCAACCCGCCGAGTTTGGCTACACATTCCTGCCGGTCTCCGCGCCACCAGGCAGACCACGCCCCCAGCGCAATCCCAAGGGCGACATGGAGCGTGCCGATCGCGATCGAAACGGCCAGAAAGGGAATGAAGGCTTCCATACGGTTGAGGCTCGGCCTGAGCCCGACATATTCGCCGAGTTTGCCGAACAACTCACCGTAGAGAACACCGAACAGGACCGTGGTGGCCGACGCGACAAGAAAAATGGCGGCAAGGTCCCGCACGATGGGTGTGTCGACATAACGCCGCCTGACGATCGCTGCGCCGGCGAGAAGGAGCAGACCATACCCGACATCGCCCAGGATCATGCCGTAAAAAAGGGGGAAGAAGACAGCAAGATACGGTGTGGGATCGATGCTGCCGTACACAGGCAGCGCGATGAGCCGTGTCAGCGTTTCAAACGGCCGTAGAACACCGGAGTTCCTCAGAACGACCGGGATCGTCCGCCATTCCTTGGGATCGATCGGGCACTCCTCGATCACCGCCTTCCCTCCAAACTCAGCCCCGATTCTGCCGCTCATCCCGGCGAGGGAACGGCGGGGCACCCAGCCATAGATAAAGCTGGCCATCTTCGTCTGATAGAAATACGCGGTCGCGTCAATCTGTTCCAGACAACAGAGGACAGCATCAGAGGACTGCGCCAGAACCTGACGCCACTGGAGAGCCAAATCTTTCAGGTCCTGACGATGCCGTGAGGCCTGGATGGGAAGCTCGGCTTTCTTCTGGAGGATAATGCGAAGGGCTTGTCCCAAGGGCTTGTCCGCGACGGAAACCGGGAGTTGCAGTTCAGTAATGCCCTCCTCCCACAGGAGGCTGCGAATCTTGGAGCTGACGGCTTTCGGGAAAATCATGAGGACGACCAGCGACCGCTCATCCAAACGGGCATGGAACAGCTCATAGCGGTTGTGGGTCATCTTGGCCATCATTTCGTGGAGAACCCCCAGGAGATGGCGGTCCCCTCCTTTCTCTTCAAGCGTGACCCCGAGGTGGTCCAACTCTTCGCTCTCCTGAATGAAACTGAGAAACGGGGTGAGCGCCACGAGGGCTTTCTCATATTTGGACAGGAGCGCCAGTTCCTCTTCGCACGCCTTCAATCGCGCGGACGCCTCGTCGACGCGGCTGCCGACCTCCCTCACCACCTGGATCAGGCGCGCGAGGCCTTCCTCTGTAAGCTCCGGTCTCGATGGTCTGGCTCCTCTCCATTCACCGGGGGAGATTTCCGGCAGCAGGAGAAGAAGCCGGCGCAATTCTTCGCGCAGTCGATCCAGCGCAACCCGTCGTTGCCGGGCCGCTTCGTCCATCACATAGGGAGATAACGGGATCCGGATCGCCTCGCTAGGGGTGGACTCGATATGCAAGACGCCGATCTCTTGAAGGGTCGCCGTCACCCCGTCCACCAGGTGGCGCGGAGAGATCAGTCGCACTTTGGCCATTGGTTCGATCATGACGCTTCGCTTCAGGACCCAGGTTCGAGGACTGAGGCTCAGTCCTCGAACCTCAGTCCTCAGTCCTTTGAAACGCGGGAAGCACACGCCGAAGCACACGCTCTGCGGCGTCGTCCATCCTGCCCAAGCACCGGGCTTTAAGATCGCCGGCCTTCGCCTGTGCATTCTCGATCAGTTGCTGGGCCTCGCGCTCCGCCTCTTTGAGACCTTGGGCGAGCGCACCCTTTTTCTTCTCCTCGAGCGTGCGACGCTTCTCGCTCACCAGGGCATCGGCCTGAGCGCGGGCTCTCTCGATGGTTGCGGCGGCGTCACGTTCAGCCGCGCGAAGCATGGCTTCGACTTCGTGCTCAGCAGTTTGAATCTGCAGGAGGATCTCCGGCGATGGTTGGTCTCGTTCGTCAGGCATATCAGGTTGTTGAAAAGGCTCCCAGCTTTGTTTTCTGCCCGCACCGTTTGCCCGGAATCTCACTCGCAATCAGCGCCGACTCGACCTGCGCCAAACTGACGCTTGCGGCAAGCAGCATGGCAATGACGAGTACGGCTTCTAACTTCATGCCTGCAGTCCTCACAGCAAGGAATGGCAACGAACATGCCAACGCAACACGGCACACAGAAGCTAAAAAATCCCTACCGTGGCGCAGGCTTTCCCCACCGACTTCGGACAATTAGCCCGCCACTGTGGAATTTTGGGACGCCCGACAAAGTAGCAATGGCGCAGACTGCTACGCCGCGACCCGGCGATCGTCGTTGGCGCGGCGAGCCAAGATCTCTTGCGCGGTATGCCGGCTGCACCGGAATGAGATTTGACAGCAGCGTTGTCTTAAAAAAGGAGGGGAACGGGGAAGAATGGCGATCTCGATCAATAAGTGGCAAGATCGGCGCAGTACTGCTCGGCGATGGGAAGAGGCATGCGGTGAAAGAGGGAATGTTTGATATTGGATCGTATGAATTCCGAGAGGGCAACCGCCTGGTGCTCGGTGAAGGAGGAGCCGGAATTTCCAAGACCAGCGCGACCTGGGATGATCCGCAGGCGGCGAGCTGGGCCGTCTTGAGGAACAGTGTTTTCCCCGCCTGGATCGTGCCTCTCCCGTCGCATGATCATCTTCTCCTCTCCGGCCTCCGTTGACGTGTACGAACGCTATTTCGTGCTTAGCCAGGCAAAAATATCGGCAATGTCCTGAGGACTCAGCACTGAACCCCACGCAGGCATCGCCCCTCGTCCATGCAGGACCGTCTCCCAAAACAGGTCCTCCTGTTTAAGAATCGGAGTCTTCACCAGCTTCGGGCCCATACCGCCTATCGCCATTGCTCCATGACAGGCCTGGCAATTGTGTTCGAAAATACCGGCTCCTCTGGCCGCGACCCCCGTGAGCGGACCTTCAGCCACCGGCTCCTGCGTGAGCGGCTCCGCCTTCCTCAATTCACTGTCGAGCGGCAGCAGTTGATCCGGTGCACCCGGGTGATACCGCGCCGACAGATACCGCACGAGCAGGTCTGCCTCGTCGTTGGAGATCTCCGCACCCCAATGTTCCATTTTCTCGACCGTGGCCTCCCATCGCGCGCGAGGCAACCGCTGTTGCGCGATGAGATCAGCGCTGTGACAGACGGAACAGCGCGCGATAATCAGTCCCTCTGCACGTAACCCCAGCGCGGGGCTCACCGTTTCCATATCTTTCTCTTGCGCTGCCGTCACAACGGCCAGACCCACGAGACCAAGGATCATGCAGAGAGCGAAGGCTTGAAAGCGCATCGTCTGTCCTCGCCTCACCATGAACGCCTCACGCCGGATTCCGACAGGGACAGGCACCGCCTGGGGACTGTCGCCCTTCTGTGGACTTCTGAGGCCCGGCGACTGTCCCCCTTCCGAAAGGGGACAGACACCGCGCGGACGCGAGGAAGGGTGTCAGTCCCCTCATGCTGCCACCGTGACGGTGACACGATCCCATCCGTTCCACAGAAACCCGCTCGGATTCCAAGGACTCGTGGCTGGTTGCGTCTCTCCCTGCGCGTCTGTCGCGCGGCAGAGAATGGTAAACATCCCGGTTGTCTCCGCGTTCCAGACATACTGCCATTGCCTCCAGGCATAGGGACGATCTTCTTCGACCAATCGAGCCGGCTCCCAGTTTTTCCCCTCGTCGATCGACACTTCAACTTTCACCACCTTGGCCTCGCCACCCCAGGCCACGCCTTGAATCGTGACGGGACCTGGTTGCAGGGTCCGCCCCTCTTGCGGAGCGGCGACGAGCGACTTCACCACCATCGCTTCCACCGGCGTCGATGAGCCGCTTGCAGATATGCCTGGCTCAAGTGGCTTCGTCGGTATGCGATAGGCCGTTTGCATGTAGTACCCCTTCGCCTCCTCCGCCTGCACGGCGATCTCGGTCAGCCACTTGATGCAGGAGTCGGCCATCCACCCGGGCGTCATCACACGCAGCGGCGCTCCATGCAGCAGCGGCAATGGACGCCCATTCATTTCATAGGCCAGTATCGTGTCCGGATGCATGGCCTTCTCCAGCGGGATGCTTCTGACGAACAGCGGCACGGAGGCCACGACAGGCCGATCCGCTCCTTGGAACTGCACGTGACGCGCCTCAGTTTGAACCCCGGCCTTGGCTAACACGTCCCTCAGCCGCACCCCCGTCCATTGCGCATTCCCAACCGCCCCCCGTTCCCATTGAACGCCAGGAACCTTCGGGCGATGGAAAGCGCGGCCATTGCCGCTGCATTGGACAACTGCGGTGACTGTCACGGCTTTCATTTGCCGCAAATCTTTCAACGTGAATTCTTGCGATCGCTCGACCAGACCGCTCACATGAAGTTTCCAATGGACCTCGGAAACGGCCTCGGGCGGCGGCGGACCGAAATGGCTCCGTACAAAGAACCGATGGTTGGGCGTCAGGTACGACGTGAACTCTCGCACCGGCGTTTCCGCGTCGTAGGGACGCATCACCCGGACGGTGAGAGGGCCGGTCTCTCTCGATGCAGGCGCCTCTTCACCCGCCTGCGTTGGTGAGAGACGGTAATTAACGATGAAGCCCGCTCCGAGGCCATTGAGCAGCCGCTTCAACCAGGCGCGTCGAGCGACCGTCACGGCGTCTCCTCCATCATTCAAGGGTGAGTGCCCACCTGATGGCTGTGCGGATTCAACTTGATGGCCACCGTCGGCGCGACCCTCAGCGACTGATGCACTGTGCAGCCATGCGCAACTTTTAATAACCGCTCCTTCAGCTCCGGCGTAATTCGATGGGGAAGATGGATTGCGATGTCGATTTGGCCGACACGGTGCGGGCCTTCGGCCATGGTCCATTCCGCATCAACGCTCAAACCTTCGCGAGGAATGTCGTGCCGTGCGCAGAATTGCCCCACAAAATACCCGACACAGCTGGCCACCGAGCCGACAAAGAGTTCGACTGCACTCATGCCGGCATCCTGGCCGTCGGCGGCGACCGGCTGGTCTGTGACGACTCGATGCTTGCCGCTCGTGATGTCGTACCGTGTGCCGCCGTGGAAGGCCACCTGGAGTTTCATCGCGCACCCCCCTCGCGTTTATTTTGTAGCCCATCACTGGTGGGCATTTAGGAATCTGTCGATCCGATGAATGCCGAACATTTATCAGGTCAACGGATGCGTTACGATTTCAGTATGGGACATCCGCTGGTTTCCCCCCGTTCGGCCAATCATGGACTTTGTCCGGAAAGTCCGGGCGAGGCTGGCTGTTGACATACGCAGCCACGTCGAACGCCTCATCGTCCGTCACGGACCACCCCCAGCCGCGCGGCATATTCGCTTTGATAAATGAGGCCGCGACGCCGACTCGTGCCATCCCCGCGGCGATGTTGTAGGAGCGCGGCCCCCACAGGGGTGGCGCGGCCATAGTCCCTTGCCCGTCAGACCCATGGCAGAAGACACATTTTTTCGCGAACACATTCTTGCCGTTGATGGGGTCCGGCGGACGAGTCGAGCTGATGCGGGGGATTCCTCGCCATGGCACGGTACTGCCACGCGGCACATTCTGCGACAGCCAGTCGATATAGGCGACGACGGCCGCTAATTTCGAGCTGTCCGGCGGGAGCGCCCTTCCGTTCATGCTCCGCTCGAAACATTCGTTGATGCGATCCGCGAGGCTCATCTGCCGGCCTGCACGAGCGCGATATTCCGGATAGAGGACACTAATCCCGACGAACGACGCGGCGTTGGGATTGAGCCCCGCATCAAGGTGGCAATTCGTGCAGTTGAGCGCGTTCCCGACATAGCGTTTCCCATACTCTTGGGTATCGACCACCATTTTGTAGCCCAATCGAATCTGCTCACCTCGCAGGTCACCGGGAATGGTCTCCGGAGAAGGCGGGGCAAAAAGCGCGTCCACAACCGTCTCCCTGGCTGTACCACCCGCAGGCTCATGGCTGCTCGCCACGCGTGGAGGCGGCATACATCCGGCGGTCACCGAGAGCACGCCTACCACAACGATACCTGCGATGGTATGTCCGTGCATTGTCCGAACCTCACTTCTTCGGGCCAGGCGTGGCGGCACAGGTATTGATCCCGAACAGAGTCGAGAGCGGGCAGTAGTCGATCACCCCGGTGACAAGCGCCACCGCTCCCAGCGTCAGCGCGATCCCCGTGCCGACAGCGGGGAGACCAGCAACGGCCCCGATCCCGATCAGCAGAATTCCCACTACGATGCGTATCGGTCGTTCGATTCCTCCGACATTACAGCCCATGGTGACACTTCCTTCCGGTTGATCACGGAGCGCGCCCCGGTCTTCTTGCCGCTACGTGTGAGACACCTCCAAGTAAATGGATTCACCTTCATGGTTGCGCGCTGCTTCCGACTCCGAGCGTCCGCACGTAGGCTAGGACATCCCAAATCTCATCATCGGAGAGTGCGTGTTTCCACGCCCCCATCGCGGTGTTCGGTTTGCCTTCATGAATGCGCTTAAACAGAGTGCCGTCGAGTCGATTCTGAACGGCAGGCGAGCTTAGATCAGCGGGCTGCGGAACGAGCTTAATCCCCCGCGCCCCTTTGCCATCGATTCCATGGCATCGGATGCAGGTGTTCA
Source organism: Nitrospira sp. (assembly GCA_005239465.1). Lineage (GTDB taxonomy): Bacteria > Nitrospirota > Nitrospiria > Nitrospirales > Nitrospiraceae > Nitrospira_D. Next base: position 28,725 of record SPAW01000005.1, on the reverse strand, counting down.
CATAAATTTCCCGCCCGCTGACCGGATCACGCTCTTTTCCCGCGGGAGTAAGATCCTTTAGTCCCACCCCACCGAAACCGAGGCCCGCTATGCCAACCACGAAACTACAGAGGATCACAACACGTCGCATGGGGCGCGTCCCTCCACCCACTCAAGGATCAACCTTGCGAGCGGTGTGCCACCACACCGGACAGCCGGTGGTGGGAAACTCGATAGTCCGTCGCGGGCTTAGCAGGCTTTCTTCGGATCGTCAAGGCAGTAGGGGAGGGAACTGGCGAGAAACACCCCAGGGCTCATTGTGCAGCTGGCGCAGGATGCTACAGCAATCAGTCCTAGCGGATTACCGGCTCCAGGGTCACTCTGGCTTTCATCGAGTTGGAAATCAGGCAATTGGCCTCAGCTTTTTCGATCAGCTCCTTGGCTTTGGCCGCATCAGCGACTGCCTTCAGCGTGATGGTAGGCTTGATCGCGATCGCGGTGAACTGAAACTTTCCCTCCACTAACTCCAGCCGACCATCCGCCGCGCTCTCATAAGAGGAGAAGGCAAGACCGGCTCGCTCCGCTACCGCCAGGAACGTGGTCATCAAGCAAATGTTGGCGGACGCCACAAACAAATCCTCCGGCGACCAGATCCCCTCGTGGCCTTTGAACTCCGGCGGCGTCGCCACCTGCACATCGGGCTTCCCCGCACAGGAGATAACCCCCTTGCGCTGTTCCGTCCATCTCACCGTCGTGTGGTACATGTACACTTTGCTGCGAACGTCCATGCCGACTCCCAGGTTTGTGCAATCAGCTATTAGCCATAAGCTCATCGTTACGGTTTTATGTAGGTCCAGCCTTGTTCTTGCCGCTCCATGAGCCGGACCATTGCCGGCACCGTATCCCCCACTTCGTTGATCAAATCGTCCCGGGTTACGTTCATGGCCTTCATCGTGTTGAAACAGGCGGTGTAATTCACACCAAAGTCGGCTTTCAATTTGGTTAATTCTTGTCCGAGCATGGTCGCATGTTTCGTGAGCAACGAAAGTCCAGGCCCATGCACCACCAACTCGAGCTGAAGCCGCTCGCGCCCCACTCCCTGATAGAGATGCCGGATGTTGTTCAATGCCCCCCGCTGCACGTTCTCGTCACCTGAGTTCAGATGCATGACCACACGATGCCGTCCATCTTCTCCTCGTTTGTCAGCAGATCCTTCCCCCCGAACAACCGGAACAGCGATGAACGCTGTCAGGAGCGACAGAGCCAACACCTTCTTGTTCTACATGAGCCTTCCTCCTTCTCCCATCGAGTGGGCACACAGCTGTCGTTCTACTTCTTACTGCCCCACTTCCATTGTTTCACCTCCGGCATATCATCGCCATGCTTTGAAATGTATTGCTTATGCTCAATGAGATTTTCACCGAGAGTTTGTTTGACATAAGCGGCGCGGGCCCCTAGTTGAGGCAGACGATCGATCACATCACCGACCAGGTGAAATCGGTCGAGATCATTCATCACGGTGATGTCGAACGGCGTGGTGGTTGTGCCTTCCTCTTTGTACCCGCGCACATGCAAATTCTTGTGATTGGCCCTTCGGTAGGTCAGGCGATGAATCAGCCAGGGGTAGCCATGGAAGGCGAAGATGATCGGTTTGTCGGTTGTGAAAAGACTATCAAACTCCTTGTCGCTCAGACCATGAGGGTGCTCACGCTGCGGCTGGAGCTTCATTAAGTCCACCACGTTAATCACCCGGACCTTGACGTTAGGACAAAATGTCCTGAGCAACTCGACGGCGGCCAGTGTTTCCAGCGTGGGCACATCGCCGCAACAGGCCATAACCACATCCGGCTCGCCGCCTTTGTCGTTGCTGGCCCATGGCCAGATGCCCAGGCCGGCGGTGCAGTGTTTGATGGCGGCGTCCATGTTCAACCACTGGGGCGCAGGTTGCTTGCCTGCCACGATCACGTTCACGTAGTTGCGGCTTCGCAGACAATGATCGGTGACGGACAACAGGGTGTTCGCGTCCGGTGGGAGATAGACTCGGATGACTTCGGCTTTTTTGTTCACCACATGGTCGATGAACCCCGGGTCCTGGTGGCTGAAACCATTGTGATCCTGCCGCCACACATGCGACGACAATAAGTAATTCAAGGAAGCAATCGGCCGCCGCCAGGGAATCTGATTAGACACTTTGAGCCACTTGGCGTGCTGATTGAACATCGAATCGACGAGATGGATAAAGGCTTCATAGCAGGAGAACACTCCATGGCGGCCCGTCAATAGATAGCCTTCGAGCCAGCCTTCGCACTGATGCTCGCTCAACATCTCCATCACGCGGCCATCCGGCGCCACATGGTCGTCATCGGGAAAAATTTCTGCAGTCGAGCATCGGTTCGTCACCTCAAACACCGCAGCCCATCGGTTCGAGTTCGTCTCGTCCGGGCTGAACACGCGGAAGTTGTTGGGGTTACATTTCACCACGTCGCGGATAAACTCGCCTTGAACACGTGTGGCTTCGCAGTCCACTGCGCCTGGCTTCGGCACCTTGACGGCGTAGTCGCGGAAATCCGGCAGGCGCAGGTCGTGCAACAAGAGGCCGCCGTTGGCGTGCGGATTGGCGCTCATGCGGCGTTCACCTGTCGGCGCCAGATTGGCGAGTTCGGGAAGGAACCGACCCGTCCGGTCAAACAATTCCTGTGGCCGATAGCTCTTCATCCACTTTTCCAACAGCTTCACATGGCCCGGATGACTCATGTCGCCCACCGGCACCTGATGCGAACGGAATGTTCCTTCCGTCCGCTTTCCATCCACGTTTTTCGGCCCCGTCCAACCCTTCGGCGAGCGCAGGATGATCATGGGCCACCGGGGCCGCTTCTTAAATCCTTTGGTCCTCGCAGTGCGCTGGATCTTCTTGATGTCAGCCACGACCGCGTCGAGAGCGGCAGCCATCTGTTGATGCACGGTCATCGGCTCATCGCCCTCAACGAAATAGGGGCGGTAGCCGTAGCCGACAAAGAGCGATTCCAACTCATCGTGCGGAATACGCGCTAGCACCGTAGGACCGGCGATCTTGTACCCGTTCGCATGCAGGATCGGCAGCACGGCGCCGTCCCGCGCAGGGCTCAGAAACTTGTTCGAATGCCAACTGGTCGCCAAGGGACCAGTTTCCGCTTCACCATCGCCCACGACGCAGGCAACAAGCAGGTCCGGATTGTCGAACGCCGCACCGAACGCATGTGACAGCGAGTAACCCAACTCGCCACCCTCGTGAATAGATCCCGGGGTCTCCGGTGCGACGTGACTCGGGATGCCGCCGGGGAAGGAGAATTGCGTGAACAGGCGCTTCATGCCCTGTTCATCTTGCGAGACATTCGGATAGACTTCGCTATAGGTGCCTTCGAGATACGCGTTCGCCACCAGTCCCGGTCCACCGTGGCCTGGTCCGGTGATATACATGACGTTCAGATCGCATGCTTTAATGACACGGTTCAGGTGGACATAGATGAAGTTCAGCCCCGGCGTCGTTCCCCAGTGGCCGAGCAAGCGTGGCTTGATATGGGCCAACGTGAGCGGCTTCTTCAGCAAGGGATTGTCGTAGAGATAGATTTGGCCAACCGAGAGAAAGTTGGCGGCTCTCCAATAGGCATCGATCAGCTTGAGGTTTTTCTTCGTGAGTACGCCAGCCATGACTTCCTCCCCATTAATCTCAACTGAAATGGCACAGGCCGCTGTTCGCCAAGGATAATCCCGATTAGTTGTGTCGCTCTTTCTCGAGCGCCGCGATCTTCTGCAGCCGGCGTGTGAACCGTTCTTCAGCTGTGAAACGGGCCGCCAGAAAAGTCTGGATCAGCTCCCAGGCCAAGGCATATCCGATGACCCGCCCGCCGATGCAGATCACATTCATGTCGTCGTGCTCGACGCCCTGATGAGCCGAGTAGTTGTCTGAGCAGGGACCGGCTCGAACACCGGCGACCTTGTTGGCTGCGATGCAGGCCCCGATGCTGCTCCCACAGATGGCAATCCCGCGCTCCACCTCGCCACCGGCGACAGCCCGCGCGAGTAGCGCCACGAAATCCGGATAGTCATCCGCCGGATCGAACGCGTGGGCCCCGTAGTCCACGATCTCGTGACCCGCGGCACGGAGGTCCTTCTTGAGTTGCTCCTTCAGCACCAAGCCCGCATGGTCTGCCGCAATGCCGATCCGCAACGTCTCGCCTCCTGTTTCGACGTGATCCCGAACCAAGAACCTCGTACCCCGGCGGCGGTGTCCGTGACCGGGCCGACGGTCAGGCCTCCAGCTTGATCAAAACCCGCCGGCCCAGCTCCGCAGGCTCCGTCCCTGCCCGTTCAGTCCGCACTGCCCTGAAGACACTGAGCGGTCTGGTACGCGATCTCGCTTTCCTCGTCGGTGTGAATGACACGAACGGTGACGCTGCTGCCTTCCTTAGATATCACCGCATTCCCGGTTTCGTTCCGAGCGTCATCGATTATGATGCCGAGAAACTCCAAGCCGTCACATATGCGCGCGCGGATGACAGAAGAATTCTCACCGATGCCCGCACTGAAGACCAATGTGTCCAATCCGCCCATCGCGGCCGACATCGCGCCGATCCATTTTCTGACCTGATAACAAAAGAGCGCGACCGCCTCGGCAGCGCGAGAATCGCTCTGTTCCTGCGCGAGCAAGTCGCGTAGATCGGAGCTGATTTCTGAGACACCGAGTAGGCCCGATTCTGTATTGATCATCTTATGGAACCGATCCACGCTCATGCCTTCGGTTCGAGCCAGATAGGAGACGAGCCCTGGATCGAGATCTCCTGATCGACGGCTCATCGGCATACCGGAGGTGGGCGTAAAGCCCATGGTGGTGTCAACGCTCTTTCCACCTTTGACCGCTGCCATACTCGCTCCGTTTCCCAGGTGCGCGAGTATAATGCGACCGTTGGCTTCGCCTCTTCCACCAACCCTGGCCAGCTCCTTCATGAGAAAGGCATAGGACAGTCCGTGAAACCCGTACCGCTGCACGCCCAGCTTGTCGAAGCGTCTTGGGATCGGCAGCAGGCGGGCCACCCGTGGCATGTCACGGTGGAACGCCGTATCGAAACAGGCGATCTGAGCGAGATTCGGATAGCGCTTGTTGAATGCATCGATGAGGCCGATCTCTGACGGCAAATGCTCCGGATCGTAAAGACTGATCCGCCGCAGCTCTTCCAACATGTGTGGTGTCACACGCCCAGGACCGCTGTACGTCATCCCGCCGTGAACGACCCGATGTCCAATCGCCAGGATATCGTCGATTCTGATCCTCTCCTCCAGCCATCTCTTCAGCGGATCGAGGCAGGACTCGTGATCGGGAACGTGGATCGTACGGCGTTCGGTCGTGCCTCCGGCCACATCGTTCAGGGTCAGGATTCCCTCTGGGAATCCGATCCGCTCGAACATACCGGAGAAGAGACGAACAGGAGTGTCTCCGGCTTGAAAGAGGGCGAACTTGAGACTCGACGAGCCTCCATTGATGGTGAGGATGAACCGATCACTGCCTGGGTTGAGCCGGTTCTGTTGCGTGATCATGCGTCGGGCGTTCAGAACAAACTGGCGTTCGGTTTCTCTCTACTGATAGAGGCGTCTGCATCATGGGATTCGACGCTGCTTCGCACAAAAACGTTCAGAGCGCGATCAGGATTGTGGCGGGATTCTGCTTTTACCCAGGCGATAGAGAAGATGCCGCTCAATTCGATCACGGGTTGCAGGATCATGCCAAACCGCCCGCTCATCGGCGAAAGAGCTGTGTCACAGCCCAGATGAAGAACAGGCCATAGACGCAACCGAAGAACCAGGGAAAACTGACAGCGCGATGGGCCCACCACTGCCGGTGCTGGCGAAAGGCCCAGTTGGGCTTGAAGACCGTAGGCTCGTTCCGCTGATCTTCGATCGGTTGCCGCGTTTCATGGAGTCGATACAGACCCGTGATGAGTTTCTGCCCCTGCCACTCCTGGGTCAGTTCGATTCCCCTCAACTGCCACTCCCACAGCGCGTTCTGCCCTGACAAACGACCGAGGACGATCGCCATCTGAAGACAGAGGAGAATGCCAAAGATGCACAGGAGGAGAATCAGCACGGTGAAGGAAATGGCCGGCGACTCCCTGGACACGATCAGCCCAATGACCGCGACGAAAATGGAGTTGGCCATCAGATAGTCGGAGAGCATCGTGTGATAGTCACGCACCCCCGAAGTCCAGAGCGTCAGAAGATGGTCGTAGGCGGATTCCAGCGTTGGCCGATCCTGGGACATGATTTTACCCTCCATCGATGGACTGCCCGGCCAGGCGATAGGCATTGCGACGGTATTGCCCCATCATGCGCTGGGCATTGAAGAAGGCGCCGTTCAACGCGATGGTATGGCGCATGACGTCGATATACTTCGCGCGATCGCCGTAGAACATCGGCAACACTTTCTGCTCCAGCTTCGTATAGAGCGCGTCTGCATGGCATTGGTCCATTCCTGAGCTTGGTTCGAGGCAGGCATCAATCTTTTCCCCGATCGTCCATCCGGTCAGGTCTTCCAGGTGGCCCTCGATCCACCAGCCGTCCAGGATACTCAGACTCGGCACGCCGTTCATGGCGGCCTTCATGCCGCTCGTGCCGGATGCCTCCATCGGCGGCAACGGCGTATTGAGCCATACGTCCACCCCGCTGCAGAGGAGCCGGGCCAGCGTCATATCGTAATTGCTCAAATAGGCCACGGGGATCGTCCCCTTCAGGCGGTCACGGATGTCGTGGATCTGACGGATCATCTCCTTCCCCTCCTGATCGTTCGGGTGCGCCTTGCCGGCAAAGACAATCTGGATGCCTCCTGTCTGGCCGGCGATTCTCTTGAGCCGTTCGAGGTCAGACAAGATGAGCGTCGCTCGCTTGTAACCGGTCGCACGCCTTGCAAACCCGATGGTCAGCACATCGCGATCAAACCCGGCGTTCGTTTCGCGGTTCACAAAATCCGCGAGTGCCCGTTTGGCTTCCATATGAGCGGTCCAGAGTTCTTCGTCCGGAATGCCGACTGCATAGCGCAGCGACAGTTGGTCCCTCCGCCAGTCCGGTAGGTGCCGATCGTAGAGAGCCTGAAACGGCGACGACGTCCACGTTACCGCATGCACACCATTGGTAATGGAATGAATCGGATACTCGGGAAACAGCGTGTGGGACACCTGGCCGTGCTTCATTGCCACGCCGTTGATGAACCGTGCTCCCCGAAGCGCCAGCTTCGTCATGTTGAGCGTGTCGTTCTGCCCGCAAGCCTCGAGCCAGCCGCAGCGACGCGTACCGAGAACGCGACGCGCGAGGTCTGCCGGGAACTGATCGTGACCGGCCGGCACCGGAGTATGGGTGGTGAACACGCATTGGTCCCGGACGGATTCAATGACGTCTGCAGGCAGTTCTTCAGGCTCCGCGCGGGCGGCAAGCTTTTCTTCCAATAGAGCCAACACCAGAAGCGCGGCATGCCCCTCGTTGAGATGGAACCGGGGAATATCGCCGCAGCCGAGCGCCCGCAGCATGCAGAGTCCTCCGTAGCCGAGCACCACTTCCTGACACAGCCGGTAGTGCGCATCGCCCCCATACAAGACGTCGGTGATCGTGCGATCCCACGGCGAATTATCCACAAGATCCGTGTCGAGCAGGTACACCGGCACCGCAGCGCCGGTCACCCCGCGCACGGTATATTTCCAGGCACGCACATAAACGGTTCGGCCTTCCACTTCGACGGTCACCCGTGGATCGAGGGCTTCGAGAAAGTCATTGACCGGCCAGGCCACCGGCTCCTCCGTCTGCCAACCGTGGGCATCCAGTCGCTGATAAAAGTGCCCGCGCCGATGGATGAGGGTCACGGCGACCATCGGCACTTCAAGATCGGCAGCCGATCGTACGGTATCGCCGGCCAGGACCCCGAGCCCCCCGGAATAGGTCGGCATGAGGGGATCAAGCCCGATCTCCATCGAGAAATAGGCCACGAGTGGTGACTTTGTCATCACGTATCCGTCTATTGCGGCACCTTCAGGCAAAACGATCGCGTACCCAATCTCCGAGATAGTGCGTGATCGCCACTACGCACAAGGCAATCAGAAGATGTTCCCCAATCACCTTCCACGGGGGAATCGCTTGCGCGCGTGCGACAAAGAAACTGAGAACTGCCAGCAACAGCAGGCCCCAGATCACGCTGATCACTATCGCTTGATCGAGCGGGCGGATCACGACCGGGACAACGAAGGTCATCGCGATCACCAACTTTGCGGCGAACGTCGCCAGCGTTGCTTCTCAGATTTGCCTCGTAGGGCCGCTGTTCTTCGACTCTTCGGACACGTGGATGCCGAGAGCATCGGACATGGCATCGGCAATCGCAATGGTGAGAATCCCGCCGATCACGATCGCACGTGAATGGGTCCCGGAGTGCAGACCCACCATCAGGCCGAGCGTCGTGATGACGCCAGACGTCAATCCAAAACTGAGCCCGGTTTTCCAGGATGCTTTCATTCGGCTTCATCGGCCCCCATTATCGTGGAAAGGTCAGAACATAGGCCAATACGTCGCGGATGGCGTCTTCTGACATAGCTGATTTCCAGGCATCCATGGCGGTGTTCGGTCGTCCCTCATGAATGCTCTTCAACAAGCGGGAGTCCGGCTTCAGGAGCACCTCGCTCGATGTCAGATCCGCCACGGGCGGGTCAAACTGCGTGGCTCCATCCCCTCTCCCCTGCGTGCCATGACAGGCCAGGCAATATTTCTCGTAGAGTTTCTTGCCTCGAGCCAGATCTCGCTCACCCGCCGTGAGCCCGGGTGCGGAAGCCAAGAGCCAGCAGACCGCCATCAACGCACAGATCACAGCGAGACGTGCGATCGTCATTTCGTCCCCTTTCCCACTGGGCCTCAGAGGCCCCCGCTTAACGACCGCATTCCGGAGAGTGCCGCACGCATTCCTGGAGCCATGAGGCGATGCGATCGAGCATCGTGGCAATCGCTCGGTTGGCGGCCAGCACACCGCCATACGCATCTTCGCTCGGCGCCACTTCTGTCGCTTCAAAGGCCCGCGTTCCCACGACCTTGGATTCTTTCAGGTCGACCAGCTGTGTGCGAACCGTCACCCTGATGCGACTGGGTTGTTGCAGAAACTCCTGCTGCAGGGCAAATCCGTGCGAATCGAGACGGTAGTCCCCACGAACAGAGCCGGGTAATGGAACGACGGCGCGCCACGCCCCAGTCTGGCCCAGCGCCTGAACCAGCAGAGGTGTGAACATTCGCGCCGGCGTATCGGCCCATTGATTCATGGCGTAATGCTCCAACTCATAGGCACGCTTGAAGTACACCATCCGAGGCGTCTCAAATCCCGGCTCGGCCTGTGGCAGATTGACCAGAAGGACTGGGCCGTTGATGTCGGCTGGACGAGCCTCGGTGTGCCACGCATCGAGACTCAATTGATAGGTATGCATCGGCAGGGACTCCGTGCGGGGTGAGAGACAGCCGGTCGCCGTGACCACCAATAACGCGAGCGCCGACTGTACCATCCGAGACTTCATCTGCGGCCTCTCCCTCTTTGTTCGTCCTTCGACTACACTCAGGACGGTGAGCCAGTCGAACCGTGTCTCGCGAGCTTCAGAATGTTGAGTGTTGAGTGTTGAGTTAGATGCGAACTCAAAATTCAACACTCATAACTAACAACTTAACGGAACGACGTTTCACGATTCACGCTTCACGGATGTTATTCACCCGGCCCGCGTGGCGGAGCCGTTCGTCCAAACACGAGCGAATTGGGCTCACGTTCCAGATCCCGCGCCACACGAATCAACGTGCTCGCTAGCTGTCTGAGTTCCGTGACCAATAACCCGGTTTCGGGCAAGGTCTGTCGCGAGAACTGCTGAAGCTCCGGTCTGGTTTCATTCACGACCGCTGCGACAGCCTTGCCGGTCTGAGCGAGTTCTTCCGTCAAGGTGCCCAGGGCAGCTGCGCTCTTGTTGATTCTCGCAAGCAGGACCGGCACCTGTTCATTGAGCGACGCCGTCACCTTGACAAGATTTTCCGCACTCCGCGCTGCACCGTTCAGGCCTTGCTCCATCTGAGCCTTGTGGGCTGCGATGGTCTGCGCAACATCGGAGAGATCCTTGATCGTTCGTTTCAGCGCCGTGCGATTCTCCTCGTCTAGGACCTCCGCCGCCCCCTTCGCCGCCATGTCCAGATCGGCCAAGAGCTTGGTCAGGCCCTTCTCAGAAAGCAGGCGAGAGATCGCTTCGTCCAACCGGAAGAACAAGGAGGGACCAGTCTTGATGACCGGCGGATACTCTTGCCCCTCCAAGGCTTGCAACGGTGGAGCGTCCCGGCTTCCTCCGGTCAGATTGATCGTGGCAAGACCGGTGAGCCCCTGTGTCTCAAGGACGGCGATGGTGTCCGTCTTGATCGGCGTCCCGCGGGCGATATCCAGCGTCAACCGGACCTCCTCGGGATTATCGGGATTCAAGGCAATGTCCTTCACCCGCCCCACATCGACGCCGCGATATTTGACCGTCGAGTCCACGCTCAACCCCGCCACAGATTCCCGCATATACGCCTCATACCGGTCGTAGGCGCCCCGGTAGTCGGTTTTCCCCAACCACAGAATACCGGCCAGCACCGCCGCTCCGAGAAGCGCCACAAACAAGCCGACCAGAACGTAGTTCGCCTTCGGTTCCATCGAGATGCCTCTCAGTCGTTCGTGAAGCGTTGCTCGTATCTCACGAGTGCGGGAAGGGCGAGACGTGCGCGAAAGGCGGGACTCGCCACGACAACCTCCTCGGCCCGTCGCGCTTTTCTCGCTAGTCCCGCTTTTCTAGCGCGATGCGCTTCACGCTTCGCGTCTTCTGTCGTTCCATGCTGCTTGCGCTTTCGCCGCACGCCCCCGCGGGCCGTGGACATATTCATGGATTGCGGGGTCGTCAGACTGCGACAACTCCTGCATTGTTCCAATCCCCAACACCTTCCCGTGACCCAGCACCGCCACACGATTGGCGATGCGCCACAGGGAATCCAGATCGTGTGTCACCATTAAGACCGTCAGCCCCAATTGGCTTTTCAACGAGAGCACGAGATCGTCGAATCCTGCCGCAATCATCGGATCCAGACCAGTCGTCGGCTCGTCGAGAAGGAGCAGCTCGGGGTCCATCACGATCGCTCGCGCGAGCGCAGCCCGTCGCCTCATGCCTCCGCTGAGCTCGCTCGGAAACTTCGCGGCGCTGTCCGGCGGCAACCCCACCATGGCGATCTTGACGGCGACGATATCCCGAATCAACCGTGGACTCACGTCCGCATGTTCGCGCAACGGCACGGCCACATTCTCCGCCAGAGTGAGCGAGCTGAACAGGGCCCCATGCTGAAACATCACGCCGAAGCGGCGGTGGATCGGCCGGCCGTCGCTCTCCTCCAGTTGTCGGCTATCCACTCCGAAGAGCCGAATCGTTCCGGCCGAGGGAGTGAGCAGGCCGATGATCTCCCGCAACAGCGTGGACTTGCCGCACCCGTTGCCCCCGGCGATCGCAAAGACTTCGCCCTGTTCGATGGACAGGCTGACGTCATCGTGCACGACAGCCTGTCCAAATCTGGTCGTGACGTGGCTCACCTCGATCACCGGTAGTCCAGTCTCCATAGCTAGCGGCGTCACGTATTACCCCTTGCACAGGCTAAGGTTGAGGTTGAGGTCAAGGGAACTCCGGGAACTTTCTCAGCCTTAGCCTCAACCTCAGCCTCAGCCTTCATGTTCCATTCCTGCTATAGATCCCACCAGTTGGTCAGAATGCTGCAGATCGCGTCGAACACGATGACCAGGAAAATGCTCTGCACGACGCTGATGGTCGTATGCCGGCCGACATCGTCCACCCCGCCCCGAATCTGAAATCCTTGATAGCAGCCGACCAAGGCGATAATCACCGCGAAGAACGGCGCTTTCCCCAGGCCGATCAGAAAGTGCCGCACGGAGACGGCTTCCTCGAATCGCGCGATGAACTCCGTGAAGCTCACGTTGAGTTGGCCCGACGCGATGAGCATGCCGCCGAAGACGCCCAAGACATCCGCATAGACCGTCAGCAGGGGCAAGGCGATGACGAGGCCGAGCGATCTCGGAAGCACGAGCAGGTTCATGGGCGAGATGCCGAGCGTGCGGACCGCGTCCAATTCCTCCGTGACCTTCATCGTGCCGATCTCCGCCGCATAGGCCGATCCCGAGCGGCCGGCGATGAGGATCGCGACAATCAACGGGGCAATTTCGCGCAACAGTGAAATGCCGACCAGATCGACGATAAAAATGTTCGTGCCGAACTTGCGCAACTGTTCCGCTCCCTGATAAGCAATCACGACACCGACGAGGAACGTCAGCAGGCCGGTGATCGGCAAAGCACGCACGCCGTCCAGTTCCAATATCCGCAACAGAGCCCGCCATCGAATGGAATGGGGCCGCATCAGGGATCGACAGAACGCGACGGCGCTCTCCCCGAGAAAGGCGAGCGCACGAACGGCCGACTCTCTTCGATGCTGCGCCGCCCGGGCAAGGCGTTCCGCCCATCCGGCTCGATGGGCGGCGGCCTCGTTATCGAGGTGAGACCATTGGGTCTCAACCATCTGAAGGAGCTCAGCGAATTCCGGTTTCAGTCCACGGAGGGAGGCCGTTCGACCCTTGTGACGCAGGTCGTTGATGTTCTGTTGCAGCAACAGGGCTCCGCCTGTATCCATGGCGGTCATCTCGCTGGCATCGCAAATAACGCTGGGAGCATCGGGCCATTGGAGTATCCCGCCTCGCCGCTCCAGCTCGGCCAAGTTCGGAAGGGTCCACGGCCCTCGGCAATGAATCACGTTGTTGCTGACGGTGACCGTTGCCTGTTGTTCCACCGGCATACTCCGCTCAGGTGGCCTGCTTCTCGACCCTGATGTTGAGCACAGAGGCCACGATGGTCCTCTCTCCGATCAGGATACTCCTTTGCCGCATACCCCGTAGCTGGCTGCGGGGAGCTTCATCGTGTTGAAGACGATCGGTTCGCTGCGCATGAGCCCCGTGAGAGGAATCTCCGTGACAGAGGGGATCACCCAGAGAATGACGCCATGCCCGATCTTCTTCAATATGCCCCGCCTTCCTCCCTGCGATCCACTCAAGCCTTGTTCATGATCGCTTTCAGCTCTGCCCCGCTGATCACTTCTCGCTCCAACAACAGCTTCGCGCCTTCTTGTAGCGCAGCCTTCCTGTCTCCCAACAGCCGCTTCACCCGTTCGTACTGTTCGTCGATGATCCGCCGCACCTCACAATCGATTTCCCGGGCGGTCTCTTCGGAGTAATCGCCTTTTTCAGACGCGACCTGAATCTGGACGAACTGCGGCTGCCGTTCTCGCTCCAGCGTGATGGTCCCCAGTTTCTCGCTCATCCCGTAAGCCTTCACCATGCTTTTGGCGATGTCGGTCACCTTCACGAGATCGTTCTGCGCGCCGGTGGAGGCCTCACCGAAGACCATTTCTTCCGCGATCCGCCCTCCTAACAAGACGGCGACTTTGTTCTCCAGTTCGGACTTCGTCATCAAGAACCGGTCTTCAGTCGGGAGCTGGAGCGTGTATCCAAGCGCCGCGATGCCGCGCGGAATGATCGAAATCTTCTGCACCTGGTCCGACCCCGGCACGGACAGGGCGACGAGGGCATGTCCCGTCTCATGGTAGGCCACCCGCTCCTTCTCCATCTTATTCAGAACGCGATTCTTCTTTTCCAATCCGGCAATGACTCGCTCGACCGCTTCTTGTAATTCGGAAATGCCTACCAGGTCCTTGCCACGGCGCACAGCGAGCAACGCCGCCTCGTTGATGATATTGGCCAAATCGGCACCGGAGAACCCGGGGGTCATCGCCGCGATATTTTCGAGATCGGCGTCGTGACCCAGCGTCACCTGTTTGGCATGCACACGGAGAATGGCGAGGCGACCGAGCTTGTCCGGACGATCCACGACAACATGCCGATCGAACCGGCCCGCGCGCAACAGCGCCGGATCAAGGATCTCCGGACGGTTGGTCGCCGCCATGAGAATCACGCCGACACGGGGGTCGAACCCGTCCATCTCGACCAGCAACTGATTGAGCGTTTGCTCCCGTTCCTCATGCGCCATGGGTCCCATGCCCCGCGCTTTCCCAAGCGCATCAAGTTCGTCGATAAAGATGATGCAGGGGGCCTTCAGCTTCGCTTGATCGAACAGATCACGCACTCGAGCCGCGCCGACCCCCACAAACATCTCCACAAACTCCGACCCGCTGATGCTGAAGAACGTCACCCCGGCCTCGCCCGCCACGGCACGGGCCAATAGAGTCTTGCCGGTTCCGGGCGGACCGACCAGCAAGATCCCCTTCGGAATCTTGCCGCCCAGCTTGGTAAACTTCTCCGGCGTTTTGAGGAATTCGATCACCTCGCGCAGTTCCTCTTTCGCTTCATCCACACCCGCGACATCCGCGAACGTCACCTTGATGTCCTTCTCCATGTAGATCTTCGCTTTGGATTGCCCCACTTGCATGAAGCCACCTTGGGCTTGGCCCAACCGACGAAAGATGAAGAACCAAATGCCGACAAACAGAGCTACCGGCAAGAGCCAGGACAGAAGATCGCGCCAAAACGTGGATTCAATCACGCCGGTGAATGTGACGCCGTGTTGGTTGAGTTCCCGAACCAGATCCGGATCCTCGACGCGGACCGACGTAAACATCTTCCCCTCTTTCGATTCTCCCTCTGGCTTGAGTTTTCCGGTCAGGAGATGACTGCTCACCGACACTTCCGCCACTTTGCCGACCGCGACCAAGCTCTTGAACTGGCTGTAGGGTAGTTCTTCGATCTTGTTCAGGGCATGAATGAAATCATGCACCAGAACCACGGCCCAAATAGCGAGCAAGACGTACCAGAAGGAAAATGAGATTTTCCTATTCATCGCCATCGTTATACCCCCCCTGGTCCTGATGCCTGCTTCTCGTCATTAAAACATGAAATAGGCTCCAATCCCCACCTGTTCGATCTTCTGGGCGAAAAATTGTCCATAGGGATTGTAGCCATGATAGTAGTTCACCATGATCCGAAAGCGTCGGAGGGACCCCGTCCTAGACCATTCGAGACCGCCGAGCACATTCGTGTTGATGATCCAGTTCTGCTCCTCCAAAGACTTGAAGTCCGCCGTCAGCATGGGCGTGAGGATCAGCCTGTCGAGGAACCCGCCCAAGATTCGCGAACGCATTGACGGTGCTCGCGCCTCAAATCCCCACTGCACCCGACTGCGGTCGATCGTGGCCGGCTCACGATGCACCAGATACCCTCCCCCCGCATACAGCCGCGCCCATTTGTAGTCGTAGGAAAGAATCGCTTCGACTTCCTCGTAAGTGAGATTCAGCCGGCTGAACCCGGGGCGGGCCGTCAAGAACTCATCACCGAGATGGCTGCTTTGGTGAGAATAGCGAAGCCTCGTGGACCAATTTCCCGCACGCCACGTCAGAGGCACACCCACGACGAAGTCAGTATTGATCAGCTCGGCATTCTTTTCGTCCAGGTTGAATTGCGAAAAAATACCGGTGAGCAGGCTCACTTGCCATCCATTACATCCCTGCCGCCTGGTATAAAAACCAAAGTTCTCTCCGATCGCCACCGACCCGATGTTGGCGGACGTCTTATCGGTACGGACCCGCGTGGATTGCCAGAGTGCAAAGAACTGCGGCTGCTTGGGATCTGCCAACAGGGGACGGAAGACGTCGTCGGAGGGAAAGGCTTCACTGGCTACCCCATTATCGGTTTTCCCATACCGACAATCGATCAGCACCTTTGGCTTCTTGTCATCTGGCTCACCTGCGTACACTTGTCCCGCCAGTATAAAGGCAATGAAAACCATCCCGACAATACACAGATCATAAGGTACCGTCCGGCACATATCTCACCTCCCCTCTAGCGTTCTCCATGGAGCAAGCTGGACGCCGTTTACAAAGCCTCTTCGATAGCACATTTCTGATGGGAAATTCACATGTTTTTCAGAGCTACGCGTGGGGCTGGGGCTAAGACAAGGGAGCCTTGCCACCTGGTGAAAGGTAGGCACCGTCGCAGAACGCGACAGAATCATGGAGCTAAGAGCGCGCGAGGATGACCGCGGAGAAGAGGACTCCCAATGCAAGTATCAGCGCCAGACGCGGCACCCACGCAGAGGATTGCGCAAGAACCTGCTCCCATGAGGTCCTCGCACTGTCTGGAATCGCGCTGATTTTCCGGATTTGCGGCCCGAGCAGAAGATCGTGCGTGACGGTCAGCACGAGCAGCACAACGACTAACCCTATCTTAATACGCAAGACCCGTGGCCACTGGCTGAGATCAAGAATGTGGAGGCCTCTTTGGTGAAGCAGCATGGGTCCGGTCGCCAGCAACACTGCGGCGGCACTCCACACCACGAGTCGGAATCGCAAAGCGGCGGATCGAAACAACGCCATGAATTCAGGCGCCGCGTTTTGGCTTCTGACCAGGGGAGCCAGGACCAGGGAAAGAAAAATCATCCCGCCGATCCAACTGATCGCGGCGAGCAGATGGATCCAGATCAGAAAAATCGTCATGCGTCACATCTACTTCGCCGCGTGTTCCCGTCTTTAGCGGAATCGGATTCCGCAATAGACAAATGAGGCTACGCTATACAAGAGGCATTTACTCATGAAAACCATTCAAGCCGTATGTAGCCGGTGAAACCCGACACCCGTTGGCCTTGTTGCCTGATTCGTTTGATCACCTCGTGAATCTTCTGTCCGGTTAATAGCCCGCCCCTGACATGCGCCTGGGCCACGCTCGTCTCATCGACGAACACGCTGACCACCAAACCGAAGACCTCGTACTGATTCGACACTCGATTGTCGTGATCCATCGCTCGGGGGAATGTATGGCCATGGGCCCTCCTATGCTCGTGCTCCTTGTCTTCGACTATTCGACTCAGGTGATCCATCTGAGCGTGACCTCCTCCGGAACCGGATGCTGGGGGTTGGGCACGCCGGCCAATTGATCCAGACGATATCTCTTCAGCCGCCGGTACCACACGGCCAGTGTGTCCGATTCTAAGTTCAATAACATACCTCCCTTCTGGCCGAACCCCTGTTCCTGCAATTCCAGGACTTCCTGGTCCTGGCCTAGAATGGTCCTTAAGGTCCGGCGGACCAGCCATCCCAGGGACAGCCCGCGCAAGAAGTTCCACCCGACGGAGATGTCGAACCGGCTTCGTTCATCAGTGAGCGGTGTGGCAACCAACATTACGGACGCGAACCGTTTGCCGATCTCCCATCGTTCCAAATGGATGCCGGGCAGGACGAAATCGACCGTGGTCGTGGCCGAGCCCAGCCCTGGGGACAAGGCGCGAAAGATAAAAGTGTCCGGCAGCAAGACATTCTGCGATATGGTGCGAAACCCCAGCGGCAGCCGTGTGAACACCTTTTCTTTTTTCCTGGCTGCTTCGCGCCGTCGGAAATATTTGTTGTGCACGAACGGGACGTGGGCGGGATCCATGAGACTATCCACTGCGAAATCCCACCGGACTTTCGCCTCGGCAGACTGGCGCACGGAGACCATCGGACTACCATCAGCGGGCACCGGCAACGACGGTGGTGGAGCCGAAGGCTTCGGGCACCGGTCGTTCCCAATGTAGACCCACACCCACCCGTCCTGTTCCTCGGCTGGAAAGGTCTTGACGCAGGCCGAGGTCGACGATGGGTGCGCCACGTTGCCGATGGCCGGTACTTCTACGCACTCACCGGAGGAGATGAAGCGCCACCCGTGAAAAGGGCAACGCAAGGAATCCCCTTCCTGCCAGGCCGACGAGAGCGGCACGCCTTTGTGGGAACAGCGGTTCTCTAACGCATGAACCCGGCCCTGGCCATCCCGAAACAGCACCACTGGCTGATTGCAGAGCACCGCCGCGAACGGCCGGCCGGCCCGGACTGCGACGCTTTCCCCGGCGATGTACCAGAAGCCTTCGAGCATTGGGTTACGTGGTCTTACCCCTGATCATTACCGCTTCTGCTGCAATCGCCGCTCCTTGGAGAAGTCCCCCCTTGGTTACTCGTCGAGGAGCACGGCCCTTCCTTCGAGCAATCAGCTGACCTACGCTCGCCGGCCTGAGACATCAGCTTGGTGAATAATCGATTCATCGCGTCGTCACTGGTCAATGGACTCTTGAATCGCGAACACCTCACCTTAGCCCCCTCAACAGCAGCCTGACAGCTCACGCATTCGACTTCGAGATGCGGAGGTTCGGACACCAGTCCACTTCAGCCTGACGCGCGATCGCTCGCAGCTGAACCGAGAGCGGAGGCGCTCCCCGGTCGCGCGAAACTCCCAGGCACCTGGAACAAATAAATTGGCAATGGGACACGCACGCCCGATCGGGACATCCGCCGGCATCGCCGACTCTCGCCGCCTGGGACGCACAATAGGCCTCCGGGTCCGGCACGCCCATACTCTCTCGGTAACAGAGGAGCGTGTTGTAGAACTTCGTCGGGCTCAAGACAGGCCGCGCGTCGACCGTGATCCGGACGTCGCGGAGGTTACTCGCTGCCTCGACCAGTCGAATCACGAGATCGATTGACTGCGGAAAATCGTCAAAAAGCGCCACGTACGCCGGCCCCTGCTCCCCCCCTTCCACCTGGCAGGCCGGGGCCATCCGTATCAGCCGCAGCACGGCCGGTGCTTCAACGAACTGGGCCTCAGGAATCGCGATCGTGAGACGCACCGCCGGCTCCCGCAATGAATTGTAAGGTCGGATGATCCGTCAGCACGTCGGACTGCGGCAGGGTGTGACGACGAGACGACGTCTTGTGCGCCGTCGGCCGTCGCAGCAGCGCGGAAGGCCCGAAGTAGGCAAACGCATCCTTGAGATTGGAAAACATCTTCTTGAACGGCCCGATCTCCTGATTCGTCACATACTGAAACGTGAGGACGACCCGCTCTTCGTCCTTTCCGAGGGGCGTGACGGCATGCCAGAGTTTGTCGCCGTTGAAGAGCACAACTGTCCCGGGATCCATGGGAATCCGTGTTTCCCTGATTTCTTCGGCCTCTCCGTGCTTCCGAACGCGGGCCACCAGTCGGCAGTGTTCCGATCGCTCAACCAGACCGATCAACACCGTGTACCGTTTCCCTTTGTAGTAGGACGTATCATAATGAAAGCCGATGTGATCGCCTGGCTTGGTGTAATAGTACAAGGCACAGGAATGCGGATCGTCTTCAGGACAGAGCTTGAGCGGAGCTTCGACCAACCGGCTGAGGAATGTCCGGAGCGTCGGCGACCGATACAACGCCAGAATAGCCGGCGCTTTTTCCCGAATGACGTAGTAGCTGACGCTACCTCCCTGCTTGCGACCGGGCACATAATTCCGATGGACTTCCGACTGAACCTGTTCGACCTCGAACAGGCACGGCTCCACCACCGTCTGCGGGATGAAACCCTCGAGAAGGACGAACTCGTTCTGGTCCCAATACGTGCGTTGGATGCCTGGTTGATCCAGCCGTTCGATGGCCTCTCCAAGACTGTCCTCGATTTCCATCGCAAGGGTTTTCATCTGCAGCACCGGGTCCTCCTTCCCTCGATTTCGAAAGGGCTCACAATAGTTGTTCCGCAGCCTGCCAGGTCCGTCACTGCTTATTCGGACACCCACCCTCCGTCATGTAGAGCAAATAGTTCCCCATGCCGTGATTGAGCTTGGGATCCTGCCACGGGCGATGATGCACCATCACCATTTCATAGGCATCGTGGGTGTTCACGGGGAAGCCTTGGGCGCTGTGAAAAATCTGATGCGGCCGGAATGATAAGAAGGCTCCATCAGGCCCCACGTCGGGAACCGTTCGGAGGAGCGTCCGCTGCGCCGTCTTGTTCTCCAACGCAATCAGCAGCAGTTGGTCGTGCCCGTGCGGATAGGCGAACTTCACACAGCCGTCCATTCTAAACGTAAGCGGCGCCTTGTCCACCTGTACGCCCGGCCGGACCTCGATCCCCTCATCGGTTTCGTCCGCGCGCCGTTTCGAGAATTGGCTGTAACAGACCGTATTCACACCGACCTGGTACACATCCAGCGCCTGCACGGCAGTACCTTTCGGCGCCATCTCCATCGTGAAGCTGGCCATCACATCCTTCGTGGGCGGCACGCCGTGGTAGAAGGCGACAATGGCCATGAGTTTCTTCCCCTTGGCGAGTTTGACTCCATACCCAGAGGGAAACCGCGCCGCTGTCATCTCCAGACCGGCGCCGGCGAAAAACAACGGCTCGCCCGGGCACGAGATACTGTCTTTGTCTTGGTTGATGAGCAGGATGTGGTGAAGATATTGGCGGGGGAGCGGTGTCCCATCTTTTAGAAAGACGGCGGATTGGAAGCCGACCATCGTCATGTCGTCGGGCAACTTAAAGATGTGCTTCGGCAGGCTGGCAGCCAGCTCGCCGTCATGCTCCGACGGCAGATCCACTGGCCCGAACGTCACCGTTACACGGTTGCCCTCATACGTGACCGTCGTCGCAGCCTGGCCAGACAGTTGGGGAACCGCATGCCCACTATGTGTGCCATCGGCCAGCGCAGTGCCCGTAAGAACGAGGGCGAGCACACATGCAACTGGCACCGACATTATGCCGACCCGAGACATCAGCATGGTGAATAGTCGATTCATCATTTCGTCATTGGTCATGGGGCCTCCTCACCAGTGACCATTGACAATTGACTGTTGACTGCTCGCGCACAGCGGAATCCCATCCAGTTGATCTTGGTATTCGGATCGATCCCGTTCCGCATGGCCACCCGCATGGTCGTCGTGCTGTCCATCCACCCACCGCCACGGAACGCTTTCTGCGTGCCGGTCTCCGGCCCCTGTGGATTCCGGTCCGGCGCCGTTTTGTAATAGCCCTGGTCGTACCAATCAGACACCCACTCTGCCACATTCCCGATCGTCTGGTAGAGCCCGTACGGGCTCGCCGCATTCTCATACTTGTCGACCGAAATAATCGGTGGGTAGAGCAGCAACCGCTCCGGGCGATCCCGCACCGGACCTGAAAGCCTGGTTCTCCCGAAATTCGCCCTGGTCGGCCCTGCATATTCCTTACCCCAGGGAAAGAGCCGGCCGTCTACCCCACGCGCCGCTTTTTCCCATTCCGCTTCAGTCGGCAACCGCTTGCCCGCCCACTTGCAGAAGGCATCGGCGTCATACCAGGACACGTGCATGATGGGATGGTGCGCCATCGCCTCTTGGAAATTCCCGCCGTCGTACCGCCAATCCAGTTGAGGTAAGCGGTTCGTCGCGAGCACGAACTTAAGATATTCCAGTGCCGTGACTTCGTACTTGCCGATCTCGAAGGCGTCTAGATACACCCGCCGCTGTGGGATCTCGCTCCGATAGGCCAACCGATCCGTCTTTTTGTCGCTGCCCATCACGAACTCACCAGCAGGTACCAAGACCATCTCATCCTTGGCCTTCCAATTGGCCACACGTTCTGCTGCGATCTTTTTCCCCGCCTCCGTCCACTCCACGACGATGTCTTGCGTATCGAGCCCCCAGGCCATGCGAGCCATGATGAGCAACGCGGCGGTGACCAATACCGCGTTGCCGGTCCACTCCCGCTTCCGGAACATCGGTATCTCTTTCCTTTCCATACTTCGGCCTCCTCCTTTAATAACCGTCGTTCGTGAAGCGTTTTTCGTGAAGTGTCAATCGCGAAAGCTCTGTGTAATCTTGCACCTCTGCTTGCGCTTCACGCTTCACGAGTCACGTTCACTTTGGGCGCATCGAAACCCTGTCAAATAACTCCGCCGGTCCGGCGGACCGGCATTACGGCCGGCGGAACGGGCGACCTCCGGATCTTCATTCCAGGACCCGCCGCGGAAGACTTTGAGATCTCCCGATTCGGGTCCCTGAGGACTCTCATTGTGGCCGCGCCGGTAATATTCGGGATCGAACCAGTCGGCCACCCATTCGCTGACGTTGCCCGCCATCTGATAGACGCCATATGGACTCGCGCCCTTGTCATACCGATTGACGTTGGCGAGCGGCGGATACTTGAATCCGCGCTTCGACCCTGGATGCGCGATGTTACTCTTGATCCATCCCGCCGGTTCGTCGCCCCAGGGGAAGATCCGTCCGTCCTCGCCGCGCGCCGCTTTTTCCCATTCCGCTTCAGTGGGTAGCCGCTTGCCGGCCCATCGACAGTAGGCATCAGCTTCATGCCAACTAACATTGATCACCGGGTGGAGCGCGGCCTTCTCCGGAAACGGACTCTCCCGCCAAAATTTCGGCCAGTCCATTCCGGTTGCCAGCACGAATCGCAGATATTCCACATTCGACACTTCGTAACGATCGATCGTGAACGCATCGAGATAGACCCGATGCTGCGGGAATTCTTGCGGGCCTGCGGCTCGATCCTTCTGCGGATCGCTCCCCATGAGGAACTCCCCGGCGGGCACGAGCGCCATTCCCTCGGGAACTTCAATCGTCGCCAAACGCTCCGCTTCATCGAGCGTTGTCCACAACGGAGGCTGCTTCGACGATTCGTGGTCGGCCAACGCCGGCGCCACAGCGCAGACAAGTGTGGCAGCAGTCACCATAACCAACGCCTGGATTGAAACATTTATCCATTTGTTCATGGCACCATTGCTCCGGAATCAATGATCCAATGGATCAATGACTCAATGGCTCAATACGTCTGTCGTTCCAGCGTCGGCATAATCGGCTGACCTTTCATCAGTCCCAATCCGAACCGAGGATTCTCGACCGCCTCATTCGCATAGAGCCGCCCGGTCGGCACATCCATCGACACATTCAGGATGTTCTCTCCCTTCGGATCGACCGTGACGTCGTATTCTTTTGCCCCGGCCATTGGATGCCAGACCGTCACGTGGTACGTTCCAGGTGGAATGTCCGCAATCTCGAATCGGCCGTCCTGATCCGTCACGGCATAGTACGGGTCATCGACCGCGATGCCCCAACTTTCCATATAAGCATGGAACCCGCACTGCATGACGAAGACCCGCCGTCCTTTGGTCATGTGCACCGTTTGTGTCATCGGCTGGCCGGCTAAGTGCCCGTGATATTGCGCCGCATGATTCATTTCCCGCGGATGCAAAGGGTTCATCGGCAGCGGCACGTTGAAGAGGACCCGCGGACCGAGATTGGAGGTCTCGTAGGCCTGAATGTCGTGCATCACGGGATCCATGTTGACCACTTCCACCGGGTGACGATCCCAGACGACGGTGGTGAATGGCTTGAACATACAATCGATCGCCTCGATCCGCGGGGCTTTGAATTCAAACTTCTTTCCTTTCTCGATCCCCTCGATCATCACGACGACGTCCTGAAACGCATGACTGGTTCCGACGTGAAATGTTTGCAAGAGACGCCAGCCTCGTCCGTCGGAGATCCGCCCGCAATACACGGGGTCGGGAAACGTGACGAGGTTGTACCCTTTGGGTTTCGGCGCCTTGCCGGCGAGCCTCACCGTTCCGGATAAACTTCCACCATCCGTCATGGTCACTTCTTCATAGGCAAAGGCGGAAACGCTGAGACACACCGCCATCAACCCCACCACCAGAATCCTCATCATCATCTTCATCGCTCCGGTTCCCTCTTCGTCTCTCGTCGTTCGTATCTCGCGAGCAACTCCTGAATCAGCTTGCGCTTCACGAAATACACGCTCAGCTCTTCAAAAACACAGATGGGGGAGCTACGTGTTACAGGCAGCTCCCCCACCAGGTGTTACACCATGTCCAATTCGCTTACTTCATCGCCGTTGGGATGGCTCTCGGCTCGGGCTGCGCGTTCGCACGCTTGGCACCCATAGAGGAGGCACCGAGCGGTTGGATCCGTGAATCGCCAACCGGCAACACACGGAGGTAGCCCCATTGCCCGGATTGCGTGTAGGGCAACCGCGCATTGGACCACACGAAGTCCCCCACCTGACGATACGGTCCGCCCGCACCGCCACGGATGAAGATATCGAGGATCTCGGACCCGGCATACTCCACCACGCTGATCATATCGGCGCCCGGCATATAGGGCTCGATCGGCCACTCATGGCCTTCGACCCCGAACATCCCGTTCTGCTCGCTGTTCGCGCCGATCACATGAATACGAATCGCGTCACCGGCATGCGCCTCGATCAGAGGCGTCGCCGGATCTTCGGGCTTGTCCACAACGCAGGGCTGGAAAATCTTGCCCAGCGAGCAGCCTTGCTCCTCACGGAACTTGTACGGTTCCGCGCGATAGTTGACCGACGTCAGCCCGGCCACGTTTTGCACGTACGGCATGAACGAGGTCCCGATGATGTTGTCCTCGTCCTGGAAGAACAGGGCCACGTCACGATAGTTCCGCTTGCCCACGTTCTCAGGCAAGCCGGTATCGACGATGACGTCAGCTCTCCAAGAGTTCTTCTGCGAAATGTCGGCACCGGTGACAGGATCACGATATTGCGATCCCCTCGGGCCGACAATGATCGCTCCGTACAATCCGTTCCGAGGATTCACGACGATGTTCCCACCATCCCACACCAGCGACGTCGTTTCCTTGTTCGCCGGATGCGCGTAATAGGTGTAGGTGCGGCTTTCGCCCGGAGCAATCGTCTGATCGCCGGGGTTGTTCCCGACGTTCAGGCCCAGGCTGTCTTTCGGATCGAAGGCCAGGCCCGGCGCAAAGAAGGACGCCCGGCTTGCCTTCATCTTGTTTTTCAGATTGACCTTGATGCAGTCGCCCAGATTGGCACGCAACGTGAGCGGATTCGGCATCACATTGCCCGCCACCGTGGTCGCTTCCTCTTCAAGCGCGTAGATCTTGCCTTCCGGCACCGTCATTTCGATCTTGCGCTCGAAGTCCACCTCGATCACATCCGGCGCCTTCGGGTGGAGCTTCAACGGACGGTCCAACGACACGACGTTGAAACTCTTCACCGGGGCATCGGCCGGACAGACGGAACTCGGGGTGACTGGAATTCCGAGAGGGTTGGTCCCTCTGGGCAGCGGCTTCAGATCCGCCGCTTCCTTGTCGAGCACACGGATCAACCCCCATCCCCCTTCGGCGAAGTGTGACGTTCGGCCGTTGAAGTGGATGTAGTCGCCCGGCATGCCCTGGAATCCTCCGGCCTTGGTCACGAGGTCATATCGCTCGGCGATCCCGATGTGAATCGAGTTTTTCCGATTGGCATCTGCCGCATACCGTTCCGTGAGGAAGGTATGGCCTGAAATGGTCCAGACGTGCGACTCGTTCATCAGCTGGTGCAACAGACGGAACACCATGGTGTCCCCTGTATACGCCCGCAAGAGTGGCGTGCCAGGATCGCCATGGATCGCGCTGCTGAACAGCAGTGACGTATCCGGATTGTTGGACAGGCGCTGTGCAAACGGTGCCGCGCGGAAGTTGAAGCCGCTGCCCGTCGTATGCGTCCCGCCGTTGATGTACTTGTTCGGCGCCGCCATGATCTTGTCCGGCATCTGGAAGGACACGGTCTTGCCGGCCTCCAGCGCCACTTCGACGGGCTGCCCTGGGGGGTTGCCCGCCTCGATGGTGTTCACCGTGTGCGGAACGGTGTCGTGGATCGACACCATCAACTCACGGAAGCTCCCGCTGACGCCGGCTCCGATCGGCTCGTTGCTATGGATATCGGCAATGGGACCGCTGTACACCAGCTTCCCGTTCTTCGGATCGTGATAGGTGGACCCGAACGGTTCCACGATCGTCACGCCGAACCCGCCATGCGGCCAGGTCGTTGCGCCAAACGCGTGGTCGTGCCAGAACACGGTCCCCATGTCGACATCTACCCACCACCGATAGCGCACGAACTCCGGCGACGCGAGATCGCCCGCCGGGTGGTTGTGCTTCAACGGCTTGAAGAATGTCACCACCTCGCCCTTGATATCCTTGATACGGGCCACTTCCTGACAGCTCTTGTCCCGCGGCAATGAGGCCGTCGGATCGTTCCCCTTTTCCAAACAGTCCATCCCGACCATCAACTCGGTGTTCACATGGAACGGTGTGGCGCCCGGCGCCATCTGAATCTTGATGGATGAAGCACCAGCCTTCGCGGCGTCTTTCAGCTTCGCCACCATCGGCGCCGGCAACCCATGCTTGGTCTTCTTCCCCCACATGGTGAACGGTCGCACCGACATTTCATACTCGAAGCCGGAGATCACGCCATCCGAGTTCCCTGTGTCGAACTGGAAAAAGTGGGGATGGATGTTGATCTTGGACGACTGGAAATTCGTGTAATCGTCGTCGTCCCATTCGCTCGTCAGCAACAGGTCCACGCAATCATACACATTCGCGCGGATGACGGCCGGAAGTTTCAGGTCGTCGTTCCCTCTGGTCAGCCGTTCTTCTTCGTGAAGCACATAGATCAAGCCGTCCTTGTCGACCATGGCCGGCTCTTTCCCCTGCTTCTTGGCCAGAGTAATCGGCATGCGGACGAAGTGGATGTTGTAATGCTTCCGGTTGGCATTGTCGGGGCAGAGACTCCATCGGCCCTGCTCGCCCGGCATGGCCGGCTCGGAGGTTCGTTCACCATTGGCATCCTGGTGAATCGGCTCCAGCCAGGGGGCGCCGTTGTGATTCGCCGAGAACGGCACCCGCTTGCCGAAATGCGGCTTGAAGAGCGGCCAGGACATCTTGGCCGTCGTCGGATCGAAGAGAATGGCCGGTCTGGTCGAGTCATCCCACTTCGCCGCCCAGGTATACTTGGGATACTGTGCGGTACTTTCCCGCTCGCCCCTGGCAATGTTGCCATCCCACTTCCAGTCCCACACAGTCGAATCGTAGGCCATGATCTGGCCCTTCTCATCGTTCGTGTGACCGGGCTGACCCTGCGCCGGGACAAACATTTCGACCCAATCTTTGATATTGACGACGATCGGATCGGACTTCCAGTTGGTCTTCTGGCTCTTGTCGACAATCTTGAACGTCTTCCCGAACCAATCGACCGTCGTCCCGATCAGCTTGTCGGACGACACGCCGAGCTTCATCCGGCCCTGTCGATCCGGCAATTCACGCAGATCCGGCATCGTGTCAGTGTGCGCACCGGCGGCTTGCAGCGTGTTGTAGAACCGGGCGTAGCCCCACATCCCCGCCACATAATGGTGCGCGACGTGGCAATGGAAGAGGAACTCACCGGCCAGGTGCTGGCAACCACCGCCACCGCATTCCGGCTCGAGGTCCAAGGCTTCAGACGGACCGATGACTTCCACGTCCACGCGATCGGACTTCGTTCGAACCACCGGATACTTCACCGGCCCATCCTGTCCCAGGAACCAATGCTCCTGTTGATCGGCGCGCGGGCTCCTCTGCCAGCGGATCGTTCCGCTGTGCGGATGGTGGGAGTGGAACACTTCCGAACCACCATGGACCAGCCGCCACTTGACCGGATCGCCCATATACCCGCGAGGAATCGTCGTCGGCACGTCGCCGAAGGTATAGGCGCTGTAGGCCATCGACTCATCCTCAAACCCAAAATACTCGTGCTGCAGATGCATCTGGTCGATGCCGAACGGCTCGCTGCGATAATTGATCGCGCGGCCACCCGGACGATAGGCGTCGGTCAACGGATCGCGCTGCGGGAGGAAATCGCCCTTCTTATTCAATGGGCGGAAGGCTTCATCGCCGATCTCGTGATAGAACAACACGAACTCACGGAAGTCGGGTCCGGACCCGTTATCGATATTCACCTGCCAGCCGCTTTTCGTCTCGGGCGCCGCGCCGGTGCCCAGCGGATCGAGGTACTTGGCCCCCTTCGGTTCCACGATAAAGGCGCCGAAGAGACCCATCACGGTCAACTCACGGTCATGGCTGTAGGAATGGAACTGCCGAACGCCCTCCTGCATCTGCGGGTGGATGTACCACTCGAACTCCTGCGCTTTGCCAGGAGCCACGATGGACTCAGGATTCGTCGTCAGGGCCGGTTTGCCGGTCGCGCTTACGATCATGCTGGAGGCGCTGATGAATAGACTGCCATCCTCGCTCTCCATCTGGTTGCGGAGGGTCATTTTTACGCACTCACCCTGATTGGCGCGAAGGACCAAGGGCTGAATCATATCGCCCTGCAACCCGGTAGACACGGCTCCTGGATCAAAGCCATCCTTTTCGCGAGCCTCTTTGTTCTTGGCTTCCTCGCCGCGAACCTTGTCGAGGTCCTGTGTCAGCACGTACATGTAGCCCGGATAAAAATCGAGCCAACGGTTCAACGTGATTTCGATGTTGATCATCGACACGTCGTACTGCTTGGTTGGCACACCGGCGGGACACTTCCCGCCCGCTGCCAGCACCGGCTCACCCTTGGACGCATCCGACATGAGCAGGAAGCTGCTGCCATCCTGGCCCATGTACTGGTGCATCATCGAAATCTCGTTGAACGCCCCGGACGTCTGCTGTGCCTTTGCATCTTTCTGCGCCTGCTGTTCGAGCTTCTCCATCAGACGATGGTGTTGCCTCTCCATATTCCCCGAGCGGTCAGGCCGACCCTCAATCGTATCCTCGAGGATGGTCTGCCCCTTCAATTGCTGGGTCCATCCAGGCATCGCGACTGGAGAGGCGTGCCCTTGATGGGACTCCTCTACTGTTCCCGCCGCAAACAGCCATGGTGTAGCCACCAGACTGGTGGCCAGCAGGACACTCTGCAGCATCAGCGCCAACCCCGTACGACGCCGCCTACACGTTGGTTGAAACACATAACCCCTCATAATCGGCCTCCCCTGTTTTGCCCGCCTCAC
>SPAW01000049.1 GCA_005239465.1 Nitrospira sp. | reverse complement strand
AGCCGAATCGTGGCAATGGCCGGGTCGGCCTTGATCCTCCGAGCGACTTCCAATCCATCCAGCTCCGGCATCTGCATATCGAGAAGCGCCACCTCGAACGGGGCTCCCATCTCCGCCGCCATCCGCAATCGCGCGAGCGCCTGTTTCCCATCAGCCACGCTCTCGGGCACCAGGCCTTGAGTCAGCAGTTGTTGCTCCAGAATAGCCCGGTTGGCGGCGTGATCGCCCACGATCAGCACCCGGCAATGCCGTAAGACCGCCCAGGAGGGGAGAGGCAAAACAGCCTGCGCTGTCTGGCAAACCAACCGGACGGTGAACCAGAAACGGGTGCCCTGTCCCACCGTACTCTCGACGCTGATCCTGCCCTGCATGAGTGCCACGAGTTGCTTGCAGATCGCCAAGCCCAGCCCCGTCCCGCCGTACTTGCGGGTGGTGGAGCCATCGGCCTGGATGAAGGGTTGAAACAGTTTTCCGCATTGCTCGGGCGTCATGCCGATGCCTGTGTCGCTGATGTCGAACCGCAGCGACACCGTTCCCTCCGGCTCGGCGGCCACCGACTCGTCCAGCCCGACGCGCACCACCACCTCGCCCCGCTCGGTAAACTTGATGGCGTTGCTGACCAGATTCACCAGGATCTGGCGCAGTCGTCCCGCGTCGCCTCGCAAGGCGGTCGGTACGGACGCCTGCACGAGGGTGCCCAGCTCCAGGCCCTTGGCGTAGGCCTGTTCCGCCAGCAACGTGGCCACATCTTCCACCAAGGTTCGGAGATCGAAGTCGAGGACCTCCAGGTCCAGTTTGCCGGCTTCGATCTTCGAGAAGTCCAGGATGTCGTTAATGATCTCCAGCAAATGCTCGCCGGAGCGGCGGACGGTTTCCGCATACTCCTGTTGCTCCACCGTCAATTTCGTATCGAGCAATAGCCCTGCCATGCCGATCACCCCGTTCATCGGCGTGCGGATCTCGTGGCTCATCGTCGCTAAGAAGGCCGACTTGGCTTGCGTGGCAGTCTGAGCTTGGGCAAGCAACAGATCCAGCGTGCAATTTTTCTCCACTAGTTCTTGCATGTAGGTATTCATTTGAGCCTCCACCCGCTTGCGCTCGGTGATGTCGCGGACGATCGCAATGAGGCGGGTCTGAAACGTGCTGGCTCCGACGCATTGTAGATTGATCTCCACTGGCACGTTCATACCGTCTTTGCGCCGGTGGACCGTTGTGAAGCGGTGGGTCGTCAGCATCCCACCCATCAGCGGTGCAATCATCGCCCGGAACCGCGGTTCATCGAATTCTGGCTTGATGTTCACCGGTGTCATCTCGAGCAATTCATCTCGACTGTAACCCAATTGCTGCACAGCCCCCTCGTTCACGTATTGGAATCGCAACGTGTCAGGATCAAAGATGAATACGCCGTCTATGGTCGCATTGAGCGCCTCCAGAGCCTGGCACTTCGCCCGCTCCACCCGCTTGCGCTCGGTGATATCGCGAATCGCGGCGATGGTGAGCAGGCCCTCCTCGGTCGTCAAGGGGCTCAAGCCCACTTCCACATTGATTTCGCTGCCGTCTTTTCGCCGAGCGAGCAACTCACGACAGATTCCCATCGGCCGGACTTGCGGGTGGTCAACGTATCCTGCCTGGTGATGCCCATGGGCATCCCACAGCCGAGCCGGCAACAGCACCTCGACGGGCTGATCCAGCAATTCCTCACGCGCATATCCGAACAACTCTTCCGCCTGGTGGTTCACGATCACGATCCGGCCTCCACGATCGACAATGATCATGGCGTCGGGCGTAGCGTCCAACAGGCCCCTGAATTTCTGTTCCATCAGTGTGTGTTTCAGGAGTTCTGCTTCGACGCGGAGGTACGAGGCCTTCACGCCTCTCGTTGACCACAGCAGGAGTCCCCACAGCGGGACAAAGATGACCATTCCCGCCGCGGCTATCTTCCACATGACTGCCCGGATAGGAGCCAAAATATCGCCGCGATCCACGCGCACCAATACTCCCCAGCGGAGCGCGCCAAGGTCTTCGACCCCTTTCGTCATGGCATAGCCCGTCACCACATCCACCTGCCGGCGCAGATGCCGCTCTTCGACAAAGCCCGGAGGGGCTGAATCAAACAACTGCGCCGAGCGCAGACCCATCCGTTTCAAATTGATGCGTCCCTCTTCCCGTAGAAGCGAATCGGCAATGACCTCCCCCTCGCGATTCATAAATTGGTACTCGATCCGCGCGCCCGTTCCCCATTGCGCCTGTAACGCGGTCACAGTCTGCACAAAGGAATCCTCCAGTATTGGAAGCGCGACCCGCGAGGTGACCACCCCGAGGAATTCGCCCGACTTCCCTCTGATCGACGCAGTGATGGCTACCGCAATGACGCTGTGCGAATCCTCAGAGATTTGGGGCTCTCTAATGTGCATGCCCCCAAGATCCCTCACCGACCGAAACCATTCACGACCGCTCCTGTCCTTGCCGATACTCGCAGAATCAGTCGCGGCGATGATTCGACCAGTCGTGTCGGTGACGCCCAACCATTCGTGCACGGGATAAGCGATGGCCATCCATTTCAAATACTCTGTCATCGCCGCCACGTTGCGCTCCCGGAAAGTCCGGGAGTTGGCCATCATCTGGATGTCGCCGAATCGTTCCGCCAACTGCAGATCCATCTTGCTCGCAATATCGACCGCCGCCAACGCGAGACTTTCTCCGGCCGCAGCCACAAATTTGGATTCGACATAATAGAGAGTCGTGCTTCCGATCATGATCGCAACCAACGTCATGACGACGATCAGTACCGGCAGCCAGGCATACGCCCGTGATGTATCTGTATGACTCATGACGTTACTCGGCTTCTGTTCGTCTTGCGGCATGGGCTGCCGCCACTCTCCTGGCTCGTGGCGAGGCTCTTCGCTGCTCGCGTGGCTCACATGGGTACTCCTTCATCAGAGGCCTGGCTGATGCGCCGCACCGGGCTACTCCGAGGTCGAGCTGGACTCTTCCAGGCCCCTTGTCATCGTGTCCAGGCGCAGCTGTCGTTCAACTGGCTTCATCAGAAATGCCTCCAAACCGGCCACACGCCGATACACTCCTCAGGTCTCGTTCGGCCTCCGTTCGCCGAGCGGCTCAGATAGACAGCGACATAACCAGGGCAACTTTGGTGCACACACGCAGCTACCGTGTTCGAGGGCGGCGGTCATGAGTCCGATCAGGCGCACATGGGCCTCCGGTGTCATAGTCATGATTTCCACTCCCAGTTCGGATCCACGTTGCCATCTCACGACCGCTCTCTCTACATACAGGGGCTCCTTGTCATCCGGAGGGAACAGACGCATGAACACGTTCGCCCCGATAATGGGCAGGTAGTCTCCGCGGATGAGGACTCCATACGGAGACGCATTGATCACCGTGCCGTTGCCAAGGAACTCCTTTCCCAGGTAATCGACGGGAATATCGACGGGGAGTCGTGTGGCTTTTCGTCGATCGCGCGTAGCGATCATAGGAAGCTCCCTGCTCTATCGAGAAAGCGTTGCAGGCGTGCGGTGTCTTCTTGCCGCAGGTGCAGGAACTCGATTCCAAGTTGTCGGCTGTGAGCCCACCGCACCACCGCTTGATTAATGGCGATCACACAGGCTTCGTGAGGGAGAAACAACTGAAGCGTCAACTCCGTGCATGGAGCGAGCGTGAGGTCGCTTTCAAGACGACAACCACCAAGCGAGAGCTCACAGATGAGAACCTCGCCGCTACTCTCAGGGACACGGGTAGAGACAAGACACCGTAACTGCGTTCGGACTCGCTCGTGCTTACGCAGATTCGTGATGCCGGGATGGATCGCGCGTAATAGCTCAAGCAGGGTTTGGCCCCCGGTGACGGACGTGGTCTTGAGGTATGCTTCAATGGTAGGCCACGCGACCGGATTTGCTCGTTCCTGAAGCTCCCGGATTGTGTGATCCACCTGCAATCCTGCCTCGTTCATTACTTGTAAAAGAAAGATACGGATTTGTTCATGCTCTGCCAGGCAATTGGTGTCTTGGGCTGCCTTTTCTCGTAGTTCCATGGTCTTCTGATGACCTCATTAAGAGAACGCCGTTGAAACCCGGCAGACCGTGTCAACCTCCGCTACGCCGCTGCGCTGTGAGAGGACGTGTGCCGCTCCAGCCCCGGCCAGCTAGCGAGCCGCACCGTCAGCTCCTCGGCGGGCACTGGCTTGCAGAAGGCGAACCCCTGCGCGAGATAACATTTCTGCTTCAACAGCTGCACCGCCTGCTCCTCGGTCTCGACCCCTTCGGCGATGACGGTCAGTTTCAGGGCCTCCGCCATGGCGATGATCGCGTCGATGATCGCTTGGGCGTCGGGGCTGGTCATCATGTCCTGCGTGAAGGCGCGGTCGATTTTCAAGGTATCGATGGGGAACCGCCTCAAGTAGATCAGGGAGGAATAGCCCGTGCCGAAGTCGTCGATCGAGAGACGGACTCCCATCGCCTTCAATTTCCCCAGCGTCTGCAGTGCGGCTTCCGCATCCTGCATGATGCAGGACTCCGTCAACTCCAGGTCCAGACAGGTCGATTCGAGGCCCGTTTCGGCCAGAACGGCGGCGACGCGGTCGGCCAGGTCCGCCTGCCGGAACTGGCGGGCGGAGAGGTTGACCGACATTTGCGGGAATGGATAGCCGCTCTCCTGCCATGTCTTGAGTTGCCGGCAGGCCTGCCGGAGGACGGCCTCACCGATGGGCAGGATGAGGCCGGTTTCCTCCGCCAGCGGAATGAAGGTCGCCGGCGAGATCAGACCGGACTCGGGGTCGTTCCAGCGAGCGAGCGCTTCGAGGCCGACGATGCGGCGCGACAGGAGATGGACCTGCGGCTGATAATAGACCTCAATTTCCTCGCGCTCGATCGCGCGGTGGAGCCGGCTTTCCAGCACCAGCCGTTCGTAGGCGCGCGCGTTCATGTCGGGCGAGTAGAATTCATAACCGTTCTTTCCCCGCTCTTTGGCGCGGGACACGGCGGCGGCGGCGTTGACGATGAGACTGTCGGGCCTGCCTACCTCCGGCGCGCCGAGCGCGACCCCGATATTCGCGGCGACGAAAATTTCCTGTCCGGCCAGGGTGAGCGGAGCCTTCAAGGCCAGGAGAATCCGTTGCGCAAGACGTCCGGAGATATCTGACCTGCAGACATTGTGGAGCAGAACCGAGAACTCGTCAGGGCCGACGCGGGCGATGAGATCGGTCGTGCGCAGGCACTGTTTGATCCGCTCGGCCACAACCGTGAGCAGTTGATCGCCGACGACATGACCGAGCGTGTCGTTGATCCGCTTAATCCCGTCCACATCGATGCAGAGCAGCGCCTGCTGGGCGCCGGCCCTGCCTGGCTCCGGGCCTTGCGCAAGCAGGCGGAGGAACTGCTGGCGGTTCAGCAGCCCCGTCACCGGATCGTAATTGGCGAGCAGATGGACCGCTTCGGCCGTTCTGCGATAGAAGATGGCCATGACCAGCAAGAGGGGAATCCGAATCAGATGCCGCACCAGGATGACGCCGGTGTCTTCGATCTCTCGGTACAACGCCCAGCCGTAGATCGCGGTCACAAGCGCGAGGAACACGGTCATTTGCACCGGAGTCCGGGAGGTCGTGACGATCAGGATGATGACAAAGTAGGCCAGATACAGATCCGAGCCGGCGTTGCCGGAGACGTAAATGAGAATCGAGGTGATGATAGTATCCATCACCCCCAAGGCGCCCGGAAACCAATCCGCGCCGATGAATCTGGTCGGAAGGACCATGAGCAGGCCGCAGAAACTCAGCATCCCAAAGATGGCGGTCAGCGACAACCCTTGCGACACGCCGACGTCCGTGGCAAACAACACTTGGTAGCTGAGCACCACGGTGACCAGCGCTTGCAGCTGGAGAAAGTTGGCCCGCAGCCGCTCGACCGGCTGCACCATCTCGCTGATTCCTTTGGAGATCGGTGGCTGGGACGAGCCACCCTGTCGGGCCTGGGAATTCGTCTCCGCACGAGTATTCATAGACTGCTCCTCATGTGGGTGAAGTCGGCGACGCGCCGGTCACCAGCGCGCCCGCACCACTCGTCGCCATCGATCCTTGAGTTCCTCTTTGGGGATATCTCGCGCTTGATCGCTGAAGACATATTGATTCTTTCCCTGCGCCTTCGCCCGATACATTGCCCCGTCAGCATCCCGGATCAAATCCTCCGGCCGTTCGTGCAGATTGGCGCTCAACGCGATCCCGATGCTCGCCCCGACCATGACTGGTTCTCCGACATCGATCGGCTCTTTGAGTTTCGCAAGGACGCGCTCGGCGACGCGGCTCGCATCTGCGTCGCCGGTCACGTGGTGGACCAGCAGGGTAAACTCATCACCGCCGTAGCGGCCCACGATGTCGCCTTTTCTCATACAGGCCTGGAACCGTTTGGCCGTATGCCGCAGCACGGCGTCGCCCGCCTTGTGCCCGAGGCGGTCATTGATGGGCTTGAATCCGTCCAAATCGATGAACAGGATGGCGAACTGGGAGTCCCGGTCGGCGCGGCCGCATTGGATCGCGCGCGCCACCCGTTCCAAAAACTGCGCCCGATTGGGCAAGCCGGTTAGTGCATCCGTCATCGTCTTGTACCGAGCCTGTTCTTCTGTTTCCGTGACATGCTCGATTTCCGCTTGGACGATCCGGGCCTTGCCTGCAAAGGCCAGCGTCAAGCACAACAGAACGGGAAGCAGGAAGACATGCTCGGTCCCGAACAGGCCCAATCGATAGAGGGACAACGCGTAGGACCCTGCCACGAGGCCGCTGAGCAACACGATCTTCGGAACGGAGGGCGCGTACGACACCGCCACCATCAGCAGGAGAATCTCGCATGTGATCCACGGCTCGATGGTCGGCACGCTCTGCATCGTGTGCAGCAGCACGGCCGTGTCGCCCAAGGACAGCAAGGCGATGAACCAGGTCGTCGTCAACTGTCTTCGAGGGACGACGAGGAGGGTCAGCGTCAGGGCGGCCAGGACCGCGAGCAGGATGCCCTGCAGTCGGCTGACGGGCTGCGCCCGAAAAAGATGCTCAACGAGGATCGCCAGGAACAGGAGCTGGAGCGTGACGAGATAGACCCGCGCCCTCGTCTTGTCCGGAAACTTTGGATCGCGCCGCGCTTGAATCATCGCCTCGCTCTGCGGCCGGCGGCGAACCACTCGCCGCCACGCCTTCGCCGTCTTATTCCGTCCCGCCGCCCTCTTGCGCGGGCCAGCAGATCCACTCCGCCAGCGCTTGCTCGACCGTTCGGAGCGGCGACACCCACAGGAGAAACGGCGTGCTCCAGCCGCTGTCGGCGAGAGCGGACTGGCCCGGTACGAGCACCTGCCATATGCCCGTCCTGGAAGGGGACCGTGAGACCGGACTGATCGGACCGCTTCCTGAACAACAGCTCGACAAAAGCCATAGTCTTGATCGTCGGCTCGCCGGTCGTGACGCCGAGGATCGGGATGAACTGTTGCCGGCCCACGGGATCTGCAAAAGCCGGCGATACCTTGGTTGGAAGAATCGTCGCCACGACCATGACACAGACCATGGCCCGCTGGTCCCTGGAGCCGCGGTTCCTCGGCCACCGGTAAGTCGGGTCGTCTTCGTTATTCTCATGTCTGCACGGCCGAAGGGTGTTTCTCCCTTTTCGTGTCATGCTCCGGTCGTGCGGCCGCCTCTTCGCAGCTTCGGATCACAGCCCGCAGCCGTTCTTGGGCAGCCGGGGACATGATGATGAATTCGACGCCAATGTCATTGTCTCTCGACCACCGCATCACGGCCAGATCGATCGCCAGCGTCTCATTCGGACCGGCGAGGTGGATGTCTATGCGGAAATACTTCGCTCCGGGGGTGGTTTCGCGGCATCGAATCCGACAGCCTTCCCGTGAGATGTCGATGACCGTACTAGCCTGGACGATGACGCCATCATCGACGAATGCGGGAAAGGCGACTACGTATCGCTGATATTTCCGTTGATCTGTCGCAGGAGAGTTCGAAGCGACGCTAGTTGCGTTAGACCCGTCCATTGAATACCTCCCGGACTGTCTCCATAAACGTCTTTTGGTCGGATGGTTTCACGAGAATTCTGTCGGTTCCCAAGAAGAACGGTACTAGATTCCGGTCGAGTGGGCTCCTCTGCCCGCCATCGCTTATAGGGATCATGGTGTGTTCAGCACGAGGGCCCAGTTGATCAATTCTGAGCCCGCGTTCCCTTGGCGCGCCAGGTCAACAAAAACCAATTCAATCGGTCCACCGTGTTCACAAACTATGCTCAAGGTCTCGAAGTATTCCGAAACGCGCGCGCTCTGTAGCCACGCCATGGAAACTCTCTTGCGCCACAGCACGGGCCATGGCATCGTGCTCGACCGTAAGGACCGTCGTGTTCTTACGAGCACTGCGGATTCGTTCGGCCAGGAAGGTAGTAGGTTATCTTGCTGGTGAGACTGGGATGGTAGATTTCTATTCATCGGTGCAACGATCTATATTTTGCGTGCGTTGTTCGTGGCTACATTTTGCTGACCCATATGAGCCGCTATTCCCTGTAAATAAGATAAGGCTAGCAATCCTTCAACATTTGTCAGTAGGGCTTGGCTGAAGCTCTTGTAGGATTACACCCACATAGACAAAACATGAAACAGTAGAAGCACCACGATTGCTGAGAATTGGTGGGGTATTCGGCTGGATCCCGATGAGCCGGCACGATCGTCGGGCGGCGAGCGCGAACTGGCCACACAGCCAGTGGGCGGCTTCGCGCTTGCGCGCCGTCTTCACAGTGTTTTTGCGAGCACCTCTTGAAGCATGTGCTTGTCGAGACTCAGCTCCGCGACCAGCCGTTTGAGTTTTTGATTCTCGTCCTCCAATTGCTTCAGACGTCGGAGTTTGGTAACGCTCATGCCCTGACATTTCCGACGCCATTGGTAGAACGTTTGCTGGCTATTCCCGAGCGTCCGCTACACCGCCACAACGGGGTCCCTCCTGTCCACCTGCTTCAACGCGGACGTACTCTGCTCCTCCGTAAACCGACTCGGCTTCATCGCGAGCCCGCCTTTTTAAGGGCCGCATTGTCGCAGATTTGTCCCCCCGCCTGTGGTCCAGTTTGGTGGTGCAACGTCACTTTCTCTCCCCCTAATTCCAGCCTTCGCATAACCCCGTCATCAGTGAGAGTCTCAATACTCGCGGTCGTTTCATGCGCATGTGCGCGGTCATGACCTGCACCGGCGGAATCGACCTCTCCAGCGCTAGCACTGGGGTTCGAGCGTCTTCACCAGAAGAACCCACAGCGCCACGATCCATCCAGCATTGAAAGATGCCCCTTGCCAAACCGATCATTGTTTCTCTCGGTATTTCTCACAACAGGTCTGCGCATGACTCATTCTTTCCCCTTCGAAAGCCGACCGTGAATATTGTTATTACGGGGTGTCCAGATCTTCTATAACTCTGTGCAGATAGAATATCTGAGCCCAAGTTTAGCTCCACACCCTTGAAGCTGAAGCAGTAAGCAGGCTTATTCTTTGTCAGACTTCTGACTTGCTTGCTGTTAGATCTTGTCTGACAGGTAGGAAGACGAGAGCCTTACCGTGCACCGTGCCTAGGAGTTCTTTCGTTCACCGTACAAGACAAGGTCATGAGTATATCGGGCAGCCTTCCTATATCCGCGCACTTGTTCAAAACGAATGCCGCGCCGGTGGCTAGGCAGGCTTGATGCACCAGGGGATCCACGTGGCCCGATAAGATGATAACGGTGGGTGAGCGATCAGCTTGTTTGATGGAGCGCAACACATCGAATCCCTTACCACTTGGAAAATCGAGAT
The DNA here is from genome assembly GCA_005239465.1 of Nitrospira sp. Classification (GTDB taxonomy): domain Bacteria; phylum Nitrospirota; class Nitrospiria; order Nitrospirales; family Nitrospiraceae; genus Nitrospira_D. The sequence goes on along the minus strand of SPAW01000049.1, from coordinate 4,477 downwards.
CAAGAAGCACTAGGTCACAGTCTTGCTTACCGACGGAGGCCAATATCTCGGAAACATCCTCAGCCTGCTCAATCGCAGTGACGAACGGCAGCTTCGAGAGTATTCGCCTGATCAGATCTCGTACCAGTTTCGTATCCTCCGCAACAAGAATCTTCACGGGTTTCTCCCGCTGGCTGAAGTGCGAGCAATCTGGTCAATCGCTATATAAAATGGAATCAGGCGATGCCCAAACCTGAGCGACGCATTGCCCCCGCGAGTCCAGCACCATGTTCCTCATCTGTCTGTATAGAAAACGGGCAGCGCCGCCAGGTATGCTCCCCAACCTGCGCACCTTGGCCGACCCGCCAATTCCGAACCATCGCTCGGAGAGTTTCCACCTGTGTTGCTTCCTCCTATTTGACTTGCTCGCTTACCTGTACAGTTCTCGTGGCGAGCGGGAAAGACGACCGGTGATGGCAATGCCCACAGAACACGTCAAGAATGACCTAATCGTCCGTCAGTGCCTCGAAATTCATCGTGGCTGGGGCTTGTCGAGCACCTCGCGCACCTTACGAGACAGATCCACTTGCGTAAACGGCTTCTGGAGAAACGCGATGCCAGGTTTGAGCTCAATCACCGCCAATAACGCGTTATCCATATAGCCCGACAAAAAGAGCACCTTTATCTTCGGTCGCATGGATATAATACGTACAGCTAACTCCGGTCCATTCATCTTCGGCATGATGGTATCAGTTAATAGCAGATGGATTAGTCTGGAACCATCTTGGGCCAGACGCAAAGCCTCATCAGTATCGTGAGCCACCAGCACGGTGTAGCCGTACCTTTCAAGGATTGCTCGTGCCACTGTCAGAACCAGCTTCTCATCCTCCACGACTAGGATGGTTTCGGAGCCGCGTAGGTTTTCGGGCGAGACTGGGTCCGCACACGTCGGTTCGACTTGTTCCTTAACCTCTGGCAGGTAAATCTTAAATATGGACCCCTTGCCCTGCTCACTGTAGACCCAGATGTTCCCACGACTTTGTTTAACGACCCCATAGACCGTGGACAGACCAAGCCCCGTGCCCTTGCCAACCGTCTTAGTGGTGAAAAATGGCTCAAAAATGCGAGCCTTCGTCTTCGCATCCATCCCGCAACCGGTGTCGCTCACAGCTAACATTACGTATCGACCCGGCGTTACAGCTATGTGCTGTTGAGCATAAATGCTGTCCAGTTCAACGTCCTGGGTCTCGATAGTCAGCAGTCCTCCTCCGGGCATGGCGTCTCGCGCATTCACTACCAGGTTGATGATCGCCTGCTCAATCTGTGCAAGATCGGCTTTGATGCATCCAAGTGTCGGGGCGAGGCAGACTTTCAAAGAGATATCTTCACCGATCAGCCGCCGCAGAAACGTCAGAACGTTCGAAACGATCTCGTTGAGGTCCAGTACCTTTACTTCGAATACTTGTCGCCGACTGAACGCGAGCAGTTGACGGGTCAGCACCGCGGCCTTTTCTCCGGCCTCTTTGATTGACTCAGCCTCTGCCCGTTGAGATATATTGTTGGGGTTGATCTCGTCCAGCAGCATTTCACTATAATTGTTGATCACTGTGAGCATGTTGTTGAAGTCATGTGCGATCCCACCGGTCAATTGCCCGATGGCCTCCATTTTCTGTGACTGCAATAGCTGCCTTTCAAGCTCCTTGCGGTTGGAAATATCTGCCGCAAGTCCTGCTATGCGATACACCTTTCCCTGATCATCCCTAATCGGAAAGGCACGATCCCAAATCCATCGGGTCGATCCATCCGGTCGCACGACCTGATACTCCTCATCATACGCGCCACTAGCTTGTCTGCTTAGAGCTCCCTCAACGCGATTCCGATCGATGGGATGAATCGCCTCAAGCCACGAACGAGGCGATGTGTACAGGCTTTCGCAAGAGCGCCCCCAGATCTGTTGATAGGCCGGACTAACGTAAATCATATCGTTCTTTTCTGGGTCGGTGAGCCAGAACACCTCTTCGATGTTCTCGGCTAACTGCTGGAATCGTTGCTGGCTTTCTCGCAGGGCGGTCATCGCCCGCTGGCGATCCGAGATATCACGGAACACGACAACCGAACCGACAACTTCGTTCTGTTCCATCATGGGGGTGCTTGTGAATTCCACCGGAATACTGATGCCGTCCTTACAATAGAAAATCTCGGTCGCATTAGGATGACCACGCCCATCACGAGCCGACTCCAAGATGGGGCACTCGCTTGCCGAATAGACGCTGCTGTTCGGTTTGGCGTGACAGAGGAGCTCGTGCGCGGGCTGGTTCATCAACTCATCAGCCGTATAGCCGAGCTGTTTTAGGGCCGCTTGGTTCGCGAAGGTTATCCTGCTTTGCCGGTCAATACCAAAGATGCCATCAGTGGTCGACTGCAGCAACAGCCGGTATTTATCTTCAGCGGCTCGAATTTCTTGAAAAAGAGTCCCGTTTTCTATGGCTGTTCCGGACTGGATAGCCAGGGACTTAACGACCTCCATATCAATCTCAGTGAACTCGTCCGCTTCTTGCTTTTCAGTCAAATAGAGCCGCCCAAAGATCCGGCCATGCGCTCGGATCGAAACACCGAGAAATGTCTTCATCGGAGGATGATGCGGCGGAAAGCCCAACGCCCGGCTGTGCTTCGTTAGATCCTTGAGCCGAAGGACGCTTTCTTCATGGACCAGATGTCCCAGTAAGCCCTGTCCAGACGGCAGTCTTCCAATCTCTTGGCGGGTGGCCTCATCGATTCCAACAGTAAGGAACTGGATAAGATGTGTTCCGGTCGCATCAAAGACCCCGAGCGCGCCATATTGCGCTCTGGTGAGCCGAACGGCGGTCTGCAGTATTAGTTGGAGAAATTGTGGTAGGGCAAACTGAGAGGACGGTGTTAGTGCGAATATCTGGTAGATTTCGTTGATCGCCTTTAGCCCAGTCAGCGCATGGTTACTCACGTCCTGTTTGGCGCTCATTGGGTTTTAAATCCCGTAATGAGGAAATTTAAGAAGAGCCTTAGACTGATAACAATTATCGATCTAATGAAACGATTCTCATGGGGAATATTAAATGGAGTTTTTTAAAAGTACGTTAACACCATCTTGTGCGGAAGTTTATCCATTTTATGTAGGTATTAGCTGAATCTTCTGTCAGATTATGCCTCTATTAAATAGGATAGATATACTCTATTAATAGGATAGATATGCATTGTCTCATTCAATTCAATGAAATAGATCACTGGAACTTATGACCTTATACTTGAGGTGTCTTAAATCTTCCCTGTATGGTTTTCGACAAGTCAGTGACCCACCAGTCGTAACATTAACCGAAGCAGAACCGTCACTTGAAGAAGGGGAGTGGTCGTTGCGCCTGTTGTTAGGGGTTCTGCCCTGCTTGTACTCCGCTGAAAACCTCCGCCGTTGCGCCATGCCACCCATCCTGGCCCATTATGGACCGTAACAAGGTGTCCGTAAAAGCGGGGCAGAACCCCAGCGCAACAATAACGATGAAAGCGACCGAAAGCAAAACCGTCATTCACGAATCACCGGTCCCACTATGCACCAAATGTCAGCAACGTTTGATTTGTCCGTTCTTTGACCTTGCAATTGAGGGGGACGACCACATTTCTAAATCGGTCGTGACTCACTATCGTCCTGGTCGGTACATCTTTTACGAACAAGAACCTTCGACGGGGTTATATGTGGTCTGCAAAGGAGCCGCGGCAGTCACGGTCTCTGATGTGCATGGCAGGGAATATGTCACACAGCTTTCTGGTCGTGGAGGCTTCCTTAACGTAGCCGACGTTCTCTCTGAAGTTCGGCGCAATTCAGTTTCAGCGAAAGCCTTGACAGAAACGACCATTGCTTTTTTCAAGACTGAACTGTTGCAGCAAGAAATCGACAAAACGCCGACTCGCGCCCTGAAGCTTTTGAAAACTATGGCCGCTGAAATGCAGTCTCTCGGGCAGCGCGTTCTAAGTGTCCGGTCCCATCATGCAGATATAAGGGTGGTCCGTTCTCTGCTTGAATTAGCACAATTGGCTGAAGCGCAGAATTTTCCCTCGAAAGTGGCCATCCCGTTCGAAGTTAGCCGATCCTTGCTGTCCCAGTTGTCCTGGACAGCAGAGGAGACCGTCAGCCGTGTAACGACCGAGCTGGAGAGGCGCCGCCTTATTTCACGGCAGCATGGGATAATCACAATTCTGGATATGGCCAATCTCTCAGAATTTCGAACCAAATCGATAATGGACAAGCACAGCGGAAAGACATACAGCCCTGAGAGACATAAGAGAGATATAGAGGGGAATACCGAGAAACACATCGCTCCTAATCCAGCGCGAAAAAAGAAGTCAAAGTTAACAGCGCGGGAACCGAAACTGCGGCGTGGTATCGATATAGTTTTCGGGGAATAGCCAGGGCAACCGTGCGACTCACAAAAAGGAGGAAAGCTCTCCGATTAGCAACGAAACATATAGG
>SPAW01000048.1 GCA_005239465.1 Nitrospira sp. | reverse complement strand
GACCTTCCAGATCGTCGGCAAGGTAATCGGCATCCTGCGGAAGTTTTAGGGAGCCCAAAGAGAACGCGGCGCCGTCCATAGGTGATCTTAGAGGAAGAGCGCGCATGATTGAGAAGGTTGTTCGGATACGGAAGCTCGACTCGGACACGCGGCGGGAGGACCTCACCTATTGGCTGACCCGGACCCCCGCCGAACGGATCGCCGCTGTGGAGTACCTGAGAAGGCAATTCCATGGAAGTGCAGCCAGACTTCAGAGAACTGCTCGGGTTGTTCAACGCGCATAGCGTCGAGTACATGATCGTGGGCGGGTATGCGCTTGCCTTCCATGGCGCCCCACGTTTCACCGGCGACCTGGATATCCTCGTGCGGCCGACCGCGCAGAACGCGCGCCGAATCCTCGGCGCACTGGAGGACTTCGGGTTCGGCTCGCTGAACCTCAGCGCGGAGGAGTTTTCAACTCAGGGTCGTCTGGTCCAACTCGGCGTTCCACCGGTGCGAGTGGACATCATCACCTCGCTCACGGGGGTCTCGTGGGAACAATGCTTCGCGGGCCAGCAGCCGGGAACCTACGGGGACGTGCCCGTCCACTATATCGGTCGGGAGCAATTCGTCGCTAACAAACGAGCCACCGGCAGGAAGAGAGATCTGGCCGACCTGGAGGCGCTTGGCGAGGCTTGATGCCCCGCGTCGTGTGACGCTGCGCCATCAGTTGCGGGGTGTTCGTGCTAGGAGAAATCAAGACATGCCAGGGTCTTCTTCGAGACTTCGTGCGTTGAGCAAAAAGCCTGAGCGGACGCGCGTTATGGTCCGCCGGGGTTGATCTGACGCTTCTCCGAGAGCGACTGAGGTTAACGCCAACCTCCATCCAGACCTTCACCAATGAGAACTCGGATGCTATGGATAATGGAACTGCGGTGAAAGAACTCTTGAAGAACCTGCGCGCACAGGTGCCAGTGCTTGAGGAACTTCTTGAAAGGTGTAGTGGCCATTGGGGATACGAGGACCCCGTCTATCGCTTCTACCACCAAAGCTTCAAGGTCTACAACCTCCAGCGCCAAACCCTAGAGATCGTGGCGAAGCTTCAGGCGTTAGCACCGAGCGTTGCACTGAATGAAGGGTTCATGCGTATCATCCAGGAAGGAACTGGCAGGAATTTTACGATCGAGGAAAATAAAAACTGGCTCGCAGCCACGAGACCGATCGTGGAGGCCTTCTTCCATGCACGCTATTTCCTGGAGATGGCGCTCAAATATGGCAGGGAGCTGCAGTTTCCCCCGGAGAGGCTGCCGAGTGGGTGGGCGGCTCTGCTGTACCTCTACAACCTGAGATGATGGGCTTGGGAATGATTGGGGAAACGGCGCGGATGACCGTCCGGTTCAGTCGGCTGAGCTTGACGTCGTGAAGGCTGGGCGTGCGCAGTCTGGTAGATTCCTTGTAGGTCGTCGGCGGAGGGAGAATAGACGGAAACCAGCTATATTCCCTCGTAGCACGGGAACCCACGCCAAGTCACCGCAAATGTTCACCCAGTGAATCTTCAACCCAAGGCGAGTTGGGCTGACGGTCAGCCGCATTTGGGGCGCTAGGCTGAAACCGTATACTCATTTTTGGGCATCCGAGAAATCGCTGCCGTGCAAAGCCCGCGGAGCTACCACTAGATGACACAGGCCTTTCCCGAGCGGATGTTCGCGAGAGCGCGCGAGCTTCAGGGTGACGGACTCGATTGGCTCCTAGCAAACGGCATCGCATGGCTTGAGGAAAGGGTACGTCAGTGGCCGCCGGCCTGGGGCGACGACCTGCGCGTACTGTTGTACGGCGATTTCCGAGTTCCCGATTCTACCCTGACGTATCCCTCGCTTGGAATAACGGTTCACCCCGAGAAAAAGGAAAACACGATCATCAAGGGAGCCATGACAGTCCTTGAAGCGACCGTCAAAGTCCAGGAGAAGAGTGTTCCCGCGTTGATCGATGCTGCGAGAAGAATCAATGTCTTGCTCGGCACCTACACGCTGCACGAATGGGGCAACGCAGGATGCGGATGGTGGTCGTGGGTAACGCACGACGCTGGCGGCGGCAGTCTGATGAAGCTGACCCATGACGGCCTCGAGCGGTCAACGACGGCCGTGCTCAGCCTCCGCCCGGAGGTGCGTAGAAAGGTGGAAGCGGCGATGTTCTGGGTGCGCGAACCTCGCAACCTGTTTTTGCAATCGTATCGACCCGACATCCTTCGAGTCTATTCCTCCTACTGGAGTGCCTTTGAATGTCTTGTTGAGGCAGTAAACGTACTGAGGCCTCGCCCGACTCCCTCTAAGCCGGAGAAGCAAGCACAAATCGACGATTTTGTGCAGCAACGTGGGGGCCGCCTCACGGCCGCCGATGTACAAGAGTGCTACCAGAACCTTGTCAGCCCGGGGTTTGTCGGTAAGGCCTCGTACGCCCTGAACGTGTGCTTCGGGGACGATGGAGACCGTTACGCCGAAGAATGCTTCCGACTTTCTCCCCAGGAAGATCGGCTGTATAACATCCGGAACGCAATAAACCACGGCGACATTGACGCTGAGAACCCTAACGAGCTTCTGCGAGTCCAGGCGAGAATAAGGCGTCTCTGGATGATCGTCTGGCGTATGTTTGGCTGTTTCATCCCGTTCCCCACGCCGGTCGACTCCGAAGAGTCGGCGTAAACCAAGGCCGCCGTATGTGGCGTCGGATGCCCAACCACTCGCCGCAGCGGACGCGCCGATCAGCGTCGTCCTGCTTTGCTTGCACTGTGCCGACACGCCGCTAACGCCGGGCGATATGCCTCTGAAGGTAAGGCACCTTGAGATTAATCCGAATTCATTACTTAGACGCCTCCGCGATCGTTAAGCTTATTCTCGACGAAAAGGGCAGTGGCGAACTGCGGGAATATTTTGGTAAAGAGTCGAACTTCATCGCCACGTCGCTTTGTTTCGCGGAAGCTCTTGGTGCTTTGAAGGTGAAGCGCTTCAACCTAAAATGCCTTACAGATGAAGAATATTTCTCGGACTGTGACGAACTCATGGCGTATGTGGCAGGTGGTACCATCGAGATAGAAGATATCGAAATTAGGGACCGGAGTGTCTTCGATGAAGTTGAAACACTTGCACGTAAACACAACGAAGGAAAGCCAAAAGACAAGACGATCGACATCTCGGACGCATTTCAGATTGTCTCGGTAAAGCGGAATTACTTTTCGCAATTTGAGAACAGCGACTCGAAACCCATTCTAATTACTGGTGATCGGCCTTTAGCAGAAGCGGCACTTAGTGAAGGCCTTCGGGTTTGGAATTGCGTAGATGAACCTCCTCCAGAAGAAGTCAAAGAGGTATAACACGTCGTTCCGCCGGACGTCGGTCCCGCTGGCGCGGGCCGGCTCCGCCGGTGAACTCTGTGTTAGCGGGCGACGGAACGTGGCCGTGGCTCAAGTTTCGCACGGGGCGGCCGACGGCGACATGTCCTCGCCAAGGAAGTGTCACATGCGACTGCAGGTGATACCGGCGTTCGTCCTGCTGCTCGGGGTCCCGACGTGTGCGGTGTCAGGCGAGCCAACCGGCACCGTAGCCCTTCGCCACCACGGAGGAAGTAAACCCACGAAGGCCGCGGAGGATACCCTTCGGAAGTTGGGGGTGGAGCTGTTGAAGTCCTCCAACTTCAATACGGCGGCTCATCCAGGCATCCTGAAGCAGAGCGTTCCCGCGATTCAGGATCGTTACAGGCGGGTCGTGGCGGGAGACTGCCTGGTCATTACCTACGATCACCCCGTGAAGGTGCGTACTGTCGGCGGCGAGGTGTCGGTGTTCGAGATTGTCGTTGGGCTGGCCCACCCGGACTCTGCTGATGCGCTCTTCACGATTGATGACGAGGGGCGCGTTGTTGCCCACGAGAAATACAGCGGCCGTACCGCCATGGAGCTGCGCAAGGCCGTGACCGCGCCATGAAGACGCCCAACAATGCGTTGCACTGGAAATCGGGAGCCCTCAGAGGTGATCCCATATGAAGCCTGACGATGGGAAGCCTTTCGACGCGGTCGCCACGATGGCAAACCGAGGGGGACGTCGGTTCAAGAATGACCGGTTGTGAGGCGCACAGGAGGGAGTGGACCCAAAGCCCGTGGCGCCGCCCGCGCTGAGGAAG
>SPAW01000047.1 GCA_005239465.1 Nitrospira sp. | reverse complement strand
CGAGCGTGATGAGGCTCTTGATGTTCACGCCCGTCTGTCGAGAAGGAGTGCCTTCCATGATAGGTTCCTGGTTCCCGTCCTGCCAGATGCCGGCTAGGCTTAGGCTGTGGAGATGGTCCATATACAGCCCGAAGTTCCCTGGGAACACCAGTTCATGCACTGGAAACTCGTTGTACGTTGTCGTCCTCGGTTCGAAGGTATTTGAATCCGGACGATAGACCGCATGCTGCCGAAAGACGTACGGTCGTTGCTTTAGGCGAAAGAGGATCAGCGCCTCATCGGGGCTTAGCTGAGAGATCAGCTGAGCAAATGCGGGATGCGCTTCACTCACGCGCTCGCGATCGATGGCGCGTGCGAGCAGGTTGAGGAAAAGTTCCGCATTGATGCCGGTCTCCTCGACGTACTGGAGTCCGGCAAAGACGGGACCCGCAATCTGCGGGTATGCTTTGATCCTTTGCTCCTCTGGCACTTTCTCGGCGAGTCGTTCGAGGTACCGTTTCCATCGCTGATGCTGCGCCGCGAGGTAGTCGATGGGTACGAGGGCAAACCGTGCGACCTTCGCGGCGTTGCCGAGGGCCTCACCCACCTCTCGGGTAGCTGGCTGCGCGAGATCCCGGTAGAGCTCAGCTATCGGGATAACCTTGCCGACATCGTCAAGCCAGCTCATGTGAACCTCGATGGCGGACGAGACGCATAAGGTGGAGCTAGCGGGCCAGCACTGGCGCTTGATGAGGTGCCATGCTGGCGACCCGTCCGCACCAGCGCCAGAATATGTGGCAGATCATGCGACCAATGTCCACGACTGCTTCTCATTTTCGTTGCGCCGAATTTTGGGGTGTTTACTGCAGAGTTCAGCCACCCGCTTCTCGGGGATTTTTGTGTGCGACGAAATGGCCTCGGTGCTTCGGAAGGTAAAGTCCGTGCATGACTTTGAATTGAGCAGAAAGTTATAAATGGTCTGAGAGTCCTTGCGATCGTGCCACCATTTCCAGGCGCCACCTGCAGCCGCGATCACCAGGGCTGCGATAAGCGTCGAAACCAGCCCGTTGTTATTTATGAATTCGAGCACCGTGGCCACGCGTCACTACCTGCCACATAACTATTCACTGAGCTGCAAGATGGACCTGCGGCCTGGCGGCCTATCCCCGACAGTGCCTTGATCACGGTGAAACCAAGTCGCCGACACTATCCGCACTTACGGAATCTCTGTCAAGCATCTCCCGCGGCGAAACACTGTCCTTCGCGCAGCCCATCACCCCATTGGCCCGCAGCCTGTTTCTGCCTGACCGGCTGCTCAGGGTGGCTCACCAGAGCCGATCTGCGGGACTCCATATGCCGCCGCCCGCTTCGTTTCATGACATGCGTATAGCGATAGATCATGGCTGTACTCACGCCCCACTGTCCCAATGGCTTATGTACGGCCGAAGGCGCGGCCCGATGGCTTCCCCCGACTGTGCCCTTCAAGGGAAACGCCGTCAGCGGCGCGGCCTCCGGAAGGAAAGGGGAACCATCAGCCCGCGACCGGCGACCCGTGGTGATGAATCATCAGCCACTCGTCGCCGATGAATGCGAAGCGGTTCGCAATTCGCCGATTCTTCAACCTCCAGTTTGCGTCCCTTTACCTAACGCTCAACTCTCGACTTCCAATAGCCGGGACGGCGGCTTTGGTGTGCGACCGCCTCGATGCGCAGGACATCAGCGGTAAAGCTGTAGTATAGGTTAAACGGGAAGCGGGTCAGGATGAATTTTCGAAGATCAGAACCAGCGGACAGTCCGACTACAGGCTGATTGAGCAAGAGATCTGTGGCGCGCCGAATTTCGGCTTGAAAACGTTCGCCTAGGCCAGCCACCTGTTGTTCATAGTGAACGGCGGCTGCTATGAATTCCGCCTTCGCCTCAGGATGGAACTCAAGCCTCATTGCTTAAGCCGGGCACGGGCTTCTTCAAAAACACGTTCGGCTGGTATTGACTCGACTTTTCCTTCAAGGATTTCGCGATGCCGTCGTTGTGCCTCTTCCATCCAAGCGCGCTCAACGTCCGGATCAGCTGGGCCGTCGAGTTCATCGATCAGAACCCTCAGCAACTCGGCCTTATCCTCGGAGCTCAGTGACCGAATCTTTGCTTCGATCTCGGCAACATCGGTTGACATAGCGACCTCCGTGCTTCCAACGAACGCTCGTTTTCTTACCTTGCGAGAACTCTAACCAGCGGCTTCTGAGATGTCAAACCATCGCCCAATCACAACTCAAACAAACACTTCCCCTCTCCTCCAGATTCCCCAAGCGGGCGGCCTCGTGGTCTTCTCCTGCGCGCGTTGAGCGAACGCCGCCCATTCTTCTTCCCTCTCTCCACCTCGGGCCTGACAGAGAGCTGGAGCAACTTCACCGAAGAAGCGGGGTCCCTTCGAGACTCAGCCAGGAAGGAAAGCGGAAACTGACAGAGTCCGCGAGGGAATTTCCGAAAGTTTCCACCTGGCTGAGTCCGAAAGGGCCGCTTCGAGAGGTGGGAAGCGACGGCTCTCTGCCAGGCCCACCCCCTACCCCATAACCGCCGACCCATGATGATGAATCATCAACCACTCGTTGCCGATGCGTTCGAAGAGGTTCGTGGCGAGGACCTTCGCTTGCTGCGGTTCGTCGGATTGCTGGCTGGTGATGTTTTCCACGCAGATGACCCAAGCCATGTCGCCCGCCACCTGCACCATCACTTCGGTGAGCTCAAACTTCATGGAGAAGGTATTATTGAAGATCAGCACCCAGGAGTCGCGCACGTTCGGCCAGTCGGAACGGAGTGTCCAGCCCGGATGCACACAGGTGACATATTCCTGATGCGCCCAGACCGTATCCATCTTTGCAATGTCCAAGCTCTCGAAGGCGTCATAGAACGCCTGATTCGCCTTCGTCACTTCCTCGATGCGCTGTTTCAGCATGAACGGTCCTCCCTGGCGGGAGCCATCATACTGCCATACTGCAACCACCAAGAGGAGGGCGAGCAGGGAATAGGAGACGGGAACAGCCAGGCCGTCTTCTTTGCCCGTCGTTCGTCCCTCGATTGGACTCGGGACGGTCAGCCTGCCCTTCGACTTGGCTCAGGGCCTTGAGCCTGTCGAAAGGTCGAACCGTGAAGCGTCGTCCTAACTCGTCGCTCGTATCTCGTCGTTCGTCCCTTCGGTGGGTCTGATCTGAAACGAGATACGAAATACGCTTCACGAGATACGGTGATCTTCGAGATACGCTTCACGCTTCACGGGTGTCGAGAGCGCGGTGAGAACGCTGCTGGCTGACATTTTCAACAGCCTGATCAGGAAAACCCAAAAGTCTGCTTGAACCGTTCCCACAATCCACCCCCATGGACTTCGCAATAGACAGTCGGCTCCGTCCCGGCGATGAAGACTTCGGCCGTTTTCTCCGGACATTGCGAGGTCGCCAGTTGGCCGGTTTTCGGGTCAATCTCGCGCTGCACGATCCCAGAGGGCATCTCAAAATCCGGCTGGTCCTGCGGAATGAGCCGGATTGCCAGCTCACTCCAAATCGGAAGCGCCGCCTGCGAGCCGGTCAGTTTGATCGGTCGCTCGTCATCGAAGCCCACCCATACACCGATCACAATATCAGGTGTATATCCGATGAACCAGGCATCTCGATAGCCGTCCGTCGTGCCCGTCTTGCCCGCCACCGGGCCTTGCACCCCGAACGCTCTGGCCCTTGCACCGGTTCCCCGATCGACCACCCCCTTCAGTAGCGACGTCACGAGATACGCGCCTTGCGGAGATGCAGCCTGGCGTCGATCGAGCATAGGGCTCCATAGTGTCTCGCCGGTATCGCGCACCATATTGGTCACCGCAATCGGGCGCACCACGACACCGCTATTGGCCAGTCCTCCATACGCCGACGTGATATCGAGCAAGGAGACCGAGGAACTGCCCAACGCCACGGACAGATTATCGGCCAGCGGAGTTGCAATGCCGAACCCTCGTAGCATGTTGATGAGCGACGTGATGCCGGTCCGGTGAGCCACTCTCACAGCAGGGACGTTTAAGGACTGTTCGAGCGCCGTCCGCACCGTGACCTGGCCGCGGTACTGTCGATCGTAATTCTGTGGCGACCAAGGACCGGTGCCGGATTCCAGTGTGACCGGCTCGTCCGCCAGCAACGTCGCCGGTGTAAGCCCGGTCGAGCCCTGATCACGCGCTGCTTCAAACGCGGCCAGATAGACGAAGGGCTTGATAAGCGAACCCGCCGACCGGTGCGCCTGCACCGCCCGGTTGAATTGGCTCGTGCGATAGTCACGTCCGCCGATCATCGCCAGGACATGGCCGGTCTTCGCATCCAGAACGACCGCAGCGCCCTGAAGCGACGGCTCAGCCCCCTTGAGTGCCGGATACGTCGTCTCCAGTTTGACCAATCCCTGTTGCAACGCCTGGGTGGCGAGTTGCTGAATCCTCGGATCGAGCGTCGTATAGATCCGCGCTCCCTCCGAGATAACCATCCCCGTCCCTTCCTCGACTTCTCGGAGCAGATAGTCGACGAAGTAGGGCGCATCGGTCAGTTCATCCTGGGCCAGCGCCACCTGCATCGGTTGATACACCGCGCGCGTCCAGGCCTCCTCCGTCAAGGTGCCCTGATCCCGCAGGAGGCGGAGCACCACGTTCCGCCTCTCTGTCGCAAGCTCGACATTCTTCACGGGAGAATATGTGTTGGGCCCCTTGATCAATCCGACGATCAATGCCACTTCGTCGATCGACAATTCGTCGAGGGTTTTGCCGAAGTACCGATGAGCCGCCTCCCCGACGCCATAGATGGAGACCGATCCGGCCTGGCCGAGATAAATTTCGTTGAGATAGCTTTCGAGAATTTCTTCCTTCCGATACTTGAACTCCAGCACGATTGCCGCAAGGGACTCCCGCAGCTTGCGTCTCATGGTCCGCTGCGGTGAATAGTAGAGATTCTTCGCCAACTGCTGCGTAAGCGTGCTCCCGCCTTGCACAACCCCGCCGTGGGTCACGTTGGCCCAGAGCGCTCGGCCGATGGCAATGGGATCGATGCCATGGTGAGAAAAGAAGCGGCGGTCTTCGACGGCCAACAACGTCTCAATCAACGCCGACGGGATACGGCTCAGAGGAATCCATTCCCGCACTTGCTTTGAGCCGGCACGCATCCCGCTGATCAAGACCGGCTCGAGGGAAACCAGAGAAACCGGTTGTTCATCAGGCAGCGACAACACATCGGTGACAATGCCGTTCGCCAGCATCACACGGACGGATCTGGCCGGAAGACGGCTCTCTTCCTGGGCGTGCAGAAAAATCTCGATTGATTCGTTCGTGAGGACATACTCACCGGCCGCCTGCGGCACTGCGGTAACCGGGCGATACTCCAGCCGATGCAATCGTTCGAGCAACCCCGAGTTCTCCACGGAGATCCCAGGCGTCAGAAAGAACGGTGCCCCATAGATCAGGAGCGGAGGATGCTCGTCGCTCTTGGGCAAGGCAAGGCTCGTCGAGAGAATGGCACCATAGATCACGAGTCCGGCTAGGCCAAGTGCGAGGAACGCCAGCATTGCCCCCAATCCCCGTTTGATCCATGGACGAACCAATGTCATCAGATTGACTCCTTCTTGGACAGCATACGCGATCGTTCCATGGGATGTGAAACTACTCTCCCACAAGGCAAGACTGATACCGCCAATGATTGATATTCAAAGCCTGGTCAATATGAGAGAAGTCCTCATCAAGACGGAAAAACCGCGTACATGTGTTTGGATTTTCACACAAACGTTCACCTGATAAACATGGCTGGAACGAGAGGCGTGGGAGTGGACCCCAATGGATGACGCGGTTTGGATTGGGGGCTTGAAGAAAAGAATCGCCGGAGAACTAAGGTTAGTACGGTCGCACCATCCATAAAATGTGGAGCGCGGTCTTTGCCATGGTAGATACAAAGGACAGGGCAAGTCAGAGATGTAGTTTACAAGTGCGCGCCATGTTCCCTGTTTCCTCCTCTTTGGAATCGGTCGTTCACTCCACCTAGCCAGGATTATTCACGAAGTGTGAATAGTCCACCCTGCGGGCTTCGACCCTTCGATTTTACTCAGGGTGGTGAGCCTGTCGAACCACTTTGCCCCGCAGGGGCGGGGCTTCGCTCAGGGCTAGCCTTGAGCAGGCCGTACGGCCTGTCGAAACCGACAGGTGCGGAGGAGCCGACCTGACGGCGCATGATTCACGAACGCCCCTGGTTCGTGAATCATGCGGGCTAGGCATTCCGACCGATATCGAACTCCCCTCTTTAGTTGAGAAACCTCAAGAATTCGGACGGTTTCACCTGCCGATGCCCCCCTTCCGAGGTACTTCCTCCGGGTCTACTGCTTCCCAGAGGTTTTGCTATCCTGCTAACAACGAGCATAAGTTCCTAGTCCTGCAACCAAGGAGGACGGCCATGAATTGCTCACGCTGCCGCGGTCTCATGGTAGAGGATCATTTCTTGGATTTCGACGGCACCATCGGGCACATGTGGACGACCGGGTACCGCTGCATGAATTGCGGGCATGTCCATTATCCGGTGATCGTGCAGCATTGCCTGGCCCGTCAGGAACAAGTATCGGTGCTCCCGAGCGGTGAGCCTGACTACCAGGACGACGAAGTCCATTTGGGGGCAGAATCATACATTGCGCGCGCAGCCTAATCTGGTCCTTCAGCGGAAAACCCCGATGGATACGGCGGGGACACGGTCCGAATCGTGGTGGGAGGGACGAAAACGGCCATCGGTTCCGCGAAGCCGCCAATGGGCAAATTGGCCTCACGTTGTATCGCCAAGATCCAGCCGACCTCATCATCACCGATATCCTGATGCCGGGGCGGGACGAGATGGAGGTCCCGCTCGTGCTGACGCAGGAATTCCTAGATGCCAAAGTCATTGTCATGACGGGCTCCACCGGGGATCAGAATTTTCTGAACGTCGCCAAACTCTTCGGCGCGCGGCAGGTCATGCAGAAACCCTTCACGATTGAAGAAGTTCGTCGCGTCGCCTGCTATACGTCGGACCACTAGGGGCACACCAGAGTGGTCGCTCTCATCTCTTGTCTTCCTCAGGACCCTAGACAGTCCGCGAGTTTTCTTCGAGAGGCGACATCTGCCTGGATGTGCTTGTCGCGGGAAGACGTGATGGTGAAACAGACCCCACTGATTCGACGAGGGACCGGAGCAAGGGCGATCCGCCAGACGGGAGCAGTAACGAGCCCACGATCATCCCCACCCCCGCTGCGAGAAACCCGACCAACTGAGGCGGCCATACCGCATCGGGTGATCCAAACGACTCCAGCGCAAGCCACGTAACCAAGCCGGCTATGGTGGCGCAGAGCGCTCCCTGAGCTGTGGCTCGTTTCCAATAGAGTCCTGCGAACAGAGGGATGAAAGCGGCCACCAGCGTGATCTTGTAGGTATTCACCACCAGCCTGTAGATACTCGCATCCGACCAGAGTGCGATCATTAACACCGTCGCGGCAAACCCGACCAACACGACACGCATCAGTCGAAGAAACTCTGAATCGTTCAATTGAGAGAACGCCGGTCTGATGACGTTCTCGCTCAGCGCCACCGAGGGCGCCAGAAGCGTCGCGCTCGAACAACTCATGACTGCGGACAGGACAGCGCCGAAGAACAAAATCTGGGCCACCACCGGAGTGTGTTGCAAAATGAGCGTCGGCAAGACCAATTGCGAATCCTGCTCCATCAAGGCGCTGAACTTCACTGGGTCCACCAGCGTCGCCGCGTACGCGAGAAACATCGGGACAAAGCAGAAGCCGAAATAGAGCGTGCCGCCCAGCAGCGACCCACGCACCGCCGTGCGTTCGTCCTTCGCAGAGGTGATGCGTTGGAATACGTCTTGTTGGGGGATCGATCCCAACATCATTGTCATCCAGGCGCCAATGAAGGGAATCCAGGCTGAAAGCGTAGCCGGTGGAAAGAAGTCTAACTTGCCTGCGGCAGCCGCATGATCGATCACGGCACCCGCTCCTCCCGCCAACCCACTCACGACAGACGCGATATAGAGCAGTCCCCCCATGATCACGGAGATTTGGACAAAATCTAAAATCGCCACGGAAAACATCCCGCCAAAGGTCGTGTAGGTCAGGACGATCGCCGCGCCGATCACGATGCCGACCGACTGACTGATCCCGCCATCGGTAACGGTGTTGAGCACCAACCCCAGCACTTTGAATTGGGCCGCGACCCACCCCAGGTACGACGCGACGATGCAGAGGGTACAGAGAACTTCGACAGTACGGTTAAAGCGGAAGCGAAAGTAGTCGCCGATGGTGAGCATGTTGAGTCGATACAGGCGCGGCGCGAAGAAGAGTCCCGCGAGTATCAGACACATGCTCGACCCGAATGGATCGGCGACGACACCGCGCAAGCCCTCTTTCACGAAGGTGGCCGAAATGCCAAGCACCGCTTCGGCGCCGAACCAGGTCGCAAAAACGGTCGCCGTGACGACGGGCAAGGGCAGACTTCTCCCGGCCACTGCGAAATCCTTGGAGTTCTTCACGCGTATGGCTGCGAAAAGCCCGATGCCGACCGAGGCGAGAAGATACAGAATGACGAACCAGAGAATCACGCGCGCAGGATAAAGCGATCCCTGGCTGCAATCAATTGTTATTCATTGCTTCGGGCTGATCGCCGGGTCAAGCAAGGCTTCGGAATGATGGGGGCGCGGCTTCTCCCCTCGGAGAAGCCGCAGGGGAGCAGACGGACTAGAAGACCCAGTATCGGGATGGACCAAACGTCAGCCGGCACCCGACGAGAAAGAGATCGCCCTGAGAATCCACATGCACGGGCTTCGTCCACTGCACTTCGTACAGATTCAACGAACGGCGCCATCGGGATTCGGGGATATGGAGTTCGAGGAGTTGCTGAGTCCGAGGCGCGTTTCCCATGAGTATCAGAATCCCGTGCGCGCTCCGGTTGAGGCTATAGACCTCACCTTGCTGGATCACCACCGCCTCCTCATCTATCGATTCGCACAGCTCATAGGAACAGAGCTTCTGTTCCCCGACCCGCACCTCACGCCGACGAGTTGGACCCAGAGTTCCAACCTGCTCACCAAGCGCTGCAACAAAAAAACCGGCTTGTACACTCCCCGCGACATATGGGTGGGATTCGTGGATGACTTCACGTGTTCCAATGATCATGGCACAACCTCCATTAGGGCGGTGACAATGCCAATCCCTTTGAGCAAGTGCCGTACCGATGGAGCGTCCACAATTGCGTGCGTGAAATTACTGTCGATTCCTTTTGAAATCCTTCTCGTATTGAGGGACCGCACCACACACTGAAGGGTAACGGCTTCACTTCCCATCACAAGACGACACGTATCTCTCTGATTCATTGTATGATTTCACACTGTAGTCGTTGGCCTACAACACGGAGGGGAAGACCTTCACCGTAATCTAGCCCTAGCTGATGATGAAACATAGAAGGGAATCAGACGTTATGTCCTATCAGACAGCAGGTGTGCGCACATGTTCTGGCCGGAACCCAAGGCCAATTATCCTGGCCGGGAGACGGCGGAGAAACGGAAAGCGAGCGATCAATCGGAATGCAAGGGGCGGCGGCAGCCGGTCTGAGCTGCCGAGGACGCGTTTGATGATGCGGTTCTGGATCATGAGCTGAACTCGTTGTGTCATCTTGGTAGGCCAGGCCCGTCGAGCCTGCACCAGGCGCAAGTCTCTTGTCGTCAGTCGGCCTTCACGCAATGGAATGGCCAGCAGATTCGCAGTAGCCACGGCATCCTGAATCGCAAGATTGATCCCCACCCCGCCGACCGGCGACATCGCGTGCGCCGCATCGCCGATGCAGAGCAGCCTTGATCGATACCATTGGTGCAATCGATCGACCTGCACCGTCAGGAGTTTGATCGGTTCCCAATCCTGTAACTCGTGAACACGGTCGGCAGCAAACGGGGCCAGCTTCGCCACGCTGTCGCGAAACGCCGGCAGCCCTTGCGCCAGAATCTCGTCCCGTGAGCCCTTAGCGATCACGAAGCCGCATTGCCAGTAGTCGCTCCGGTTTAACATAATGAAAATCCGACCGACATCGAAGCGACCCATCGGATCAACCGGATCGCTTGGCCGGCGCGAGAGCCGGAACCACAGCACATCCATTGGGGCGCCAAATTCTTCTACCGACAACCCCGCCCTCGAACGGACTACCGACTGTCGACCATCGGCCCCCACGACGAGAGCGGCACGGACTTCCATCGACCCCCTCGCCGTTTCGGCACGAAGCCCAACGACTGAACCTCTGTCTTCAATCAGGTCCGTCACCTCCGCGCTCATCCGAACCTGAAAGGCGGGATACCAGCTCCCCACTTCAACCAGAAAGTTGAGAAAGTCCCACTGCGGCATGAACGCGACGTAGCGGCACTGGGTCGGCAGATGCGAGAAATCCGCCACCGTGAACGCCAGATCGCCGAATCGCCCGTTGATTCGCGGCACTTTCTGGTGGGGCAACTGAAGGAATCGTTCGAGCACTCCCAGCTCGTGCATGATCTCCATCGTCGAGGGATGCAGTGTGTCGCCTCGGAAGTCGCGGAGAAAGTCGTGGTGCTTTTCCAGCACGATGACGGAGACCCCGGCACGCGCCAAGAGCAGGCCCAGCATCATGCCGGCAGGCCCGCCTCCTGCAATGCAGCATTGCACCGATAGGACCTCTGAAGCCATGGCCGCCATCCTTTCCCTCACTGTAGTTTTTCCACGCGGAGGCCGAGGAGACGAATCCGTTTTCGACGCGGGTTTTCACGCCGATCCAGAAAAGGCAGGAGGAGCTTCAAGGCCTCCCGATGCAACGTCGCCCCATCACCGGCCGGCATGGCCAAGGTATGGGTACGTGACTTGGTCTCGAAATCCGCGAAGCGGACGGTCAGCACGACGGTTCGAAAAGATTGAAACCCCTCGCCATGCAGGCGATCGATCACATCCCGGCTGAGAACGTCGAGCTGATTGAGAAGCACCTGGCTCTCGAGCGTATCAGACTCAAATGTCTCCTGTTCTCCGATCGACTTCGGCTCGGAGAACTCCTCAATCGGGGAGGCATCGAACCCGCGAACCTTGTCGTAGAGATCCACGCCGCGTTTCCCTAGCAGTTCCTCGAGCTGGTGTACGCTCAACGGCTTCAGATCCTTGACGAGCTTGATCCCCTTGTTCGTCAGCAACGCTTCCGTCTTGGGACCGATGCCGGGAATTGCTCGGATCGAGAGCGGAGCCAGAAACGCTTCTGCCTCCGCCTCGCGAACCACTGTGAGCCCATCCGGCTTGTGCATGCCGGACGCGATCTTGGCGATCAGTTTGTTCGGACCTATCCCAATTGAGGCCGTCAGCTGTTCCTCTGAGCGGATCGTCTCCTTGAGCTGCCGGCATAATCCCTCTGCCGCTTCGTATGATTCCGTAAAGCTCAGATCACCGTAGGCTTCGTCGATACTGGCCTGCTCCACAATCGGAATGAAACGCCGCACGATCCCCATCACTTCATCCGACACGCGCGCGTACTTCTTCATATCCACTGATACAAAGGTCACGGGCGGTTTACCCGCTCGACGTGCGGTTTCAGAGAGGCGCCAGGCTGTGGAGATTGGAGTTGCCGAGTGAATGCCATAGGCGCGCGCAAGGTAATTCGACGTCGAGGCCACCCCACGCCCCTCTCCGCCGCGCGGATCGGCGCCGACGACGAGCGGCACTCCTCGGAACGATGGCGTATCCCGCTCCTCAATGGCGGCAAAGAAGGCATCCATGTCCAAATGGGCGATGATCCTCGGCACGCTGATCCTACGAGTATGGCTCACACGTACCGCCTTGTCTTCTACAGGCGGAGCATGCGCCTCCTGAAGCAATCTGTTGTGTGATCGTTCACCATGCCGATCGCCTGCATGTAGGCATAGACCATCGTGCAGCCGACGAATCAAAACTTCGTTTTTTGAGATCCTTCGACAGGGTGTCGCTCTCAGCCGTCGTGGTAGGAACTTGTTTCATGGTTTTTCATCCGCGGTCGAAAGGATTCTAGCGAGGCTCGATCGGCGACGCAATTTCACGTACTCCCTTCCCGATATCTCCCTCGAAACAAAGTTATGAATATTTATTGTTGACTGATCGTTCCATAATATGATATTTCCTCTCACGCATTGAGGAAACACCGTGGCGAGACCGAAAGAATTCAACCCCGACGAAGTGCTGGACAAAGCTATGCACGTCTTTTGGCACAAGGGCTATGAGGCCACGTCGATGGAAGACTTACTGACCGCGATGGACCTTAATCGCGGCTCGTTGTACGACACGTTCGGCGATAAGCGCCAACTGTTCCTGAAAGTGATGGACCGGTACTGCACCACCTTAGTCGGTTCGAAGTTCTCTCTCCTCGACCAACCAGGCCCGGCGCTCCCTAAGCTTCGCCAGTTTATTTTCGGAATGGTCGAGGGCGCTCTTGCCGATCCCCAACGGCGCGGCTGCCTGATTGCCAATACCGTGATGGAACTGGCGCCCCACGAGAAGGACATTGCCGGGAAAGGCTCTCAAGTTATGAAAATGGGCGAAGATGCGTTTTTCAGGATCCTCGCGCGCGCGAAGGCGCAAGGCGAATTGGGACCGGACAAAGATCCGCGGACGCTCGCGCGCTTTCTCACCACGATGATGCAAGGAACCATTGTGATGATCAAAGCCGGGGCGTCGGCTGACACGGTCAAACAGACGGCAGAGACAGCCTTTTCGATTCTCGACTGATTTTCTTGGCCCTGTTTTGGAACGGTCATTCTTCATCGCGGATACGATCGCCGCAGAGCAGAAAGGAGAGAGCGATGGCCTACGATGAGCAACTGGCGGCGCGCGTCCGTGAACTGCTCAAGGGACATCTCGTACTGGTTGAGAAAAAGATGTTCGGCGGGCTCGCGTACGTGTCGCAGGGGAAGATGTTCGCCGGAATTTTAAACAGCGATCTGGTTGTGCGCGTGGGCCCTGAGGCCAATGACGAAGCATTGAGAGAGCCGCACACCAGGCCGATGGATTTTACAGGCCGTCCCATGAAGGGCTACATCTATGTTAGCCCAGGCGGCACCAAGACTGCTGCGCAATTGCGCAAGTGGCTCACCCAGGGGCAGACGTTCGTGGCGAGCTTGCCCCCTGCTAAGAGCGGGGCGACACGTCGAGTCCCCAAAACCATCACCCATCAACCAAGGAGGATCTCATCATGACGGCCATGGACATCGGAAAAGAATTGGCGGCGCAGTGCGGGCAGGGCAAGAATCAGGAGGCGATCGATCGTTTTTACTCACCGAATGTCGAGAGCGTCGAGCCCGTCGCCATGCCGGGCATGGATCGGACCCAAAAGGGAATCCAGGCCATCAAAGGGAAGAATCGGTGGTGGGTCGACAATCATCAGATCCACGGAGGCACGGTTGAAGGGCCATATCCCCACGGCGACCGTTTCATTCTTCATTTCAAGTATGACGTGACGCCTAAACAGACGGGGAAACGCACAACCATGGACGAAACAGGTCTCTACACGGTTAAAAATGGGAAAATCGTCAAGGAGGAGTTCTTCTACTCTATGTAAGCGCCGGAGACTGTGCAACATTGACCTGAATCGGTCAACGTGCTTGACTATCTTTCTTACCGTTTCATCTAAGGAGGCCTCCCATGAAATGGTTTATCACCCGCTCCCTCATCCTGTTCGCCATCGCGATGCCGTTCCAGCGGGTGCAGGCTGACAGTCCAATACCTCCCGACTTCGGCCCCCTGGCCTCGCTCATTGGCGAATGGCAAGGCAAGGACCCAGAAGGGAAACCGATGACCGCGTCGTATCAGTGGACCGGTGGCGGCACGAGTCTCGTGGAAACGATGACGATGGCTCAGAAGGCGGCCATGACGACGATGTATCATGCCGACAAGGGCAGCCTTATGCTGACTCATTACTGTAAGCTCGGCAACCAGCCGCGTATGCGCGCCGACATGCCCGAGGGCAACGCCAAGACGCTAGCCTTCAACTTCGTCGACGTCACAAATCTCGCCAAACCAACGGACGCGCATATGCACAAAGTATCGTTTACCTTCCAGGATCAGGATCATTTCACCCAGGAATGGGTCCTCAGCAAGGATGGAAAGGAACTGCCGCATCGGTTTGAATTTTCCCGCGTGAAGTAGAGACCGTGTCATTCACCCAAACATCGAGGAGGAAAAGATCATGGCGAATAAACAATATAAGCAACTGGGATGTCTGGATGTTGACCCCAAGGCCGGCTGCGCTTTTCAGGTGCGGGCCGAGACGGAAGCCGAGGTGTTGCAGTTAGGGGCCATGCACGCGAAGCAGTGCCATAAGATGGAATCGCTGCCTCCGGAGATGGCTGCCAAAGTGAAGGCGGCGATCAAGACTGTGACGGTCACGGTCTAATAGAAATCTTGACGCAGGCGAGATACTTCCCCTGTGCTCATCGGCACGGGAGAAGTATCTCCTTACTTGTCTGATCAAAAGCGAGCCAGCCAAGGATGGCCTACGCATTACTGGAAATCCTGGAAGAACTATCTGAAGAATCGGCGGCTACGATAACAAGGAGGCTCCTATGCACCGCTTGATCGGAACACTCGCTCTTTCGATGCTGCTGATTGGGCTCTCCGGCTGCAGCTATCTCTTTTACCCCCGTGCTGATGACTACGCAACACAAGCAAAAGGGGCGACCGGCGTTGAGACGATGATCAATCTGACGAACATGATGGAGGCCACCGCGGCGAAGGCCAAAGGCGGCAAAGGCGTCGACAACGCGCTGGATGACTATCACAACCAGCTGCATGCGCTGCTGGACTCCTTCTGCAGCGTGACGGACGCGCAGGCGAAGACGCCGGCCTATGACCTGGCCGTGACGCATAAGAAGGAATTGACAGCAATCTTCTGGCGACTGTGGAAGTTCAAGGACAATCAACCACAGCGGGACCAGCATCTGGATCTGTCCATGGCGGAATTGAAGGAACTGCGCGAGACGTTGCAGATGATCAAGTAGCGTGCCTCAAGGGACTCGCCGGTCATCGCTCCTTCCGGCTCACGCCGGGATATCCCGGTGAGCCGGCACGTGGGACGCCGAGCGGAAAGGAAAGACATGACGCAACAGACACCCGAACGGGCCATCGAAGGCCAACGCCAGGACTGGAATCGCGTCGCCGGCGGCTGGGAGAAGTGGGACCGGTTCTTCGACGAGCAAATGACGTTTCTGAATCACCGGTTGGTCGCCGATGCCAGACTTCGATCGGGGATGCATGTGCTCGACCTGGGCTCAGGCACCGGTTATCCCGCTCTCCTTGCCGCACAAACCGTTGGACCGAGAGGGAGCGTTATCGGAATTGACCTAGCGGAGAAGATGCTGGCGTCCGCTCAGCGCAAAGCGACATCGCTTGGGTTCTCGAACGTCACCTTTCGCACCGGCGACGTGACGACGCTTCCGTTCGAGACCAACTCGTTCGACGCGGTCACGAGTCGCTTCTGCCTGATGTTTCTGCCGGAGATTCCGAAGGCGGCGGTCGAGATCGTGCGCGTGTTAAAGCCTGGAGCTTGGTTGGCTGCCGCTGTCTGGTCTGCGCCGGACAAGAATCCCTATTTGATGATTCCGATCACCGTCATCAAGCAATTCCTCGATCTTCCACCGCCGGACCCAACCGCACCGGGAATTTTCCGGCTTGCAAAACCGGCTGATCTGGCGGGAATGCTGCAACAGGCAGGATTCATGAACCTGTCCGAAGAAGAATTCGTCGCCGATGTGCGATTTGCATCAGGAGAAGAATATTGTGCCAGCCTGATGGACATCGCCGCACCGATCCAGAATCTGTTCGCAAAATTGTCCGACCAACAGAAAACGGACGCGCGTGGCCGTATCGTCACCTCCGTCGACCAGTACCGCAGAGCGGATGGTATCGCACTCCCCATCGCCGTACGAATGGTCGTCGCGCGCAAGCCTAACTGATGATCCGATGGCGACGAAGCAGGACGGCTTCAGGGATTTCGTTCTGGATCAACGGCTGATCTGCGTGGCCTAACCTGCCGCGCCATGTTCGGCGGATACGGGCTTTACCACTGCTCAAAGTTTTTCGGCATCATCCACAAAGGCCGGTTGTACTTCAAAGTGACCCCGAAGACGATCAGTCTCTACAAAGGGCACGGCATGAAGCCGTTCCGCCCCAACGCCAAACAAACGCTCAAATCCTTCTATGAAATGCCTCCGGACATTCTTGAAGATGCCGAGCGACTAGTGGCGTGGGCCCAGGAAGCTGGGAAGAAATGAGCCAACCGGCATCTCATACAATCTGGACTATCGGCCATTCCACTAGGCCCATCGATGAATTCATCGCCATTCTGTGCGCCCATGATATCGGTCGCATGATCGATGTCCGCACCATCCCCCGCTCACGGAACAACCCACAATTCAATACCGACACGTTATCGAAGAGCCTCAAGAAGGTCGGCCTGACCTATTTCCATATGCCTCAACTCGGTGGCCTACGGAAAGCCAAGAAGGATTCGATCAACCTCGGCTGGAGAAACGCGAGCTTTCGCGGCTATGCGGACTACATGCAGACGAATGAATTCCAAAGAGCCATTGAAGAGCTTATGGCGTATGGCACGAAACAGACAACAGCGGTCATGTGCGCGGAAGCGGTGCCTTGGCGCTGCCATCGATCTCTGATCGCCGATGCCCTGATCATGCGGGGCTGGGAGGTGCGGCACATCATGTCGGCAACTGATGCCAAGCCTCATCAGTTAACTTCGTTTGCTCGGATCGCTGACAACCTTCTTCGGTACCCGAAACCGGATGATCCATCTTCCACTCCCCGCCTGTTCTAGATAGACTCTCCGAACAACCACAGGTTGCCACCTAATATGCTCTACTCGCTGCTTGCCGACCTCGTGTTGCTGCTTCATCTGGCGTATGTGCTCTTCGTCTTGTTCGGCGGCCTATTGGTACTGAAATGGCGGAGGGCCGCCTGGCTGCATCTGCCGGCGGTCGCCTGGGGCGCGTTCGTGGAATTCAGCGGCTGGATCTGTCCATTGACGCCGCTGGAAAATTGGTTGCGGGCACGAGGAGGAGGGCAAGGCTACGAGGGCGACTTCCTGGAATACTACCTGCTGGCACTTCTGTACCCCGATGGGCTGACGCGAGCAACGCAAACGGTGCTGGGCGCGATCGTAATCTCTCTCAACCTCGCGGTCTATGGATGGCTGTGGCGGGTATGGCAGAGGCCTTGAGCCTGGACGCGAGGAAATCCCGATCGCCTGCGATGTCGAAAGACCAAACAAGCCCCTATGGAGCCCTACGAACAAACCCTGCCGACGGATGTGGGACAGCGGAAACACGCTGCTTCCCAATCCTATTTCTCGCACACTGCTTGTAAGAAACCAGCCCGCCACTCGACTCATTCCCGGCATATCAGACCGGCATCGTCCAACCACATATCGGAGTTGACGGACCTCCATCAGAGTTGATACATGGGAAGCGCTGCAGACCTATATCGGACTGTGAGGAGCCTATGTCAATAGACGACATCAGCCAGAAAGTCAGCGATCGCTACGCCCGGGCGGCCACGTCGGGCGAGCAGATATGTTGCCCGACGAATTACGACATGGAGCATCTCAAGACGTTTGTCCCTGAGGAGGTGCTCAAGATCTCCTATGGCTGCGGCACTCCAGCCGGGTTGAAGACGGTGCGCTCAGGGGAAACGGTCTTGGACATCGGCTCGGGTGGAGGGATCGATTGTTTTGAAGCTTCTAGGCTCGTCGGTCCCACCGGCCGTGTGATCGGCGTTGACATGACCGATACGATGTTGGACATCGCCCGAAAGAACGCTGTTGTCGTGGCCACGAACCTGGGCTATCCCGCTTCCAACGTGGAATTTCGCAAAGGTTTTGCCGATGCGATGCCCGTCGAAGATGGCACGATCGATCTGATCATCTCAAATTGTGTCATCAACCTCGCGCCGGATAAGCGGAAGGTCTTTCGAGAAATGTTTCGGGTCACGAAACCGGGCGGGCGATTTACCATTTCCGATATCGTTGCAGACCAGCCCGTTCCTCAGTACCTGGTACACGATGCGGATAAATGGGGCGACTGCTTGTCGGGTGCGCTTACCTTGTCTGGTTATGCCACGGGAATGGTGGAAGCCGGATTTCTCGGCATCCATCTGATCAAGTTTTTACCGTGGCAAGTCATCGATGGTATTCATTTCTTTTCGGTCACCTTGACCGGCTACAAAGTGCCTCCAGCCACGGCTCCCTCGCCGATTCGCTACGCCACGCTCCGAGGTCCCTTCAATCGCGTAGTGGATGAACGCGGTACGGCCTATCAGCGTGGCATCCCCCAACCGATTACTCTGGATGACGCAGTCTTGTTGAGCCACACCCCACTGGCCGACTACTTCGTCCTGACTGCTGATCCCGTATGGCTCGATCAGAGTGACCCGCGCTGGACCGCTGTGTTTCCTGCACAGACCCCCTGTGTTTGGCAAGGCCACCATGCCATGCTGGCCGGACCCTTCGTCGAGGCGGCGGATGATGACCACCACGTCTACCGCCGAGGGGAGCCGTTGGAAATTTGTTCCAAGACCCTGGCCGTCCTGGAAGCCGAGGGGTATGCGCCCCATTTCGCCATTCTGAATCGAGCCGGTGACCGCGTAAGCGGTGACGCGGTCACCAGTTCCCCTGATGGAGGGTGTTGTTAGATGGCTCTCACATTGCTTGGCCGGAGCAACTCCCTCGCCTCGCCGACTGAACAGCTTCGCATTCTTGAACAAACGGCCACTTCTCTTCCTTTCGATCTTCGGCTCGCCCAGGCCGGAATTTTTCCGCTCCGTGCGACCGGCATCACCGTCTTCCAAATCAACGTCGGCAAACTCTGTAACCAGACCTGCCGCCACTGCCACGTGGATGCGGGTCCGGATCGCACCGAGAGCATGTCGCGAGAAACGGCGGAGCAGTGCGTTCAGGCTCTCGCCAAGACCGACATTCCCACGGTCGATATTACGGGAGGTGCGCCGGAACTCAACCCGCATTTTCGTTGGCTGGTCGAGCAAGCCCGTGGGCTCGGCCGGCATGTGATGGATCGCTGTAACCTGTCAGTGTTGCTGCTCCCCGCTCAGGCGGACCTGACAGAATTTCTGGCAAGCCATCGCGTCGAAATCATCGCCTCGCTCCCCTCGCTGCGCGCCAGTCAGACCGACGCGCAGCGAGGCGACGGGATTTTTGAGAAGTCGATCGAGGCGCTTCGCCTGTTGAACCGACTCGGCTACGGTCAGCCTGACAGCGGCCTCACCTTGAACCTCGTCAACAATCCGGTGGGGGCCTTTCTCCCTCCCAAGCAAGAGGCGATCGAAGCGCAATTCAGGAAAGAACTACGAAACCGCCATGGCGTTGAGTTTAACCATCTCTACACGATCACGAACATGCCCATCAGCCGATTCCTGGAGTTTCTCGTCGAGAGCGGCAACTACGATGGTTACATGGAACGCCTGGCCAACGCCTTCAATCCCGCCGCCGCGGCCGGCGTCATGTGCCGCTATACCCTTTCGGTAGGTTGGGATGGGACCCTCTATGATTGCGACTTCAACCAAATGCTCGATCTACCGCTCGATCACGGGACGCCATCGCATATCCGCAACTTCGACGCGGCCCAACTCCATCAACGTCAGATCGTGACTCGCAACCATTGCTACGGCTGCACCGCCGGTTCCGGATCATCCTGTGGTGGCACCGTCGCCTAGTGCACGGTGTCGGTATCAAACTCAGAGGGACCCCGTGGAACTCTCCTTCCTTGCCTTTCTCCTGGTCCTCGCCTTGGCCTACGCCAACGGGACCAATGATGTATCGAAAGCAGTCGCCACGCTTGTGGGAAGCGGCGTCACAAACTACCGGGCAGCCATCCTCTGGGGAACTATCTGGACCATCGTCGGGGCAGGAGCCTCGGCATTCATCGCCAGTGCGATGGTCAAAACTTTCAGCCATGGGCTCATCCAGACAGGCACGACCATCCAACCCGTCGTCGCCTTGGCCGTCTTGATTGGTGCGATGGCGTGGGTCCTGTTCGCCTCACGCACCGGCCTCCCGGTCTCGACGACTCATGCGCTCACCGGGGCCATTGTAGGCACCGGCTTGATGGCCTTTGGAGGAGAGGCTTTGATCTGGTCTGCGATCGGCAAGAAGATTGCCCTGCCGTTGTTGCTCAGTCCGTTCCTCGCCCTCACCGTCTCCCTTCTCCTTCACCCTGGCGTGCGTCTGCTTGCCGCGCGATGGGAAGGAGCCTGTGTGTGCGTGATGCCCGCGTCCCGCGCGTTGGTGGCCATTGATGCCGGCGGCGGCACCAGAACGCTGTTACAGACCCCGAGTTTCGGCCAGCCGGTCATGGCGGTGCCGTCGCAATGTAACCGTGCCGGCTTGCAGGGGCTGGTCGTGGGACTCGATACCATTCACTGGATCTCCAGCGGCCTGGCGTCGTTTGCCCGTGGGATCAATGATGCGCCGAAAATCGTGGCTATACTCCTGGTCGGCGCGACAACCGCCGCCTGGCCCAGCCTCTTGTCTCAGCTTACCGCTTTCGGAGGAGTCGCCCTTGCGATGGGATTGGGTAGTTACTTCGGAGGGCTGCGTGTGACGGAGGTACTCGCTGAGAAAGTGACGAAGATGAATCATGCGGAGGGATTGTCTGCCAACCTGACCACGTCTTCACTCGCTCTCGTCGCGGGAACACTGGGTCTGCCCGTCTCGACGACCCACCTCAGCAGCTCTGCCATCATCGGCATCGGTCTGCTTAACGGGTTGAATGCGGTCCGCTGGACAACGGTTCGAGACATGGTCCTCGCGTGGATTGTGACACTGCCTGCGGCGGCTTTTCTCGCCTGTATCGCCTACTTGATCCTCTCCAGAGTTCTCTAGATTATCCTTCAGGTAGAAGTAAATCGGCCACGCCGGTGTCTGTGATAGTATTTTTTTGAGGGCTCGTTCTTGCTCATGAAGCTTCATCATGAGGATGCTGAGGTGATTAGAGGGTAGTCGCTCGAATAGGACTGGATCAAGATATGGAGGCCATCCTCTTCATAAGGTCAAGAACTGCCTTGCTCCCGCATCGACACTCTGCTAAGGTGACGGACATCTGATCCCTTCACATTTATCGTAGGCAGAATTCCCCGCATGGTATGGGACCCTAAAGATCCTTGGAGCAAGAAAAGCGACCCGCTTGAGGACGCCCTCAAGCACGCCCAGTCGCAATTCAAGAACCTCTTCCCTTCCGGCGGATTCGGAAACCTGCTCCCTTCCGGCGGAGTCAGAAACATTCTCATCGCCGGCCTGCTGATCTTCCTGGCCTGGCAAGCGGTGTTCATTGTCGCACCGGATGAAGAAGGTGTCGTGATGCGGTTCGGAACTCCGGTTCGCACAGTCGACCCTGGTCCCCACTTCAAGGTTCCGATCCTGGAGAGCGTCTTCCAACCGAAGGTCGCCAAACTCCATCGTGTGGAAATTGGGTTCCGCACCAATCAACAGGGTCGCCAGCAGATGGTCCCCCAGGAAGCGTTGATGCTGACCGGGGATATGAACATCCTCGCGATCGAGTTTATTGTGCAGTACAAGATCAAAGAGGCACGCGAATATCTGTTCAACGTGGCGGACATCCATGAGACCATTGGAAAGGCCGCCGAGGCCTCGATGCGGGAAGTGGTCGGCAAGAGCAAGATCGACGAGGCCTTGACCACCGGAAAAGCTGTGATTCAACAAGACACAATGGTCTTGCTTCAAACTATCCTCGATCAGTACCAGGCCGGCGTGCAGATTGCCGCCGTGCAGCTCCAGGACGTCGATCCTCCCGAGGCCGTGGCGGCCGCGTTTAAAGATGTAACGAATGCGAAAGAAGATCGAGAGAAACTGATCAACCAGTCTCAGGGCTATCGCAACGACATTCTGCCCAAAGCCAAAGGTGAAGCGGCCCAGATGGTGAACCAGGCCAGAGGATACGCCCAGGCACGGTTGAATCGCGCCCAAGGTGAGGCGAATCGTTTCCTCGCCACGTTGAAGGAATACAACCAAGCGAAAGACGTCATCAGCAAACGCATCTACATTGAAACGCTGGAGGAAATCCTCCCCAACGTGGAAAAGGTGATCATCGACGGAAAAGGCGGGGAGCGCCTGTTGCCCTTTCTTCCTCTGGACCGCCTATCAAGGCCCACCCCCAAGCCCGCCCTCAAACCAGAAGTCGAGGAGCCCCAGCAAGGCCCGCCTCTAAACCAGAAAATCGAGGTACCCCGACCATGACTAAGCAAGGTTTTATTATTGCTCTGATTGCGGTGGTCATCGCGTTGTTTATCCTGGGAGCCTCCCCGCTTTTTGTCGTAGACGTGACCCAGACCGCGATTGTCGTCCAACTCGGGAAACCGGTGCGGAATATCACGGAGCCCGGATTGTATGTGAAGATGCCGTTCGTTCAGGAAGTGACGTATTTTGACAAACGGCTGTTGGATTACGATTCGAACGCCCAGGATGTCATTACGCAGGACAAGAAGACGTTGCTCCTGGATAACTTCGCGAAATGGCGCATCGTCGATCCGTTGAAAGTCTACCAGAATTTCCAAAGCCAGCGAGGGGCGCTCCAGCGGCTGAACGACATCATCTATTCCGAGTTGCGCGTCGAGCTGGGTCGCCACGATCTCTTGGAGATCGTCTCGAGTACGAGAGCAGAAATCATGCGAGTAGTCACTCAACGAGCTAATGAGAAAGCCTCCGGGTACGGGATCGAGATTCAGGACGTGCGGATCAAGCGAGCCGATCTCCCTGAGCAGAATGAAAAAGCCGTGTTTGCCCGCATGCAGGCCGAGCGAGAACGGCAGGCCAAACAGTATCGGGCTGAAGGCGCCGAGGAAGCTCAGAAAATCAGATCCGAAGCCGAGAAGGATCGCGAAATCATCCTCGCCGAGGCGTACAAAGAATCTGAAGAGCTTCGCGGAGGCGGTGATGCCAAGGCGTTTCGGATTTATGCCGACGCGTACCGGCAGGATCCGAAGTTCTTCGAATTTACCCGTTCGATGGAAGCCTACAAGAAGGCCTTCAATGATAAGTCGACCCTCGTAATGAGCCCAGATTCAGAATTCTTCCGGTACTTAAAGCAACGCTAGCTCTCTTCACAAGAGCCCCACGATTTCACCGCTCACCGGATCCAAGTCAATCCGTTCACCCGCTGGCTTCTTCGGCAATCCCGGCATCAATCGAATCCCCGAACAGACTGCGGTCACAAATCCCGCTCCGGCAAGTATTCGCAATTCCTTGATAGGAACGGTAAACCCGGTCGGCCTCCCCTTGAGCGCGGGATCGTGCGAGAGCGACAGCGGCGTCTTGGCCATGCAGACGGGCAGTCGGCCAAAACCCAGCGTTTCGGCCATTTCCATCTGACGTTCCGCCTCCGGCTCAAATTTCACACCCCCTGCCCCATACATCTTGGTGGCAATGGTTTCGATCTTTTTTCGAATCGGCCAAGACAGCTCGTACAGATACGCAAAGTTGGTTCGCTGGTCAGAGGCCCTGACGACTGCAGCAGCCAATTGTTCGGCGCCCCTTCCCCCATCCGCCCAGTGGGTCGACACAGCGGCGTCCGCTGCCCCCACTTCCAACGACCGGTCCTGGATCCAATCCAATTCGGCGCGAGGATCGTCCTTGAAGGCATTCACTGCCACGACCACTGGGATGCCATGCGCCCGCACATTCGCGATATGCTGTTCTAGATTGGCGAATCCTTTCGACAAAGCTTCCTGATTCGGTCCGGTCAAACTTGGAGGCAGCGGGCCCCCGCCCTTAGCAACCCCTCCGCCACCCTGAAGCTTTAGGGCTCGCAACGTTGCCACCATCACTGCTACAGATGGCTTGAATCCAGATACACGACACTTGATATTGAAAAACTTCTCTGCTCCCAGATCGCTGCCGAAGCCGGCTTCGGTCACGACAAAATCGGCGCATCGAAGCGCGATCGCGTCGGCCAGCACGGAGCAGTTGCCATGAGCGATGTTCCCAAACGGTCCCGTATGGACGAATGCGGGTGTTCCTTCTAGAGTCTGAACCAGGTTAGGCAGTAGCGCGTCTCTCAAGAGGGCAGCCATCGATCCAATGCATCCGAGATCATGCGCCACCAGAGGCGCACCGGATTTCTTGAGCCCCACCAATATTCGGCCAAGGCGGTCTCGGAGATCACGATGGTTGGCCGCCAGCGCCAACGTCGCCATTACCTCCGAGGCCTCCGTGATCACAAATTGACCTCGGCGTTTACCTGTTTCTTCTCCAAGCGTGATCTCACGGAGCGCTCGATCACTGACACCGAGCGCCCGCGGCCACATGATTCGCGCAGGATCAACGGAGAGCGAGTTTCCATGGAATAGATGATTGTCGAGAAAGGCAGAGAGAAGGTTATGGCTGGCCGCCACGGCATGTGCGTCCCCGGTCAGATGGAGATTGATATCCTCCATGGGAATCACTTGGGCATGTCCCCCGCCGGTACCTCCCCCCTTGATCCCAAACACCGGGCCAAGCGAGGGCTGTCTCAGCGTGACGGCCGTTCGATGGCCCAATCGCGTGAGCCCCATGGCGAGACCAATCGATGTGGTTGTCTTTCCCTCTCCAAGGGGTGTTGGAGTGATCGCCGTCACGAGAACATAGCGACCTCCCCGCCCACCCTTGAGACGGTCCAGCAGCCCAAGAGATACCTTGGCCTTATTTGTTCCGTATGGGATGAGTTCCTCGGCGTGGATCTCGAGCTGGTGACCAATATCGATGATTGAACGAGGTTTGACGGAATGAGCAATTTCGAGATCAGTCAAAATTCTCCCTCCAAAAGGGTCGAATGGAATTGAAGCGCGCGCAGTATAGCACAGGGCCTTGATGGAGCTTGAGCCGCGAGGAGATCAAAGCGATCTAGGGGAAATTTAAGTCAAACTGAGCGGGGAAAGACAAGCACCTTTGGATCAACTGCTAAGGCGTGATCAATAGCCTACTTACTGAAGCTGCTACTCGAGGATGTACTTATTCGGATCAAGTGCCTGACCGTTCGCCTTAACCATATAGTGCAGGTGGGGACCAGTTGCAAGGCCGGTGCTTCCAACAAGACCCACAACATCGCCACGATTGAGTCTCTGGCCTTCTTTGACTAACGCCTTTGCCAGATGACCATACAAAGTCTCGATCCCATATCCATGGTCCAGACGGACAATGATGCCGAGCTTGGGATCAAACCCCGTCGCTGTGACTCTTCCTTGTGCCGGAGCCTGGACCGGGGCATTTGGAGCTGCGCCGATGTCCAACCCATCATGCCAGGCTGGCTTTTCAGTGAAGGGAGAAATGCGAGGGCCGAACCCTGAGGTTACCCAACCTTTCACAGGCCAAATCGACGGAGTCGCGGCCCAGCGAGACGACCGTTTCTCAGCTGCCTGGGCCAATTCGTTCAAGATCCGCTCCTGCGTGGTAGCTTCTTTTGAGAGCCACTCCAAGCCCTCTTTTACTGAAGCAACCGCTTCGAGATCATCCCGAGATGATTCGATACTGACAGATGGCGTGTGTTCATGGTTTCCCTCAGCGCCCTGCTTAGAACCGCTCGGTATAAGCCCCGTGCCCTTATCCTCGCTCCCACTTGGCATCGTGCCTCCTTCTGGAAGCGGTACTTCCTCACCACCTCGGCCATTGACCATATCTCCGGCCTTGGGAACCTCAATGCCCAGCATGACCCGCAGACGCTGGTTCACCTCTTTCATAGCCACGACTCGCTTCTTGAGATCATCAATGGCTGTTGAAAACGCTGCAGTCTGCTCCCGTGCACTCATTACCTCAGTGCGGAACGCAGCTAACTCCCAGACCTCTCCAGTCCTAATGACATAGTGGGAGATCACAAGAAGATCAGCTAGAACGAATAAACAACCAACAATCAATAGCTTGCGAACGAATTTCCTTGGAAAGCTGAAACGAAGAGGCTTCGCGGTTGATCCTCGAAAGACCACCACAGTATATGCATCACTGTTTTCTTGGCTGTTCATCTGACCCATGACATTCACTCCCTCATACTCGGGGAGACTTGGCATGCTGAGATGTTAATGAGTCTACCCATCTAGCCCACTATGGTCAACCCTTTTATCAGAGCCTTTTCAAGCCACATCCCCTAGGATGTCTCTCTTTGTACCCACTCAAGGTACTGCGGGAGTCCATTGGCCACCGGTATCGCTATGATCTCGGGCACTTTGTACGAGTGCATTCTCTGAATAGTTTCCTGAAGTGCTTGGAATTTATCGGCCGTAGTTTTTAGCAGAACCATAGACTCCTGGTCACTCATCAGCTTTCCTTCCCACCAGTATGTTGAATGCACGATGGGAATTGTCGTCGCGCAGGCGGCTTGGCGGGACCGCACCGCCTGATCTGAAATCTTGGCAGCCTCTTCTTGATTTGCGGCCGTCACCATTACAACTAGGATGTCTTTTGGCTCAGTTACCATTTCAGCGGGAAACGATACCTGAGCCCCCTCGTCACAAGCAACTGCTGAATCGGTGCATTTATACTTCGCTTATCCAACTGCGCGTTACGTCTTGTACATAAAGACAGCAACATTTATGCCTCATTTTTAAAAACCAATTAATTGGCATGATTATTACTTTCAATGGGTTACGTGTACATCTTGATAGAAGATTATCTTGTTGGAGATGGTTACTGTCGGAGAAATAATACAGGGGATCAGTTTCTTGACAAAAATGTGCAACATTTGACAAGTTTTGGCTGTGACGCGTTGTTCCACATTTTCTCTTCTACAAGGCCCCCCCTTGAGGCTTTCTTTAGATATCCAGGGGGGATTATCGGCATGTAAAGAATTTTTCTCTGCAGCCTGTGAGGAGTCTGAAAAGAAGTTTCGTCGATTCGATCTGATGAATTTGTAATACTCTAATCAATTCTCGCGTGCACGGTCAGCGAGCAAGAAGGATGATCTAGTCGTTCCCTACCTCCTTCCCATCTTTGCCAGCTCCGCAAAATAATGCGCAAAGGCTTTCATCCCGCCGGAGGCTTGCCCCCAGTCGAAATATTCGTTCGGGGCGTGATAGCCGTGTTCGGGCAGACTTAAGCCCATGAAGAGAATTGGCACCTTCCAGACTTTCTGCATGGTGACGACGGCTCCGATGGAGCCCCCCTCCCGAACGAAGGCTGGCTCTTTGCCGAATCCCGCTTTGGCAGCGCGCTTCACCGCCTCGACATAGGGCCCTTCGAATAGGCCTCTGAAAGGATGGAGCATCCCCTCCCGCTCTACTGTGACGTTGGGATTCAGCTTCGCCACATACTTTTTGAGCAGCGCGAAGACCTTCTCCGGCGTTTGCTTGGGTACCAGCCGCATACTGACTTTGAGTTCGCCATGTCCAGGCACTACCGTCTTGACGCCAGGCCCGTGATAGCCGCCGGTCAGACCATGTACCTCAAACGTCGGCGCGGCCCAAATTCGGCGCATGATCTCGGCGGGATCATGCGTGCGGAGCGTTTGAAAGCCATGGGCCTCCTTGAACCCCTTCACTTGGAATCCTGATTTGAGAAAGCCCTTAATCTCCGCCGTCGTCGGCTCGATCACATCTCGGTAGAATCCGGGAATCTTGACCTTCCCACTCTTGGCGTCGACGCAGGCGTGGGCCACTTCCATCAATTCCGCCAATGGATTCCTCGCCGCGCCACCGGTCAAACCCGAATGCGCGTCTTTGGTCCCGGTACGCAAGGTCAGTCGCGCGCCGAGCATCCCACGCAAACCGTAAGGTATCGCCGGACGACCCTTCGCAATCCAGATGGTATCCGACACGATGACGGAATCCGGGCGCGGAACGGCCGTGCGGTTCTTGAGTCCGACGGCGAAGTGCGGGCTCCCGATTTCTTCTTCCAGTTCCCACAAGAATCGGATATTGATCGGCAGGCCCTGCTTAATGGCAAACCGCGCGCCTAACAAGGCTGAGAGCGCCGGTCCCTTGTCGTCGGTGGCCCCGCGACCACGATACACCCCATTCTCATTCTTGAAGACGAACGGTTCCTGTTTCCATTCCAGTTCTTGCGCCGGCTGCACGTCCATGTGGTTATAGACGGTGACTGTCGGGTGATGCACGCCCGTCATCCAACCTCCGGAGACGATGGGATACCCACCGGTTTCAACGATCTGCGCGTCGGCGCCCAGATCGGTCAGATACTGGACGGCGAGGTTCGCCATGCGCCGCATATCGCCCGCGCGGGAGGGATCCATGCTGATCGACCGCACTCCCACCATCTGCCCCAACATGTCCTCAAACCGCGACCGCGCCCCGTTCACGTACGTTTGGAGTTGCTGCTTGTTCACCATGCTCGATGTCCTCCCTGGCCAATGGAAGCGGATTATAGCGATCGAGCATTGGAAGAGAAAGCCGAACGGGCGACCTTCCACCGCAAGAATGATAGAATGGCCGCATCGTCCATCAAGGATTGTACCTCGTATGTTTCGCACATCCATTTATCTTACAGGCCTCATGCTGACACTCGTGGGGGCCGCCACGCCCACGCTATTGTGGGCTGAAGAGCCGATCGGCATCCAGCAGATCCTTGAAGAGCCGCAGGTCTATCATCTGCGCCATGTCACCCTTCATGGCACCGTGCGCGATGTGCAGCCCCTCGATCCGTACACGCTTCCCAATGGAACCAACTGCTATGGCGCCTACCTGTTCCGCCTGGAAGACGACACCTCGACGCTCGCGGTCGCGGTGCTCGGCATCTGCGGCAAGCCGCTCATCCGAGATCCCGAAGTGGAAGACGGAGCCCGCGTCGAAGTGAGCGCCACGATTCAAGCGCCCAGTCACGGCGGGTACTATCTGAGTTTCCAAGGATTGAAAGTAGTTACGGAGCAGGAAGGCGTCGTCCAAGCCGTCGCCGATCGGATTCTCCCAATTGTTGAGTAACGACACACGCCCGCCGGCTTGCGCGTTGGCTAAGAGGCCGGTTGCTTTACAGTTCGTACCCTCGGGGGTATAGTCCTACGAGAGTTTTCTAAGCGCCAGTCGCGCTGATGGCGAGTGGACGAGGAGGAGATCCCATGGCCTGGATTCCATTGGTCGTGCTGGCCGCGTTGGTGATGCTGGTCATCGGCATGTACAATACCCTGGTCCGACTGAGGGTCCAGTCGGAAAATGCCTGGGCCGACATCGATGTGCAGCTCAAGCGCCGGCACGACCTCATTCCCAATCTGATCGAAACGGTCAAGGGCTATGCCGGCCATGAGAAGCAGACATTCGAGGCCGTGGTCACCGCTCGCAATCGCGCGATGACGGCGACGACCCCCGCCACCAAGGCGGAAGCTGAAGGCGTGCTCGCTCAATCGTTGAAATCGCTGTTCGCCTTGGCCGAAGCTTATCCGCAGTTGCGCGCAGTGGAAAGCTTCACCCAGCTCCAGGGCTCGCTCAACCAAATCGAAGAGACCGTTCAGAACGCACGCCGCTACTACAACGCCGTGGTCCGTGACCTGAATACGAAGATTCAAGAGTTCCCGTCCAACTTCATTGCGAATTTCTTCAGCTTCAAGCCGCGCGAGTTTTTCGAGATCGCCGAAGCGGCGGAACGGGCCGTGCCGAAAGTCAGCTTCGAACAGGCTTCCCGCTGATTTCATCCGGTGGGTCTGCAGTGGCACTCCTTCCCTATGCGCGCACCTAACGTCGTCCGTCTCGGCATACTGCTCCTTGGCTGGCTTCTGTCGGTTGGGAGCGCCCACGCCCGTTCGCTCGTGATCGAGCAGTTTCAGGCAGACATTCAGGTCCTCTCAAGCGGAGAACTCTTGATCACCGAAACGATTCGTCCGCGCTTCACCGGATCGTGGAACGGATTGAAGCGCGACATCCCAGTCGAATATCGAACGCCGCAGAGCTTCAATTACACCTTGTTGCTGGATCTGGTCAGTGTCACGGACGAGCATCAGAGCCCGCTCAAGTACGAGAGCTATCGGGACCGGCACTACCGGACCTTCAAGATCTGGCTGCCCGGTGCGCAAGATACAACGAAAACATTGGTCCTGACCTACAAGGTATCCAACGCCCTCAAATACTTTGAGGACCATGACGAGCTCTACTGGAACGTGACCGGCGACGAATGGGACGTGCCGATCGAGTCGGCGGCAGCCAGGATTCTATTGCCGGCTGGGGCGACCGGCGTGAAGGCCCTCGCGTTCAGCGGCGCCTATGGCGCGCGCGAACAACAGGCCGACGTGCGGATCACGGGTCCAGAAATCCTCTACCAGATGATGCGCCCCCTAGGATTCCGCGAGGGACTTGCCGCGGTGGTCGGATGGGACAAGGGGCTGGTCGCCGAGCCCGGTTCATTACAGCGCATCAGCTTGTTTCTCCGATCCAATTGGCCGTTGGCTCTGCCGATCGGCGTCTTCGGCCTCATGTGGTATCTCTGGTACCGGCTTGGACGCGACCCGCGGCTCCGCCCCATCACCGTGGCCTACGAACCGCCTGACACGTTGACACCGGCTGAACTCGGCACACTCATCGACAACTCGCCGGATCTTCGTGATATCACCGCCACGTTAGTCGATCTTGCCGTCCGGGGGTTTCTCCGCATCGAAGAGCGCCAAGAGTCCACGCTCCTCGGATTCTGGTCGAGCTCGGCCTACAACCTGCATCGGCTTAAGGCCTCTTCGGAATGGACAGGGCTGAAGTCCCACGAGCAGGCGATCCTGAGCGGGATCTTCTCCGATGACAAGGCCACGGTTGTCGCCCTGTCCGACTTGGAGAATCGTTTCTACGCCCATCTGGATGGGATCCAGTCCTCCCTCTTCGAGCAACTCCTGAGCCGCGGCTACTATGCACGGCGGCCCGACCGGGTAAAACAGGTCTACGTCACTATCGGCATCTTCGTGGCTATCGCGATGATCTTTGCTGCGGTTTGGTTGAGCGAACGCTACGGCATTGCGCTGCAAACCGGCGTCGCAGCAGGCATCCTCTCAGGATTGATCATCATCGGGTTTGGATGGCTCATGCCCGCCCGGACGATGCGCGGCACACGGGCCTTGGAAAAAGTGCTCGGCTTCGAAGAGTTTCTGACCCGTGTCGAGTCCGACCGTTTTCAACGCGTCGTCAAGACGCCCCAGATGTTCGAGAAGTTTCTGCCATTCGCGATGGCATTGGGCGTGGAGCAGAATTGGGTCCGCGCCTTCGACGGCATTTACACGCAGCCGCCCACCTGGTATCAAGGAGCCAACGTCGCCGACTTTCGTCCCCGGCGTTTTGTCGGCAACTTGTCACAGATGTCCGCCGCGGCGGGCACGATCATGACCACCGCGCCACGAAGCACGGGCGGATCAGGATTCAGCAGCAGTTCATCCGGAGGATTCTCCGGCGGAGGATTCGGCGGCGGCGGCGGAAGCGGATTCTAACGGTTCGACTCACTCTCCCCGATGCAACAGATCTCTCCTACTCATAGCCACCTCGGATGGATCGGCACCGGCGTGATGGGCGCGGCAATGTGCGGCCACCTTCTGAATGCGGGCTATGTCGTCACGCTCCATACCTGCACGAGAGCCAAAGCCCAACCGCTCCTCGACCGCGGAGCCACATGGGCAGCCAGCCCGCGAGCGGTCGCCGCGCGGTCAGACGTGATTGTCACGATGGTGGGATTCCCAGCCGATGTCCGCGAAGTCTATTTCAGTGCGACCGGGCTGGCGCTGGCGCACGAGCTCTATCGAAGAGTCATCGCATGGGGACACGGCCGAATCGGAACCCACACACTGATGTCGGCGCCGGAAGAAATCTCGCACGCCCATCTCGCCCCGCAAGGACCCTCTCGATGATTCTCCATTTCACACTCCTCCTCAGCTTGCTGCTGAGTGGCTGCGCGAGCAGTCGAGGGTTCGATCGGAACGCCATGCACGCCACGTTCCATCCCGGCTCCGGCGCGGTTGCTGGACAGAAAACACCCACCACCCCGACAAAGCAACCGACCATGTCCATGCCGTTCCGACTGGCGCTCTACTTCGTTCAGAGAGACTTTCCTGCGCACCACACGATCCAGAAAGCCGAGTGGGTAAGCGCAGACGGGGATGCGCTGGCGGACTGGCTGACACCCCTGCGGAACGAACGGATTGTGACAGACATCTTCCTCCTAACGGACTCGACCATCCTGGGGAGTGATGTACAACAGATTCGACGGGCCGCCTCACGCTACGGCGCGGACGCGGTGATGATTGTGGATGGTGTCGCAGCGGTCGATCGCTACAACAACGGATACGCTGCACTATATGCCACGCTGATAGGCGCCTTTCTCGCGCCGGGCACGGTCAGCGAAGCCTTGTTCATGATCGACGGCAGCTTCTGGGATGTGCGAACTGAGCGGCTCTTCGCGACTCAGACGGCTGAAGGCCACTCCAAGTCTGTGGGTCCAGCGGTAGGAGTGGAGGACAGGCAGGTGCTCGCTCAAGCGAAGAAGGCGGCGCTGGATGAGCTCGGCAAGCGGATGATCGATGAAGTGCGCCGATTGAGAGACGTACCACCGCGCCCGAGTGATCGCTTACGGTGAATCGAAGGTCCAGAGCGCACCCAGCAACAAGAGATGCTGAGATGGTGTGAGCCCGAACACACCAGGGCTGATCTCTCCATTCGTGAAGAACCCACCCCCGACGCCGGTTGATTCGTCGTAGCGGTGTTCCAGCCGCACCACCGTATTCGTCCATTGGTACGGAAACTTGTACTCGACCGTTGATGTTATGGCTTTCACGAATTGCTCTGCGCCGGTCCACCGTCCGTTCCGATCCCAGTAGAACTCAGGACGCAACGCCACAGACCAGGGACCAGCTACGTGCCACTTCACCACCATGTTGCCACCCATGACGAAGGTTCGTGGACTGTCGGGCTGATTGGCGATGCTCTCCGTGCCGATATCGTACGATGCGACAATAGTCACATCGTCGCCCTTCCACTCCAGGACGTGGTTACCGTAGAGACGCCAGAATTCCAGTGACGTCTTTGTCTGGTCCGGTCCCCAGTAGATTGTTTGGGTGAGGGTCAGCCGCGACGTGGTTTTCCAGGCCCATTGCCCGCCGTAGCTGGGCAGATCGTTGGGGTGCGCCAGATGGTAGTAACTGTTCACGACGAAGGCGGCCACCGTGAGGTTGTCGCTCACGGGATACTTGGCGTTCACGCCGAACATCATGTAGGGCGTGTTGTCGGCGATCCATGAGCGCGTATAATTTGCGTTGTCCTTCGCGTAGAGCGATTCATACCCGATCAGGCTGTTGAACAAACCAGCCGTAATCATGAGTCCCTTCCCGACCGGGGCGAGATAGGACAGGTTGGCCCGGTGAACATGCCGAAGGGTATCGGCTCCACCGACTTTTTGCTCTCCCTGCAGGAAGGCGAAGTCCTTCGAGTCATTGCCGGCCTGGAAACCGAACTCGCCTCCCCACCGCGACTCGGTCGTGACATCTTTCCGCACGTAGACTAGCCCCATGTTGGGAGCCAACTCATTATGCTGGTTGGAAGTCGTGCGGCTCCGCCACAGATGGTTTTCCGGAAAATTGAAGTTGACGATGTAGCTGAGGTCGAGATACGCCCCATAGTGCCAGTCGCCGGTGAGCGTCGCTGGGGCAGATGTTGGAGAAACCTCAACCGGCAGCCTACTCGGCGCGACGCCATCGGTGCTTTGCGCGAACGCGGGTGAGGCGAGCACCATCCAGAGGAGGAAAAAACACCATGATGCCGTGCTGAAACGAGGCACTACTTGCGGGGCTCCCAGAACACGCACTACAAACGCCGTATGCCGGATTTTTGGACGGTCACCGGCTCGCCGCTGAAGAAGCTGACTTGCCAGGCCACAATATCGTCTTTCGGGTCCGGTATCGCCGTCCAGTAATTTCCAGACTTGATGTTGGAAAATGGATGTCCCGCAGGAGAGGCGGGATCGTGTTGTGCGGTATCGATTAGCGTCTTGAGTTCCTCAACTGACGGCGCACGCCAGCCTTTCCGCCCACCCACTTCTTTCGTCAGACAGCGCGCCACAGAGGCGCCCCAGAC
>SPAW01000046.1 GCA_005239465.1 Nitrospira sp. | reverse complement strand
ATCGGCGCCCTGATGCAGTATCTACGCAGGTCAGGTATCAAGGGCGGAAAATATAAATAAGTCTTGAGTTTCGAGTTTAGCGTTTCAGGTTTCGTGTTAACTCGAAACGAGAAACCCGGAACTCGAAACACTTTTCAAAATCCCGAAACTCGAAACCGATTCTAACCCGAAACCCGAAACAGTTTTCCGAAACTCGAAACCGGTTCTAACTCGAAACCAGAAACTCGGAACTCGAAACTCCCAATGGCATCTACCGGCAAAACCTTGATCGACTGCCATGTCCATCTGGCCGCGCTGCCGGAGGGAGACAACGGCTGCTACATCTCGCCTCGGTTGCTCAAGAGCCCGCTGTTTCGCTTTCTTCTGTGGAAGCATGAACTCTCGCCGGCTCATCCGCGCGAAACCAACCGGAAATACCTCGACCATCTCCTCACCGAGCTGCGAGCCTCCCAGCATGTTCAGAAAGCCGTGCTCCTCGGCATGGACGGATTCTATGACCAGACCGGCCTGCTCAATCGGCAGCACACGGAGTTTCTGATCAGCAATGACTATGTGCTGAAGACCGCGCAAGCCTATCCTGACGAGTTTCTTGCCGGTCCGTCGATTAACCCTCAACGAGAGGACGCGGTGGAGGAAGTCCATCGCTGCGCCGATGCCGGAGCCGTCCTGGTGAAAGTTCTACCCAACACCCAGCACTTCGATCCGGCCGATCTCAAGTACAAACCATTCTATCGGGCGTTGGCCGAACGGAAGCTGCCCTTTCTGAGCCATGTCGGCTACGAACTCACTCTAATCGGAAGAGACCAATCTATGGGTGATCCCGACCGGCTCCGCACCGCGCTCGACGAAGGGGTCACAGTCATTGCGGCCCATGCCTGCAGCTACGGCCTCATGCTCTACGAAAAGTTTCTTCCCACCTTTCACGACTTAGCGAAACGCTACCCCAATTTTTATGCCGACATCTCCGCGCTCACGCTGCCCAACCGGTTAAGAATGCTGCTCCATCTCAGGCGTCAC
The DNA here is from genome assembly GCA_005239465.1 of Nitrospira sp. Classification (GTDB taxonomy): domain Bacteria; phylum Nitrospirota; class Nitrospiria; order Nitrospirales; family Nitrospiraceae; genus Nitrospira_D. The sequence continues at coordinate 8,333 of SPAW01000046.1, read as the reverse complement.
CAGGAACTTCACGATCGCCTCATCTTCGGAACCGACTATCCTCTTTCGGTGTTTCATCTGGCGGCCTGGGGCCGCGTGGGGCTTCGCGCGTTAAGCAAGATGATTCGCACCACCAACCGCTTCGACCGGCAGGTCGCAGTCTGTCAAGGGTTGGGAGTCGGCTTTCGCTCTCTCGGCGATGTGGTCGCCCATCCCAAGCAGTCCCATCAACTTTGACTATGGATCGAGACCAGATACTCGCCGCACTTCGTGAACGGATTCTCGCCTTCGCGACATTACGAGTATCGAGGGCACAGGCCGAGGATTTGACTCAAGAGGTGCTGGTGGTCCTCCATGAGAAATACCCCAACGTCGCGGATCTGACCGAACTGGTCCCCTTGGCCTTCCAAGTTTTGCGGTTCAAGATGCTGGACGCCCATCGCAAGTCGCTCCGGCGAGGCGAGTATAATTTGGAGTCCATTGACGATTTGTCCATTGCCGATACACGTGACAATCCTGGAACGGAGTTAGAACGGAAACAGACGGTCGACCGATTACTCCACGCGATGAGTCAGCTCGGCGAACGATGCCGGGAACTGTTCAAGTGGAAGTTGGAAGGGAAAAGCTTTCCCGAGATTCAAAAGATCATGGGCCAGAACTCGATCAACACCATCTACACCTGGGATTTGCGTTGTCGGAAGCAGCTATTATCTCTCATGGGTGGATCATGGGAGTGACAAGCACCAATGTTCAATGTTGAATGTTTAATGGTGAATTGGGGAGAGGCCACGCGTTTCACGAGATACGCTTCACCGTTCGACAAGCTCACGGCCCTGAGTTATATCGAAGGGCAAACGACGAGCGACGAAGAGAATGTCTGAGCACGAGTTGGAAAAACTGTTGGGAGGCTTTGCGGCGGATACGCTGACGGCAGAGGAGCGCAAGCTCCTCTATTCCGCTGCGCTACAAGATCAACAGTTGTTTAATGCGCTGGCCGATGAGCAGGTGTTGAAGGAATTGCTGGCCGATCCAGCCGTGCGCCGCAGGCTCCTTCAATCCTTGAACAAACCGAGTACCTCCGGCGCCGGCAGTTCGCTATCATGGTTGGACTGGTTCCGACGCCCGGCAAGCCTCGCCTTCGCCGGCGGCCTCGCCGTGGCAGCCTTCGCCGTCCTGCTCGGCACCAAGATTTATCAAGACAGTCTTGAGCAGGCAGTACGGTCTGTCGCCACCGAAGAATCGACGCCCGTGTCTCCACCTGCTTCAGTACCTTCGACATCCCAGCCGGCACCACCTCAAGTCGCGGAGCCCCAGCCGAAAGCCAAGGATAACGCAGGATCGACAAAGGAATTGGCAAAGAAAGGCATGCTTGTCGACAAGATGGACCAGAGAGAACGGCCTGCGCCGCCTCCACCGAAGGAACAACGAGCCTCCGATGTTGCCCGTGACCGTCTGAACCAGCGAAGTGAACAAGACGAAGCACCCGTGGCAGCACTCAGTAAAGCTGCGGAGGAAGTAACCGATTCGACAGATCAGAAACTCGCGGCAAGCTCCCCACCACGAGCCACGACACCAGCTCCAGCACCCATGCAAGCTCCTGCCAGCGCTCCTGCCGCCGGCGCCGTCACACCCACAATCAGCGCTCGCGCACTGTTCTATAAAACCGTCACCGAGCCGGCTGCGGACCAGGAGCGCCGTTCACAGACAGCCACCGCCGAGGAAAAGTCTGGCACTGGAAGGATGGCTGAAGCACCGCTGAGAGAAAAGAAACGGGCTGAGCGCGGTATCGGCGTGCTCGGCAAACCGGAAAGCGCGAAGCAGTCGGCCGGAAAACCCTTGGGACTCCGTTACAGCTTGATTATGGCAGGTCCGGGCGGCATCGACATCGAAGTCGATCCGACTACTCCAGTGGGGAATGACGATGCACCACGCTTAGCGGTCCAAACGAACGGCGACGGCTATCTCTCCGTCCTCTACGCTCGACCATCTTCGGACCAACCAACAGTACTGTTCCCTTCGTCCGGAGATGGGCGGGTCGCTGGACGGAGACCCATCGCGATCGCGCTGGGCAATGTGTTTGATGTACAGCAGACCGCTGAGCAGATGCGACTCCTCATCATCTTCTCTCGCACGCCGCGTGATGTGAACATCTTGCGGCCAACCGAGAAGAATCTTCCGCATCTGTTAATCGAGCAAGTAGACCCCAGCCAACCCGGCGCCCAGGCGGAACACGCGGTCTACGTCGTGAACCCCGACCCGGCTCCCGCCGCGTTTCTGTCGATCGACGTCCCGCTGTCACTCCGGCCATAATCTGAGTGAATCTGTGATAATCTACCTGCGTTCTCGTTCACGGTCGAACATGTCTGGGAAGGTTCGGCGTACCCTGTGGATGTCCATTCGCAGCTTGTCCCTCGCAAGGAAGCCACCATGCGAAAAGCCAAGATCGTCTGCACGATCGGTCCAGCTAGTAATTCGCTGGCGATGTTGGACCGGCTCATCGAGAACGGCATGGACGCGGCCCGGCTGAATTTCTCACACGGCACCCATGAATCCCACGCGGCCGCCATTTCAGCGATCCGTCACGCCGCGGATCGCCGCCGTGCAGCGGTGGCCATTATCCAGGATCTGCAAGGACCGCGGATTCGAGTGGGCACACTGCCGGATGAGGGCATCGAGGTGAGAGCCGGCCAGCAGGTGCGTTTGCAGACGATGTGGGCACGGTCCGGGGGACAGCTCGGCGTTCAATCCATCGCCATCGCGCGCTCCACTGTTCCCGAGATCCCGGTCACCTACCAATACCTCGCACGCGACCTCCAACCCGGCGCCCGGATTCTGATCAACGACGGACTCATTGAACTGATCACCGATCGAATCACCGGCGGTCACATCGAATGTACCGTCACCACCGGCGGCAGGATCACCTCGCATAAGGGGATCAATCTGCCAGGCACCTTGGTCAGCGCGCCCACACTCACAGACAAGGATCGAGAAGACATTCGATTCGGAGTCGCCCAGGGCGTGGATTATGTGGCGCTCTCGTTCGTCAAAGGGCCTGAGGACATCGCAGCGGCGCGGAAACTACTCGCCGATCTTGGCAGTGGTCTGCCGATCATTGCCAAGATCGAACGGGCTGAAGCGGTGGTCAGCCTGAATGCGATTTTGGAGCAGGCAGACGGCGTGATGATCGCGCGCGGGGATCTCGGCGTCGAGATGGGTCCTGAAGCCGTGCCGGTTTTACAGAAACGCATCATTGCGGAAGCCAACCGCCGTCGCTGCCTCGTCATGACGGCCACACAAATGCTGGAGTCGATGACGCAGGCCCTGCGTCCGACAAGAGCGGAAGCCTCGGATGTCGCCAATGCCGTCTTCGATGGCACCGACGCGGTGATGCTCTCGGCTGAAACGGCCATCGGCGCGCACCCGATCGAAACGGTCCAAGTCATGGATCGCATCATTCTGGCAGCAGAAGAAGGAGCCGAGCCGGGTGTAGTACCCAAGCGTCAAACCGATGTGGGAGACTTGTCCTTTCCAGAGGCCATCTGTACTGCGGCCTTTTCTGCGGCCAGGGCGATCTCCGCAAGCGCGATCGTGGCCTTCAGCGAGCGGGGCACGACGGCCCGCTTGATCTCGAAGCAACGGCCGGCCGCGCCGATTCTTGCCTTCACTCCGTGTGAGCCGGTCAGGCAACGGATGGCGCTCTATTGGGGCGTGCGTCCCTACACGATGCCGCAGCTTGAGCAGACCGATGCGCGCGTGGACGAGGCCGAACGACGGTTAAAAACAGAGGGGCTGGTCAAAACTGGAGAACGGATTGTGATCCTATCTGGGACACGAGTTGGACAGCCAGGCGGGACGAACCTGATTAAGCTGCACGAAGTGGGATAAGGTCCTCGTTGATCAAAGCGTACCAACTGGCCCGACCGCCTCGCAGAAAGAAGCCATCTACGACGTGAATCAAGATCTGTCTCCAACCTCTCAGCTCACCGTCGAGATTCCCCTTGGCCATCAGTCGCACTCTCGATCAGGCCATGGAGAGACTGAATTCCTTCAACCGGACGATCCGACCGACCCTGTGGGCCCTGCGATAATACTGCTCATCGGCAGTCACAAGGATTGCATGGGGCTCGGTTAACGCCGCAGCGTGGTAGAGGGTATCGAACACGTGCTGTTTCAGCGAAGCCGATAACTCGCAGGCTTTTTGATAGACCTCCACGTCTGTCACAACGGGAAATTCGAGCGCGTGCAGGAGCAAGACGGCTTGACGGGCCCGTTCGGGCTCCAGACGCACGATAACCGCAGCCACCTCAGCCAGCCAGTGTGGCGGCTGAACGACGGTGACGCGAGACTCTTTTACGAACTGGAGAATCTGGAGGGCTAGGAGGGAGTGTGACTCTTCGGCGCGATCCGCAAAGATCCATTTCACGATGACGCTGGCATCAAGGACGACCGTCGTCACGGTCTTCCGCGTCTCCTGGCCGCTCGAACGGCTCTGTCGGTCATACGTCGTGTCCGTTTTCGCAAGGCCAACAATTTCTCAACGACCCTGGCCCTCCGACGACGACGCTCCCGCTCGTCTATCGCCTGCCGCATTAAGTCGGTCAACACCGCACTCTTGTTCTGTCGGCTAAACGCTTTGTCGAACGCCTCTTTGACATCTGATGGGACACTAAAGTTTACCGTGGCCATTGCGAGACTCCTGTGTTGAATATTTCAACAACAAGATGACAGTCAACGGTCTCGCTGTCAAGATCGAGGGCTACAGTAGCTCGGCCCTCAGAAATGGGGGAACCGGCGGCATCCTGCCTCTTGCTCAACCCGCTCGATTAGGCGCCGCCCCAGCCAGGCCGTCACCCCTACCAGCGTTCCATCCTTCATCAGGGCGAGGCGGGTTTCCCTCACCTGATGGAGCAACGGGCGGCGTGGCAGGTCCTCCACCCCCCTCGTGACGCGGTCCTCGCGGACCATCCGGCAATCTTGGTGACGGTTGGCAGTCTACCAGTCTAGAGGATATGTCGAGGTTGGTCGCAGCGGGCATGATCCTGTTGGAACTACACCAGGAGAATCACCCCTACCCAGCGACGCCCCTTCCAATGCAAAAGAGCCGTTCTCCCGAAGGAGAACGGCTCTTTTAGACCACCAGGAAAGCGATCAGCCCGGTCTATGGGCTAACTGAGATGCGATCCTTAATCATGTCGAATGTTTCTTTCGGCACGACATTCTTCGCCACCAGCTCTCCCTTTACACGGTAGGGACGATTGCTCACAATACGATCGGCCTCGTCCTGCTTCAATCCCAAAAAGAGGATCAGATCGCTCGCCGGAACCTTATTAATGTTCATCGCTGCCGAAGCGGCCGCCGGAGCCGACGGCGCGGCTACGGATGGGGCATGAGCCGACGACGGCGTTGCCGACGGTGTCAACGTCGCCGTCGCAGCATGCGACCGATCTTTCAACTCCTTTTGATAACGCGCCACCAGCGACTTCAGTGTTTCATTATGGCGCTTCACGTCATCTAATTCCTGTCGCACATTGCGATTCTGAGCCGACAGCGCCTTGACCTTGTCTTCCAGTTCCTTTGTTCGCCCTTCGATCGTGCCTCGTTCCTTGTCGCGGCCATGCTCAATGCGCTGCAGTTCATCGCGAGCTGCCTGAGCTTCGTTGCCGAACTTCACGTTCAGTTCTTTCAAGGTGCGAACCTGTTGTTCCATGGCGCTCTTCTGTTGACGGGTTCTTTCCAACTCCATCTTGGCGTTATCAGCCTCCGTCATCGCCTCTTCATATTTCGTGCTGGATACACACCCCGTCGTCAACACCGCGCCAACCAAAATCACCGCCATCCACTCCCGTCTCATGCGATCCTCCTCTCCCTCAAGTCCTTGGTGTATGAACTTCGTTCGGCCTGTATGATGATTTCCGAATCTTGCTCCGGCTGTAGCGTACGCCGGACCTTTCATACTCTTGAATTGTGTGTATGCCAACATCTAGTCTTTGTCAACACATTTGCACTTGTGCTTGCCTCCACCTACGTCAGGCTAACTGCATCAATCAATCCGACGCTTGACGGATCTTGGCCCCTCTGTGATTATCGCTCGTCAACCAATCAGGCTTGAAACCAACTCCTCATCGAAGGCGCACATGAATGAATGGGGACCCGCGCTTGCCGTCATTCTTGGCATCGTGGAAGGTTTGACAGAGTTCCTCCCCGTTTCATCCACCGGACATCTCATCCTGGTCGGCCATGCCCTTGGCTTCACCGGCGACGTTGCGGCAAACGCCGAGATCTCCATTCAGTTGGGCGCAATCCTGGCCGTCATCGTCTTCGAACGTGAAAAGATCGGACGGCTCGCGTCCGGCGCCTGGCACGAACAGGCCGGACTTCACTCCTTCTTGCGAAGTGGACAGCATCCCACATGGACCGCGTGCCTCAAGGCTTCCATGCAGGCCCATCCCAATCTGTGGTTCGTACTCGGCCTGGGAATCGCGTTCTTGCCCGCCGCCGTGGTCGGTCTGCCGGCTCATGGCTGGATCACATCCTACTTGTTCACTCCTCAAACGGTCGCCTCGACGTCGATCCTCGGCGGGATCATCATCCTCATCGTTGAAGCGACCAAGCGGACAGGCCGGACTATGAGCCTCGATCAGGTGTCTGCCGCCAACGCTTTCTGGATCGGCCTGGCCCAATGCGCCTCTCTGATTCCCGGCATGTCCCGATCGGGCTCGACCATCATCGGTGGCCTGCTGGCAGGCCTCGACCGAAAAGTGGCCACGGAATATTCGTTCTTCCTGGCCCTCCCCACCATCATTGCCGCCACGGTCTACGAAACCTTGAAAGCCAAAGCGACCTTTACCAACCAGGATTTTGTGGCGCTCGGCGTCGGCATGGTCGTCTCGTTCCTCGTGGCCTGGGCCGTGATCGCCGCCTTTCTCACCTACGTCCAACGGCATACCTTGCGAGCCTTCGCCTACTACCGTATCATTCTCGGAATCGTCGTCTTCTTGGTCTTCCGCTGAAAGGAGTGTTCGCTATGTCCTCAAATACGATTCACGTCTATGATACTTGGGTGACCGGCAAGAAAGGCAGAATTCATTTCGACGTGATGACGACAGACGAAACCACCGCCCTGAAGCTCGCGAAGGGGTATCTAGCGAGTATCGGGGAGCCGGACGTACCGGTCACACTCAAGGAATGCCAGTTCTGTCACAGCGAGCCGCTCGTTATGTTCTCGTCGGAGCAGCAGAAGCAGGTGCGAGAAAAGGGCGGGTTTATCGTCCCCATGCCGGCCTAGCAGGTTTTCGACAAACGCTCTCAGTGCCTTGAGTGGACATCCTCGTCGTTCGTATCTCGTATCTCGCTGAAAGTCCGGAACGCTTCACGAGGTGCGCTTCACGATTCACGTGTTACGGGGTAATGGACGTCTCCGGGGCGACCGGCGGATCCTCTTTCTTGTCGAAGGCAAAGTGAATGATCAGGAAAATCACGCCGACGGTGATTGCGGAATCCGCCACATTAAACGCCGGCCAATGGTAGTTCTCGACAAAGACATCGAGAAAGTCGATCACTTCCCCGTAGCGCAGCCGATCGATCAAGTTTCCGATCGCTCCGCCAAGAATCCCTGCGACGCTCAAGCGGCCCATCCAATCACGCTCCGGCATCCGAAGTAAGATCGTGCTCAACAACCCGAGCGCAATAATCGACGTGAGCCCGAAAAAGACCATGCGGAAAGCGTTGCTGCTGCCGGCCAGGAGACCGAACGCCGCGCCGGGGTTGCGGATATAGGTGAGGCTGAACAGGTTGGGTACAACGGGAATCGACTCATGCGGCCGCATCGTCTGCATGATGTACAACTTCGTGATCTGGTCCACCACGATGACAACGCCGGTGACGGAGGCCAGTAAGAGATTGCGAAGCAGGGTGCCGTTCAACGAATGGCCTCCAGACACCGATCGCACAGCGTCGGATGCGTGGCGTCCTGGCCCACGGCCTCTCGATAGTTCCAGCAGCGCTCGCATTTCTTGCCGTCTGCGAGAGAGATTTCCAGAAGCAATTCCTTATCCGATGAAAGATCAGGATCTTCCTTTAGCTTAACTTGGGAAACAATGAAGAGACTCGGTAGTTCCTTTTCATATGCCTTAAGGAGAGCATATAGACCAGGTACACAATGAACAGAAACACCAGCCTCTAGTGATGAGCCAATTGTTTTATTGTTTCTAGACAGCTCCAACGATCCCTGAACCGCTTCCCTGACCCTCAGCAAACGTTCCCATCTCTCAGCAAGCTGCGGATCGATCCACTTTGGATTGTCTTCAGGGAAAAAAGCGAGATGGACGCTGAAGGCGTTACCCTCGGTGCGGGCT
>SPAW01000045.1 GCA_005239465.1 Nitrospira sp. | reverse complement strand
TCATTCCGGGCGGGCTATCGCCATGTGCGGTGTCCCATTCCCGCCTGGATCAACGACTATCCCGTCATGCTCCGGCATCGACAAATCCAGCGCATGAGTGCTACCAGGTATTTAGCCTTGGGCCGCGAAAGGCGCCGCGCGGTCATGCCCCCGCTTAGGACGCCAGACCCCCCTCTTCGGGTACGACGGGTCATCAATTCCCGCCGGGTCGTACCACGGCGGCTCCGTCGTTACGTTCTCGATGAACACCGCAGTCCAGTTCGCTGCGTCCACTCCAGCCCCGTCGCCTTCTCGAAGGGCGAAGAGCACCGCCTTCATCAGTTTTGGTGCCGTCTGTCCTTGCTCATCGCGGCGAGATCCTCAACCCGCGCAACTTGCCGTCGGCGCGGTTTCGCTACATCTTTGGGATTGCCGGATGTGCCGGGCCGCCGAATTCTCTATGGCCCGGCAAACATCCAACGGTGGTGGACGACCCTACGATCAAGTCATTTGTCATCAATAGCAGTAAGCGTATTGGCAACCCCCACCGCCACCATAGCACTCCTCTAAATCGGATATCCCGTTGCAGTTTTGGTCCCAGTACGCGCCCGTGCAATCAGGCGACTGGCCGGGATTCACATTGGGATCGAAGTCATCGCAATCAATAGTATTGCTGTACCCATCGCCGTCCATGTCTGGGCTGTCCCTGCCATAGCCCACGAAGTTAGCGGTGCCGGCCACGAGATAGTATCCATTGGGGGTCATCTGTTTGATGCTGGCCGAAAACACCCCAGAGTAGGAGGAGAGGAAGTTTGGGGCAGGTGCTTGACACCAGCCATCGCTCATCGCTGATGCCGTCACCGAACCCATCCAGCCGCCGCTGCTGTCATAGTAGTCTACTCGCGGTGTACCGTATGAGCTGCTTATGCTCTGCCCATAGAAATCGAAGACGCCGGGCGGCGTGTTAAGGTCGAACAACTCCGGTGCGGCGGAGACGGCGAAGAACCCAGCGGCCTGGATGGAAAGGACTACTATTAGATCGCAAGTCCTGTCTCTGTTTGAATGCACGACGATGCATCCGTCGAATCCGATCAAGACGGTTTCGATTATTCCATCTTTGAACCACTGTACAGTCGCGCTATACCGCTGACAGACTGTGCAGCTCTGTGGGTAACCGCAGAACGTGCATGTCGGTAATCGGCATGAGGAGACCATAAGGAGCATACACAGGACTAGCACCACGAAAAGCTTGCTTCTCATTCTAACTCCCTCCCTTCTCCAACCGGTCCAACAGGCCACCAACTGTTTTTTTGTTGAATAGAAGATTGACTGGCGTTGAGAACAGTCGGCCGAATGGGCCATACGCCCTTCCATTTTGCGGGATTCGCCCTTTCGGTCCGCCTTTGATGCTAGCCGGGCTTTTCACGATCTTCTCCAACTCACGTTGTGAAAAATCCAGATGATCATCGGCCGCCACCGAGTACGCGACGAGAACGGCTTGGAGCGGCGACAGCCCGAGCCCCGGAGGATTGCCGAATTGCTCCGGCATCCCTTCGTTTAGGAATCCAATTCGGTCCCGGACCTCATCTTTCAGAACCGCATGCACACCGGATCGAAACAACTTGTCGCTCTTCGTTGCTTGGTCGCGGAAGGCCTTTGCCTGTTCCTCGAATCGCTCCGGCGTCGCGTAGAACTTTCCGTTTGCGCGAAGCATGACACCACCGTCGGCGTTGACCTTGAGCGCCGCACCGGCGAATTCGATATCCCGATCCTTAAGCGTGGACATGCGCTCGACTAACGTATCGGTCAAAGCGTTAGTAAGCTCCCCGATGCCGATGCGAGCATGTCCACCCTTGAGGGTTTGCTGCTCCATGGCCGCCAGCCTTTTCTTCGTCTCTTCGCTCATCCCGAGACCTGAACGTGCCGCAATGAATTGGGCTACAGATTCAACCGACCCGCGAATCTCCTCTGCGGAGGAGTTGGCGGTTGCAAAGTGAACCTCGCTACCCAACCCTTCACGCAGCTTGTTAGCCGCCTGGGTGATTGGGCCGTGGGGCGGTGAAGGTTTGCGGAATGCTGACACATTCCAAATGGCGAGAGTCGCTAGCGAAGCGCAGACTATGCCAACCACAATGGCAACAGACCGAGGTCGCACGCGGTGTCGTACATAATGCATGACTATGTAACTCCTTTCTTTGGCCGTATCGAGTCAAGGGCACTCAGTTCGACTTGATGAGAGGCATTGGTCGGGTTCTGTTGATACGCGAGAACTGGGTGACAGCCTGTCGGCCAGAATGAGTGGGTGGGCTTCGAGATTGCGGGCAACGTCCAGAATCGTATACGCTACGCATACGACACACTCCTTCGGGTTTGTGTCAGTGGCAGGACGGGCCTCATGCCGACCAAGCTGCGGCCTGTCTTGTCCGCATCTTTCTACAGGCGACTACGTGAAGCTATCATCACCTCTATCACTTCTATTTCTTCTCTTTTTGCATTGGCCAAACTGTTCCGCCGACAATCTTCCATTCCCCCCCTGGATCCTTCAGAAGGAGTAAATAATGCGTCACCACTGCGAGTTGAGACTCGACCTCAATCTTTGCGCACGCAGCTCCGCCTGTAACGTCTATTGAATCGATTCTCAGTGTGGCGTCAGATGCCCGCATTACTCTGCGTGCGTTTTCTTTGAGCGTTTTCGTCCGTTGTTTCTGAGTGGATATGTATAGTCGATTGTTCTTCGAAGCGAACACCCACAAGGCTTGCGGGTGGACGGCCTTGTTTTCGGCTTGTACATCGTTTTTCGTGTGTCCTTCAAAATAAGCCTGTACGATGTGTCTAACCGCTTCCTTGTCATCCGGCCGATCTTGGTCCTGAGCGTTGGCTAACACCGAAGTGCCAGTCAAAGACATTGCGATCAGAATAACTGCGCCGACTTTCATATTGATCCTCCTCCTGTGCCGGACAGGTTTCGGGACTTTCGGGAGTGGCAGAGCCTCCTGGAGCGTGAGCCAATTATCTGCTGGCCGACCCTTCGACGCAACAAGAATAAGGCAGACAATCCTAGTATTCGGCAGACAATGTTAGGCACCTGTC
>SPAW01000044.1 GCA_005239465.1 Nitrospira sp. | reverse complement strand
GCGACGGCACCGGCTGTGACCTGTCGGCGGGGGGCTGCACAGTGGCGAGCCAGACGAACGTACGAACAGGCGACCATGTGGAGCTGCAGCTCTATCTGCTTGATCACCAAGAGCTGCCCACACCACTGATGGTCGAGATAGCAGCGGTTCGCTGGACCATCCAACAGCAGTGTGGCCTGGAATTCATCAGCTTACCGAGTGGGGATAAAAAGCGACTTCTCCAGTATGTAGAGACCCTCCAGACAACCAGCCCCTGAAGGTCGCGTTTAGGAAACCGTTCTTGTCACCCTCCTCCAGCCTACTCAGACTCATTCAGGCCAACCCCAGCCAAGATAACCGTAAATCGCGAACTTTGTTTGGCTGGAATGAGCTGGAATGGGCTGGAGTGAGGTAGAGTTGTGCACACAATGAGCATAAATGGCTCATCGGTGGGTTCTTGCCTCTCCCAGACGAAGATCGGGGGCCGACTGCCCTACGTGGGCTGTGGCCCTTTGGTCTGATGTGAGTCCTTCATAACCTGCTCGATCACTGTTAAGAGGCTGTCTATTTTCATCGGCTTCTGAAGAGACGCAGCCGCACCCGCTTGAATGGCTTTCCCCTCTACCTCCTTAAGTTCGCGAGCGGTCACGATGATAACGGGAATTGTTGAGAGCAAGTTATTCGTCTTGAGGCGTTCGAGTATGAGGAATCCATCGCCACCAGGCAACCCAAGATCAAGCAGAATGACATCGGGCCGTTTCTCGCGCGCTACTCTGAGGGCCTGAATGGGATCGGCAGCTCCGAAGACAGTAATATGAGTAAATGTGTCTGTCATTTTAGGAGGTCACCATGCTATTCAAGACACTGTACTCTTCTCGAGATGATTCAGCATCCATATACCCTGCGCAAACTGCGAACGTTGAGTCGGTCTTGCTTTTCACGCTATCACCAAATGTCACAGATCAACAGGGGATTTGTGATTATTGTAGAAACCATGGGTAAGGTTTGCAGGGGGCCAATTAAAATCGAAATGGAACTGGTGGGTGTGCAAAGAGAGTCAGAAGGATCACCTGCTGTCGAGTCCCGAAATGTCCGAATCTCTTAGAAGTGTTTCATCGCATGGTGCAGGCTCACAATCACTCATTTTAAGAGGGGATTGAGGACGTGTTTTTTCCTTGCTCCAACTACCAACGCTGATCCGCCAAATACTGCTTCCAAGGAAAAGTATCAGTGTCAACGTTGAAACTTCGAGGTGATTCAGAGTGATTGAAGTCTAGCTCGATCTTGCCAGTAATGGAACTAAAGACCTTTACGGATTCATCACAGGTCAATCTGCCGATTACAAGAGCATAGTTTATTCTAAGATTAAGATCGGTGCATTTAGTCAGATCGGAAATATGCCTCAACCCGAACGGGTCAACGACAGGATCTCTCCATAATTATTTTGTCCCGGCCAGCCTTCTGAGAAAAGTTCCCAAGGATGGTATTCTGAGTTCCTACAAGACTAAAGGTCACATGACAACACATCGTTGACACCCAAACTGACAAGACATCGTTGACAGTTGGCCGACACCGACATCAGGGGCGCATCAAACGGATTGCGCAGCGAGCCTACCGCCTCCGTGAAAAGGCCCGCACTCCTCTGTTTTGAAGTCATGCGTCGCCCTGTGACTTCCGCACGAGTGCCGGAGGGACATGTGGGTACTGTCAGCGATGTCTTGTCGCGCACGAAGACCAATTCATGTGTCAGCGATGTGTTGACACTTGTCGACTAAATGTTACCCGCATGCCAGACCGATACCCTGATTCTGTCGTGCCCCACTTAATATTTGGACAGGGATAATTTGCCAGAGGGATGATGGAAATCGTCGTGAACCCTGTTCCTAACGATCATAATGAGAATCGGCGCTGGACCTCCTCGCAGTAATAGGCAGTGGCTGTCCAGATTCACCGTTGGAGGTGGATCCTCGAACACCGGCGAATTCTCTGCGGAATGGCTGGTCCGTAACGAGAAACGACCTGTCAACAATTGAGTCGGGCAGTACACTCCTCATTTCCCCCAATAAGGGCAGATCAGACAGACCCTAAACAGCGCTTGCCGTGCTGCTCCAGCAAGTCGGAAAACGAAGAATAATTGCAGGTCTAAATTAATGGGGTATGCTAAGGAATGCTCTTTTTCACGAAATGCTGGACAAGTAAACAAATCTCCACCGCACTCGGAGTTTCTGAACAACAGGGAGAACATGCATATGAAGCACCTCACTCCACAATCTCACGCGCACCACGCAAACTAAAGTTCTTTTCCAAATCATAATCATGCCATCGCAACTGCCCATAGTACATAGTACATGGCGTTCCCGCCTAGCGAGCTACTTCCTGATGCGGCCTCGACAACAGGGAGCTACACAATTGGTGTCTGACAACAAAGATCAAGGACTCGTACTCTTTCAAACCCACGTGAGCATGGACCGCTACCGCGCGCATGTCCTCATGCTGCAGAGTCTCGTTTCCATCGTGCTCTCCTATCAAGTTCTGTATACCCCGGAAACTATCCTTGCCCGACCAGTCCAGGAAATTCTTGTTCTGGGGCTATTCTCTCTACTAGCAGCCGCGTTCCTACTTCCCTTCCGGTTGGTCGAGAGCCGCGCATTCACGATCATACTGCTTCTCATCGATACCGCGGTTACCTCCAGCATTATCTATGCGACCGAACAAGTGGGATCTGACCTCTACCTTGCCTATTTCTTGATCATCCTCATCTCTGCCTCGATGAGAACGCTCCGGCTAAAGATCGTCTTTTCTGCGACCATTACCGCTCTCTACGGAGTCATACTCTACCTGTCGCTGGGAGATACACTGTTTCTTGAAGGCCATCTTATTCGGCTCTCGATTCTCCTCATCATGGGCGTGGTGTATAGCGTAATGAGTGAGAGTTTGGAACAAGAACGCATGGGCAAGCTGACTCTGATGGAAGAAATGAATGAGCGTCGCCGGGCCGAGGAAGCGCTCAAGGCGAGTGAGACCCTCCTACGCGCACTACATGAAATCACTGTGGAGGCCACCGACTGGGAGCAAAGACTCCATCGGATTTTAACATTGGGGTGCAGCAGCTTGGAGTTGTCCACTGGCATGGTGACACGGATTGATGGCGACCTTTATGAGATTCAACAGATCGTGAACTATGAATCCAGACACCCATCGGAGGGGCGGTATCAGTTACGCGGAAGTTATTGTGAATGGACGACCCAATCCCGAGAGACTATCGTTTACTCTTCTCCAGATCAGTCTGACTGGAGTCCCCCGTCCGAGGATCTTCTAGGTACTCCACAGGCCTATGCGGGCATGGCAATTCACGTGAATGGTGCAGTATACGGGACATTGAGTTTTTCAAGCATGGAATCACGGGCAAGGGCGTTCGCTGGATATGAGAAAACCTTCTTGAAGCTCACGGCGCAATGGGTCGGGCATGAATTAGAGCGAAAGGATGCAGAAACCAACCTACAACAAGCTAAGGAGAGGGCTGAAGCGGCGAACCGAGCAAAGAGTGATTTCTTAGCAACCATGAGTCACGAAATCCGAACGCCGATGAATGCCATCATAGGAATGGCTGATCTCCTCTCGGAGGGTTCATTATCTCCTGAGCAACAAGAGCAACTAGGCATTTTGCGGAGATCCAGTACTAATCTTCTTGACTTAATCAATGACATTCTGGACCTCGCAAAAGTCGAGTCAGGACACGTTGAGTTCGAGCAGATCAGGTTTGATCTGCATGAGATACTGGACAAGGCGACAGAGCTCATGGCACTCAAGGCACAAGAAAAGGGGCTTGAACTACTTGTTTCAATTGCATCTGATGTGCCCATCGGCCTGATCGGCGATCCCCATCGCCTTCGACAGGTCATTGTGAATTTAGTAGGAAATGCCATCAAATTTACAGAGCGCGGGGAAGTCGCTGTCCGAGTAACGAATGACAACGAAGCGGGTCACCCAGGCACGTTACGCTTCGCTATTTCAGATACGGGGATTGGCATTCCGTCTGAAAAGCTCGGCACTGTTTTTGAACGATTCACCCAAGCCGATGGGTCTACGACAAGGCTCTACGGCGGTACCGGCTTGGGATTGGCCATTTCGAAGCAGTTTATAGAGCGTATGGGGGGAAGAATATGGGTCGAGAGTTACTTGGGGAAAGGAAGCATCTTTCACTTTACGGTTCATTTCGACATTCCCGAAAGCCAGAGTGCCGCTGAGGCATCGCCTGGCATTGATTTGATGGGAGTGCGGACGCTGGTGGTCAGTGGCAACGAAGGGAGTCGCGAGCTTGTAACAGAGGCGCTACAATCTTGGGGAGCAACCGTCTCCGAAGCAAGAGATGAAGAGTCGGTCTTGACCGAACTTACCGAGGGAGTAGGTGGCGGAACCCCCCACAGACTGCTTTTTCTCGACCTTGGGGACATAGACTTGGAACGCTCTCCCAACCGTATGAAGATGATCACGGCTGCAAAAGACTGTGGAATTACGGTTATTGTTATTGTTTCCAATGTTCGAAGCTCAAATGTTAAGTACGCGTATAGCCTAGGGTTAGGCGGCTACGTGACCAAGCCACTTTCGAAAAGGAAGCTGAAGCATGTCATTGGTCTGGCGATTAAAGGAAGAGCGAGTACCACCAGCCATGACTCATCAACCAGTCCAACTGGACCGGATCAAAATGTAGCGATTCTCATAGCAGACGATTCATCTGACAACCAGTTTCTCATTCAATCCTACCTAAAACATTTCGGCTATCAGCTAGACTTTGCCGAAACTGGAAAAGTGGCGTTCGAGATGTACCAAGCCCGGAAATATGATCTGGTGTTTATGGATGTACAAATGCCCGTTATGGATGGACATACTGCCACCAGAATGATCAGAGACTGGGAAAAGAAGTCCAACGTGAGCCACATTCCCATTATTGCCTTGACGGCTCATGCCTTCCAGGAAGAAATACAAAAGAGTTTAGCTGCCGGATGCTCAGACCATCTGGCTAAACCCATCAGAAAGAATACCCTGCTTAATGCAATACAGAATTGGATCAAGCAGGGTCCACAGAAGCCTCACCAGCAGACGAATTTCATGCTCGCACCTTCCCCGCAGACATGATTGTTCTCTCTCTAGAGAGTCACAGAGATTTAAAGCAAATATAGGCGTAGCGGGGGTTTCTTGCGCTGTAAGCTTCCTTTAATCTGAGACAGTTGACCTTCCCCCAATTCCGTGGACACCCGGTTAAGCCACAGCCGTCCTCGCTTCGAACTCGGCCGGGGAGTGGTAGACGAGTGTGGAGTGACGACGCAGTCGATTATAGAACACTTCAATGTACTCAAAGATGTCCTGTATCGCCTCGTCCCGTGTACGGTACCGGCGATGATAGATGAGTTCGCGCTTCAGTGTGCCGAAGAAGCTTTCGACACAGGCATTGTCCCAATAGTTTCCCTGTCTCGACATGCTGCCGGTCGTGCCGTGCGTGGTGAGCAGTTGCTGATACGCCGTGGCGGCATATTGGCTGCCCCGATCCGAGTGGTGCAGCAGCCCCGCCTTGGGGGCGCGATAGTGGATCGCCATCGTCAACGCCTGCTGCGCGAGATCCACGGTGAGCCGGGCGCCTATCGCCCAGCCGATCACGGCGCGCGAGTAGAGGTTGAGGACCACCGCCAGAGAGAGCCAGCCCTCTGCGGTCCAGACGTAGGGGAGGTCCCCGGCCCACACCCGGTTCGGATACTCGACCGTGAACTGGCGATTGAGGGTATTCTCTGCCACGGATAACCGATGATGGGACTGGGTGGTGGCGCGCCACTTCTTGACGGTCTTGGCACGGATGCCGTCCTGGCGCATCAGCCGGGCGACGCGATGCTCGCCGACCCGATGCCCCCGCTGCACAAGTGTCTGCCAGATGCTGGGACTCCCGTAGGTCTGGCGACTCTCCCGGTGGAACACTCGGATGTCTGCCAGGAGCGCAGGGTTCGTAGCACATCGCGCACTTTCGGGCCGCGCACTCCAGGCGTAGGACCCCGCCGGCGACACGGCGAGCGCGCGGCACATGAGCTGGATGGGATAGCGGCGGGTGTGTTCGCGAATGGCTCGATATTTCATCGGGACTCCTTCGCGAAGAACGCCGCCGCACGTCGTAAAAAATCCCGCTCCTGGGTCACCTGCGCCAACTCCCGCTTCACGCGCGCGAGTTCCACGGCCTCGGCGCGCTGGGCGGCCCGGGTGATGCCGTGTGTCTCGGCCTGCCGATGCTGGGCGGTCCAGCGATACAACACGTTGTCCGGAATCCCCAGGTCCCGAGCCTCCTGGGCCACCGGGTGGACGGACTCACGCACCAACCGCACCGCCTCCAACTTGAATTCCTCGGTATACCGACGTCGGGTTCTTGCTGGCATGGTCACCTCCGATTTCACCATTCTCCCCCTTATGGGGGTGTCTGTAAAATCGGGGGAGGGTCATATATCCCATGCAAAGGGATACAACGGGGGATTAAGAGGTCATGTTCATGTTGTTGATGTGTCGTGGGAATCAGGTTGCTGTGGCGGGGATTCCGAGTCTAGGAAATTCTCCTGAGAAGCCTTTTGTAAACCGAAGATTGGGGAGCAATTCCTCTCGCCAGCTCCATACCAACCTTCGGTTGGGCCGGCAGCTATGTATCGAATAAACGCATTTAACCCTGCCGGATACACACCTTCTAGACTTCTTCATTCACGTGCCGGGACCGGTAACTCATCCAACCGTACTTGGCAATAGGATCGTCTCCTTCGGTCTTCAGACTCAGCGTTGCCGCCGGATTACCGCTCTGCCTCTGTTAGATTCGCTTCCTCTTCCAGCCCTTCCAATTCTGAGTCAGGTTTTCCCTTCGTCGTCGACGGGTGAAGGCCATACTTTCTGAGCATCTTATAGAAGTCGGCTCGGTACCGGCCAGCAAATTGGGCGGCGCGAGAAATATTGCCGCCGGTCAGTTGGAGGACATTTTTCAAGTAAGTCCGCTCAAATTCTTCTTTGGCTTCGGTAAGCGGCTTGAGCGGCGCATCGGGCGAGACGCTGACCGATGGCAACAAATCTGGTGTCAGCATATCTTGGCGTGACATCACCACAGCCTTTTCGACCGCATTTTCCAACTCGCGGACGTTCCCAGCCCAGGGATTGACCATGAGTCGATGGAGGGCAGCCGGAGTAAAACCACGGACGTCTTTGTTGGCGCGTTTGGCGCTTAGCTTGAGGAAATGCTGTGCCAGGAGGGGAATGTCGTCGCGTCGGTCTCGAAGCGGGGAAATAAAGAGCGGAACGACGGAAATACGGTAGTACAAATCGTTGCGGAAACTTCCATTCTTGACCGCTTCACCGAGATCTTTATTTGTGGAAGCGATAATGCGAACATCCACCTTCGTAGAAGTTTCCGATCCCACCTCTCGTATCTCGCGTTCCTGTACGGCGCGCAGCAGTTTGACTTGCATTGAGAGAGGGGTTTCACCGATCTCATCGAGGAAGAGCGTGCCTCCGTTGGCCATTTGGAAGAGCCCGCGTTTGGCACCATGTGCGCTGGTGAACGCGCCTTTGACATGCCCAAAGAGCTCACTTTCAAACAGTGTTTCAGGGATGGCGGCGCAGTTGAGCGCAACGAACGGGCCTTTGGTCCGCCGACTGTTTGTATGGATGACGCGGGCCATCACTTCCTTGCCGGTTCCGGTTTCCCCAAAGAGCAGAATGGTGGCGTCTGAATCGGCCACTTGGGCGATCTGCTGGAACAACCGCTGCATCGCAGGGCTCCGCGCAACGACATTTTCGAGGCCATAGAGTTCTTTGACCAACGATTTGAGTCGCTTGATCTCCCGGCTCATCCGTTGCTGCGACAGCGCTTTTTCAATCGTGGCCTTCAGTTCCTTGTCGTCAAACGGTTTGGTCAGGTATCCAAACGCGCCGCGCTGCATGGCCTCAACGGCATTGGGAATACTGCCATGGGCCGTGAGAATGATGACCGGAAGACCGGGGTGGATGCGCAGCAGTTCTTCGGTCACATCCAACCCATCCTCACCACGGAGGCGAAGGTCGGTGATCGCCAGGTCGAACATCTTTTTCTTGGCTTCTCCAACCGCGTCCTGCCCCGTGGGGCAGGATGTGACGGAGAATCCCATGGCTGACAGCCGCATCTTCAACAGGTGAAGCAACCCTTCGTCATCGTCGACTACGAGAATATTCTCTTGGTCCATGGTGTTCCTTCTGATGTTCGTTATGGTGTCGTGTCGGGAACGGGAACCGGGGTGGCCGTCGATGGTGGACGGATCGGGCGCACCTTCTCGCGCATTTCTTGATCGATTCGTTTCAATGCTTCGAGTTGCGTCGAAAGCTCCTCAATTTTCCTGTCTCGCTCTGCAATCTGTTTTTGCAGACTTTGGACTGTGGTCGGATCGCCGGCAATCCTTCCTTGGTCTTTCTTCGACAGCAGCGACTCGATCTTGCGATCTCGGTCGGCAAGTTCTCGTTGTAGAGCTTCAACCGCATGAGAGTCTCCGTCTTTCATCGAGCGAAGTTGCTGGACGATCGCTTCTCTATCAAGCAAGTCCCGCACCAGGCGGTCTGCAGTTTGGGCCAGCGAGGTGTTTGTATCGACAAGGGCAGGCGCTATAAGGAAGGCCTCTGGCCATGATTTGGCTCCGGGAGCTTCCCGTTCTTGCAATAATTGAATCCAGGCTTTGCTTGATGCGGCGAGTTGACTCTTAGGAGCTACAGCCAAGACCTTTCCAAAGTATTTCTCTGCAACTTCGCGGCTTTCATATAATCCGATCAAAGCCCGTGTGAAGTAGACATGATCACAGGAATTTGTTTCGCCGCATTTCAACGCCAAACTCTCCTGTTTTTTCGCAAGCGATTGAAATGCTTTTGATTCCCCTGATTCCAGCATGAAATATGGTCGATTCAGGGGAGTTGGTGTGGTCCAGGCTGCACACCCTCCCAGCATGACGGATAGAATCGCCAGATGAATGGCCAATCGCCTCATGCTCCCCCTACCCTGCCCTGTTTAGTCAACCGTAGGATAAACCGTACAGTCGTTCCTTTGTTCATCTCACTTTCAATCCAGATTCTGCCCCCATGGGCTTCGACCACTCTCTTCGCTAACGCAAGCCCCAATCCACTTCCCGCAGAGGAATGTTTCGCTTTCGTGCGGCCCTGATAAAACCGTTCAAAGATATGTGGTAGATCCTCAGCCGCAATCCCAGGCCCAGTATCGGAGACCGCAACTTCCAGTACGCCGGCTTGAGGTTCAGGTTTCATCTGAACTTTGACGACGCCACCTTCTGGACTGAACTTCAATGCATTCGATAGCAGATTGTCGAGGACCTGTTCAATCCGAGGAGTATCTGCTTTCACCCAAATCCGTTCCCCGGTATTTTCCATCAGCAGCTGGACGTGTTTTGAATCGGCCAGGAGACGAACTTTATTGATGGAAATATCGGCGACCCGCTTGAGGTCCACGGGGGCGATTCGATAATCCATCATACCGGCTTCCATCTTTGAAAGGTCAAGAATCGTCGAAATCAGGTGGATCAGTCGCCGGCTGCTGTCGGCCATGATCCGAAGCGTTGTCCGTTGCTCCTGCATGAGGGGGCCGGGAATCTCGTCCAGAAGCAAGTGCGTGCCTTCTTGGATTGACGCCATGGGTGTGCGCAATTCGTGGGACACGTGGGCCAAAAACTCCGCCTTCATGTCATCGAGCTCCTGAAGTTTCGTTCCCATCCAGTTCACGGTGTCGACCAAGTCTTTCAACTCCGTTGGAGCCGTGATCTGAAGCGGTGTGCCGAAATTCCCCTGCCCGATCTTTTTGATGTGCCCTTGCAACTGGCGAAGCGGACGCAAGATGGTGTAGCTGGCGATGCCGGCGAGCCCTAACCCGAAGACCAATGCGACGAGGACGAGTTGCTCTGTAACGGCTTCCGCCTGGGCGGCGCTGGCTCGTGACTCACTGACTCCGACACTCACCCGGGCCTCATGAAGATCAACATAGCTTTGAATTGAGGCCGACATCCGATCCATGAGGGCATCGCGCCGGTTCTCGTACCCTGGCACGGTCGCGCTGGTTTTGTCGTACACCTGCTGGATCTCATCATGAAAGAGAACCAATCGCTCCTGGAGCAGCCGGCCGGTTTCCTGGAGTAGACGCAGACCTTGAGGAGAGCTTTCCTGGCTGCGAAGGTGTTGGAGGCTTCGCTGGAACTCTTCCACCTCCTCATTGAAGTTCGTTAAGAATGTGCCGTCCTTGGTCGCCATATATTTTTTTTCGCTATTCAATTGTGCGTAGAGAGAACCCAAGAGCCGTTTCGCAGACTCCACAGCCGGATAGTGATAAGACGCCATTTCCGTGCTCATGGCCGTCAGCTGTCTGAGCTGAAAGAGCGCGTAAAGATTGACTCCCCCCATGACCGCGATAATCACAAACGAAGTCAGAACGAGGCGCCAAAAGATTGAAAGTCGCATGAGCCTAAGTAAGCCTCAACCAAGAGCGATATATAGAGCCCAAGAATTCGGGTGTAGGTAAACCCATACACTATTTCGGCCTTTGCCTCAAGCAGATCGTTCCTATTCAGCGACCCAAAAATGTATCTTAAGAGCGGTGCAAGTTCCGAAAAGTTCGTCGGCGACGGTGTTTCGTAATTGGCACTCCTCTATTGCTTCATATCGAGCTGGCGGGCGAACAGCCGTTGTCTCCGTGTAGATCCGTGAAGTAATGCAAATAGATGGCCGCGAAACAATAAGATCGCTATCGCGACAGGGGGAGTGAGGAGCAGAAGGAGGAGCCATTGCACATCCGGGTAGATTCCCACAGAGGACAGCCATCCTCCCACCATGGTAAAAGGCAGGCTAAGAATTTGGAAAAAGTCCAGGCCTGCCCCACGTCCGCCACGACTGGAAATGGCAAAAAACTCGCGCAGGCCGCTTGGGGAGAGGACTACCGGCAGAATGAGGACAACAAACGGTAAAAACCACTCAATCCAATGTTCCAGCACAAAATCATACGAAGTCTTGAAGACGTCAAGCGGCGAATCGTGCCGGACCTGATAGATCACTTCCGGTGCCGGGTTCAGCAGGATGAATAATAGGAGAAGAAACGCGGACGAAAATAACTGGCCGTATGGATTGGCTTGCATACCCATATCGAGCGCCATCGTCGGCAGCCAGAGTACAAATCCGATGCCGATGACGTCCCAGAAATAATGCCCGAAACTTTCCGTCACATCAGTGAACTGGATTGTTCTCGCCGCACTAAGGGATCGCTCGATCAGCCGGAGTGTCGCGCCGAGCAGCAACGCATTGACAGCGCCGAGCAGAAAGCCTCCCGCCATGCCCAAGGGGGCGGCAATCCTCGTCGCTCCAACGAACAAGAACGCGAACACAATGAGCGCGACGATGGTGATCCAGCTCCGGGTGAGTGATCGCCCCGTGGCACGCAACGCTTGTCGATACAGATGGATTGTGGCTGAAACGAGTTCGACCATACGCTGTGCGTACCCTAGTCGGGATCGTGAGACAGGTCAAGAACTAGTCACCCACGCCAGCATGACATGGAAAGGATTCATGGGTTGACTTACTTTGGCCGATGATTATTAATGATCCAATGGCAAATGAACTCGCACCTCGTTGGGGTGAATGGTCATGGATATGAATCGAATGACGGTTAAATTGCAGGACGCATTGCAAACAGCTTCGGCACATGCCCAGAGGAGAAGCCATCAAGGTATCGATGTGGAGCATGTGCTGCTCGCCCTGCTTGATCAGGAAGGCGGGACGACTCCTGCCTTGCTTGAACGAACGGGCGTGGCGCTGTCGGCCGTCCGGCAGGCTGTCGAACAGGCCCTGGCAAAGATACCGCAAGTACAGGGCAGCGGGGCCGCTCCGGGTCAAGTTCATGTGACCACTCGACTTGGACAGATCCTCACTCGAGCAGAGGACGAACAAAAAGCGCTCAAAGATGACTACCTGAGCGTCGAGCATGTGCTATTGGCCATGGCCCACGAAGGAGGCATTTTCAAGAAATTGGTACTCACCCGAGACCGTCTCTTGGCAGGGCTGCAGCAAGTACGTGGCAACCAGCGTGTCACCAGTCAGGATCCAGAAAGCACCTACCAGTCTCTTGAAAAATACGGGCGTGATCTGATCCAATTGGCCGGCCAAGGCAAGCTTGATCCCGTCATCGGGCGGGACGATGAAATCAGGCGCGTGATTCAGATCCTGTCGCGCCGCACCAAAAACAATCCTGTTCTCATCGGTGAACCGGGTGTGGGAAAGACGGCGATCGTTGAAGGGCTGGCGATTCGCATTGTGAAGGGCGATGTCCCTGAAGGCCTTAAGCAAAAGAAATTATTCGCCCTGGATATGGGGTCGCTCGTCGCAGGCGCCAAGTTTCGCGGCGAATTCGAAGAGCGCCTCAAAGCCGTGTTGAAAGAAATCCAATCTTCCCAAGGACAGATCCTCTTGTTCATCGATGAGTTGCATACGGTCGTCGGAGCCGGCGCTGCCGAAGGCGCGATGGACGCTGCCAACCTGTTGAAGCCGATGCTGGCGCGTGGGGAGTTGCACCTCATCGGCGCGACCACGCTCGATGAGTATCGGAAGCACATCGAAAAAGATGCGGCGCTGGAACGTCGCTTTCAGACGGTCTTTGTCGATCAGCCGTCCGTCGAGAACACCATTTCAATTTTGCGCGGTCTCAAAGAGCGGTATGAAGTGCATCATGGGGTTCGGATCAAGGATAGCGCGTTGGTGGCGGCAGCGAAGCTGTCGCATCGGTATATCGCGGATCGATTCCTTCCGGACAAAGCCATCGACTTGGTCGATGAAGCCGCGGCGCACCTTCGGACCGAGATCGACAGCCTCCCGGCTGAGTTGGATGAGGTCTCGCGTAAAGTCCTCCAGTTGGAAATTGAACGGGAAGCCCTGCGAAAAGAAAAAGATCAGGCCAGTGCCGCTCGCTTGACGACGCTCGAATCCGAACTGAGCGAGAAGCAGCGCGACCTGCAAACCTTAAAAACCAGATGGGAATCAGAAAAAGCTTCTGTCTCTCGGCTCCGCAAAACACGCAAGGCGATTGAAGAGGTGAAGCTCAACATTGAACAGGCGGAGCGAGCCTACGACCTCAATCGCGTGGCTGAACTCCGATATGGGGAATTGCCTCGGTTGGAACGAGAACTCGCGCTTGAACAGCAACGCTTGGGAAAGAAGCAGGATGAGAACAGGCTGCTGAAAGAAGAAGTCGATGAGGACGAGATCGCGGCAGTGGTCAGTCGATGGACGAGGATCCCTGTCACCCGCCTGCTCGAAGGCGAGACCGACAAATTGCTGAAGCTTGAAGAGCTCCTTCACCAGCGTGTGGTGGGCCAGGATGAAGGAGTCCGGGCAGTGGCGGATGCCGTGCTTCGCGCGCGATCCGGTATCAAGGATCCGAACCGTCCGATCGGCTCATTCTTGTTTCTCGGCCCCACCGGAGTAGGAAAAACCGAACTGGCACGGGCGCTGGCCGCAATTCTTTTCGACGACGAGGGGAACCTCATCAGAATCGACATGTCGGAGTATATGGAAAAGCACACGGTGGCTCGTCTCATCGGCGCGCCTCCGGGCTATGTGGGTTATGAAGAAGGCGGACAGTTGACTGAAGCCGTCCGACGCCGCCCCTTTTCCGTGATTCTATTCGATGAAATCGAAAAAGCGCACCACGACGTGTTCAACGTCCTGCTGCAAGTACTGGATGATGGCCGCCTCACCGATTCACAGGGCCGCACGGTCGACTTCAAAAACACCGTGCTGATCATGACCTCCAACATCGGCAGTCCGCAGATTCTAGAGGCGCAACTACGTGGCGCCTCATATGAGCAGGTGAGAACGGTCGTGATGGGCGAACTCCGGCAACATTTCCGGCCCGAGTTCTTGAACCGGGTCGATGAAGCGGTCGTGTTTCATCCGTTAGGCGCCGAACACCTCATCAAAATCGTGGAGATTCAGTTGGGACGGCTCCGCAGTAGGCTCAAGGAGCGGCAGATTGCGCTGGCGCTCACCCCGGCGGCGCTCAAGCATCTGGGAGAACGCGGCCACGATCCTGTTTATGGGGCGAGACCGCTCAAGCGCCTCATTCAGCAGGAATTGGAAACGCCGATTGCGCGCTTGCTGGTCAAAGGAGAGTTGCGGGATGGGGATACAGCGTCGGTGGATGTGAAAGACGGAGCCGTGATTGTAGTCCCCATTGTGACGGGTGAACGCACTTCGCCGACTACCCGATAGAAACGGCGCCACCATTTGCGTCGAAGGTCAGCCCGCTCTTCCTTTGCTTATCAATCTTCCATTCCTTCGCGGACACTTCAAGCAAGTGCCCCTTCATCGTGTGGAATTCCCCCATAGAAAAGGAGACTACATCGGGGGCTTTCGCATCAAGTTGGAGGAGAATCTTGCCCGAAGCGGCTTCCTTGATGGCCACACTCTTGGCCGTTTTGCTCAAGTCGTAGGCCCGCCGTTCATTAAACATCATCGTGCTGTCGACCACTTTGGCCAGCATTCGTCCGCTCGAGTCGAATAATGCAAAATTGACCAAGAGGGCGCCGGTTGAGGGGTGTTGTGTCACGTGAATTTGTGGCACACCTTCGATTTCAATTGTTCCGTCCGAATTGCGATAGAGGTTGGAGCCGACTTCAACATCCATACTCGTTGCCATCCTCCTCTTGCAATCTCCGGCGCAAGCCGTGAAGCGTCGTTCGCCCTTCGGTATGACTCAGGGCCGTGAGCGTATCGAACGGTGAAGCGTCTCTCGCAAGACACGAGCAACGAGATACGAACGACGAACGACTTACGACTTCTTGATCCGGTCGAGGATCAAGGCAATACATCCCCCCAGCAGCCCTCCGCCCATGATCGTGGTCAGCAGCTCCACGAGCTTGAGTTCCCATACAGAGCCTTGAGCCTGCATGACTTCCCGAATGCCACCTTGCAGCATGATGACGGCCGAGGCCATTGTGGCTCCCACGAGAAACCACCAGAGAAATACTTTCACCGTTGATGCCACCGAACGCCTCACATGTCGGGATTGCGGTCAAACGAGCGATACTGAATGGCCTCTGCAATATGCATGGCGTCAATCTTATCAGACTCGGCTAAATCAGCAATGGTGCGTGCGACGCGCAGGATACGTCCGTGCGCGCGTGCCGACAATCGAAGTCTAGTCATGGCCTGTTCGAGCAAGTCTTGGGCGGCCTGATCAAGTCCACAATACCGCTTCACCTGGCGCGGCTTCAACTGGGCATTCGTGTAGATACTGTCACCCCGATACCGCTGGCGCTGGCGGTCACGTGCCGCCAAGACCCGTGATCTGATCGTAGTCGACCCTTCCGTGGGAGGAAGTTCTGTGCGTAGTTCCCGAACGGGCACCGGAGGCACGTCCAGATGAATATCCAGTCGATCGAGCAGCGGACCGGAAAGTTTCGCTCGATATCGACGGATCTGAGTGACCGTACAGACACAGGGCCTTGTACGGTCGCCGTAGTACCCGCAGGGACAGGGGTTCATGGCGGCGACCAACATGAATCGTGCCGGATACTTGAGTGATCCGCTCGCCCTCGTCAACGTGACATGCCCGTCTTCCAATGGCTGCCGTAATCCTTCCAGCACCCCCCTTTTGAATTCTGGAGACTCGTCTAGAAACAAGACGCCGTTGTGCGCAAGCGACACTTCTCCCGGTTTGGGGACCGTTCCTCCACCGACAAGGCCGGCATCGGAAATGCTGTGATGTGGGGCGCGGAAGGGACGTATCGTCAACAACGGCCGCTCCGGAGAGAGTTGTCCGGCTACGCTGTGCACTCTCGTCGTTTCGATCGCTTCCTCCAACTCCAGCAGCGGAAGAATCGAGGGAAGACGGCGCGCCAACATAGTCTTACCGGAACCAGGAGGACCGATCATCAAGACGTTATGCCCCCCTGCAGCGGCCACTTCGAGCGCACGTTTCGCATGGTCTTGCCCGCGTACATCGGTGTAGTCTTCGTCCTCGGCCGGCCTCGTAGACTCCAGAGAGCCACGGTTCGAGAGGCTTGGCACGATGGATAGACTTCCCTTTAGAAACTCCACGGCTTCAGGAAGGCTGTGGAGCGGATAGGCATTTACACCTTCGACCAGAGCAGCTTCTGGACCGTTATCAGCCGGCAGCAGAAGCGCGTAACCTTTGCGACAGGCGAGTCCAAACGACAAGGCCCCCGTGATTGGTTTCACACGGCCGTCCAACGACAGTTCTCCGATCAAGACACGATTGTCCAGCATCGCCTGTGGAATCACATCTTCGGCGACGAGAATGCCGATCGCCATCGCGAGATCAAGTCCCGATCCCTCTTTCTTGATGCCAGCAGGAGCAAGATTGACGGTGATGCGTTTGGCAGGGAAATGATATCCGGTGTTCTTTAGCGCGGAGCGGACCCGGTCGCGACTTTCCTTGACCGTGGTGTCGGGCAACCCGACGATTGAGAATTGCGGGAGTCCTCCTGAGATATCAACTTCGACATCCACGAGATGGGCATCGAGACCGACGAGTGCCGCGCTCGTAACCTTTGCGAGCATCAAAAAAATAACCTTTCTGTGCCCGAAAACAGGCGCGATTATAGAAACTCTTCAATGGGGTTTCAATAGAACGATACTGAGGACTCTCCTCGCTGGCGGCTCTCTACCCAACTCTGTATAATCCGCAGCATGTACCTCTGGTGTTTGCGTCCCGGGAAGAAGTTCATTTCGATCCTGCCACAATCGATACGGAAGTCTTGCCCGGTCATCGTTCTGGGCATCTGTGCCTTCCTGTCCGGCTTTCTGTTGGTGGGCATTCCCCGCCCCTCATTGGCTGCAAGCCCGTCCTCTCCAAATCCGGCGCAACGCACAGGGAAAGCATCCTCCCCTCATGTCGGGTCGGCGATGGCCGTCCTCGCCACCCTTGAGCAGGCACAGGTGCTCCCACCCGAAGGCACCAGAGAGGCCGATCATGTCACCAAGTCTGTCATACAATTCCAGTCTGTGTTTGCCAAAAGTACGGACCCCTCGGTGCAGGACTTCCTGCGTCGCGCGGTGACAAGCAAGCAGGGTGATTATGCCACCGAAGTCTTGGCGCAATTCCGTTCAAGCGGATGGACGCCGGAGGTGCTGGAGGCGCTCGCGGATGCGGATCTGCGTACGCCGGTCGCTGAACTCCGGTCGCTGGCGACGGGGCTCGAACAATTCAACGTATCGGTAGAGGATTTTCAGCGATTCATGCGGCTGGTGCGGGATGGCGAGCAGGCGCTCGCTGCACGAGGACAGAATTTTCAAGAGGTCTACGCCTCCCATCGGAAGACGATGCCGGGAGCAACGGCTCGCTAGCCCGCATTATTCATGACGGTTCGTCGCGAAATCGCAGGGCATAATGTTCCTCGTGAAACGTATCTCGTATCTCGCATGCGACGACAAAGACACGCTCATTCCGTCCTGCGCTTCACGGTTCGACATGCTCACCGTCCTGAGCTGAGTCGAGGGACGCTTCACGAACGACGAAGATCGTAGCAGCGAATCCGCATTGAGAGTCGGTGCACGAGCGACTAATCCAGACAGTCAGATTGTCGGCCATCATACTCATACGAAGGAGGAACGCATGGCAACCAGAGCTTACATTCTCATCAAGGTCAAAGCAGGGAGAACCAAAGACGTCGTCGCGGCACTGAAACGTATTCACGGAGTTGAGCAAGCCCACTCCTGCTTTGGTCGTCCAGACATTTTCGTCTTTATCAGCGTGCAAGATGAGCGCGCGCTCTCCGATGTCGTCATCACCAAAATCCATGCGATCGACGGCGTAGAGGAAACTGACACGCACATTGTGGCGGAGTCTTAAGATGCTGGAAGCGTGACCGGCACGCCGCCTGCTTGGGCCGAGCGATAACAGGCTTCTGCGATCTCAACAGCGCGACACCCGTCCTCCCCCGTGATCGGCATGGGCGTGCGATGCTCTACCGCATGCAGAAATGCGGTGAGCGTGGCGAGAACCGTCTGGGATGGAGGAAGCTCCCACTCCTCGATATCGGCGCAACCGGTCCAACGAAGCCGGCGATGGGCCCAGTCGGCTTGCAACCGCCCCTGCGACCCAATCCATTCTGCCTGTCCTACGCGTCCTTCAGTCACCCGTGCGACGTCGATGGTGCAGAGAGTCCCTCCTTGGGTCGTGAGGTGGGCGGTAACGACGGTTTCCGGCGAGGCCGGCGGAAGGTAATCCATGGTGCAACGGACTTCCCGCACCTCTTCGCCGGTCATGAACCCAACAAGATCGAGCATGTGAACGCCAACTTCCAGCAAGGCTCCCCGCTTGCCATAGCCGTCGGCATGATCGGGACCTGTCCCTTTTGTCTCGATATGGCTGGTTAAAAGAAGTCGTTGCGAATGTCCGATGAAGTGTCGACGCTTTTTCATCTCCTGAATAGTTGAATCGAACCGCAGGGTCTGTCCCGTCATCAACGGAACACCGGCTTGGCGGGCTGCTGCAACCATGGCGCGCGCATCGGTGGCCGAGGTCGCCAAGGGTTTCTCGATCAACACGGGTTTTCGAGCTTGGATCGCCAGCCGGCAGATTTCACGAGAGAAAATCGGAGGGGTAACGATGATGACGACGTCGACAGACGGGTCAGCAATGAGAGATCGGGCCTCCCCATAGACTTTGATGGACTCAGCCCCCGGAAGATCGAGGCCTTGTTCGGGATGCTGCCGGCAGACAGCCCTGAGAGAAGCCGTCGGAAGATCTTGAAGGATGTGCCGGGCATACCGAATCCCATGCCGACCGACGCCGACAAGTCCTATACCGATTGGATTCTTCTTCGTCATACAGTCCCCTATGCGCACACTCTAGGGAGGAAAAGTCTGTCGGTCAATGAGACAAGTCGACCCATGGGGTTCGTTGACATTCGCGCGAACGGCTCCCTATAGTTATTCCCGCAGGGTCACTCACTAGATTCGCCCCAAATCCTCGCTGAGAAAGGCATCA
This sequence comes from Nitrospira sp., assembly GCA_005239465.1. GTDB lineage: Bacteria > Nitrospirota > Nitrospiria > Nitrospirales > Nitrospiraceae > Nitrospira_D. The sequence goes on along the minus strand of SPAW01000044.1, from coordinate 2,050 downwards.
GCACCATGACCACGGCACAGACCGCACCGTTCACGTTGGAGCAGGTTGGGACGGGAACTGCACGTTTTCCGAGCGGGGTCCCTATTCCCACACACACCGACCAGATGGTCGATCCCTACTTCAAGACCAGGATGCCGAAGGAACATCAGATCGACAGTCTGCTGTTCTGGCCGCAAGAAAAGGGGATCTACCCTGGCGTAGTACTCCTCCATGATTGGTGGGGACTGACCGGACAAATGAAAGATCTCGGCGCACGTCTGGCTTGCGAAGGCTACGTGGTCATCATTCCCAATCTCTATGGTCGGGTGGGAGGAATGGTCACCGCCAATGACGACGTCGCCGCGGCGCTGTTGGAGCGACAGAACGACGTGAATGTGATCACGGACATTAATTCGTGCTGTGAATATCTCAATACGCGCAACTTTGCGAAACGGAATATCCATGGTGTCGTCGGCTATGGCATGGGTGGTTCGTACGCCCTGCGCTTTGCCTGTCACCGAAGACGATTGCGCGCGGCCGTCTCCTACTATGGCAAGATGGTCCAGCCACGGGAACTGATGAAAGATCTCTTTTCACCCCTGTTATATCACCAGGCCGGCAAGGACATCTGGGCGACGAACGAGGATCTCGAGCAGCTGTGCGCCGCAGCTGCAGAGTATGGGAAGCAAGCCGAGATCCATACCTACCCAGACGCATCCCATGCGTTCTGCAATGAAATGAAGCCGGCTGCCTACAGAGCCGACACCACGGCATTGGCCTGGGAACGAACCGCCACGTTCCTCAAGACTTGCTTCCAAGGAACATAAGCAGGGGCAGGCTGCCCTCTCCACTATTTTATATTTAAGTTCAAAGGAATTGATTTCGGCGATGCATGCTCATGATCACATCGGGTTTCGTGATGCCACGGTTGCCCTCTTTGTTATGCTGGCTACCTGTGTCGTCATGCCATCTGCCGCGGTCCCTGCCGAAAAGATCTCGCCGGCGCTTCTGCCCGAAGTCGTCGCTCAGCAGGCCGACCAACTCGCCACGATCGATTCGGATGCCGGTGCGATGGCGCTGTTCACGAAAATGGTTGGTCCTTCCCTCGGTTTGAAAGATGCGGCCGGAACGCTGGGCGCCAAAGGACTTCCTGCCAAGTTGGCGAAGGAACTGGGCGTAGCTGAATTGTCTCAGTCCGTCCATCAACTCATGGCAGCGCTTGCGGCGTGGCAGTTGGCCGATTTGATAAGCCATGCAGGTGAGGACGGGCTCTCCCGTACGACTGCATCGGCGGTCTTCCCTCCTGCTGCACGGCAAGATTGGATGAAAGCCAGCAGCCACCTGTCGGCTCTTGCCAACTTCTTTCGACTGTTGATAGAACCGCCGCCCTCTGATCCGGCACAACCAGCGCCCCAGACGCAACGAACAGAGCTCCTACTTGCGGCACATCGAGTGGCATTTGAGGCGCAACAGCGTGCGACAGCCTCATGGTGGGAACTCCACGAATGGAAAGAGCGCATTAGGCAAGCCAGAGGCCAGGCTCGACTCTGCGGGACTTGGCAGTGGGTCATTCATGACCACCAGAACCACCGGGAGCAGAAGACAGTCATGCTCTTTCCCCCGGCCGGGCAAGCGCCGTCCAATTCTCCCTTGCCTGCTGAAACCATCGTCCTAGGCGATAGCATTTACTTGCGGTGGGAGAAAGAAGGTCACGTTCAGGAAGACAGCCTGCTCTTCATCAAGGATGGGACAAGGATTGAAGGGTCTTTTGTGAATAATACCGGAGGGTGGGGATCGATCACCGGAAAGCGAACGAGTAGTTGCCAGCCGTAGCGATGTGCGTCAGGGCGAAGTCGTCTTCCCAACGTGCCGCCAGATTCGCCAGCCGAACAGACTCCATCCACCGATAAACGCTAACCCGCCGAGTGGTGTGAAAGGCCCCAGCCACTTCAGCCCGAAGAGCGCGATGCCGTAGAGGCTTCCGGAGAACAGGAGAATGCCCGCCGCAAACAACCATCCGGCTGTAGCCAATCGAAGATCATCGTACACCTTCATCGCAATCCCGACCAAG
>SPAW01000043.1 GCA_005239465.1 Nitrospira sp. | reverse complement strand
CGACGTCATAGGTTCCTGCTCGCGCCCGTCTGCTGGACAGACCAGCGCAAGAAGATCTGGTCGTCTTTAGACGAGCCAGAAGGCTCTTGTGCCGGGGGCGACGCGGAACCTCGCTCAGTAAACCATGTCACGCGAGTCATGAGGAGATGCACGATGGTCAGGAAAACTGTTTCGAATCCAACAACGCCGACCGTGTCGGCCGGCACGCTCAGAGTTAGTCCAACCGGTAAGAAGGCTGGTCCCGATGGGCAGGCATCGAAGGGAGCTTGGCATACGCTCCCCTTGACCTTGGCAAGCTTGCGCCAGGCTGGTCCCGATGGGCAGGCATCGAAGGGAGCTTGGGCTCACGACCGCATTGCGCGGCGAGCCCACGAATTATATGAAAAACGAGGCCGACAGGAAGGCCGGGCCTTGGAGGACTGGCTGAACGCGGAACAGCAAGTGGAGAATACTGTTTATTTCTAAATTGGGGCCAGGTGATGACCACATCAAGTACCCAGAGGAGGCTTACGATGAAGTTCCCTGTGATGTTTTATCTGTCCGCCCTGGTCGTGTTTGCCGGGTGCGCTTCGTCCAAGACATCCGACCAACGCATATTCGGATACCAACAGATCCCCCGCCCCGATCAAATCTGAACCGAAGAAGCGGAGTCAGGTCTTGCAATCGAACAGTCTGAGGAGTAGACGAGAAAACGGGGACCTCCTCCATTACTGATCGCCTGCTTTCGCGCGCGGCGGCGACTGCTGCTCTTAAAGGGCAAACAACAGGGTCATTCTTATGTTCCCGCCGCGCCTGAGCCGGTTGCGCTGATCTCCTTGCGCGGAGTAGGCTCAGCCTACTGGTTGTTCCGTTTTACGGAGGCTCGCCATTTGGGTGGTCTGGCTCCTCAGTCTGTTCTTTCTCACCGCTCCCGTGTTAGCCGATCCAGGTTTCGACGAGAAGTACGAGCGCGACTACAACATCTTCAACCCAGCCAGTCGCTATGCCCCGGACAACCCGCTGAACCCCGCACAGACCTACGCGCCAGACAATCCGTTCAATCCTGCCAACCGCTAAGATCCCGGTAATCCGGCCAATCCAGCGAATCGCTACAGCCCCAACAACCCATTCAATCCCGCTAACCAATACAACCCAGATAATCCCCTGAACCCTGCCAATCGCTATAACCCCACCACGCCATTTAAACCGTTACGCTAGATGAAGCCATTGCAGGCTGCACCGTTCTCGCCTTGACACCTCCCCACGGACGGCCTAGCGTAAAAGCCTTTTCTTTTCGCCACAAGACACAGGAGGGCGCCATGTCATTCGGAGAAGGAAGCATCGTGCTGGGTCCAGGAGACGGGAAGACCGTCTCTGTGTCAGGGAATCCGTACACGTTCAAAGTCCGAGGGAACGAAGCACGCGGCGCGTACGCACTTATTGAAGTGACGTTGGTGGGTGACGGACCGCCACCGCACATTCACAGGGCTGAGGAGGAAGGCTTCTACATCGTCGACGGTAAACTAACTGTGACGGTGGGCGACCAGATGGTTCACGGGACTCCAGGGTCGTTCATCCTCATTCCCCGAGGTATGGTCCACACGTTCTCACGAGCGGGGACCCCATCAGCCAAGATGCTGGTTCTCATTTCGCCGGCAGGGTTCGAGCAATTCTTTGAGGAGATCGCCGGACCGCCAGATATGGACAAGATCCAGGCACTCGCGGAGAGATATCACTTGGAAATTCTGAACCCTCCCAATCAGTGATCCTGCGCTGCTGTCCCTCTATTTCTCTCATTTGCCGATGTCGTAGCAGGATGCTGAGCACGCCACCGCTGACACGTGCTCAGATGAAATATCAGCCGAGGAAGGTGCAATTGCGCTTGCCCTATACCAAGATAATCGCATGAGCGAGCAGCTTGTTGTCACATTGGTCGCTGTTTCAGTCGGATTTATTGCGGCGATCTTCTTATGCATCGGCAGTGCGCTCACTTCAGCGAAGAACATAAAATATCTTTGCGGTACCTATTATGGCTTTAACGTGTCGGTGGCCCGTTCATTAGCCGCTCAACGAGCACAATACGGAGTCGGAGCGCTGCTGCTTGTAGTTTCGTTTGGTCTGGAACAGGTAAGAAAAGGGGGACAGGCTACTTATCCGGAGTTTTGGGTAAGAAAAGGGGGACAGGCTACTTATCCGGAGTTTTGAAGAAAAGGGGGACAGCAACTGTCTTGAGAGTCAAGCATGATGAATGATGTCCGGATGCCAGGGAGTGTGATGTTTCAACATGGCATTGAGAATGGTGAGCAATTTGCGCATGCAAGCGACCAGGGCCACTTTCTTGGCCTTGCCGGCGGCGCAGAGCCGCCGATAACAGCTCCGCAAAGAAAAGGGGGACAGGCTACTTATCCGGAGTTTTACGGGGCCGACCGCGTGGGCGAAGCGTCCTGTCCAGACCAGCCATCCCTGTGAACTGCGCGAGCCAGTCAGATGAGCCAAAGGGAGCCTGGCGATTCAGACAGGTGCGGAGCGTGGTGAGTTCGTGGTCAAACAGCGGGTGCTCGACCCAGTGCAGCCAATCAGCAGGGAGCGGAACCGGAAGGGGATCCACCAGGGTGGGATGCTGCAGACTCGACCACGGCCACTGCGTGACCGATTCCACGAGCTGAGCGCGTACCGGATTCCGCAACATATAACGCAGCACGGTGAGTAAGTGGTCATCCTGTTGAATGGGAAAACTTTTGAAACGGCCTTGCCAGACATGGCCATGACTCCGGTAATGCCGATGATAGCGGCGCACATGGCTCGTCATCCACCATTGCATGAACGGACTGAGTGCGTTCGGGGTCGCGGGTTGCAGCACGAGATGAAAATGATTCGGCATCAGACAGAAGCCCAAGACGCGCGGACCGGATACTTGGACTTGGCCGTCT
>SPAW01000042.1 GCA_005239465.1 Nitrospira sp. | reverse complement strand
CGAGACCGCGCGTGAGCTTCTCATTCTGCGCCTGGATGCGCTCGCGCCGTTCAATCTCTTGCTCGGTGCGGTTAAAGTCGGCAAAGATCTTGTCGAGATCGCGCTGCTCATCCTCCAGGAGATCACGCTTTTCGGCGTCTGCCTTGGCCTGGATCGTTTGCGCCTGTTCGTTGAGCTCAAACAACCGATCACGCAACTGCTCGATGGCGGTGCCATCGGCCATGATGACGGGGAATAATCCGCACGCGATCATCTGCTCGCGCAGTGAGTTCACGGGATAGAGACGACGCATCGTGTGCATCATGCTGACCTCCTACGGTGCTGGGCTGCAACCTGTTGGAGGCGCAGCAGTTGGGGTTGATAGTGATCCCGCGCGTGGCGCAGGGCCAAGACGGACTGCGGGACGCGCTGAAACCGGGAGAGATCGAAACGCGCAGCCAGTGCATAACTCTCGGTGACGTGATCGACAAATCCTTCCGCCTCGGCTTCTTCGGCAGTGAACCAGGACTCGGCGTCCATCCACCCGTGGACCTGCTCGACGGTCTTCTGCGTTTTGGTGAGGTAGACGTCGGCCAGGTTGTCGCGCATCTTATCGAGCATCTCGGCGGATTTGCGCATCGCTGAGGCGTCCCCCATCACGATCCCATACGGATTATGGACCATGAACATGGCATTGCTGGCCATGCGGACGTCCTCACCGGCGAGGGCGACGATGCTGGCAGCCGAGAGCGCCATACCGTCGATCTCGGTCTCGACGCGGGCCGGGTTGCGGACTAAGGCGTTATAGATGGCGAAGGCATCGAAGACGTTGCCGCCTGGACTGTTGATGCGCAGGGTAATGAGATCGAGGACGCCAAGGGCCTGGAGGTCTTTCACAAATTGTTTCGCGGTGACCCCGTCCCCCCAATAGGATTCGCCTATCTCATCATAGATCATGATCTCAGCGGTCTTCTTTTCCTTGGCCGCGGCGGCTTTGATGGTGTACCAGGGTTTTTTCATGTGCTGGCTCCTGGCGAGAGCGTGCCGTTGCGGTGTGCATCGACCTGGGCGGCCAGCACAGCGCGCATTACATCCTCGGGATCCTGAGGACGTTCACGAGGGGGGTGAGGGGAAAGAGGAGGGCCGATCGTAGGCTGAGTACCGTCAAGGGGGACCGCATACATATTTGTCGGAATTAAAAATAGATCCCCGATATGTGGCGGCAACGGGTTCTGGTCCTCCAGGCGGCGGACGTCGTTCACGGAAAGCCAGCCCCATTGCCGACCGGTCGCATAGGCAGCGTAGCGACTGCTCATATCCCCACGCAGCAAACTGGCCACATTCAACTTGGTGAAGAGTGTTTGGCGATTGAGACCAAAGAACTTGATATTGGCCTCTTGTTCGAGGCGCATCGCCCACGGGACTAGCGTATCGACGACAAATTCGATCGCTTGGTGCTCGATGTTTGAATTGTGGACAATGATTCCATTGGCAATAAAAGAGTGTCCTGCTACTTGCAAATCGTACACTGGCTCACTGGACAGCAATGCTATTGAGACAATCCGTGACAGTTCACAGCCTTCACTCTCAAAATCTTCACCGCCATACCGAGGATACGCCCGTCCTTTCTTCTCAAACGGTTGTCCATCCTTTAATCGCTGCTGATAGCGCGGGTCGTGTGACCAGATGCGACAGTTCTCTTCCGGATTCGAGCAGGTAAAGGTGTAAGAGATTGCCTCGAACAACTCCCCGTTCGGTAGAGTGCAGGTTGCCTGCTGTTCTCGCGCATTGGTCACGGGAATACCACAGGACATACAGAGATGGCGTATCTGTGAGAGCAGATACTCGTTGACGCTCGCAAAAGAGATGCGTCCTTTTTTGTCTACATGCCCGTCAGCGTCTAAATACCCCCGTACAAAGGCAAGGCGTAGTTCCACGGTCAGAAGAAATATCCAATCGGGGACCGTCTTGGTCCGTGCTGTTCCAGCAAAGCCGCACGCCGTCAATTCTTCCGCCGCAAGGACTGAGGCAAATCGTGTTTGTCGCTCGCCCTCCGTGAGCGTGACAGCAACAGTTTCGAGGTTCCTCGTTCGCCCATTACCGGCACGCCCAAAGGACTGAAACTCACGCTGCATAACAGCCCGGTAATGATCCATATACAACGCAGACTCACCACGCGCGATCGTGACTCCATGATCCTTGTTGATATTTCCATCACCGAGGAGCAGCCCGCAGAACTCCATAAATTCCACGCTCACCTCACGTGTCGGTGACGTGTGGGTTCCTGCAGTTGGTAAATTTTTGAGTACGACAATAGTGTCGCCGACTCGTAAATCTCCGGCTGGTATATATTCTGTCTCCCATCGAATTGATTGATATCCACCAGGGCCTCCGGTAGGTGCTGGATATTTTCGCCGTGCAAGAATCTTATGCGCGGCATTGCAACGGACCATTCTATTTGTGGTTCGCAACTCGAGTATCTCGTCTTCTCCAGAACACACGGATGCCTCGACTACAGACAGATGTAATCTACCAGAGACGCCATTCATGGACCACACTTTTTCACCTGGTTGCAGGTCAGCAATGGACTTCGGTCCGCCTTCGGCAAACACAAGTTCCGATGCGGGAAGACAAAAAGTCGCGCGCTCCAGGTCGGCCAATTTATGGGGCGGGACGCGGAACCAGCGGCAGATTTCTTGGACCTGGAAGCGGCGCGTCTCAAGGAATTGGGCATCCTCGTTCGAGAGGCCGATCTGGTGATACTTCATCCCCTCTTCGAGCACGGCAATCGAGTGCCGCTCCTTGCCAGCAAAGATTTTTTGCCAGTCTTCCTTGATATGCTTGCGGGCTTCGTCGCGTAATTCCAGCGGATGCTCGACCACCCCGCCGGGTGTGGCATCGTTGGCGAAGAAGCGCGCGCCGTATTCTTCGGCAGCCAAGCCCATGCCAATAGAGTGCCGGGCGAGTGCGATCACCGAGTAGCCTTGGATGCCATCGAAGCCGAGGCCGTGCAGGTGAAAGATCTCGGAGGGAAGTAACACAGTGTTAGGCGCGGACTTGTTGAGCGTGTCGTAGACGAGTTGGCCAGAGCGGTCGCGATCAAGGCGGATGCGATCGGGCGCGATCGGCCACAGGGCGGCCACG
>SPAW01000041.1 GCA_005239465.1 Nitrospira sp. | reverse complement strand
AGAGTTCGAGGCCCGCGGTCTCTCCTTCCAGAGCCAGACGGACACCGAGGTGTTGTTATTGGCCTATCGCATCTGGGGTACAGAGTCGGTCAGCAGACTACGGGGCATGTTCGCATTCGCCATCTGGGATCCGTCGCAGGAGAAACTTCTGTTGGTACGAGACCGGATCGGCAAGAAGCCGCTTTTTTATTACCACGACGCGCGGCGGTTTGCCTTCGCCTCGGAGCTCAAAGCCCTGCTCGCACTTCCGGGGATCGAAAAACACGTCAACCTGGCCGCATTGCATGACTATTTGACGTTCGGTTATGTGCCTGGGGAACAGACCATTGTCAATGCCATTCGGAAAGTTCCTCCGGGACACTTTCTGGTCTGGCATGATGGAAAAATCTTTCTGGAGCGGTATTGGAATCTCGATGACTGGTTTCAAGGCTCCAGCAATTTGGTCATGTCTGATCAAGAATGGAGCGATGAGACGCGGGATCGCTTGGCTGACTGCGTGCAGGCGCGGCTGGTGAGTGATGTGCCGGTTGGCGCGTTTCTAAGCGGAGGCATCGATTCCAGCGCGGTTGTGGGGTTCATGGCCCGGGAGCTTGGGAGAGGGGTAAAGACTTTTTCCATCGGATTTCGTGAAAGCTCATTTAATGAATTGGACTATGCGCGCGTCGTCGCCAAACATTTCGACACGGATCACCATGAGTTCGTCGTCGAGCCTCGTGCGGCTGACCTGCTTGCTGATCTGGTTTGGTATTTGGACGAACCCTTCGCCGATGCGTCTGTCCTTCCGACCTACCTCTTGGCGCGGCTCGCCCGCGAACATGTCAAAGTGGTCTTGACCGGTGATGGAGGCGATGAATCTTTTGCAGGGTACGAATCCTATCTGGCCGAGCAATACACCGATCTGTATGGCAGGACTCCTTTGGCTTTGCGGTGCCTGATAGAATCCGTTCTTGCAAGGGCCCCGGAATCCAGCAAGCGGACCGCGGTCTTGCGGCGCGCGAAGCGGTTTGTGGAGAAGGCGGCTCTGCCTCTGGAGTATCGGGAGTGGAGACTGATTTTCTCACACGCGGCGAAACAAGCTCTGTACGGCGACGAACTGAATTCAGCCATAGGATCGGTAGATTCGTTGGAGCGGCGGGCGCGGGCGTTCAGGGCGGCTCGGGACTTCGACTGGGTTACCGCACTGCAATTATGGGACTTTCACGTATACCTTTCCGATGATCTCATGGTCAAGACCGATCGCGCAACTATGGCAAACGGCCTGGAAGCTCGCTCGCCGTTTCTCGACCATACGCTCATTGAGTGGTGCGCCGGCATGCCATCAAGCCTGAAAGTGCGCGGGTGGAACACGAAATACATCTTAAAGAAGTCCCTTCAAAGCATGCTGCCCACCGAGATCATCCACCGTCCCAAACAGGGGTTCGCCGTGCCGGTGAGTGCCTGGTTTCGTGGAGCATTGCGCGAAATGGCGCAAGACTTGTTGCTTTCCACTACATGCATTGGACGGGGGTACTTTCGGCAAGGCAGTATCGAGGCATTGCTTCGAGCTCACGTGCGTGGAGAGGCTGACCATGCCTATAAGTTATGGTCGCTGGTGAACTTGGAGCTCTGGCATCAGAGCTTCTTGGACTGTACCCAAAGGGCCTTACCTTTAGTCCAGACCTCGCAGGATCGCCTGTGAACAGGGCGTTGCGCGTTTTTCAAGTGAACTCCGCTTTTAACAATGATGCGCCCGCGCAAGGCGCTGCTGCGCTCGCCCGATATCTGAATTCGAAGGAATTTCACGCCACAGCCGTCAGTTTACGTCACCAGCCAGAGTCCGACTTCACAACAGTCGCGGATCTGCAGCATTCGGGGATCAAGCATATCTCGCTCGGGATGGGGGGATTTGGCGACGTGCGCGTTTTGCCCAGACTCGTTCGTCTCATGCGAGCTTATCGGCCTGATATTGTGCATACACACGCCTTTCGCGCAGACCTCTGGACGGGCATTGCCGCGAAGCTAGCTCGGGTTCCCGTCTTTGTCAGCAGCATCCGTGGCAACGAATGGGACCTGTTCCGGGCGGATCACCCGTTCCTGGTCTCACAACTGGCGATGATCGTAAGCAAGTTCTCAACATCTCTAGCGGATCTTCTCATCGCCGTATCAGAGGGTGTGAGAGAGCATCTCATTTCCGTTCAGGGGATCTCTCCGGCTAGGGTACGCGTTGTCCCTAACGGGGTGGATTTGGAACGGCTGGCACAGCCGAGGCCCCATCCGTTGATGGTGCGCCAGGACCTGAGCATGCCACTTGATGCCGTGCTCGTAGGAACCCTCGCTGTGTTCAAAGCTCGTAAGGGTCTTTCCTATTTGGTGGAGGCTGCGCGAGGGGTCGTCACTAGGTATCAGCAGGCCCATTTCCTACTTGCCGGCGAAGGGCCTGAACGCAATCAGATCGAGCGGAAGATTATGCGGTTTGGTCTGGAAAAGAACATGCACCTGCTGGGCTTTCGTCCGGATAGCATCGCTCTGCTCGACGCGCTGGATATCTATGTTCTTCCTTCTCTTTTTGAAGGGTTCCCCCGGTCGGTCCTGGAAGCCATGGCTCTGGGCAAGCCGGTCGTTGCGACCGATATCGGCGGGAGCCGTGAGGCCGTCCTCCATGATGTCTCTGGATTGATCGTCCCTCCGAAGGACCCACAAGGTCTTGCCGACGCGATCTGCCGGTTAATTGAATCGCCCTCACTCCGGAAATCCATGGGAGAAGTGGGCAGGCACAGGGTGCAAGAACACTTCAATGCTCGTGTCAACGCTCAAGCGCATGAAGCAATCTATCGCGAGCTTTTGCAAGCAAAGGGATACAACTATATTCAGTAGGCCGACGAGCGTACGCTCCGTACTGAACATGGAAAGTAGTAACATGACGAAACCAAAAGTGTGGGTCGATCGGATCACCAAGCCGATTGATGAGATGTTGGTGCAATCCCTCGAATGGCTCCAATGGAGTGAGTTGGTTCCGATCAATGCGCGGGTCGCCATTAAGCCGAACTTGACCTACCCCTTTTACAAACCGGGCGTGACCACCAGCCCGGCATTGCTGGAAGCGGTGGTCAAGTTACTCCGAACTCGGACACCCCACATCACGATTGTCGAATCTGACGGCGGTTCCTACGCATGGCCCGCCCAGCAAGCCTTTAAAGGGCATCATATTGACGAGATTTGTGCCAGATATGGAGCCAGGGCCGTGAATCTTACTGAATACCCTCGGGAGTGGGCGGAAACGGAAATTCTCGGCCGCCGGATCAGGCTGGAAATGTCACGCCTTTTGCTGCATGGGACTGATGTGTTTATCACCATGCCGGTTCCGAAGGTTCATGTGATGACTCATGTAAGCCTCGGATTCAAAAATCAATGGGGTTGTCTACCGGACGTCAAACGACTTCGGAATCATGCTGAATTTCCGTACAAAGTGTTAGCCATTAATAAACTGTTAAAACCAAAGCTTGCGATCTTCGATGGCACCTATTTCTTGAATCGGACCGGACCTATGGATGGAGACCCTATCAGGATGGATCTGTTAATCGCCTCCGATGACATCGGGGCTGGGACGTTGGCATGCTGCGAGTTGATGCAGATTACCCCGCGTTCGGTACGTCACTTGCGGTTCGCTATGAGAGAGGGTCTGATGCCAGCGAGCCTCAACAACGTTACACTCAACACCGATTTGGCAGCTTTTGTTGGTCCTAAGTTTACTCTCCAGCGGAGTCTCACGCACTGGCTCACTCTCGGAGTCTTTCATAGCAAGCTTGCTACAAGAATTGCGTACGATTCACCCATGGCAAAACCCTTACATGACATTCTTTACTTTTTCAGAGGACGTCCGAAGGATTTTGCTCCACGATGGGGAAAAGAATAGCGGACGCCGCGCTGGTGAGAATTTTTGCTCGCTCGCGAAACGTGATCTTAGCTTAGGATGAAACAGGTCGTTCAGAGCTATCGCACTGGCCAAATTTACCTTGATGAGGTTCCTGCACCCCTTTGCCGACCCGGGGGGGTCCTGGTGCAGACTGCGTATTCGCTGATCAGCATCGGCACCGAGCGGTCGGTCATCGAACTAGGGCGTAAGAGCCTACTCGCGAAAGCAGCGAGTCGGCCTGACCTCGTTAAACGGGCAGTGACCAAGGCACGCCGAGAGGGCTTCTGGAAGACTTTCCAGGAAGCTCTGGGTCGCCTCGATGTCCCAACGCCGTTAGGTTACAGCGCGGCTGGGACGGTAATCGAGGTCGGTGCCGGGGCGGAAGAGTTTAGCGTGGGAGACCGGTTGGCTTGTATTGGCGCTGGGTTCGCATCGCACTCCGAGTTCATCACCGTTCCAAAAAACTTATGTGCGAAGGTGCCGGATGGAGTGAGTTTGGAGGAGGCAGCCTTCGGGATGCTTGGGACCATTGCTCTCCACGGCGTTCGGTTGGCTAAAACTCCTCTGGGTAGCCATGTGGCGGTCATCGGTCTGGGACTCCTTGGCCTTTTGACAGTCCAACTCCTCAAAGCCTCAGGCTGCAAAGTCTTCGCCTATGATCTGGATCCCAGCAAGGCTGAGCTCGCTCGGTCTCTGGGCACTGATGCCGTTATTGCAGGCACGGCTTCTTTGGCTGCAGAGCAAGGGACTAGTGTCAGCCAAGGACAGGGGTTTGACGCGGTGATAATCACCGCGTCAGCACGAGACAACCAACCGATCGAATTGGCAGCCGAGCTGTGTCGGGTGCGCGGAAAGGTCATTCTGGTAGGCGTCGCCCATATTGAAATTCCAAGGCAAATCTTTTGGGAAAAAGAAATTGAATTTCAGGTCTCCAAGGCTGGCGGTCCAGGGGCGCTTGACCCGGCCTACGAACTTGATGGTTTGGACTATCCATGCCCCTACGTCCGATGGACCGAGCAAAGGAATCTGAAGGCTTTTGTGGACCTCGTGGCCCAGCGGCGCGTGGACGTCAGCCCTTTGGTGACCCACCGGGTTGAGATCTCTGACGCGCTCAAAACTTATGAGGTGTTGGTGGCTCCTGGTTCCGGCGGGGCCATCGGGGTTCTTTTAACCTATCCAGGGACTCTTGAAGGTCAGAGGCGGGTTATCGGGAGAAAGGCCGGGCAAGAGTTCACGCCGAAGAGTGGGCAGATCCAAGTCGGGGTAATAGGGGCGGGCCTTTTCGCTAAAGCACTTCTGCTTCCGGCTCTCGTGAAAACTTCTGGTATTCATCTGCGAGGGATCGCTACAGCCAATGGAGTCACAGCCAATCATGCGTGTCGGAAGTTCGGTTTCGAGTACTGCTCAACTGACTATCGTGCGCTCCTCGATGATAAGAATATTGACGCCGTGATGATCCTGACCCGTCACAGCCTCCATGCCAAGATGGTTCAAGAAGCGCTTGAGGCTGGGAAGCATGTTTTTGTGGAAAAACCACTCTGTGTTGACGAAATGGAGCTGGCCCAGGTAGTTGAGGCATCCAGGCGGATCGGCAACTCACCGGTTCTGATGGTTGGCTATAACCGCCGCTTCGCCCCGCTTGCCATTCGCCTGAAATCCTGTTTCCAACAAAGGCGGGGCCCGCTCGTGATGAGTTTCCGGGTCAACGTCGGGTCGTTGCCGACGGAGCATTGGGTGAACCAGCCAGCCGAAGGTGGTGGTCGTATTATCGGTGAGTTGTGCCACTTTATCGATCTGGCCCAATATTTTGCGGATTCCCTGCCATCGCAAGTGTTCGCTCAATCTGCCTTGCTGGCGAGCGCTTCGCCTCCAGCTCGCGATAATGTCAGCCTTCACTTAAAATTTGATGACGGTTCCATGGCGGCCATTGTTTATACCGCTGCAGGTGACCGGGCATTTTCCCGAGAGCGTGTGGAGATCTTCTGCGAAGGATCGGTCGGTGTTCTTGAGGACTTCCGGCGCATGGCCTTTATCGCTCACGGCAAGACCAAGACTAAACGGCAATGGAATCAGGACCTTGGGTATCGCGGGGAGCTGGATGCCTTTTTCGGTTCTTTACGAAATGGTCAGGGGAATCCGGCTCCCTTTGAACATGCCGTCGCTTCCTCCCTGGCCACCTTCCGCATCCTGGATGCTCTTACAATGGGGCAGCCCGTGGCTTTGGGTGAACCGGGCAAGCCGAGCCGAAGCTCTCGCGTCTTTTTAGGGCATGCGAATCCTTCTTCTGTCTGACTCTTATCCTCCGGAAGTCAGGTCAGCCTCCCATTTAATGTTTGAGCTCGCGGTTGGGTTGACCGAGCGCAAGCACGATGTCACTGTTGTCACGACTTTCCCTGGCTACAACATAGCTGAGGGCGCTGCCTTACCCAAGACGCATTTTGCCAGCATTATCAAAGAATCAGGCGTCAAAGTTATCCGTGTGTGGACGTTGCCGTTTCACAATGTCGGCCCTATCGCCCGCGGGATCGGGCAACTTGCGCTGACCCTTTCAATTACAGGAGGAGGGCTGCTGGCCGGGGCCATAGACGCTATTCTTGTATACTCGCCCCCGCTTACTATTGGCGTAGCCGCCCTCTTCCTAAGTCGCATCAAGCGGGCACCGTATGTGCTGAATGTCCAGGATCTCTTTCCTCAAAATGCCATTGACCTTGGGGTCCTCAAGGGGCGTCTCCCTATCCGTTTCTTCGAGGCGATGGAATCCTGGGTCTACAAGCATGCTGCTCTTATTACCGTCCATTCCGAGGCGAACGCTCGTCACATCAGGGCAAAAGCTTGTGCGTCGCGAAGAATCGAAGTGGTCCATAACTGGGTTGACTTGGCTGAGTACCCGATTGGGATCAACGGTTACACATTCCGCAGCAAGTACGGATTGGATGGAGCCTTTGTTGTACTCTTTGCCGGGGTCATGGGACACGCCCAAGACCTAGACACCGTGATCGAGGCGGCTAAGATTCTGCAATTGGAAGAACGGATCGCGTTTCTCCTAGTGGGAGATGGGGTCGAAAAGGCCAGACTCGTCCGAAGAGTCGATGAGTTGGGCCTCAGAAACGTTCGATTCCTCCCGTTTGTGTCGAAAGAGAAATATCCTGAACTCGTCGCTGCAGCCGATGTGGGTTTGGTGACCTTGAAGAAAAGCATGAAGACGCCAGTTGTCCCTTCCAAAATACTTGGTTATATGGCCGCCGGCAGGCCCTGCGTGGCCAGCCTAAATCATGAAAGTGATGCCAACGCCATCGTGAAAAACGCAGGATGTGGGATCACTGTGCCGGCGGGAGACCCTGAATTGCTAGCCGATGCCATCAGAAGACTCTTCCAGTCCCAAGAGTCCCTTCGTGAGATGGGGCATCGAGGCCGCCAGTATGCTGAGGTGCATTTTCCCAAGTGTGTAGCTCTCGATCGATACGAACAACTCTTGAAAAGCTGTCTGATTCAATAAGTCAAGGAGCTAAGAAAGGAGCTATGAATGGGTGCGCATTCGAATGCCTATCGAGATCAGATTGTTCTAGTGACTGGTGGCGCAGGCGCCATCGGGAGTAACTTAACGAGAGCGCTCGCCGAGGCAGGAGCAGAGAAGGTCATTGTGCTGGATGATCTCTCATCCTCTCAGCGCTGGAACATTCCCTCCCTCCCGAATATCCTTTTCGTCGAGGGAAGCATTCTCGATGAAATTCTCCTGAAGAGGGTCTTCTTCGAACGGCCAGCCTACGTCTTCCATCTTGCCGCCTTTTTTGCCAACCAAAATTCAGTAGATCACCCGGAACTCGACCTGATGGTCAATGGGCTTGGCACGTTAAGGCTGCTTCAGTATTCGAAGATGGTGGGCATTAAACAATTCGTTTATGCGTCGTCAGGCTGTTCGATATACGGAAGCGAGTCTCCTTTGCCCTTACGGGAGGATTTTGTCTCGATTCATTTGAGTTCGCCGTATCAGATTACAAAAATGGTAGGTGAACTGTACTGCAATTTCTTTTCTCACCATCATGAGATGGAGACGGTCCGGACGCGTTTCTTTAATTCATACGGACCCGGGGAGATTCCGGGGGCATATCGCAATGTGATCCCGAACTTCATGTATTGGGCCCTGCAAGGGAAGGGGCTTCCGATCACCGGGACTGGCGATGAAACAAGAGATTTCACCTATGTTGGCGACATTGTGGACGGTCTGCTGCGGGCAGGGTATGCAAAAGAGGCAGCGGGACAAGAGATGAATCTTGCTTCCGGTAGAGAAACGAGGATTATCGATCTAGCGAACAAAATCAATGACTTGACTGGGAACCGAGCCGGGGTCGTCTTCTCGGCCCGCAGGAAGTGGGATACCAAGAGCCGCATCCTTGCTTCTGTGGACAGGGCCAAACAGTTGATCGGCTATGAACCAAAGACCTCTTTTGAAGAAGGTCTGAAAAAGACCTTCGATTGGTTCCGGACGAACTGGGATGCCATCGATCGCAGTGCGCGATTCGGTCCAGGTATGTCGGCGGCGGTGAAGTCGTTTATCGGCAAGTCATCGAGCTAAGACAAGATGAAGACCGTTCTCGTGGTCATCGGGACCAGACCGGAGGCGATTAAGCTGGCCCCCGTTGTCTTGAAGCTGAAAAGTCGTCCTGATCAATTCAAGGTTGTCGTCTGTGTGACGGCTCAGCATCGACAGATCCTGGACCAGGTCTTAGAGGTGTTCGAGATTGTCCCTGATATTGACCTCGATTTGATGCAGGACAACCAATCGCTTCCTTCGTTGACTGCCAGGGCTTTGCTTAGTGTAACCGACGCGATTAGAAAGGCTGAACCGAATGTTGTTCTCGTCCAAGGCGATACAACGACAGCGATGGCCTCGGCCTTAGCCGCTTTCTACGAACAGGTCCCCGTGGGTCACGTCGAAGCGGGGCTGAGAACTTGCAATCCTTCCTGTCCTTTTCCCGAAGAGATCAACAGAAGGCTCATCAGCGCGCTGGGGCATTTTCACTTTGCGCCGACACCCAAAGCCGCCGATGCTCTGGTGGCCGAAGACATACCAAAAGTGAATGTCTGGTGTACCGGGAACACCGTCGTGGATGCTCTTCAATTGATCCTGAAGCGACCCGGGACCTTAGATGTGGGGATCGGGTGTGATGGGCGGAAAATCTTGCTGGTCACAGCCCATCGGCGTGAGAGTTTCGGACAGCCGCTGGAAAATATTTGCCATGCTTTGCGAGAACTCGCGAATCGGAATCCAGATGTTCTCATCCTCTACCCCGTTCACCCGAATCCTCGGGTGCAAGAGCCAGTACGGCGCCTTCTTTCCGGAAAAAAGAACATCTCGCTTCTCGATCCTTTACCTTATGTGTCATTTGTGAAGCTGATGAAAGAGTGCTACTTCGTACTTACTGACTCAGGGGGCATTCAAGAGGAAGCCCCGGCTCTTGGTAAGCCGGTGCTCGTCATGCGCAACGAAACCGAACGGCCTGAAGCCATTGAAGCAGGAACCTCAAGACTGGTAGGTACTTGTATTGATACTATTCTCTGTGAAGCCGAAAGGCTTTTAACGGATCCCGCTACATACCTGCGCATGTCAACGGCTATCAGTCCCTATGGAGACGGAAAGGCGGCCGAAAGAATTGCTGATGTGTTGGCTAGCGCTTTCTGACTCCCTCCCGATTCAAACCCCATAACACTTTCTGATGGCCAAGTATCTCTTATTGTTTGCGATATCCTTCTGCGTCTCGTTGGCGCTAACTCCCCTCGCGCGCGCGCTGGCATTGCGGCTGGGGGCGGTGGATCTGCCGAGTGAGCGGAAGATCCACAGCGAGCCGATCCCTCGACTGGGCGGCGTGGGCGTGTTCCTGGCGCTCGTCGCAGGACTCCTGGTCGCGGACTCGCTGGGGGGGACCGGCGAATGGTTTATCCCCCTCGACGTCGGGGCGCTGATGCCCATACTGAGCGGCTCCGTGATCGTGTTCGTGGCAGGCGTGTGGGACGACATCCGACCATTGTCGGCCGGAGTCAAATTCCTCTTCCAGGCCGCGGCGGCCATCGTGGCCATCGGGCTGGGCGTGCGAATCGAGGAGGTCTTCTTTTTCGGGACGGGGACCTGGGAGCTCGGAGTGCTGGCGATCCCCATGACCTTTCTGTGGGTCGTGGGCATCACTAACGCCTTCAACTTGGTTGATGGGCTCGACGGGCTCGCGACCGGCTTGGCCAGCATTGCGGCCGGCACCTGCGCCGCGATCTTCCTGCTTCGCGGGGATGCCCATGACGCGATGCTGCTGGTGATCCTGCTTGGAGCGCTGCTGGGGTTCCTTCGGTACAACTTCAATCCGGCCCGGATCTTTCTGGGCGACTCGGGCAGCCTCGTCGTCGGCTACGTCCTCGCAGTCACGGCGATCATCGGCTCGCAGAAGGGGGCCACCGCGCTGGCGGTTGTCGTGCCCCTGTTGGTGTTTGGTCTCCCCATTCTGGACACCCTCCTGTCAATGGTGAGGCGCTTCGTCGCCGGGTTAAGGGTCGTGCAACCCTATAAGGCCTCGTTCAAAGAACGCGTGCTGGCGGCGAAGCGCATGTTCGAGGCAGATCAAGGCCATATCCACCACCGGTTGCTGGCCATCGGCGTCTCCCATCGCAACGCCGTGCTCACGATGTACGCGGTGGCCTTGGGGCTCTCGGGCATGGCCTTGTTGTCGGTCCTGGCGCAGTTCCGGAATGCCGGGATCATCCTGGTGGCGGTGGGCCTGGCGACCTACGTCGGCGTTCGCAAGCTGGGCTATGAGGAAGTGACCTTCCTTCGGAGGGGGACGCTGCTCCGGTGGTATGAGCAACTGGCGTTCAATCGGTTGTTCTTCGCGGGCTTCGTGGACCTGATCGTGATCTCCGGTGCGTACTGGCTCAGCTTCGTCTTGAAGTACGAGTTCCAGTGGTCGCCGGATCTCAAGACCTGGTACGTCAACGCCTTTCCGGTTGTGCTGGTGCTCCAGTTCGGCCTCTTCGGCGCCTTCGGCCTGTATCGCGGGGTCTGGCGCGCGACCGGCATCGGCGATCTCGTCCGGATCGTCTTGGTCGTCTCGGCCGCCACCGGCTTTTCGTATGCGCTGGTGCAGGTGAGCGAGGTCCCCGCCAGCGTCCTCCCCTTCTTCTGCATTGATCTGCTGGTCTTGGGGGCGTTGGTCGTCGGGACTCGCAGCTTGTACCGGGTCCTGGACTATTCGAGCAAGGTCGAAGGGAGCAACGGAAGCGGGGCCTTGATCTACGGGGCTGGACGCGGCGGCCAGCTCGTACTGCGAGAGCTGCAACAGAACCCAGCGCTGGGTTTAAGGCCGCTGGGCTTCCTGGACGATGACCCGGCCTTGCGGAAGCGCACCATCAATCGCGTGCCGATCATGGGGGCCAGCGCGGATCTGGCTTCGATCCTCGACAGGCAGCTGGTTGCGTCGATGGTCATCTCATCGGACAAGATTCATCATGACCGATTGGAGGCGGTTCTGTCCATCTGCCACGCGCGCAACATTCCCGTCGTGCATGCCCATCTGAAGTGGGAGCCGATTTGGCCAGATGGAAACGGTGGGAATGGCGGAGAAGCCAGCGCCCTGCTGCCGGCGAATCAGGGGGACGCGAAACGGGAGACGTGAAGCGTGAGTGCCCCTCACTCTCCCCTCTCCCATCGCCCGTCGCATTCCGGAGAGCAACGGGCACCCGGGAGAGGGCAGGGAGAGAGGGGGACGGGAAACGCGAGGCGAGTGATGAGCGACGAGACGCGAGAAAGGCCAGGACTTGACTGTGCAAAGCCTGCGGAAATGGAGAAGGTCATGGATTTGTGGGTAAAGATAGAGCGGTCCCTGAGACGCGGGTCCCTGATTCATTTCCTGTGGGTGTTCACATGATTGCGACCGAGCACCATTATATTGTGAAAGACGAAGCTATTCTGGGGGGCGAGCCCATTGTTCGTGGGACGCGCACCCCCGTGCGCGCTCTCGTTGAACTCTGGCGTCTCGGCATCGCCCCTGAGGAAATTCCTGCTCATCTTCCTCACGTGACTCTGGCTCAGGTCTTTGACGCCCTCAGCTATTACGAAGATCATCAAGCCGAGATCCACGCGTACATCGAGCGGAACCGTGTGCCTGATGAGCTGATACATCCTGCCTCGAAAAAGGATGGCTAAGCTTCCTCCCCCGCTCTACCTGGACGAAGATGTCTCGGCTGTCGTGGGTGCCATTCTGGTAGCTCGTGGCTATGCGGCCGTGACCGTCCGTGATACCAAACAACTTGGCCGTAGCGATTCTGTGCAGCTTGCACATGCCGCGGGTACCCTGAGGGTTCTCGTTACCCACATTACCCACAACCGAGACGATTTGGAACGGCTGCATCGAGAGTGGCTCGAGGTGGGGAAATCGCACGCCGGAATCATCATTTCCCGGAGGCGTTCCCCTGGTGAGATCGCCGCCAGGGTCGGCCGCCTGCTGAGTCGGCTCGGCGGCGAAGAGCTACGCAACCAACTTTTCTACGTCTGAGCTCCCGAAGCGAACCTCACCTGGAGTAACGAGCAATGAGGGATGAGCAATGAGAGGGGAGCGAGTGATGAGTAATGAGGGATGAGATCTGTTCTATGACCAGACAAACCAGATCAACCAAATGAACCAGATAAACCGGGAAGAGGCGCGGGACGCCAGCCGCGAGGGGCGAGACGGGCGGGAAACGCGAGGGGGAGAAGCGGGACACGCGAAAGGCGAGACAAGCGAATGACCGGCGGGCGTCTCTCGCGTGGCATGTGCGCAGCGGTGGGCAGACGTCGAAAACATGGTTGCGAAATTCTGGTTGGATCCTGTTGCGCTGGAACGAGCCGGAGGATGATTTACCCGAGTGGAGATCAACGCGATCGCAACACTTGTACAGAAACATCGTGTGGTGTTTCTAGAGAGGTGGTATGAGTTCTTTGGCCGCTGACGTGCAAGAGGCTCGGGCCAGGCATCTTTCAATCAGTGAGGAAGCTCTGACGGCTGATCTGGTGGACGGTCGGACCATCATTGTGCCATTGGTGTGGTACCCTCGCCTGTGGCATGGTACGGCTGAGGAGCGCAGTCATTTTGAGATCTTTGGAGACGGGGCCTATATTCACTGGCCGGATCTCGATGAGGATCTGACTGTAGCCGGCCTACTGGCCGGTCGCCATTCAGGCGAAAGCGCGGAGTCCTTAAAGAGATGGTCGGACTCCCGGAAGGGATCGGGGAAAGGCGAATCGTTGTGATGTCCCTTCTCAGACGCCGGAGGTCGCCTTTCTTGCAGACAAGGTTGAAGTACCGTCACCACCCTCATCTCACCTGACCGAAGCCCAGGGCTATGACGCAGGGCTCCCCGTTCGATCACATTCCGTTAAGCAAACCGAGACCGGTTTTGTGAAACTGTTGTGCGAATCCGTTCCGGAGGGCGAGGCCGACGCATAGCGTTTCTTTCTTGGACTGCGTCAATAGTGTCCGCGTAGCTTGAACGGCTTGTGAAATGAGCAAGGGAAAGCCGTGAGGGGAGGCGATGGAATTCTTCCCAGTCCTCGTCGGTGCTTAGTTGAAGGGATGTGATATTGGGGCGACAGGCAAGCGGGTGGCTCCTCGCGCTGACTGTGTGGTTCGTGGGGCTTGCGCTCGGCGCGGCTGAGGCCTCCGTCAATCTCCCCCTTCATCATTGGTCGTACGAAGCGATCGAACGGCTCACCGCTCTGGGTGTGATCGATCGGGCGATGGTGCTCTCAAAGCCGTACAGCCGGCGGGAAGCGGCGAAGTATGTGGCTCGAGCCATTGAGCGAGTCCGGGCCGATCAGGTGCCGCTGGATGGACGCGAGGCGATCGCCGAACCGCTGTTGCACCGGTTGCTTCAGGAGTTTCGACCGGAATTGACCGATCTTCACGTGCTGTCCCGTCCGTCCGGACAAGGCTCAGGGATCATACGCTATGGAGCTCGGCTTCAGACGGAAGTCGATGGTTCGTCAGTGGGAGGAGGGCAAACGGTCCGATTCCGTGAGAACCGTGGCGGTGAATACTACGTCGATGGCCTCCAGAACCAGACCGACGTCCGTGGCTGGCTCGAGGTGGGTAACTGGGCTGCGTTGACGGTCCACCCGAAATTCATCAGTGACCGGCATCTCCTCGGCATTGGCGCGACGAACAACAGCCAGAACTTCTACATGCGGGAGTTCAGCCTCAAACTCAGCTTCTTCAATATCGCTTTGGAAGCCGGACGCGGCACGTTGTGGTGGGGGCCGGGCTACCATGGCTCGCTCCTGCTCACAGATCACGCCTTTCCCCTGGACATGATCAAGCTGGGAAGCGACCAGCCGTTCCAGTTGCCGTGGGTGTTGTCGTCGCTGGGCGATTGGAAGGTGAATACGTTTCTTGCCCAACTGGAGCGGGATCGGGATTTTCCACGGGCGAAGGTTTTCGGTCTGCGAATCAGTTATCTGCCGGCTGACTGGCTGGAATTGGGCTTGACGCGCCTGACACAGTTCGATGGCCGAGGGCACCAACAATCTTTTCCAGGATCCGTTTGGGATGCTTACACAGGTCCGGCCCACCAGCCCGGTAATGAAGTAAACGAGCAGGTTATGCTTGATGCGCGGCTTCGAATTCCCCATGTCTCTTACCTCGTACCGTTCCCCGCAGGAATGCAAGTGTACGGTGAGTTAGCCGGGGAGGACCATTGGATCAACAAGGGTCAATTCCGAGTCAGTCCTCTCGCTCCTGCTTTTCTGCTGGGAATCTATGTGCCGCAGGTGCTGAAAGACGATACGATGGACCTTCGGGTAGAGTATGCCGACACTGTAGCGGCTGCGTATCATTCGGGACCAGGCACCCACCCCGGCATTTGGTACAACAATTCTTTCTACGCCAGCGGCATGCGGCACCGTGGATTTCCCCTCGGCCACCACATGGGCACAGATGCGAAGGACCTGTTCATTCGGACCACCCGCTATTTGAGTGACAATGTGCAACTGGGCGCGAACTTCAATCTTCAGCGGCGGGGTCTCCTGGGTCCCTCCCCTGAAAAGAAAACCGAGAAGGCAGTCGATCTCACCTGGTGGCTGTCCAGTCGGAGCCGATTCACGATCGGCTACACCTATCAGCGGATCGAGAATCCTGGACAGATCACCAACATCAATCCCTTCGTCGAGACCTTTGCCGGGGGAGTGTCGGCGTCCAATCATTTTCTGTGGACGAATCTTGCGGTTGAGTTCTAAGAACCGTGAGGCGCGAGGAGGACCCGGCAAGTGTCAAGCGCTAGGCGCAAGGCGATGCAAAAGCCACATAAGAACTTAGATGTCTGGAATGCGTCGATGGATTTAGCAATAGAGGTGTACAGAGTCACATAGAAGTTTCCTAATGATGAACGTTTTAGCCTGACGAGTCAATTACGCAGATCTGGTCTCAGCATCCCGAGCAATATCGCTGAAGGGGCCGCAAGATATACACGAAAGGAATTCATCAATTACTTGTACATGGCACAGGGATCCCTCAGTGAATTGGATACTCAGCTCGAACTAGCCAAGCGCCTTGGGTATCTTCCCAAGGATAGTGGGAGATCCTGGATTCCAAACTTGACCGGATCGATAAAATGATCAGCAGATTGATTAGGCAGCAACGAACACAAGGTGTGATGCGTCGGGCCTAAGCGATGTAATCGCGCTGTTTCATAGCGTCGTGATTTATCCCCTGGCGCCTCGCGCCTCACTCTTTGCACCTCACTCCTCACGGGTTTTGACGGTTCACCGCTCAGCTAAGAGAACGAAAGAGAGGTCACATGAACTCGAGAATAGTTCGTAAGACAGGAAGGAAGGTCGGAGTACAGATAGTCGTCTGGTCGCTCTGCCTGCTGATGGTGAGCCCGCCGGCGCTGCTGGCGCAGTCGCTGGGGGCACCGGGAGCCCCCCCACTGGGGACATCATTCCCTGGCGGGGGAGCACCACCGGGCGGCGGAGCGGCCGCGCCGGGCCAGGCGATTGTGACGAACCCCACAGCCCTTCACCCGATCGCGCCTGGCCAGGCTCCCTGTCCGGCCCCTACTCCATCCACGATCCAGCCGATTCCGCCTTCGCCACGGACGTCACCTGGCGGTGGACAGGTGACGCTCCCAGGTGGGATGGTGCAGACTGGTACTGGTTTCGCCCAGGCTGGAACTTCGGGAGTGACGCAAGGTCTTCAAGCTGGCCAGGCTGGCATCCAGTTTTCACAAGGGTTACAGGCTACTCAAGGCGGACCTCCGGGTCCCTCTGGGACAGCCGGGGCTCCCTCCCAGGGAAATGCCTCTATTCCAACTCACCCAGGTCTTCTGAGCCCCGTGATTCAGCAACAAGGTGCTGCCGGAGCTCTGCAACAACCCCAGCCGGAAGGGGTCGGCCAGTTATCCATCGAGGAAGGTTTCGCCCGATTTTTCATCTTGCAGGGCGTCACCGGGCAGCTCAAGCAGTTTGGGTACAGCTTCTTTGATGTGCAGTTTTCCGGCTTCCCTCCGGTCATGGATACGCCGGTAGGACCTGACTATATCCTGGGGCCAGACGATACCCTGTCGTTGCATGTCTGGAACGTCCCTGATTCCAACTTCAATCGAAGCTACATCACCCCGGTTGAACGGGACGGGACCATCTTTATTCCACAGGTCGGTTCCATCCCAGTGGCCGGTACCAGCTTTTCCCAGGTCACTCGTCTGATCCATTCGCGTCTCAGCGGCCTGCTAAAGCGGTTTGAAATGCATGTCTCGATGGCGCGGCTGCGGACGATAAAAGTGTACGTGGTCGGAGAAGTCGTGCGTCCGGGTGCCTATGAATTGAGTTCGCTCGCGACAGCCTCCCATGCGCTCTATGGGGCCTGCGGTCCGTCCAAATCCGGTTCACTCCGACGCATTCAGGTCGTTCGTGACGGGAAGACCGTGTCGGAGTTGGACTTTTACCGATTTTTTCTGCAGGGGGATCGCACCCAGGACGTTCGGCTTCAATCCGGGGATACCATTCTGGTGCCACCGATCGGTGCAGTAGCAGCGATTGGCGGTCCGGTGAAGCGGCCGGCGATCTATGAGCTGAAAGATCGGACGGTGTTGACTGAATTGATCGACCTCGCAGGGGGGCTTTCCCCGACGGCGGATCGGAAACGGTGTCAGATCTTTCGCGTGGAGGCGGGACAGCAGCGTGTGATCCTGGATGTGAATCTCGGTCCTCTCGTCAGCGGGAACCGTGAAAGGAAAAGCACCAATCTGTCGTCGGGAAAACCAGAAGGCACTGTAGAGCCAATCATACAAGACGGTGATTTTGTCCGTATTGCTGCAGTCCCGACCCAGATTGAAAACGCCGTCAGCCTGGCTGGCGCGGTTCGCAACCCTGGACCGTTTGAGTTCAGGCCCGGCATGCGGCTGAGTAACCTCCTGACCTCCGAACAGATGCTGGTAGATTCTTATATGGATCGTGCCGAGCTGGTGCGAACTGACCCGGTGAGCTACGAAACCACCGTCCTAGCCTTTAGCCCGAAGGCGTTGTTTCAGGGGAAGGAAGAAAACATCGAACTCCGTCGCCTAGACAAAGTGCTGGTGGCCACGCAAGTAAAGCCACCGCGCATCGTCAGTGTCATGGGCGAGGTGAAGCGGCCTGGCAGCTATACGATCGAAAGTGGGGAGCGGCTCTCTTCGGTTCTTAAGCGGGCCGGGGGACTTACTGTCCGCGCGTTCCCTAAGGGGATTATTTTTATTAGGGAATCAGTCCGGCGCTCACAGCAGACCGAGGTTGAGAAATTTGTAACACTGCAGAAACAAAGGCTGATCTCTGAAGCGGCAGCTCTCACAGCTGGCAATCCCAATCTTCAGGGTGCACCTGCAGGTGGTCTGAGTCCAGAGCAGGCCTCGCTCCAGATCCAGATGCAGGCTTTGGACCAGCTAATAGCCCGGATTCAGCCCGGCCGCGTTGTGGTCAAGATGGAGTCCCTGGACCAACCGGAGAATAGCCTCGAGGATGTTATGGAGGATGTTATGTTGGAAGAGGGGGATCAGATCACTATTCCCCAGCAACCTCAAACTGTCAATATCGTCGGAGCTGTGCGCAACCCGACCAGTGTGGTTTATCACAAGAACCTGCACGTCGAGGATTATCTTAGGCAGGCTGGTGGTACTACTGATTATGCTAGGGAAAAGGAAATATATATTTTGCGCGCCGAGGGTTCGACCGAGGCCGCCTACGCGAGAATCAAAGAGGTTGGGCCGGGCGATACCATTGTAGTGCCGGAGCGCATTGAACCAAAGACCCGGCCGTTACCGCTCTGGCAGGCGGTCGCCAGTATCCTAGGCAACATGATGATGGCAGTGGCGGCGATTGCAATAATTGGACGGCCGTAGCACGTAGATAAGACGAAAGGCTAGAGGTGATGGGCGATAGGTAGGTAGGGATGAACGCATGAGCAACTCCAGCGAAACACATTTGCAGTCTGGGTTGGCCGCTTCTTTGCCGCCTAGACCTGTTCCGGACGACGAAGTCAATCTGTTGGACTACTGGCTGGTGATCTGGAAGCGCCGATGGCTGATCGGTGGGCTGTTCTCAGCAGCAGTGCTGACCGCCCTTACCGTTACACTGCAGATGCCCAAGATCTACGAGTCCACCGCGAGCTTGCTGCCGTCGCTGGATTCCAAGGATGGGGGAGGACTAAGCAGCCTGCTCGCTGCCTCCGGCGGCGGGGCGGCTCAGAGTCTCGGCATCTCTCTGCCTGGTGCTCCAGCCACTTCTACTGATATCTTTGTTGCGATGCTCAAGTCTCGTATCATGGCCGATGCGGTGATCAAGCAATTCGGCCTGATGGAACTGTATGAAGCCAAAACCATGCAGGACGCCAGGGAAGCGCTGGAGGGGATCACTAAGATTACGGTCTCGAAGGAGAAAGTGATTAAGTTCACGGTTGAAGATAAAAACCCGCAACTGGCGGCCGATGTCGCCAACTTCTATGTCTCGAATCTGGATCGCTTGAACCGCACGTTGAATGTGAGCAAAGCGGGTCAGAACCGGGCCTTTATCGAGGGCCGGCTGGCCGAGACGCATGTTAGCCTTGTCAAGGCGGAGGAGGCCTTGAAGGACTTCCAGACACACAACAAAACCGTGGCGGTCGAGGCTCAGTCCACGGCGATGATTCAAGCGGCCGCCATGATTCAAGCTCAGATTTCTGCCCAGGAAGTGCAGCTCCAGGTGATGAACGGCTATCTCTCACCGGACAACCCGGAACTTTCGCGCGTGCGCTCGAGCATTGAGGAGTTAAAAAAGCAGCTGTATCTCTTGGAGTTCGGCAAAGGCGGGAAGGGCATGTTGCCGGGGGACCGGCTCCACCCGGCTATGATCACCGTGCCGGGGTTGGCTTTGGAGTATGGGCGGCTTCTGCGGGAACTCAAAGTGCAGGAGGCCCTGTACTCTCTCCTGACTTCCCAATACGAACAGGCGAAGCTGGCCGAGGCCCGCGACACCCCCACGGTGCAGGTCCTGGATCCAGCGATCCCGGCCGAGAAGAAGAGTAAGCCCAGCGTTCGGCTGAACATGATGGTCGCGGGCGCGCTGGCCTTCTTTGTGGGGATCTTTCTCGCCTTTTTCCTGGAATATCTTGAACGAATCCGGGCACGACAAGCTTAAGAACCGGCGAATGTGCGCTCCCAAAGCTAAGGAATTGACTGTTGTCATCTCGGCCGAGGCATCTTCCACCTTAAACCTCCGAGCCTCCTGTTCTCTTGTGCCCTTGATCTAATCCCATCCGTCCATCCATCCTCCTTCGCGATACCCGATTTGCCTCGCGTTCCTGCCTACCTCACCACTTTCATCCCTGTTCGCGTGCCCGCAATATTTTTTCAATAGCTCCCTGTGGGCGGGGATTTCTCTACAGCAGCAGCTCCACTTGTCCGTTTCATTCCCATCATGTATTCTCCGCTCGACCGCCGCAATGTTCTGCGCTGTTCCTGAGCATGGATAGATTGGTGCGACACACCATACCCGTCAGCGCCGCAGGAGGCCGATGACCGATTACGACGTGCTCGGGAATTTGCTGATCATTTTCACCGTGTCCATCGCGGTGGTATTTCTCTTTCACCAGTTTCGACTGCCCTCCATCGCCGGATTTCTTGTCGCCGGGGCCTTGATCGGTCCTCACGGACTCAACCTCATTTCCGATGTCGGGACAGTGCAAGTCTTGGCGGAGATCGGGGTGGTGCTGCTGCTGTTCACGATCGGCATTGAATTCTCGTTGGTTCAACTGGCTTCGCTTCGACGGTTGCTCTTGATTGCCGCTCCGATTCAGGTCGGCGGGGTCATCACAATCGCGTGGCTGGGCGGCATGCTCGCAGGATTGCCGGGACCTCAGGCGATCTTCTGGGGCTTTCTGCTGTCGCTGAGTAGCACGGCGATCGTGCTGAAGGCTTTGGCTGCCAGTGGGGACAGCGATTCGCTCCACGGCCGCGCCACGATCGGCATTCTGGTATTCCAAGACCTGGCAGTGGTGCCCATGATCTTGCTGGCGCCGATCCTGGCTAGCCCGAGCGAGGGGGCGCTCTCGTCGATCCTGTTGACCTTGGGCAAATCCGTGGTGGTCGTCGGATGTATCGTGGCGGCGGCCTGGTATGCGGTGCCCAAGCTGCTCGAACACATTGTTCGCAGCCGCAGTCGCGAACTCTTTCTGTTGACGATCATCGTGATGTGCCTCGGCATCGCATGGCTGACCTCTCTGGGCGGGCTGTCGCTCGCATTGGGGGCCTTCATCGCCGGACTCGTGATTTCAGAGTCGGAATATAGCCATCAAGCGATGGCGGAGGTGCTGCCGTTTCGCGATAGTTTCAACAGCCTGTTCTTCGTCTCCATCGGCATTCTGATGGATTGGCGTGTTTTGCTCCAGTTTCCCGCCGTCGTGACCGGTTTGTTGCTCGTGGTGCTGCTCGTGAAGTTCGTCAGCGGCGCCGGAGCCGTGCTGGTCGTGTCTGTGCCGCCGCGGTCGGCCGTCATGACCGGCATTGCCCTGGCGCAGGTGGGCGAATTCAGCTTTATCCTGGCGCAGGTCGGCCAGGAGAACGGGCTCCTGGCCGGATCGCCCTATCAGATCTTCCTGGCAGTCTCCGTATGCTCCATGATCATCACACCGTTCCTTATGCAGTTGTCGCCGCATCTCGCTCGACGGGTCGAAGCCGTGCAACGAGTCCGCCACTGGTTTCCCGGACGGACGACGGCCCATGTGCTTGAAACAGAAGGACGGCATCTTCGAATCAAGGACCATGTAATTATCGTGGGATATGGATTGAATGGACGGAATCTGTCCCGCGTGCTGGGCGAAACAGAAGTCCCATACATCGCACTGGATCTGGACGGTGATACGGTGCGCCGGGAAGCGCAGCATGGCTTGCCGCTTTACTATGGCGATGCGACGAATCCGAACGTGCTCCGGCATGTGAAGATCGAAGATGCGAGAGTTCTCGTTGTCGCGATTTCCGATCCCTTCATGGCCCGCCGAACCGTGCAGGTGGCGCGGGGCTTGAACCCGAAAATTCATATTGTCGTGCGGACACGCTATTTACGCGAGCTGGAGGAGCTCCATCAGCTCGGCGCAGACGACGTGGTGCCGGAGGAATTTGAAACGTCGATCGAAATCTTTGCGCTGGTGCTGCGGACCTACAACATGCCGCAGGACTTCGTGATGCGGAAGGCAGAGCAGATCAGGCGCGAGGGCTATGCCTTGCTGCGCCGGAGCGAGATGCCGGAATTGGCTCACCACCTCCGTGGTGGTACGCTCAGCGATGTGGAAGTGGAGACCTGCCGGATCGAAGAGGATTCACCGGCGGCGGGAAAGACGCTCGCCCAGCTTGCGCTTCGGCCGCGGACCGGTACTTCGATCATTGCCTGGACCAGAAGCGGCGTAACTGAATCCAATCCGTCGGAAAAAACCAAACTCCTCGCCGGCGATATCGTGGTGTTGTTGGGGACGCACGATCAGATCAGGCGGGCGATGGGGCTCATCTTATCCCGCGAAGCAGAGAGCTAGCGGGGTGTTGAAAACCTATTTTTGATCTGGGGAGACGGACGGCTCTGGCATCGCCCACAGGCTGTTCAAAAAGGGCGTCCAGCAAGGCCGCAGCGAGCGAGGGGACTGTCGCCCTTCCCATTGGCGACTGTCCCCGTCGAGATCGGGACAGGCACCGGCCATGCCGGAGCCTGTCCCCCGGAGCCACTGAGTGACGCGAGAACGCCGTTCGGTGAAGGGCGCGTCCCGGCGCGCCGGGGAGGGCGGGTGAGAAGAGCGACTTTTTCAACAGCCTGCTAGCGGGATTTCCCAGTCATGGCTTGATAGGCTTCCTCCAGTGTACTGACTTGAATGAGTTGCACTCGCCTTCGAGAGGCTACTTCGGTCGTGAGCATCCAGTCGGGCGTGAGCATCTGATCCCGAGGTACCACGATCGTCCGGTAATGAGCGCCCGCTGCGGCCTCGATCTTTGCGGGTAATCCGCCGACGACATCAAGTCGACCATCCGGCATAACTTGGCCGGACAGGGCGACGTCCGATCCGATCACATCGCCCCTATAGGCGGCCATGATCCCAACGGCGACGGCTGCGCTGGCACTCATGCCATCGGTCAAGGCCGTCATGGAGCGATTCTTGATCGTGATCAACCAATCACGACCGTCATCACCGACGGCTTGGGCCACGGCTTGAACCGCTCGGCGGACGCCTTCTTTCCACTCCTCACCTACGAGCGAGCCACCACCCAGATTGACTTCATTGAACTGAACAGAGGGGCCATCCTGTGCCGTGGTTCGGTCGAACTGAACCAAGATGTAATTGACGACGCCAGGGAGGCCCTCTCCCTGCACGCCGAGCGCCGGAACGGAAATCACTCGGGATGCACTACCGGCATGCGCCGGTATCGTGGGGAAAGACGTGGCGAGAGTTACTATGAGAACGATTATGAGGAAAACGGTCAGCTTCTCCACCGTAGCGTCACTCGTTCCTTGAGGGGGTGATCCAGCGGCTGCCCCGTCTGGACCGACGCGAGATGAGCCGCCTTCAGCTTGTAGTACCATTTGGCCGGCATGTCGGCGTCGCCGAGAAACATCGACGACGGTTTGTGTCGAAGGCCCACGGCGAGGTGCTTCATCGCGCGTTCATCCTGGCTGAGGAACATTTTTGTAAGTGTGCGGAAGATAAAGTTGCCGAACGGAAGCCAGTGAAGCCCGTGCCAATACGCAGAGAAATCGATTCGACACTCCATATCGGACATGGGCGTTGCCATCAACCTGTTGGCCACCCAGGCCCTGCCGCATTGCATGAGTTCCACCCGTTGATTCGGTAGTAGAAAGTCGATCGTGGTGGTCAATGGCCCTCCGTACAAACGTTCCAGCCAATGAAACGGGCCGCTGTTCTTAGCCGGTTGATGGGCCACCATCCGGAATCCATTAGGAATCGGCTCATACGTTTTCGTCTTCTCATGCATGCGCGCGTCGCTGCGCCACCATGAATGGACGTAGGGCCCATGAACCGGATCGATGAGGCCAATGATGCCGTCGTCCGGTGTACAGGTGTAGGTCAGCGAAATATGAAACGACTGCCGAGGCTCCGATGGAAGCGGCAGGCGAGGGGCAGGCAGCAGCGGAACCATGTTCCCACGTTCATCTGCAAGATAGAGCCAGATCATGCCATCGGTTTCTTCAGCCGGATAGGTGGTGACCCCGACTTTATCGGTTTGTAGCGGCGTCCCTTCCGGTAGGGCAGGAATGTGGCGACAGCGGCCTTTCATGTCGAATTGCCATCCGTGATACGAACATTCCACTCGCTCGCCGTCGAAACGCCCGAACGACAGCGGCATTCCCCGGTGGGGGCAGAGATCCCGTATCGCAGCTAGGCGTCCCTCCCTATCACGACAGAGGACAATCGGGAGCCCCAGCATCTGCAGAGCTTGCATCGAGCCTGGGCGCAGCGTTGAACTCGGTACGGCTGGATACCAGAATCCGAGGAGCGGAGCGCTCATGGCAGACACAATATCGGGTGAGGGCTGTGCGTTCATTGACGAGGAAGGAAGCCCGGAAGACTCGGCACAATCCAATCGGTTGCGAATATAACGACCGAATAGAGGAAGGTCAAGCGATGAGGGCGAATGGTAGTGGGTCAGTTTGGCTTATCTTGACTGGAAATCTTCTCGTGGCTCCAAATGAGACCTAATGGACTGATGGGACCTCGCCAACTCCACTCCGTGACCGTACCGTCTTTGTTAATCACGAACTGATACCGCTTCGTGACTGTCCCACCAGTACCTCTGTCATACGAGGTATATGAGCGATCCCATTCACAGACTTTATCCCCTGTCGAAAGACCGAAACATGAAGTAGGTGGCCCTAAATCTTTGACAACTGAATCGTAGTGTTGTCCCAGGTAAGGGTTAAACTCCTTTCGCACGTCCTGCGCGGTTCTACCGCATCCTGCAAGAAACAGGCACAATAATAGCCAGCCTATTTTCTTCATCGCTACCCCCTTGCGCACTGTCGAATTCTAGGCTACTATAGGCCATGCCTAAGCGCTTAAGCAAGAACCCAACAGACCCCAACGTCATGGCCTTCCAGATCGTCCAGGCTGCCACAGGCCATGGCCAGGAACCTGCCAAGAAGAAACCGCGCAAGAAGAACCCTGCTGCTGTCGCGTTAGGCCGACTTGGCGGGGAAAAGGGTGGGAGGGCTAGAGCTGACAGGCTTTCTCCGGAAAAGAGAAAGTAGATTGCTTTGCTTGCGGCTCGTGCTAGATGGGGAGTAAAGCCCTAGCTACTCAATTCCTCTTTCAAATCATCCATTACCTGATCCAGACCGCCTTTCTTATTCTTTCGCATGCCTGGGTACCAAGCCGGTAGTCCCCATTTCTTTTTAATTTTTACAATCTCAGGCACATCTTCTTTGGCTTTCTGATTCAAAATCGTGGACACCGTTTTCCGTATATCCTTTGAAGCATGCGTGAGACCGCCTTTCTCCAACGCCTCTACGATCTGCATCGTTGAGCGTGGACCTTTGGCGGCACCCAGATACTTTTTAACAGCATCAAAAATACTCATCTTGAAAAAGAAATCGGAGGGGATGGCATCTTCCGTTGTAACGGTAAAGCTTCCAGAAACATGGCCCAAATTTGACGCGCCAGCCTGACCGAGAATCTGCCTCACTCCAGCGATGGCATTTTCAATAGCCGTACGCTTGTCTTCCAGATCGGCCAAAACAGCTTCATAATCAATAGACGGGTGTGCGGTACTCATTTTCTTGCCTCCACGTAGCAGCCATGCTATATTCTCAATACAGTTGGGTGGCAAAGGGTGCCGGGGGCAGCTTTCCACCCCCGGCAGAGTCATAGGCAGTCGGTTTCCCGATTGCTGCGCCCTTTCAAGGGGCGATCACGCTAACATACAACGCCACCCCCTTCCTAAGAGGGCGACTCTGAGAACCGGCCAAGGTTTCTATCAGAGTCGCCCTTCTTTCTTACCATCGAATCATACGCTCAGACTTGCGATTAGTCAAGTATAGACTTGCTTATATGCAAGCTACTTGACAATGCTTGAGCGTTCATGCATAATGCAGGCATCAGATGAGGTGATGCCATGAATAAGCTGAGTATCAAAGAGAGAGCACAAATCATCGCGGCCCTGGTCGAAGGCAATAGCGTTCGCGCTACGTGTCGTATGACTGGCGCGGCTAAGGGAACTATTCTCAAACTCCTGGCCGATCTCGGCAAAGCCTGTGCGCGGTATCAAGATGAGAAGCTCAGAAACCTTCCCTGCAAGCGGATTCAATGTGATGAGATTTGGTCATTCTGCTATGCCAAGGAAAAGAACGTCCCTGAGGAAATGAAGGGCCGTTTCGGGTTCGGTGATATGTGGACTTGGACGGCAATAGACGCCGATACCAAGCTCGGCGTGTCTTGGCTGGTCGGAGAGCGCAGCGTTCCCTATGCCTCTAAGTTTATGTCGGACGTGGCTTCTCGGTTGGCCCATCGGGTACAACTCACGACGGACGGCCATAAGGCGTATCTACGGGCAGTCGAGAAGGCCTTTGGCTCTGAGATTGATTACGCCATGCTGGAGAAGATTTATACCGCGCCACCTCAAGCAGATGGCGTGACGCGCTACAGCCCTGCGGAGTGCTGCGGAGCACGTAAGCTGAAGGTTACCGGCAATCCCGACAAAGCCCATGTTTCGACGAGCTTTGCTGAGCGGCAAAACCTTACGATGCGGATGCACATGCGGCGGTTTACGAGACTGACAAATGCCTTCTCAAAGAAGGTTGAAAACCTGAAACACTCCGTAGCCCTTCACTTCATGCACTACAACTTTGCGAAGGTGCATCAAACCTTGCGTGTGACTCCGGCGATGGAGGTGGGGATTGCCGATCATGTGTGGACAGTGGAAGAAATTGCAGGATTGTTGGGTTAAATCTGAGCCGGTGCGCCGGTAGGAGTGATTTTGAGTGTGTGAACGGGATGTCCAACATTCTTTCCGGTAATAAGTGTGGCATTCATAATTGTCTTAATGCCGGTATGGTCATAAGTTAATGGAAGCTTAAACTCTCGCAGTGTCCAATATATGACCCGCGCCACAAACCGACAGTTTCCCAAGGCCCAAAATTTATCAAGGCCTTTCAGGATAAACATATCTGTCCCATCAAATCCCAGGTCCAAAATCTCCGGCTTATTGTCTATGTATCCTGCGATCAAAACAGAGCATAAGAAATCACCGCGCTCAGGTCCGCTAGGTAGTTCTCCGGCCAGTTCCATGTTTTTCCGACGACGGCCATTGATCGTACTAAGTTGTTCTATTGCAGCATTTCTGAGCTTTTCCCAACTTTGATTATGATGTTTCGCATTCGCCAACAACCATTCGCTAAATTCTTCCCCAAGGGCATAGCTACCACTTGCTCCCCATGCCATCGGGTAATCTGGAAGGTTGTATAACTTACTGATAGTGCGTTTCAGGTTTGTGTCATCAGCACCTTCACTGTCCGCACTGAGTAGCAGGTACCCATCGCACTTCATAGCTGCAATCAATGTCATGGGCGGATTATCTAGGAATGCGGCCATGTCTGCAATATCTTGCTCTGAAAGGAAGGACTTTATCATTTGGCCCTCCCTGGCTCGGAGGGCCAAACTGACCCACTACCGGGCGAATGCACTGCTGACCGCGTTCCCTCATTGCGTCATGACGACATCGTACCGGCGATGACGTCCTGGCGCTGCTGTTGACGGTCGCGCGTCACCGTGGCGCTGAACGTCCAGCCCCGCCACGGGGTGACCGCTCGGGGCCGCGGCCTCGTCGGCACGGTGGCGCGCGGCTGGCGGGCTCGCTGGGCTAAGGTCCACAGTTGCTCCAGCTGCGCATCGATCCGGGCTGACAAGACGACGGGATCGGTCCGAGCTAGGAGGCGCTGTCACG
>SPAW01000040.1 GCA_005239465.1 Nitrospira sp. | reverse complement strand
GTCAAAGCCGAGGTCTTTCTGGGCGGCCATGGGCAGTAGTGTGTCCAGATCAAATGGTTTGGTCTTAAGAATAAAGTACAGGTCCACGTAATCTTTCACTTCCCAGCCTCGGCTGAAGATTGTGGCAACCTTATTGACCGCGATGCTCAGCAACGCATCCACCCTGATAACCCCATGCACCTGGGCCGGGGCAAATGCCGGCTCTGTGTCACGAACGACGTCTACTTTAACGAGCGGGTGAGTTGGATGGGGGTCACCCTGGACCTTGTACTCCAACATCTCGTCGGTTTCCCGCCTCCCCGAGATTTCCAAGCCACAGGCTACGAGTGAAGCTTGCACCACGGCGCGCGCTGGGGTGAGTTGAGCGCCGTCCCGGGTGAAGAGATCAATGTCGTCGGAAAGCCGATGGTGCAGATAGAATCCTGCCAATGCAGTACCACCGGAAAGATAGAAATGAGCACTGATGGGATCGGAGCTGAAGAACGTCTCTAGAACTTTTCGCTGCGTATCGGTGAGAGTACTATCCACGGTGGCTCCAGTGCGCCAAGCAGGCCTCCCACTTCTTGCGCTCCTCTTCTGGTAGATCGACCGTGGTGAGTCCCTCCTTGATATCCTCTAGCGTAAGCAGTTCGAGTACGTCCTTTGTCGGTGCCCGCTTGAGAATTCGCCGGATGGCCCAGAGTCTGTCAGGTGAGTCCCGTTTCGTCAGCAAGTCCTCCAATTGCCGTCGTGAGATCCGATAATCCCAGATAAAGCGCTCTTGGTCTTCCTTCTCCTCGTTGCGGATATAGTCCTCCAACCAATCCACGACCTGGCGTGCCCACTGGCTGACGCGAGAATGCGGATGGTTGAGTAGTCTCGCCGCCCGGTCCATTCGGTGATGCCAGGTGGGGACAAAACTCCCTTTTATGACTCCTGTCGTTCCCACCCTGGAGTCAAGCCGCGACGCCAATCGCTCACTCTCCGGGAATGCTGTTATCAGTCTCTCTGCAATTCGCCAGAATCCATCCCTGTCAGCATCCAAAATGTTGGCAACGGCGAGCGCGCCCCTTTCTCCATTATCGACTGCGAATCTGATCAGAACCTCCCCGTCAGTGTCAGTATCCAAAAAGTGTTCCAGACACCACGAAAGCCAGAATGGCCTCCGACCGTCCTCCAGCTGGATTTGGAGCAAAGAGCGGAGTGTATCGTCTCGACGCAATGCGAGGAGCTTCCTCCAGACATGTGCGTGGTCTTGCAGGACATCAAATACTTTCGCAGCCTCTAGACCACCAGGAATGCCAGCAAGGCGTTCAATCAAATCGAAGAAGCGCTGCGGCTCTTTTTCGGCCAGCCATGTTGCTACCCGATCCCACGAATGCGCAAAGTGGCGATCCTCGCTTAGTGCACTTCTCTGCAAGAAAAGCCAAGCCTTTTCTTGGAGTCCTTCCCCCAATTCTTTTGAGAAATATAGCCAACTCGCTAGAAGTTCGGTGAGTCCGACAGCTGTCTCGGTCGTTCCGTCCTCAAGTTCTTCGACCAAATTGACAAACAGATCCGCCGATAGAGGCTGTACCCAGCCACCGTACCGAATTCCAGCAATTACCTCACTGGGAGAGGCGAGGCGTTTCTGAACAAGCGAGACCAACCGCTGGACGCTCCCAGGCGTTGCGGGGAGGAGAAATGCCGCCGACAATATGCCACGAATATGATCAGGCTTATCCAACGACAGACGGTCAAGTGTTCCCTCCGCCCGAGCCCTATCTTTCTTGGCGACTCCTTTGACATACCAGCCGAACGCCCAAGGCCCGTTGGGTGCAGGGAGGCGCTTAACGAGTAGATCTTGCCAAATGCCTGCCGAATCATATTTCCCCAAAGCTATGAAGAACCGTGACGCGTGCTGTGCCTCATCCGTCAGAAGCCAGTCGAGTAATTCCGGTGTCAAAAGATTGGCGTCCGTAGTCGTCTCTTTAGCCAGTTGAGTGATGTGCCGTGAAGATGGTTCAATTTCCTCCGAACTTGCCGATTCCACATCGGCGTAATCATCTCCCCAGGCATGCGGCCCAACCCATCGTTTCAGTCGGCCTCCAAAGGATTCGTCCTGGAGCTGTGTTCGGATCGCTTCCAATCTCTCTTTGGCTGTACTGGCGCCGTAGTGATGTCGACCTTCCCGAGCGGCCTCCTCGATCCGGCGGGAAATGTCGTCTTCTATCAAATCCAGCCCGCTGCGCAGCTCCACCCCCGACCGAAGGCTGAGTTCCGCCCTCGCAAGCTCGCCGAGAGTTTCGAAACAAGAAACGGCGAGAGGGTGGAGATCGTTCTCAAGTATCGAAATGTGAAGCAGCTCACGGATGCTTTCCAGCGCCTGGTGAAATGCCGTTTCTCTTACCTGTTGATCTTGGTCCCTCGTAAGTCCCCTTAGAATACCAAGTATCGAAGCATGGAATTCCCAGACATCACCCCAGGTGCGCAGCCGCGCCGGCTCCTCCGGCGGAAACATACCTTCTCCATGGTGTAGCCAAAATACTGCTTGCCCCGCCACTGCCTGCCCGGCTGCCCTGGCGACCAGTATTCGCTTGGTGGCAGAGACTTCGTTTGCGGCGTGCTGTAAGAGGTCAATCCGCTCTGAGTGGGGTGCACTCACCTCCGGGTGGCTCCAGTGGAATAGACTCAGGAAGACTCCAGTTGCACTATTCGAGACATTCTCGTTTTCGGCCTCAGCGAGGCACAGCAGAAGCTTGGCTGCTCCAGAGAATGTATCTGCCCGTAAGGCAAGCGGCCTCAGGCTCCACACGATTTCCCGTCGTAAGTCGCCATCTACCACACTCCGAAGGTTAGTTTCGTCCAGATGCCCTAGGAGCCGTTGTAGTGCCGGCAAGGCGGCCCTTGGCCTAGCCTCTGCGATCAGCCGGAATCTCCGCGCCTGGTCCCTAAGATCTTCGAGCATGGGAAACCAACCGGTTTCTGAGAGGATCTCGTCCAAGAGGGAGGCGATGGCTGGATAGTCGCTCAGATCCAGAAGCCGCCTCAGCAGCCGGTCCTGCGCGGATCTATCCATCATCATCCGAAGCCAGAGTCTAGTGATTCGATCCGCTGCTCCCTTGAACACTTCTGCCGCCAACTCGTTGGCGATGAGCTCGGGGACGACTTCTACAAACCTTCCTCGACGGACGACCAGATGTTTCTCCTCAAGTCTTGGAATGGCCTGGCGGACACTGAGTTCGTCACGGCCAAGGACGGCCGCAATGGTCGCGAGTTCTGCCTCCCTATCTCCTTCTATGCCGACCTGGGGGAGAATAGCGAGGACTTGCGCGGCATCGAGTTCGTCCGCCGGCAAACTCGCGAGAAGCGTTCTGCGTAGGAGAGTGCCAATAACCTGTCGTGGCTTCTGTCGTTCCGATGCCAGAACCGGACGTTCCGGTATGTCGCGCTGTGCCGCAAGCGCGTAGAGGAGTAGCCCCGGGTTGTTTCCGGCGATGCGGCCTATCCAATCTCTTGTCAGGTGGGGGATCTTCTGACCCGTTCTCCGAAGCAGAGCCTCACAAGCTTGGTCCGACAACCCCTCAAGCTTCACTAGGGGGACATCGGGGATCGCAAGGGATCGTCGCGAGATGATGATCGTCTTTAAATGAGTTCTCGATAAAGCCCATCTTTGGAGGGCCTCCAACTGCTGCGCATCGCAGTTGTCGACAACAACAAGGGCCTTTCCAGAGGAGGTATCGAGGGCCCGGAAGTGATCCTCTACTACAACGCTGGGGTCCGATGCCCAAATGACCCTTGCCTCCTGATCCTTCAATGCCTCGATGACAGTCCGAGTTTTTCCTGAGTATGCAAGCCCAGTGACAAGGAGAAGTCTGCCGCTCGGCT
>SPAW01000004.1 GCA_005239465.1 Nitrospira sp. | reverse complement strand
GCCAACAGTTGTTCGTTGGCCTTCGCTCGGGCACTCGGCGATCGAGTTCGCCAGGCATAGAACCCTGCGCGCGAGACACCGAGCGCCTCGCACAACCATCCCGCCGGCCAAATCCCCCGGTGTGTCGCGATGAAGGCGAACTTCATAGCACCTCCTTCGCGAAGTAGGCCGCGGCTTTTTTTAAGATGTCGCGCTCCGCCTTCAGCTTGAGCACTTCACGGCGGAGCCGTGCGAGTTCTGCCTGCTCGGGCTTCATCTGCCCCTGGCCCGGAAAGGCCTGCTGCGCATCGGCGGCACACTCCTGCACCCATCGGCGCAACACCGTGCCATGCACGCCCAAATCGCGCGAGGCTTGCGCCACCGTCACCCCGCGCTCTCGAATCAGCTTCACTGCCTCAACCTTGAATTCGCGCGTAAACTTGCGTCGCTCCATGCCGCACCTCCAGTTTCATTCATACACCTAACTCGGTGTCTTTGAAACTGGCAGCAGCTCATTGTGGTTGTCCGACTGCGAGTTTCAAGCGGGGATGTGTGCGCCAGTCCAGAAACCTTCGCTTGACGAAGGGCGCGCATGGCTAGCATCAACTAGCAGTAGCAGTATCGCACCAGGTTACATCTACACTACCATCTCAAGAACGCGCTAGGGCCTTAGCCCATCACTTCTTTTCCGGTCGAAGAAGCGAAATAAGTGAATTGTTCCACTTGATTAGGTCGCGGTGCGTAAAGTCAGTATATCCAAACTCAGAGAATTCTTTGAAACCATAGCGCCATCTCCTCTGATTTGCACCTAGTCCTCGAAGAGCAGTGGGCATCATTTTTACGATAATGCACTGTGATGGGCCAATTTCAGTCAACCACGAGATGGTGGGCGACAGCGGGAACAGGATATCAAAGGCTTTGAGCGCGCGCGGGATTTCTTCT
Source organism: Nitrospira sp. (assembly GCA_005239465.1). Lineage (GTDB taxonomy): Bacteria > Nitrospirota > Nitrospiria > Nitrospirales > Nitrospiraceae > Nitrospira_D. The sequence goes on along the minus strand of SPAW01000004.1, from coordinate 159,762 downwards.
TGAGGAATGCCTGTTTGTTCAGCTAACCATTTGAACTCATAGTCTTTCCGGTCTTTCAGGTAGAAACCACCAAAGCCCCACAAGAACACCTGCCAGAATAGCGCGTAGCGTTTGAAGGAATGATCTCTTTTCAGCTGATCGATTCCGGCACGAAGAGAATGCGGAAGTGCATCGAAGGTTGTAGCCGAAGATTCTGGAATGCGCCCAGCCTCCATCAGGCATTCGTAATCTATCGCTGTCTTGAGGATAGCCAGTCTCGCACGATGTTCAATGTAAAAACACGCCTGCAATACCGGATGGCTTCCCTTAAGAAGTGCTTCTCGAATTAGGCCGTTGTCAGGGTCGTGGGCATCAGGGTCAAAGCTCCCTCCTCCCATCTCCAGCGCCACCCCGCAGGCAAGACGTGGATGCTTCATGTATTCACCGTAAAGAAGCGAGAGTCGTTCACACAGGTCTTTAACGAAGAAAATGGTGTTGTTGATGAAACGATGGTGCTTTAGGACAGCAGTGGGGCCTTCCTTAGATGGATCGGCCTTGGTAACTGCCTTAAGCTGGCTAATGAGATTTCGTTCAGCCCAGTAGGCATATCGCCAGAGGGGCATTCGATATGAGTCATGGATGAGTGGGAATCCAGCCCTTGCAAAGCGGCTCGTGGCGTCAGAAAAGTCACCAAGGTGAATGAACGACACTCCCAGAGAGGCTACTTTTGTATGCACTTCTTCTGGGTCGTGGCCTGAGGTCTTTACAATAAACACGCCTCTATCAATACCTAGATACTTCATCCACCCAATTACCTTGAAAATGTCACCATATCCCCAGTCACCGCTTTTTGCCTCTACGAGAACTTCTTCAGGGCATGCTGTATCGTAACTGGTCGCAACGGCATCTAACTCAAGCACATTCTCTTCAGTTATATTTTTCTCTACATAGTAACCGGCGGACTGGAAGAGCGCCGAGGCGTAATCTTCCAACTCGTGAGGACTTGCAGAAACTCCAGAAAGTTCTACGGCCATGATTGATATTAAGTGGCCTGGTGATCAGTCGGTTTGAATAAATCGAGCAAGCTTGCGCAAGAAGTGTCGCGTAGATTGGCAGGGAGAGGAAACTGGCTTGCTTCAGGGAGCGTGCCCGCTTTCATTCCTTGTTCTTGACTCCGTGCTTCTTGGCCACGTCGTCAAGGTGTCTATCAACCATCTCGCGTTGAATTTCCGGCGTCAAGAGTACCCATTCCATCGCATCCGCAACGACCTCTGGCATATGGGTTAATTGCATGAACATAAAGCCGCGAGCAAGGGTGTTCACTTCTGCGGAGAAGAAATGCTCTCGCAGTGCCCGCAACAATGTGCCTTCTTCATTTTGCCTATTCTCTGTTTCCTCAGCATGACATTCCTCACAAAGCGTAACCAGCGATTCTAAGGGATACTCCCACAGGTCTTTGTCAGGCGATAATATCTGTGATGTACATGCAGAGTAGACTCCGTACCAAAGCAGATTTGGCAGGCAAATTCGTCGCGATTAAATACCTGTAATCTCATCTTTTGCCATCGCGGGTCCTTGAACTGTTTGAGGTATTCTGCTCTGCGCTCAGAAGTCTTGCCTGAAGCCTTCGTGTTGTCCTGGTTCATTTCTTCCCTCTTTTCTAAGGGACAATTCCCCACACATTCTTTAGCGTACTCGGATCAAAGAACGCTATCGAGAAACAGGTCTTGCACACACAATCAGAATAGTTCTCCCGTACCACTTGGCGGACATCTTCTCAAGCAGCCACGCTCTTGCACCAACAATCAGAGCCAGGGGGACCGCCGCACTCAAACGGTACGCCACATTTGGCGCAAGATTTCTGCATGTTCTTCCTTGCAACTTTGTGACTAGGTAAATCAGTTAACGTGTAACCCAGTGCTATTGTTTCGCACTAGGACCGCTTTCTTTACGGAGCAGGCGGGGTCAGCGGAGCAGGCGGGGTCAGTTCTTGACTTTACACCTGGCCCACTCTATCGTCCCGCCTCATGGCTCGTCCGCTTCGTCTGGAGTTTCCCGGCGCCCTCTATCACCTCACGGCGCGCGGCAATGCACAACAACCCATCTTTCTGGATGATACAGACCGGCAGCAGTTTGTGGGGTTATTGGGCCGTGAAATTCTGCAACAGCAGTGGCGCTGCTACGTCTACTGCTTGATGGGCAATCACTACCATCTGGTGATTGAAACCCCGGAGCCCAACCTGAGCCGTGGGCTGCGACGACTGCACGGCACCTACACGCAATGGTTCAATCGGCGTCACCGGCGGGTCGGGCACCTGCTGCAGGGCCGCTTCAAGAGTCTGCTGGTGGAAAAGGAGAGTTACCTCCTCGAGCTGTGTCGCTATGTCGTGTTGAATCCTGTGCGAGCCGGAATGGTGACGGAGGCCGGCGATTGGGTGTGGAGCAGTTATCGCGCGACCGCGGGCTTGCAGGATGCGCCGGACTGGCTTGATATGCCGGCAGTGCTGGCCCTCTTCAATGCCTCGGTCGCGACGGCGCGAACGGCTTACTGTCGCTTTGTCGCGGAGGGTGTGAACCAGCCCTCACCATGGACGCAGGTGACCAGTCAAATTTTTCTTGGCAGCCCCGATTTTCTCGAACGGGTCGAGCGCTTGTTACACGGGAAACCGTTGGCGAATGTCCCTTCGGCGCACAGCCGCCCAACCCGTCTCTCCGCGGATGAAGTCCTCCGCCAAGTCGCCACCACGTATCATGTTCGAGTGGGCGCGCTCCTCGATCGATCACACCGCGATGCCTACCACACAGCCGTCTACTTGTTGCGGCGCGCCGCGAATGAACCGTTGCAGACTGTGGCCATTCGCTTTCGCGTCTCTCCCTCACGCATATCGAAGATTCAGCAGGCAATCGAGCGAAGGCCCCTCACACCTGAGCAAGTCCAGGCGTTTGCTCGGTGTAAAGTCAAGAACTGACCCCGTCTCCCGCTCCGTAGAAACAGGGCTTCGTCTGAGCGAACAGTTCCATGCTCGATGGGATTGTGTGGACATGGAGCGGGGCATCCTCACAGTGCCTCTCAGCAAATCAGGTAGAACCCGGCATGTGATTCTCAGTGAGGCCGCGTTGAGTATCCTGAGAGGGCTTTCCTCCTGGATGCACAGTCCTTACTTGTTCCCCAGTCCCTTGAATCTAGGTCAGCCGATGCAGGGTCGTCATTTCGTCGTGAAGGTCTTTGAGCCTGCGTTAGAAGCGGCAATGATTGAGGGAGCAACCTGGCACACTCTCCGGCATACCTTCGCGTCACGGGCAGTCATGGCAGGAGTTGATATCCGAACGGTCCAGGAGTTGATGGGCCATTCCACCATCACCATGACCATGCGGTATGCCCACCTGAGCCCTGCTCACTTGAGGGCTGCGGTCAATAGGGCCAGCCTTGGCGAATCGATGACCTCTTCTAAAGTTGGAACCGTAACCAAAACCGTAACCAACGATGTCAGACAGCCTGAAGGCGAGAAAGAAGAGATTACCGAAGCTGTTGAGGAACTGGCGAAAGTAGGTGGAGGCGCCGAGCGGGTTCGAACCGCTGCATCGCAGTTTTGCAGACTGCTCCCTTACCACTTGGGTACGGCGCCTCACGAGGGCGGCATTATAGTCTGGGCAAGGGGTGCGAGGCTAGGGGCGAGAGAGGAGGCTTGGCTTACCGCTTATTCGAAAGGACGGGAATTTCTTTTCCACGCGTCGAGGGCTCGTCGGATTGCGGCACGAGCTGTTCCCAGCCATCTTTGGTCGCATGGGCGACGGCCTCCCCGCTCCCTTCGGCTTCTTTTTCCTTGGCGAGCTGCTCCACTTCCTGAATGAGTGTGTCCATCAATTCTTCCATCGGGACTTTGCGGACGAGCTTGCCCTTCTTGAACAAAATTCCCTTGCCTTCACCGCCGGCGATGCCGATGTCGGCTTCTTTGCCTTCTCCAATCCCGTTCACAACACAGCCGAGCACCGACACGTTCAACGGGGTCTTGATGTGGCCGAGTTTCTTTTCAAGTTCATTCGCCATGCGCACGACGTCGATTTCAACCCGTCCGCAGGTCGGACAGGCGATGACGTTGATTCCACGGTGCCGCAGTTCGAGCGACTTCAAGATCTCGTACCCGACTTTCACTTCTTCGACTGGATCGGCTGCGAGCGACACGCGCAACGTGTCTCCGATGCCCTGCGACAACAACCAGCCGAGCCCAATGGAAGACTTGACCGCGCCGGTCATGGCCGTTCCTGCCTCAGTAATACCGATATGCAACGGATAATCCGACTGACGGGAAAACAGCCAGTAGGCATCGATCGCATGATGCACATCCGACGCCTTCAGCGAAACCTTAAGGTTTGTGAAGCCGACATCCTCCAGCGCATGCACCGCATTGAGTGCCGATTCCGCCAGAGCTTCCGGGGACGGCCACCCGTATTTATCCAACAGCGGCCGTTCGAGCGATCCCCCGTTGACTCCGACTCGAATCGGAATCCCGTGATCGTTCACCGCCTTGATCACTTCTTCGACTTTCCACCAGGCGCCGATATTGCCGGGGTTGATGCGGACACAATCGACGATTTTGGCGGCTCGCAGTGCAAGGCGATGGTCGAAGTGAATATCGGCGATCAGCGGCACCGTCATGGCTGCTTTGATCTGCGGCAAGGCCTTGGCGGCTTCCTCATCCGGCACAGCCACACGAATGACTTCGCACCCGGCGGCTTCAAGCTGGCGAATCTGCTCGACCGTCGTCGCCACATCGCGCGTGTCGGTCGAACACATCGATTGCACGGACACCGGGGCGTCACCACCGATTTTGACCTTGCCAACCGAAATCTGCCTGGTCTTCCTTCTCGCAATATGCATGACAAGTGTTCGTCCGGTACTTTTGCCCTTTTACTTATTCATTTTGCCTTGGACTAGCTGCCCTGTTCGTCTCCGTGCGGGTGATGGCCCGCCGGCGCAGCACCGGTGAACCGGTTTCTTGTCGCCGCCGCTTTGCCAATGAGTTCCTTCACGCTCTGATAGATTCCTTCAGCAGTCAACCCATACCGCTCGCGAAGCAAATCTTGCGGGCCCTGCTCGATAAACCAATCCGGCAGTCCGAGAATCTTCGTCGTCACATCGTTCACACCGGCCTCAGACAGCGTTTCGAGTACCGCGGAGCCGAACCCGCCCATCTTACAACCCTCTTCGACAGTGACGACGTAGCGAACCCGCTTCGCCACATCCGCGATAAGTTCCTGATCGAGCGGCTTCGCAAAACGGGCATTCACCACAGCCGTGGACACCCCTTCTTTGCTGAGGCGTTCTGCGGCCTGAACGGCTTGCCAGACCGACACGCCGATCGCGAGGATTGCGACATCCGTTCCATCCTTCAGCAACTCACCTTTTCCGATAGGCAATGACTCGGGAGCGGGATCCATCTTCACGCCGAGGCTGACACCGCGCGGATACCGCACGGAAATCGGACCGTCGTGCTGCAGACAGGTTTTCATCATATGCTGCAATTCGTTTTCATCTTTCGGCGCCATCACGACCATGTTGGGGACGTGGCGCAGATAGGCATAGTCAAAGGCGCCATGGTGCGTCGTCCCGTCTTCGGCTACGAGCCCGCCACGGTCGATGCAGAACACGACCGGAAGATTTTGCGTCGACACATCATGCACCACCTGATCGTACGCGCGCTGTAAAAATGTCGCATACATGGCGACGAAGGGCTTCATCCCCTGCGTCGCAAGCCCGGCCGCAAAGGTCACCGCATGCTGCTCGGCAATGCCCACGTCATAGATGCGATCAGGGAATTCTTTTTCGAACGCGGTCAGCCCTGTGCCCTCGCACATGGCAGCCGTGATGGCCACAATGCGCTTGTCCTCACGAGCCAACTTGACCAGAGAATCCATAGCGATCGTTGTATAGGAAGGACGCGCGGCCTTCTTGGCGGGTGCGCCGGTCTCCCGCACAAACGGCGGGCAGGCATGGAACCAAACCGGATTCTTCATGGCAGGTTCGTAGCCGAGTCCTTTCTTGGTAATCACGTGGAGCAACACCGGTCCCTTCATCTTCAGCACGTTTTTGATCGTCGGAAGGAGATGCTCAAAATTGTGTCCATCGATGGGACCGCTGTATTGGAACCCCAATTCTTCAAATAACAATCCAGGAAGAATCGCCCCTTTTGCAAGTTCTTCCGCTCGGCGAGCCAGTTTTTGCATATCGTAGCCGATGTGGGGAATCTTGCGCAGCAGCTGGCCGGTTTCTTCCCGCATCTTGCCGTAGAACTCCCCTGTAATCGTCCGACTCAGATAGGCTGAAATGGCCCCTACATTCTTGGATATGGACATTTGGTTATCGTTCAAGATCACTAGAAAGTCTTCGCCTAGTCCGCCGGCATGTTGGAGCCCTTCCAGCGTCATCCCGGCCGTCATGGCGCCATCCCCGACGACGCAGACCATCTTATGCTTTTGGCCCAACTGTTCACGGGCTGCGACCATGCCGAATGCAGCCGAGACACCGGTGCCGGCATGTCCGGCATTGAACGTATCGAATTCGCTTTCTTCTCGTTTACAGAACCCGCTTAACCCGCCGTACTGCCGAAGTGTATGGAATTGCTCGCGTCGACCGGTGAGGAGCTTGTGCGCATAGGTCTGGTTACTGGTATCCCAGACAATCTTGTCTGTGGGTGTATCCAGCAGGTACTGCAATGCAACTGTGAGTTCCACCACACCGAGGTTCGAAGCCAAGTGCCCGCCAACATTGGAGACCGCACCAATAATTTGCTCCCGAATCTCCTGGCACAATGCTGGTAATTGGTCGGGAGATAAGCGCTTCAAGTCGGCTGGGCTGTGGATGCTCTTCAGAATCGACATAGAATACTCTCCTTCTTTATCTACTTACTTGGCTGTGTATGTGTGTATGAATGAACAAACTTCCGAGGGGCAACGGTTGAGCAGTAGCGTGCTATGGGTATAACGGATGTGAGTCTCACACAAGAATCCCATGATGTCAAGCGCTTACAAAAGAACGGCCCTTGCGGACTGCTCCCTAACTCGCAAGGAGCCCATGCCTGACTTGGTAGAGCAATCCGAGTTCCCCACTTGCTGTCTCATGCAGCAAGATCGGTGACACGCGGGCATCGCGGTTGTTGATTCTCTTCCAGCTCCCGCGTTCACTCTCGCCCTGAATTCCTAATAATATCTAGCGCAATAAACCAGGTTCAATTAGTAGGGGAAATCAAGCCCGGCAAAAACGGCTCCCCCTTCTCGGCTATAGCCATAGTCGATCCGCCCCACGACGTTGGGCCGAATGATTCCGCGGAACCCCACGCCCGGCGTGATGCGGTAGTCTTTAAAACTCACATCTTTGTAGGAATTGAACACCTGCCCGGTATCAAGGAATGGTGCGATTTCGAAATCCGCCGTCACCCCGGCAAGGCGGGTGCGGAGTACATGAATCCGCTCCTCGATGCTCAGTGCCAGGAGTTGCTTGTCAACGTACCGGTCCACTCCGTATCCGCGTAGGTTGTTCTGCCCGCCCAAGGAACTCAGTTCATAAAATGGGACGTCCGTGCCGATCGTGGCCTGTAGATCGCCACGGATGACCAAAATGGCCCGTTTCGACTCACTTGCAAACATCTTCTTGATTTCGACTTCATATCTCGAGTAGAGCGGCTTCGCACCCTGGTGGAAGTTGTGGTTCATCTCAGCGTAGGCCATGATCGACATCCCATCGGTCGGTGTGACCAGGTTATTTCGGGTGTCATAAAAGAAGCTGATCCGTTCACCAAGAATCGTCGCGCCTTGTACTCCTGAGACCGTAGGGAATATGCTCGCCGTAAAGGGAAGATCCGTGGCCCCGCGCTGGATAGATTGCATATATCGAAACCGCTGACTCACAGCGATCTGCGTCACTTCATTGGCGTAGACGCCAAATTTCCAGTTCGCCCTCGTCTCAGGGGCTGTGTAATTTGTCTGGTCATCTAGTGTGGTGGTGGGACCAAGACCAAAAAACCGCACCGTTGCATTCTTGAAATGGGCGGCACTCACGCCCACGCTATAGCGGCCGTTACTAAAAGCCGGATCGACGTAGCTAAACTGAAATCTGCGCTCGATCTTCTCGGACCAGGAGGCAACGGCTCGGAGTTCCCTGCCGCCAGGGTCATAGCGAAACAGATTCAGCGTTCCACGAGTTCCCACGATCGTGTTGTAGATGACCATCGGCGCGACGATGTACTTCAGGTCTCCATCCGGATCCGTGATGAGAGCCGGCACGATCAGTCCGGCGTCGTTGCCGTCGTTCTTGCTGGAACCTACGGCCGGAATGGGGAAATATCGCGTGTCCGCCCAAACCGAGTCCGGGAAGAGGAGGCAGTGATTTCCCAAGAGTACCAGCAAGAGTATGGCGACAAGACAACGCACAAACGTCCTCGTGTCCTTGCAACAGAAACGCGTTATGGGGCCTTGAGCTTATCGGATTTTTTGCGGAGTTGATCGACGAGATCGGAATAGGAAGACGCCCTGAGGATTTTCGTAAACTGTCCCCGATAGTTGTTCACCAGACTGACGCCATCAACCACGACATCATACACGCGCCACTCATCTGCCTTGTTGATTAAGCGGTAGTCGAGAGGGATCTCCGTCTTTCCCGACAGCACCTTCGTCCTGACTTCAGCGTAATCTTTCTCCGTGCGTTCGTTCAAATACTGCACACCTTCACCGGAGTAAGTTTCGATCTTATCGGCATAGGAATTCGTCAGCAACGTTCGAAAGAGGCCGACAAACTCCTGTTTCTCTTGATCGGAAAGCGCATTCCAGGAAGCACCGAGTGCGCGCCGCGACATTTCCTGATAATCAAACCGAGCCCCGACCACCTGCTCCAGCAGCTGTCGACGCTCTTCAGCCTTGCCCGGTTGTTTCAATTCCTTTTCTCGTATGATGCGAAGAATTTCGTCGATTGTCGCCTTCATGGAATCTGTAGGTGCTCCGGCATACCCGGGGACCACCGTCAGCACCACCCATGTAACCACCAAGAAAACTCTGAGAACCAAGCTGCAATAGGCCTGCGCGCGTATATTCCTGCTCCAGCTATTCACGATTGCCATCGTCATGCCTTCCCCGTGCAAACTAGCGGTTCGTTGGTTGCCACCCAGGCGAGGGCGAGCTAATTGACCTTGCCATGAACGTACTGACTCACCAACTCCTCGAGATCCAACCCCGATTCAGTATCACGGATCATGTCGCCCGCTTTCAATGGATCGCCTCCTCCACCCGGAGACAGCGCGAGGAACTTCTCCCCGATGATTCCTCTCGACTTGATCGATGCAATGGTATCGGAATAGAGCTTAGTCCCGTTCTGAACCGCCAGCCTCACCATCGCCCGATCCTCTTTCAGCATAATCGATTTGACTCGCCCCACTTCCACGCCGGCAATTTCCACGGTCGTTCCCGGTTTCAGCCCCGAGGCCGAGTTGAACTGGGCATCGACTTCATAGAGATCTCCCCCGATGACCTCCAGCTTGCCCAGCTTGATCGAGAGATAGCCCAAACAGACTATTCCGACCAGGACGAACGCACCGACCATCAACTCCAACTTGGTTTTTTCCATTGCAGCACTCCCTCTAGCGCCTTGACGATACAGCCGAAAGCGCCACCGTCCCACCTACGGAAATGAATTCCTTGATGTGAGGATCCGTCGTCTGTTGAAACTCTGCCGGAGACGCCATCAACGCAATCTTGCCCTCTTTTAGTATGGCGACATAATCGGAGATCCCAAAAATCTCGGGGATTTCGTGACTCACCATCACGGCCGTAAAACCAAACTTTCGTTGCGTGCTCGTAATGAGTTCGTTGATTGACTTGGCCATAAAAGGATCGAGTCCCGTCGTGGGCTCATCAAAGAGAATGATCTCAGGGCGCATGACCAGAGCGCGTGCAAGGCCGGTTCGTTTGCGCATCCCCCCGCTGAGTTCAGCAGGAAACTTGTGCCCCATCCCGGCCAATCCGACCTGTTCGAGCATCTCCTCGACCCGCGTGGTGACGTCCGCCCCCTTCATCCTGAGTTTTTCTCTCAACGGAAAGGCGACGTTCTCCGACACGGTCAGAGAGTCGAACAACGCCGCCCCTTGAAAGAGCATCGCGAACCGTTTTCGCACCTCGTTGAGCGCCTGCCCGCGGAGACGAGAAATCTCCACTCCGCCGACCCACACTTCTCCGGAGTCCGGCTGGAGCAAGCCGATCATATGTTTGAGCAGAACGCTTTTGCCTTCCCCGCTTCGACCGATGATCGTCGTCAGCTTGCCTTGCGGAATGGCGAGATCGATGCCTCGCAAAACCGGTTGCCCCCCCAACGCCTTCGTCACGCCCACAAGCTTCAGCATGGTCACAGCAAAACCGACGTCAAGAAATAGTCCCACACGAGAATCAGAACCGACGACAACACCACCGCCTCTGTCGTCGCGGTGCCCAACCCTTCCGCACTCATCCGGGTGTAGAACCCTTTATAGCAGCAGACCCAACTCACGATGAGACCGAAGCTGATGGATTTTAGAATACCGCCGTACACGTCTTTCCATTCGACAGCAGACTCCATCGAGTTCCAGTACGAACCGGCATTGACTCCCAACAGGTCCACTCCTACTAGATACCCGCCATAAATCCCCACCACATCGAAGATCGCGACCAACAACGGAACACCGATCAGCCCCGCCACCAACTTCGGAGCAATTAGGTACTGCAGGGGATTGATCGCCATGGTATCGAGCGCGTCGATTTGCTCGGTAATCCGCATGATCCCGATCTCCGCCGTCATGGCCGAGCCGGCCCTGGCTGTGACCATCAAGGCGGCGAGGACAGGGCCGAGTTCGCGAATCATGCTGAGCGCCACCGCCGACCCCAGCAGCCCTTCGGAGCCAAACTTACGGAGCGAGTAGTATCCTTGTAAGGCGAGGACCATCCCTGTGAATCCCGCCGTCAGGACTACCACAAATGTCGACTTATAACCGATGAAGTGCAGCTGTTTGACAATCTGGACGACTCGAAGCGGAGGACGCAGAAGCCAGGCAAAAGACGACAGCACGAAGATGAGCATCCGGCCCATCTCGCTCACATAGGTTAAGGCCCAATGGCCGATCCGTTCAAGAGTCTTCACAGTCTACTCGTAATCGTTCTCTCCCCTTCTTCGTCAGTCGCCATCACAGCGGCATAGCGCTGGAAGAATGAGGTCAAGTTCTTTCTTGCCGCCAGACTCTGTCGACGAAGCCGGCCAAGGGCCAAGAGGCTCGAAGGGGCACCCAGCACCGCTGCGATGCCCTTGAGCCACCCAGTGGGCCTGAGAAAATGATTGAAGTCAAGAAGAAGATCTTCATCCAGAAGATCGGACGCCGCGCGCACAATTACAAAGGGCACCTGGGCTCGCTGCGCCTCGATCGCCAAGGCCGTACTCTCCATGTCGAGACCGATTGCGCCGGTGGTGCGCGCCAACCGTCCTTTTTCCAACGCGCTGCTAATGATCCGATCGGCGGATACAAATCGTCCGACGTGGTTGGGGTGCACCGCGTCGCCTGCCAGCGCCAATACCGTCTCCCGCTCAACCCCGGGCACATCGATCGCGTGTGATTTTTCTGAGCCCTGCGCCCCAACAAACACCACGTCCCGTCCGACCAAGAGCGCTCCAATTTCCGCTTTGATGAGCGCACATGCAAATCCCGTCGACACCGCCAGGGCAAATGGCTGGTGACCGAGCAGTCGAGACGCGACCTGACCGGCTTTCTCAAGACCCACTCCAGTTTGAGCCAGCCAATACTCCCTACGGCCTGATGCGCAAACAAACACGTGCACCCCGTCGATTCGCCGCTCGACACTTGATGGAAATGCAGCCCGAACCGCCCCCATTTCCCATGAAGTTGCGGCAAAAATCGCAATCCGCTTCAGTGGTACCGTACCCGATGAAGTAGGATGAGGAGAAGAACCGACCGGAGGAAGAGAACTTGCGGAGGTCAACGCTCAATCCGGTAAGACCCAGCTCCCTGGATTTGGTGACGCACCTCGTCTGCCCGCATTTTTCCGCGGGACCGGAGATTGCGATACATGGCAAGGGCCCACAGCGGGAAATACTGGCAATACCAATGGTATCGGAGATAAAACACGCCAGGAAACCCTGTCCCTGTATGACGAACCTCTTCCCACGATCCATCTTTCATTTGACGACGAAGGAGAAACTGCGCTCCACGCGCGACACTGAACGAATCCGTCACTCCGGCAGACATCAAGGCCATCACAGCCCATGCGGTTTGCGAAGGCGTGCTTTCTCCCTTGCCGCTGTGCGCGGCCTCCCCGTAGGACACGCATGACTCACCCCAGCCGCCATCGGGATTCTGCTTCGACTCCAACCAGGAGACAGCCTTGCGGATGTGGGGAGCCGACAGGTCTTCCCCGATCGCGCGAAGACCTGCCAAGACGGACCAGGTTCCATAGATATAGTTGACACCCCACCGTCCGTACCAACTCCCATCCTGCTCCTGTTCCTTCTTGAGAAAGGCCAGGGCTGGCGCTGCGGCTGAGTGAGTGCTGTCGTACCCTAAAGCCCCGAGCATCTCCAAACATCGTCCGGCAAGATCGGAGGTGCTGGGATCGAGCAATGCGTGGTGGTCGGCAAAGGGAATATAGTTAAAGACGATCCGGTTGTTGTCCTTATCATACGCGCCCCATCCACCATCAGATCCCTGCATCGCCACAACCCACTGCATGCCGCGACGAATTGATTCTTGCAGTCCAGCCTCCTGGGGCATCTTCAATTTTGAGAGCGCCATGAGAACAACGGCGGAGTCGTCAATGTCCGGATAGAGCTCATTTTCAAATTGGAAATACCACCCGCCCGGCTCGGCCTTCGGTGAAGAGATGATCCAGTCACCCACTGTTTTGGTCTGCGTGGACAGGAGATAGGCCCCGGCTTTTTGCAGCGCCGGATGGTCCTGTGGTAGTCCCGCTTCAATCAACGCATTCATGAGCAACGCGGTATCCCAAATAGGAGAGAAGCAGGGCTGAAGATGGACGGCAGAAACGCGCCGGCCGTCAAGAGAAACAGAATCATAGACTTCCAATTCTTCAATTTCGCGCAGCGCCTTCACCACCAAGGGATCATCGGCATCATAGCCCAAGCACTGCAACGCCATGATGGAGTTCGCCATCGCCGGATAGATCGCGCCGAGCCCGCCGGACCCTTTGAGGTGTTCCAACATCCAGGTCGCCGCCTTTTGCAGCGCTTTCTCACGCAGCATCCTCAGGGGCATCCGGTCGTACAATTTCAGCATCGCATCCAGTGCGACAAAGAAATTATGCGGAGTGAACCACTGTTGATCCTTATTGAATGGCGGGAACTTCCAATACCGAATCTCTCCGCGTGGCATGGGATACAATTCTTCAATGCCCTGCTCACGAGGAATTTTACAGACCGGCCGGTGTGCGAACACAATGAGCAATGGGATCAACACCGCGCGCGACCAATACGAGATAGCATAAATGCTGAAATAGAAACGCTTCGGTAGCAGCATGATCTCAACGGGCATGTGCGGAACGCCTTCCCAATCGTACTGATCGAACAACGCCAGCGTGATTTTGGTAAACACGTTGGCTTGAACGACTCCGCCCATTGCGAGGATGCGCTCCTTCGCTCGGAGCATGAATGGTTCATCCGCGGTCACTCCGCTCAACTTGAGCGCGAAATACGCTTTGACTGACGCACTGATCTCTGCCGGTCCGCCGTAATAAATCGGCCACCCGCCATCGGGCAGTTGCATCGCCTTCACGTAGCGAACGGCCTTCTCCTCTCGATCAGGATCCACGCGATCGAGAAATCGACGGAGCATCAAGTATTCGGACGTCAATGTCGTATCCGCTTCGAGCTCAGCAACCCAATAGCCTTCGGCCTGTTGCTGGTTGAGAAACCAGGCTTGGCTCCGTTTGATTGCATCATCAATCGCATCAGGCTGGCTGACAGCGTGACCGACAGGTCGGCGTGTGGAGGAATCCAACGAGGGCAACACCGTCGGCTTGTCCGAGACAAGCCGGAGGGGAGAAGCTGGAGAAAACTCAGTTGCGGGACTGAGCTTTCCCGGATCGTTTGAGAGCAGGCTCTCAGAGAGGCGGCTGAATAATGCCTTGATGAGTTTCATGAATCTCTACGGTCCAAATGATGCGAATGAAATGGACGAAATGACTGGCGTGTACCATTGTCTTATCTCCCGTAGCGAGAAACTCATTGTTACACAGTCGGGGAGCAACCCAATCGGACGGCTTATAACAGACGCCCTAATATGAGTCAAGCAAAGGAGGCGTGAAGTCCTCCGAACTATTCAGCTTTTTGGATGGCACTAGCAGGCTGGGGAAATTTCGGCTTTTGATCAACAAGCCGCTGTGAGCTCACGCATGGCGACGGCACCGGAACCGCCCTCAGGATGCTCAAGAAAGCCGATATTCTCACCCGCTCAGCCCCGGCGCTCGGCTCGACTGAGCTCGCCGAAGTCCAAGACACGCCGCTCCGCAAGGCGACCGCAGCGAGCAAAAAAGCGAATCGAACTTTTTGCTCTATTGTATGTTGAGCGCTGAGCGACGTGAGAACAAAACTGGCGGACTGTTTCAGTATCCGGCTAGGCCGGCTGAAGATCCGCAAGCCTGACAGACACGAGTTTGGACACCCCCGGCTCTTCCATGGTGACCCCGAAGAGCGAATCGGCGATGCCCATCGTTCGCTTGTTATGGGTAATGACCAGGAACTGGGCGTTCTGCGCCAACGCCCTCAAGACGCCGGTGAAACGTCCAATATTTTCCTCGTCCAACGGCGCATCAATTTCGTCCAAGAGACAGAATGGCGTCGGCTTGATGAGGAAGCTCGCAAACAACAACGCCATCGCCGTGAGCGTCTTCTCTCCACCTGACAACATCGTAATGCTTTTCAGCCGTTTCCCAGGCGGTTGGGCCACAATTTCAATTCCAGGCTCTTGACTCCCGGAGCTTTCACCATCTTCTGAAGGCGGTTCATCGACCAGCTGAAGCTCGGCTCGTCCGCCGGGAAAGAACTGGCCGAACACCTCGGCAAACTTCTGCTGCAATTCATTGAACGTGGACACAAACATTTCCTTCGTCGTCCGCTGGATCCGGTGAATTATTTCCTTCAGTGAACTGATCGAGTTCGACAGATCCTGCTCCTGCGCGGACAGAAAGTTGTGGCGTTCATCAAGCTCTTGGTGTTCACTGATGGCGGCCAAGTTGATCGGCCCCATTCGATCCAGTCGGTCACGAAGTTTCTGCAACTGCTCTTTCAGCTCGGCATCGGAACGCAGGGCGGACGTGTCAGCAACGGCATCTTCATTCCCCAACGCCAATTCGATTGATTCCGAACTCTCGCCGAGGAGCGTGTGCGGATCCAGCTGATAGGTGCCCGACAACGTTCCCTCGACAGTTCTCAATTGCGTCCGAATTTCCGCGCGACGAACTTCAACCGTCATCTGCGCATCCCGAATAACCGACATTCCACGTCGAAGATCGTCAAGGCCTGCCTCCAGCGCTTGACTGGATACCATCTGTTGAGCCAGTTGTTCTTGCGCCGCTACCAATTCCCTTTTCACGCGCCCGGCGGTCACGCCGAACTCCTGACAGAGAGTTTCCTGACGCGCTTGCTCGGCCCGGCTCTGCTCGATCGAAACCTTCAAACCTTCAAGATGCTCTCCCAGCACGTGGCGACGGTGATCCGTCTCCTGAACCTGTTGCGTCACCCGAGCCCGATTCGCTTCCTCATGTCCCCGTTTCGCGCGGAGTCCTTCTGCGGCCAATCTCGCTTCCGTGACACGTTCTTGGAGAGCTCTGACGTTGTGATCGAGCTGCTCAAGCCGCTCCCGAACTCGCCCCAACCCAGCTTCTTGCCCGTTCTTCTCGGCCATCCATTGAACCAGCTGCGCCTGAACCGAACGAGACTCCTGTTCCAAACGCTGCCGCTCACCGACGCCCTTCTGGATCTCTGCTTCCGTCCCGCTCAGCCGACAATCGAGGTCGGTAAGCAATTGCTGGAGCTTTTCTTCGTCCTTACGCAGCGACAAATCCTGCATTTCGGCACCACGGAGCGAGTCCGCGAGTTGTTTACCCCGCTGTCCCAACGACTGGGCCTGCACCAGCAGGACTTCACGATGCTGTTTGTCCTGCTCGAGCGTCACAATGAGTGATTGCCGTTTGGTTTCAAGATCAATCACCTCCCGACGGCGCTCAAGAAGTCCTTGTCTCCCTTGAACCTGCCCACCCGTCACGACTCCCGATGCATCCAACACCTCCCCAGCCAAGGTCACTAAAATCGGACCCTCCGGAGCAGTCCAGGACTGCCGTTCCCACAACCGAACGGCTTTATCCAACGATTCAACGATGACCACGCGATCAAATAGGCAGTCACGGGCCGCGGTACGAGCCCCATCCGTTTGAATGAGATCTACGGCACGCCCGATGACCCCCACCTGATCGGCGATCGCCGGCCACCAGGCACCGGAACTTCCACTCCTCCATCGCGGATGTTGTGGGATAAAGCTGCCTCGGCCAAGGGCCTTTTCCTGCAGGAAGCCGATCGCACGATGCGCCACCGATGGCTCGTCAACAAACCATCCACGAACACGCTCACCCAACACCGCCTCAACCGCACGATCCAACCCGGGCGGGATCACCAACCATTCAGCTACGGCATCCTGAACACCTGTACAAGACTTGAGAGCTGTGCTTTCATCGGTTCCTTGCCGGCCATAGCCCATTTCTTCGCGAACCACCCCCCGCAGCGCCTCAAGACGCGAGTCCACTCCCGCCAGCGCTTCCGACCGTCGCAGAATCAGTTGGTCCAGCGCTTGGACTTCGCCCACAACTCGTGCAGCATCTTCCTGTACGGATTTGTGTTCGGCTCGAAGGCTGGCGACCAGCCGATCGGCCTCTCCATATTCTTGCCGCAACAAACCATGGCGACCGACGGCAGCCTCGCGTTGAGCCTGAAGCTCCTCCCGCTCGGAAAACAGCCGCTCTTCACGATCGGCGAGGTCTTTCATGCGCCCCGCCACCTGTGAGATGCCCTGCTCCGTGTTCGCAACGAGAACCGCCAGCTGCAACACGTCTCCGCGTCCGCGCTCCTCCTCCGCCACGGCCGAGGCTCGCTGATGAAGCAGTCGCTCCATCTCGTGATCGAGTTCGCCAAGGGCGCGTTCACTAGCCTCCATCTCTTCTTCAACAGACGCCAACGAGGACTCGATAGCTTGGAGCGTCGCGGCCATATCATCTTGCGATCGGACCAGATCATCCAGCTCTGCAGACTCTTGAACTTGCTGCTGGCCGAACAATTGGCTCCGATTGCGCTCGACCTCTGCCGCTGTAAGCGCCTGCGCCTCCTGTTGCACCATGCGTGCCAGCTCTTCTCGAATCTTCCCGATCAAGTCACCCATCGCAATCGCATTGAGACGAGCCTGTTCGAGGTCCGTCGTGAGCCGAGCCTGCTCCGCCGCTTTGGCGGCTTCTTGCCGATCTAAGCTCAAGATTTCAACCTCAACCTCTTGCAATCCGTTTCGAAGCGCCTTGAAATCCCTCGTCAGCAACGTAATCTCTATGTCGCGCGCCTCCCGCTGCAACGTCTGGTAGGTCCGCGCCTGCCGAGCTTGCCGATCGAGAGAATTGAGCTGCTTCTTCACTTCCGCAACGATGTCGCGGACACGGAGGAGGTTTTGCTGCGTGGTTTCGAGCTTCCGCAGCGCCTCGGCTTTCTGTTTCTTATAGCGGATGATGCCGGCAGTTTCCTCGATGAGTTCGCGCCGATCTTGAGGAGAGGCGTTCAAAATCTGATCGATCTGGCCCTGCGTAATAACTGTGTGCCCTTTGCTCCCTGCGCGGGTGTCGAGCAACAAACTGCGAATGTCCTTGAGTCTGCACGCGATCTTATTAATGAGGTACTCGCTATCCCCGTTCCGATACAACCGGCGCGTGATCATCAATTCCTGAAACTCGGTCAGGTGGCTGGGAAGTCCTGCGCCTCCTTCAAGCCTCATCGTCGCCTGATCGAACCCACCGATGGTCAGCGACACCTCCGTCATGCCCAACGGCTTTCGGAGTTCTGTGCCGTTGAAAATGACATCCTCCATCTTTTCGCTTCTGAGTGTCTTGGTGCTTTGCTCGCCCAGCACCCAGAGGATGGCATCAACCACATTGCTCTTCCCGCTCCCGTTGGGACCGACAATTGCCGTCACCCCTTCTGGGAACTCGATCTTTGCTTCTGAAAAAGATTTAAAGCCCAGCATGTCCAATGATTTCAAGTGCATCGGTTCACCCTTTGTGCCATTCGCACGACGATTTCAGAAAACGAAAAACCCCTCGCCCTTGTAGCATAGGGGTTAAGAGAAATCAAAAGAAAATACAACAAATAGGGGGACTATGAAATGATCCCTACAACATATAGGGAATCCGTGAGGTTAGATCTGCGAGGCGGCTAGCCGGCAATGCTAGCCGCTGACTTGCCGTGCGACTCGATCTGGACAAGTTCCTTAGGCAAGAGGAATTCGACATCCTCTTCGATCACTGTGAGTTCCTCGACTTCTGATGGGCCCGAGGCCCTCAAGAATGCCACCACTTCCGTGACAAGGACCTCCGGGGCGGAGGCACCGGCGGCAATCCCAACCGCTTTGGCCCATTGCAGCCAAGACGGATTGATGTCATTGGCTGAGTCGATGAGATATGACGGAATCCCACATTGCTCTCCCAACTCGCGCAGGCGATTGGAGTTGGAGCTGTTCGGCGAACCGATGACCAGGATGACATCGACCAAACGGGACAACTCCTTGACGGCATTCTGCCGGTTCTGGGTCGCGTAACAGATATCTTCCTGATGCGGGCCTTTGATGTTCGAAAACCGCCGATGTAACGCGCCGACGATGTCCCGGCATTCATCCACACTCAGCGTCGTCTGTGTGACGTACGAGAGGTTGATGGTGTTTTCCACCAGCAGTTTTTCAACATCCTCAACTGAAGAAACCAGGTGGAACTTGTCGGGGATCTGGCCCAGCGTCCCGATCACTTCTGGGTGGCCGGCGTGGCCGATGAGGATCAGGTCGTATCCCTGGGTATAGTCGCGGTTGACTTCGTTGTGGACTTTGATCACGAGCGGACATGTTGCATCGATCACATGAAGGCGACGACGATTCGCTTCTTCCCACACAGATTTGGCCACTCCATGCGCACTGAAGATGACTACCGACCCTTCCGGCACTTCACTCAGCTCTTCCACAAACACAGCTCCTTTTTGTCGGAGCGCATTCACGACATGACGGCTATGGACGATCTCGTGACGGACATAAATGGGTGCGCCATACTTCTTGAGGGAGAGGTCGACAATATCGATCGCCCGGTCGACGCCGGCGCAAAATCCACGGGGATTGGCGAGATATATCTTCATGATATGAGAAGCTCCTTCAGGCTGAATTGATGCACCGGCGACAATGCCGGGCGCGAGATCATCGCGGTTCACCATACGTCAGATCAGCCGGCCTCGTCAACAGAATTGCCCTCTGGACTATACGCATCGCCACGGTGAAGGTCGGCTTGACACCATCCCCCCTCCTCCGTACGCTGTGGGTGTTCAATGGGTGCCGCCAGCCACAAGAAAATCCTCGTCGTTGAAGATGAGCAGGACATTCTCCAGCTCGTCAAACTCTATCTTGAGAAAGAAGGGTTTCGGGTGGTCACGGCCATGACCGGCCCAGAATGCCTCAGGCAGGTCAAAGAGGAAAAACCTGATCTCATCGTCCTCGATCTGATGTTACCCGAAATGGACGGGCTCGAAGTCTGCAAACGTCTGCGTTCCGTTCCAGATACCGCCATGCTGCCCATCATCATGCTGACGGCAAAAGCCGAGGAATCGGACACAATCATTGGCCTTGAACTGGGAGCAGACGATTATGTGACCAAGCCTTTCAGCCCCAAGGCGCTCGTCGCCCGCGTCAAAGCCCTGCTGCGTCGGCTGGAGCGTACGCCCGCCAACGGAGCAAGTCACTACCGATATGGTTCTCTCACGATGGATCTTGCGCGGCACGAGGTCAGCCTAGGGAAACAAGAAGTGCCCCTGACCGCAAAGGAATTTGGGTTGCTGGAGCATCTCCTCCGGCATCCAGGTCGCGTTCTCACCCGTGACGTCCTCCTTAATGCCGTGTGGGGCTACGACTACTATGGGACAACCAGAACGGTCGACGTGCATATTCGCCGACTCAAACAAAAACTTCCGCTCCTCGAAGAGGCCATCGTGTCCGTGAAATCGCTGGGGTACAAGCTTAAGGATCCGGACGGATCAGGATGACGCTGTCGATCCGATGGAAATTCACGCTCGGAACGCTCCTGGCGGTGGCCTGTGGTCTCCTGATCGCCGGCGCGACGGCTATTCAATCTCTCGAACGGCAGCACCTCGCTCAGCTGAGCGAGGTGCTGGAAGCGAAAACCAAACTCGTTGAATACGGGCTCCAACCCCTGTTTCATTCACCCTCCTCAAGTCCGACACGATCCCGACTCCAAGAGATGGCGCGCGACCTCGGCAGCCGAGCCTCGGCCCGTGTCACGCTGGTAGCCGCAGACGGAATCGTCATCGCCGATAGCGCCGTGCGAGATGCCGACTTGTCCGCCGTCGAGAATCATCGGTCGCGGCCCGAAGTCCAACAGGCTTTTGCCACGGGATATGGGCAGGACGTTCGGGCCAGTCACACTACCGGTGAACGCACGATGTATCGGGCCATGGTCCTGACACAGCCTCGGGACGTTCCGCCGATCGTCGTTCGCGTGGGTCTCCCGATGGTATTGCTCGATCGCGAAATCTCCAAATTGCAGCAGAATCTCATGCTGGCCCTTGGCGTCGCCTTCTTCGTTGCTGTGTCGCTGAGTATCTGGCTGGCTCGCAGCATTACGAAGCCGCTCTCGGATATCGCGCTGGCTGCCCAACAATTGGCTTCCGGCCACCAGACCGTCCCCATCAAGACGACCGCGCAAGATGAAGTCGGCCTCTTGGCCGCCACGCTCAATCACATGGCCGATCAGCTTCACGCCAAGATCGATGAACTCTCAGAAGATCGAGCCCAGCTTCTCGCCGTGCTGACGTCGATGGTCGAAGGCGTCATGGTGCTGGACTATCGCGGCCATGTCTTGCAGGTGAATCCAGCACTGGAGCGAATGTTCGGTGTCTCATGCGCGGAGGCGCGAGGACGCCCCTGCGCGGAGCTGTTCCGTCATCAACAGCTGAACGACCTGGTGACGGCGATCCTGC
Source organism: Nitrospira sp. (assembly GCA_005239465.1). Classification (GTDB taxonomy): domain Bacteria; phylum Nitrospirota; class Nitrospiria; order Nitrospirales; family Nitrospiraceae; genus Nitrospira_D. The sequence goes on along the minus strand of SPAW01000004.1, from coordinate 138,470 downwards.
GCTCGCGGGCGAATCATGAAGATGAAATCGTGCTGGCCCTCACAGGCCGGTGCCTGCACATCGAAGCCTCCGTCGCAGGGGGAGATCGGGAAAATGAGGCCTGTGTCGTGTTGGTGTTTCACGACATTACGGAACTGCGGCGCCTCGAAAAGATTCGGAAGGACTTTGTAGCGAATGTCTCCCATGAACTTCGCACTCCGCTCACGTCCATCAAAGGATACGTCGAGGCCCTCCTGGACGGCGCCAAGGACGATCCCGCGGCCTCGGCGAAATTCCTGGATATCATCCTCAAGCAAAGCGACCGGCTCAACCTGATCATCGAAGATTTGCTTGAACTCTCAAAAATCGAATCGGGCCGCGTCTTATTAAAAGAAGAACCGCTTGATCTTCGTCCCATCATCGACCGCACGCTCTCGATGATGAAACCCCTCGCCGATAAGAACGGCCACCGGCTCGTCTCATCGGTTGACGATACTCTCCCCCCCATGGCAGGTGATGAAGGCCGGCTCGTACAGGTGCTGACCAACCTGCTCGATAACGCGGTAAAATACACGGCGGCGGGCGGGACAATCACTGTCGGCGCCAAGCTGGTCCCTGAGATCGGGATCACTGAGCAAACGAGCCGGACAATCGAATTGAGCGTCGCGGATACGGGAATCGGCATTCCGGAGCAGGACCGGCCGCGCGTCTTCGAACGATTCTATCGTGTCGACAAGGCCCGGTCGCGTGAACTAGGCGGAACAGGACTCGGCCTGGCGATCGTCAAACACATTGTTGAAGGGCATGGGGGACAGGTATGGGTGGAAGCGAATCAACCACAGGGAAGTCGGTTTGTGGTTCGCCTCCCGGTCAGCACCAGGGCTCGGCTGCCGACTCAGGTTAGTGAAGCCAGCAAGGCATAGACTCCGGCCCCCAGCAAACCTGCCCCGGGTAGCGTGAACACCCAGGCGGAGAGGATCTTGTGAGTGAGTCCCCATCGAACCGCAGAGAGACGCTTGGTCGCGCCTACACCCAGGATCGACGACGTAATCGTATGGGTCGTACTAACTGGGAGACCGAAGTGGGCCGTGAACAGTAACACACTCGCCGCTCCGGTTTCGGCCGCGAATCCGTGAACCGGCTCAAGTTTCACGATTTTCATCCCCAGCGTCCGGACAATCCGCCACCCACCGACTGTCGTCCCAAGCCCCATCGCCAACGCGCAGGACACGATCACCCAGGTCGGCACTTCAGACGACGTCAACTGCCCCGATGCTACCAGAGCCAGAGTAATCACACCCATCACTTTTTGGGCGTCGTTTGCCCCATGGCTGAACGCCATGAAGCTCGCCGAGAGGAGCTGCAACCGGCTGAACACCTTCGTCGCAACGCCGCGCTGAACCCGGAAAAATATCCAACTGACTGTCACCATGATGAGGAATCCCATGCCGAACCCGAAGAGCGGGGAGAGAACCATTGCCTCAAGAATGGCGCGCAGCCCTTTGAACTGGACGACCGCCCAGCCACCGTGGGTCACCGCCGATCCGACGAGTCCACCGATCAGCGCGTGAGAGGAACTGGTCGGTAGCCCTAGCAGCAGCGTGAAGAGATTCCACAAAATCGCTCCTCCCATCGCGCCGGCAACCACCGTGTTCGTAATCGCATCGGCGTAGACGATTCCCCCGCCGATCATTTTCGCCACTGCGGTCGAAAAGAAGGCCCCCGCGACATTCAACGCGCCGGCCAGCAGCACGGCGGCCAGGGGACTCAGAACGCGGGTTGAGACCACCGTCGCCACTGCGTTGGCGCAATCATGCCAGCCGTTCGAAAAGTCGAACAGGAGCGCCAGGAACACCGTGAGCAGCAGCAAGCCGGTCAGTTCAGCCATGTTGTGTCCAGACTGTCATCAGGGGGGAAAATCCGCTCGGTCTATCAGGCTGCGGATAAACTCTCCATTCACCCTTCGAGGGCTTCAGGACGGCGGCGGCAGTGTTGAAAATCAAGGAGTTGTTCCGTTCGTGGTGAGCCTGTCGAACCACAAATTGAGTTTATCCGCAGCCTGCTAGGTCTGTTTGAGGACGATACGCTCGATGACGTTCGCGACGTCCTCACAACGGTCGGTCCCTTCCTCAATGGTTTCGTAAATCTCTTTCCATTTGATGACGGAGATTGGATCTGTTTCCTTCTCAAACAGTCCTGAAATGGCATCCCGCGACACACGGTCGGCCTCGTTTTCTAGACTGTTCACTTGCACGCAGCATTCCTTGATCTGCGCGTGCGACATGCCGATCCGATCCACCCCGCGACCCACCGCGACGGAGGCCTGATATAGAATGTCGGCCAGCCGAATCGCCGACTCGGTCGGCCGCGCGATCTTGTAGATCAAAATTCGATCCGCCACGGCTTCTACCGCATCGAGGATGTCGTCCAGCGCGCAGGCCAAATCGTGAATGTCTTCGCGGTCGATCGGTGTCATGAACGTCTGATTGAGACGCATCGCAATGTCGTGCGTAATCCCGTCTCCCACATGCTCCACTTCCTTGATCTTCTTGGCCTTGCCGTGAAGGTCGCGAAAGTCTTCCATCATATCCTTGAGCAGGCGGCTGCCTTCGATCATGTTGTGCGCCGCCTGCTTAAACAAATCGAAAAAGGCTTCTTCCTTGGGAATCAGGCCGAAGATCATGATCGATGCTCCTGGGTCGTGAGGTAACCCTCGTCTCCACTCATCGCTGTGTGACACACTGACTGCGGGCCTGCCGACATCGTCGACCCCGGCTCCTACCACCGCACGAGACTCGCCGCCCAGGCCAGACCTCCGCACGACGTGTTGCCATACCGCTCGATCACCGACGAAAGCCTGTCCTGTGGAATCCCCAGACGATCGGCGACCTGGGTCAGAATTCGACCATTGGCCTGGTGGAGGACCACCTGCTTGATATCGCCAAGACGGACCCCGAACTCCTTCAAGATGTCCTGCACCGCCTGCTCAATCCGTCGAATCGCCACTCGAAAGAGCGAGGCCCCCTGCATACGAAGCACATGCTCCTGCCTCGCAAGCGTGTCGAGAGACGACGGTGTCCGCGACCCGCCGGCGGGGATACGTATCAGCCCGTGCCGTGACCCATCCGCATGCAGCCTGACCCCTAGGACCCCACGCCACTCCGGGCTTCGGTCTTCCTCACCTCGCAGGATAACGGCACCCGCCCCATCACCGAACAGCATGGCCGTCGCTTCATCCTTGGGATCGAGAAAGCGAGACTTTACTTCCGATGCCACCACGAGACATGTCCTGACCTGCCCACTGTGAATCATGGCCTGTGCCATGGAGAGCCCATAGAGAAATCCTGAACAGGATGCGGACACATCAAACGCCCCCACTCCTTTGCACCCCAACCCTCGCTGGACATAACAGGCGGTTGAGGGAAAGGCCATGTCTGGAGATGTCGTAGAAAGGATGATCGCGTCGATGGCGGAAGCTTCGCAGCCGTCGGCATCGAGGGCCCGACGCCCAGCCTCAATCGCCATGTCGGAAGGGGCTTCGTGTTCAGCCGCCCAGCGACGCTCCCGAATACCGGTCAGCCGCTGAATCTGGGCCGGGGGTAGTCCCAGCGGAAGGGCAATTTCCTCATTCGTGACGACCCGGTCCGGGAGATAACTGCCTGTTCCAATCACCCTCGTTCGAATCATCACTCCCGCCCATGGTCTATCGAGAAGAGATTGCACATGCTCCAAGCGTGCGCGGGATTATAGGGAGCATAGGGGGGCGGGTCAACCGAGCTCTCACTGTCGTTGCTTTTTGCCCATATTCTTGCTATGAATCTCCCATATGTCGGCCTCAACAAACCCAGCTCAACCTGAGGTAGCTCGGCTGTCTTGGCCGTCGCTATTGGCCCTACTGGGCTGCCTCGTGCTTGGACACGCTCTCATGGTGGCTTGTTCCGGCACCCCCAAGGACATGCGACAACCGGAAGCTGCGAAGAAAGCGGTCGGCGGCATAGATGAGCAAATCTTCCTTGATGATACCGTCGAGAGGCACTATCATCCCAATGTCATTATGAAGCGCGGAGAAGCATTTTTCGACAGGGGGGAGTACGCAGAAGCCTTAGTCGAGTACAACCACTTCCTAGATCTCCACCGAACCCATGTGCTTGCCCCTTATGCGGCTTATAGGATCGGGGAAATCCATTTCAAGAAGGCGAAAAGCATCGATCGAGATCCTGAGCCCATGCAACAGGCAATCACCGCGCTCGAACGGATGAGGAAGGATTTTCCTGGAAGCCGCTATGATGCTCAGGCCCAACAGAAAATCCAGGAATGCCACGACTGGCTCGCGCAAATGCACTTGTTTGTGGGCCAATTCTACTACCGGCGTGGCTCATACCTGGCCGCCGCGCACCGATTTGAACAGATTATCAAGAGCTACCCAGACAAGCCGGTCGCTCCCGACGCCTTGTACTTTCTAGCCATGGCCTATCATGAACTGGGCGCCGACGATTGGGCACGAGATAATCTCGTCCTGCTGGCAGAAAAATATCCGGGCAGCAAAGTGTCCAAAGACGGGAAAAAGCTGCTGGCGAAACTCGGAGGAGCGCAGCCTGGCACCCTTCTCGCCCAAAAATCCGACTCGGTCGCCTTTTCCGACATTGGACCAACAGCAGGCCGGAGCGCCAGACCGGAAGCACCCGATCAGCCATCCATTCCCTCACCCTCTCAGATTGGATCGCTTCGCATTCCCTCAGCCAACGCTCTGGGACAGACCTTCACGGCTTGCCGCCTCGGCGCCTGGTGCTGATGTAGCAGCAGAGAAGCTGTCAGCATACAGCTATCAGCAAAACATTGTTAAATCCAGGGTGGTAAAAGTTCGCTTTGAGCGAGGGAGTCGCGGAACTCGAAGAAATTTGATCTGACAGCTGAAGGCTGACCGCTGATTGCTGATGGCGAGGTCACTGACCGAGATACCAACCAATGCCGTATCGCTCCAAGAAACTCGTGATTATCGTGAGTGAATTGGCGTAGATCATCACGCCGACTATGACCAACAAGACTCCACTCACGGTAGACACACCCCACAAATACGCCCGCACTTCTTTGAAATAGGCCAGAAACCGATCCACGCCCAGCGCCGTGAGAAACAGCGGCAAGCCCAGTCCTAACGAGTAGAATGTCAGTAATACGACCCCGTCCAAGAGGGAGTCTGTTGTGCCGGCATACAGTAAGATCGATCCCAATACCGGCCCCACGCAGGGCGTCCACCCAGCGGCAAATGCAATGCCGATCAAGAACGACCCCAGATAACCTGCCGGCCGATTGCGGAACTGGTAGCGATGCTCCATCTTCAAGAAATTCAGATTCAGGATACCGAGGAGATAGAGCCCAAACACGATAATCAGGATCCCGCCGATGCGACGAATGTGGTCCAGGTAGGTGATGAGCATTTGCCCCAGAAAGCTGGCCGACGCCCCAAAAGCGATGAAGACCGACGAAAACCCGGCGATGAACAGCAACGCGTTCAGCACGATCGCCTTCTTGAATTTCACCCGCTCAGACGCGTCCGTCAGCTGTTCGACAGAGAGTCCAGTGATGTAAGAAATGTAGGACGGCACCAAGGGCAACACGCAGGGGGAGACAAACGATAGAAGGCCGGCCGAGAAGGCGGCGATGAGCGAAATCTGCGGGATCGATTGCGTCATGGCTACGACTTCATGAGAGTTTGGATCAACTCACGCGCCTCAGGTGAGTCCCAATCACGGGCACCGAAAATCTTCTGCCGAATGACGCCCTGGCGATCGACCATGAAGGTCATCGGGAGCGTTCTCGCGCCATAGGTGAGGCCCACGCGATACTCGGAATCATGGAGAATGGGGAACGTAAACCCCATTTCCTGCTGAAAGGGGCCGGTCACCGCCGCGCCTTGCGGATCGGTGGATACCGCAAGGATCTCGAACTCCCTTCGCGGAAAGGTCCGATACAACTGCTCCATCGCCGGCATTTCGACGCGGCAGGGCCCACACCAGGTCGCCCAGAAATTCACCAAGACGACTTTCCCTCTGAGTTGGGACAGGCTTACCACGTTGCCGGCAAGATCACGCAATTGAAAGTTCGGCGCTTCGTCGCCGATCATGACCAAGCCACGCTCGGCAATCGGCGCTGTCTTGAACGCCGGCGACTCCGCCTTCGACATGGGAACAAAGAGCGCGAGAGCGCAATCAGCGGCAACCAGTCCAACGAGAAGCCATGCCGGTAGAAAAGGTTTCATGAACAATCCTTGGTCGCACGCTCGGCTTGATCCCCGCGTCGCGCAGGCTGCGCCGTCTTGGGCATGACGTAGAGCAAGGTCGTCAGCGTCTTCAGGCTATCGACCCGGTCCAATCCTTAGGCCGTCTCAAGCGGACCCTCCCCTCCTAAACTACGTTACCTTAATAAGTTCTGGATTGTGGGGAATGTTTAAGCCCGCGGAAATGTGGCCATCTTACAAGTGGCTAAAAACCAGTGTCAAGCAAACGGCGGTGCACCCCACGCAACGCCCCCTACTATCGAAGTGATGGACAAAACCAGCAATCTCCTCTAAAATCCGCACCGTTCTGTATGACTCTCCTGTCGCTCGGAACTCGTCATTTCCACATTCTGACCACCGGCGGCTTTCGATAACCAGAACCTAGAGGGAGCGCATGAGAAATAACTATTTGTTTACCTCGGAATCAGTCACTGAAGGGCATCCGGACAAGATCGCAGACCAGATCTCCGACGGGATCCTGGATGCGCTTATCGCCAAAGATAAATATTCCCGCGTCGCCTGCGAGACCATCCTGACCACCGGCATCGCCTTTGTAGCCGGTGAGATCTCCACCAAGGCCTACGTCGAGATTCCCGATATCATCCGCGACGTCATCAAGGACGTCGGCTATTGCGATGCATCGTGGGGATTCGACTACCACACCTGCTCAGTCCTGACCGCCATCCACCAGCAATCAGGCGATATCGCCATGGGCGTGGATTCCGGCGGAGCCGGCGACCAGGGCTTGATGTTCGGCTATGCGACCAACGAAACCTCCGAACTGATGCCGATGCCGATCGTTCTCGCCCACCGATTGACCAAGCGCCTGGCCGAAGTACGCAAGAAGAAAATCCTCGGTTGGGTCCGCCCGGACGGCAAGTCCCAGGTGACCGTCGAATATCGCAACGGCAAGCCGGTGCGCATCGACACCATCGTTATATCCGCCCAGCATAGCCCCGACGTGACTACTAAGCAAATCGAGCGCGACATCATGGAAAAGGTCATCAAGCCGGTGATGCCGAAAGGCCTCTATGACCCCACCAGCGTGAAGCACCACATCAATCCGACCGGCCGCTTTGTTGTCGGCGGGCCGATGGGCGACACCGGATTGACCGGCCGCAAGATCATCGTTGACACATACGGCGGCCACGGCAGCCATGGCGGCGGCGCTTTCTCCGGCAAGGATCCGACGAAGGTCGACCGCTCGGCCTCCTACATGGCCCGCTACATCGCCAAGAACGTCGTCGCCGCCGGTTTGGCCGACAAGTGCGAAGTGCAGTTGGCCTACGCGATCGGTGTAGCCGATCCCGTTTCCGTGCTCGTCGATACGAAGAACACCGAAAAGGTCTCCATCGAGAATCTGGACAAGATCGTGCGGAAACATTTCCCGATGACCCCGATCGGCATCATCGATTACCTCAAGCTTCGCCGTCCGATCTTTCGTAAGACCGCCTCTTACGGGCACTTCGGCCGGAACGAACCGGAGTTCACCTGGGAAAAGATCGACAAAGCCAAGGTGTTGCGAAGAGACGCAGGACTGTAAGTATCACCATCTGCTCGGTAAGCACAAAGAGGGGCGGATTCGACAATCCGCTCCTCTTTTACTGAGTACGCTTCACGTTTCACGAACCACGCTTCACGAGGAGAAAATCAGTGGATTACGACGTGAGAGATATCAAGCTGGCGGATCAGGGCAAACTCAAGATCGAATGGGCCGAGGCCACCATGCCGGTGCTGCGGCTCATTCGGAAACGATTCAAACGTCAACAGCCGCTCAAGGGCGTGCGGGTCGCCGCCTGCCTCCACGTCACCACGGAAACGGCCAATCTGGCGATCACGTTGAAGGCCGGCGGCGCCGACGTACGGCTCTGCGCATCGAATCCACTCAGCACGCAGGATGACGTCGCCGCAGCCCTCGTCAAGCATGAAGGGATTCCAACCTTCGCCATCAAGGGTGAGGACAACGCCACTTACTATCTCCACATCGAATCGGCCATCGCCCATCGGCCACATCTCTCGATGGACGATGGCGCGGATGTCGTCTCGTATCTACACTCGAAGAGACAAGACCTGCTCAAAAACGTGATCGGCGGCACCGAAGAAACAACGACCGGCGTGATTCGCCTGCGCAGCATGGCCGAAAAGAAAGTGTTGAAGTTCCCGGTCATCTCCGTCAACGACGCCGACACCAAGCACATGTTCGACAACCGCTACGGTACCGGCCAGTCCACCATGGACGGCATCGTACGCGCGACCAACCGGTTGGTCTGCGGCTCCGTCGTCGTGATTGCTGGCTACGGTTGGTGCGGGCGCGGCATCGCGATGCGGGCCAAGGGCATGGGTGCAGACGTGGTGGTGACTGAAGTCGATCCATTGAAAGGCCTCGAGGCGATGATGGACGGCTACCGCGTCATGCCGATGGAGCAAGCAGCCCCCATCGGCGACTTCTTCGTGACCGTCACCGGCAACCTGAAAGTCATTCGGCACGAGCACTTCGTCAAGATGAAAGACGGCGCCATCGTCTGCAACAGCGGCCACTTCAACGTTGAGTTGGATATTCCTGCGCTAGAAAAGCTGAGCAAGAAACGGAAGATCATCCGCGCTGGCGTCGAACAGTTCACGCTCAAGAGCGGTAATCGCGTGAGCCTGCTCGGCGAAGGCCGGCTTGTTAATCTCGCCACCGCCGAGGGCCACCCCTCAAGCGTCATGGACATGAGCTTTGCCAACCAGGCGCTCAGTGCGGAATACATCGTGAAGAACTACAAGATGCTCGAGAAGAAGGTCTACCCGGTGCCGGCGACGATCGACAAGGAAATTGCGCGGCTCAAGCTGGCGGGTATGGGCGTGAACATCGACAAGCTGACGGCGGAGCAGAAGAAGTATTTGGTGTCGTGGGAGATGGGAACGTAGGAGCGGGGAGGCTGGGTCAGCCTGCTCAGTGCTTCGGGTTGACCGTACTAAGCTTCGCGTCTGCTCGCCTGTGCAACTCGCCCGGCCAATACGCTTCGCGTAGACCAGGCTCGAACAGTGCTCGGCGTCTGCTCTGAGCAGACCGCATCCGCTCAGCAAGTGCGGAGCCCAACCCTCCGCACAATTACACGACGCTGACCCAGACCTCCCCACTTCCACAATGGAGAAGGTGGAGGTAGAGGCGGTGCTCGGTGAATGCGCGCAATAAGGACCACCCCGCACCGCCGCCGCCATAAAAAAGAGAGTGAAACAACAAGGCCACCGCCTGTAGGTGGCTTTTGTGTTTGCGGCCAATTGCGTTGACATAGTCTCTGATAAAAAGTAGCCTGTCCCTATTTCCGTGCCTGTCCCTATTTCCGTGCCGCGCACCTGCAAAGGGAGAGAAAAAAGAAAAGGCCTCCTACATAGGCGGTCTTTTTCTTTTTTTCGACCGCATCGAATTCCCGTTTTAAGTTTGCTACTCGACCACAATTGTCGCTTCGATCCGACGCTTGAGTTTCTCAAATAAGTCTTTCTCATTTTTCCAGACGACGTGATTGTACTGTCGCGTATCAAAATGCGTCTTTCCTAGCTCATCCTCGCGACAAGTCCAGATAACAGGGATTCTCAACCCCAGCGCAAAGCCAGCTTCGAAATACACGCCAGCTTTATGAAGAGTAAAATCTGCCACCAGAAATTTACTTTTCCGAATTTCCGCAACAATTCGATCGCAGATCTTGTCATTGTGCTCTTTCAGATCAACGCGGAGAGCTTTATACCCTGCAGCGTCAATTGCTTTCTCCATACCTTCCTTGAAAGCATTATCGAGACTGGGATCAAAGGACATCGCAATAAAAACTTGTTTGGAACCAGCTGGCAATCTTCCTTGTTCTTCTTTGGATAACCTATCCCAACCGCCAACCGTGAGCGACCCGTTGATATGCCCCATGGTGTTGCTCGTACTAATCAACCCCTCCGTTTCCAAGGCCTTACCTATGAACCAGCAGGCTTCAGGGTTCTCTGCCAAAAAAACCGGATAGTCATTATCCAAGTTGAATTGGAATCTGGCTCCAGGAAACGGTGAGTACGCGAGGATGATACGAAGAATTCGATTCAGTCTGTCTGATATCGTCTTCGGAAACTGCCCGATGATTGATTGAACGTCAATCGCGGCGCCCGTAATATTTGCAATGGCCTGAGTCGAGGAGACAATTGTAATTAGCGGGCTTTTCGAGACAACTCTCTCTCGTGTGTATGCCGATACTTTGAACAGGTCTCGAGCTATTTGAGCCTCTTGGAGGCAAGAGACTGCCTCCTCTGTGATCTGAAATTGTCCACAGCGCACACACTCAAACATGAATATTTGATCCAGAGGGCCTAACGCTACACCGTTGGCCGCTTTCAAGCATAACGGACACCTCGTCAAGTCATAACTCATGTATCACCTCTCTTGGGAAACGAAGAAGCGGTGGTTTCCCTGCCCTGAGAACCTCACTGTACGAACTATTCCATGACTTCGCAATATGACAAAGCAACGGCAGGGCTGTTTCGGAACCTCTATCCTCGAGTTGCTATTTTTCATATCTAAAGCTGAGAAAGTAGTGGACATCTTTCCCCTTTCGCTCACCCATCCCCTCTCAATACTTTGCTGTCTTGCCCTCAACCCTTCCATTGGACTAGGCTCCCTTTATCACTCATGCTACCCAACCCAAGGAGGCCGGTCATGTCACAGATGACGGCAGTACAAGTGAGTGGTCCGGGCGGCGCGTTTGCGGTAGTGAAACTCGCCGTGCCGGAACCGGGACCCAATACCGTCCGTATCAAGATCCAGGCTTGCGGCGTCTGCCATAGCGACGCCTTTGCAAGGAAGGCCATTGGCCTGGGTTGCAGTACCCGCGCGTGACGGGGCATGAGGTTGCGGGCATGATCGATGCCGTCGGACCTGGCGTGACGATCTGGAAGAAGCGGGAAAGAAAATGGGGACATTCAGAATTTTGTGAGACACCCGCCGATGGCAGGCCGATCGGAGTACCCCCGCCCTCGCAAGGCCGCTGATTCGGTTGTAAGGAGGCACCATCATGGCTAGATACGCCACAACTTTTGAGGAACATGTTGAAATCCTCTCAACAGAGTCTCCGCACGCTCTTATCCTCGATTGGTGGCGTCGACTTAGCCTCGCAATGGACGAATATCTCAAGGCTCGTGGCTTGCCACTCAAATCCAAAGAAGAAGCACTCACAGCTGATCCACACGTGGGTCCGGACGTTGCGGCTCGAATCAGAGAGCTTCGTCGACTGCGCAATACCATCGCTCACGAAGAAACGAAGCCCATCTCGCCTGATGAGGCCGCTCATTATGCTCGGAAAGCGCTAGACTTTATTTGGCTTTTCGCAACATGAGATACGTAAGTTACAATGCTGAAACAGGTGAGATTAAATCAGCAATTTCCGGGCCTCCTGAGTCGCTCTCTCCAGAGCCAGGGTTCAAGGTTGGAGATGCTGGGGATGCCTTCTATAAAGGCAGCGCGCTCAAAAATTATGTATTTATTCCTGATGAAGGACAGGCACCAGAGTTGGCCGTATTAAAAGGCGTTGCAAAGCGAAAACCCAAAGAGGAATGGGATCTTGAGGCTGAGGCAAAGGAAGAAGCAATAGCAAGAGGAATGGAACGGTGCCATTGCCTTGACATGACTGACGTGGCACGTATCGAGGTATTTACGTTGACTCCCGCATACTTTGTTTGGCTTTCTAAGGAACCCCATAGCTATTCTTTCAGTATGGACAATATTCCCCTTACTGTCTCAGTTATACGTGCCGACAACATTAAAGACTATGTCGTGATCGGCGCTGGTATCCCAAACCTCGATCTTAGACAATCACTGATTAAATTCTCCCTCACAGGCAAAGAAGACTTTATTGCTCGTGCCGTTAATGCACTGGCAAAAGAAATTGGCAATGTCTACGAGCTGTTTGTTTCGACCCTACTACAAACCGAATGCCTCAAATTTTCTGTGCGTGTTGCCAATCAGATAATCGAATGCTATCGCGTCGCATATGATGATCCCCGAGCACGTCCTATAGGCTTCGCTGATGCCCTTAATTGTGACATCCTCGTGGTTCTACGTGATGGGCATACATGTCGCTATCAGACTGGTAATCCTTTGGAATCTGGTACTCGACTCAGTCAAGCAAAAGGTGAAAGAAAAGATGAATTGACAAAATCCGAACACACTATGCAAACGCTATTGGCAGCTGGCCCTCTTCCATTCATTCAGGCTGCAGTAGCGGCATTAAAGAGTGCTCATCTTTACGGCCAGTCTTCAGAATGCGTGGTGTGGGCCGGAACAATTATCAACAACGTTATTGAAGATTTCTTGCTGGATAAACTGGACAAGAACTCCTCTCAGTATCAGAAGTTAAAAAAAGAAAATGCGAAAGTTTCAGGAGTTGTTAGGCGTGGAGAATATTTCGAACTAGCTACTGGTTTGACGCTCGAAAAATATTTAGAGAGGATAATAAAAGCTTACTCGGGCCATAAAGAGAGCGACTATTGGGAAAGACTCCCTAAGTACGTGGAAGATGTCATAGATTCTCGCAACTCTTTGATTCATAGACAGACGCCGGTCAGCCCTAAAGAAGGTGAAGATGCCTTTTACACATGCATGAACTTCCTATATGCCATCTATGCCCAAGTTCCCTACTCCGTCCTATACTCGCGTGACATTAACTTAAAGCTGACCGAACGATTTATTTAACAGTAGGAATGAAGGAAAAAAAAGTGGCAGTCTGGGCTCAAGGTTCTAGTGCAACACCAGTATCCTGGTCGAACCAGGAACCAAGGAGTTGCACATGGCCCGGTATCACCGCTTGAGTTTGATGGAGCGCGAGGACGAGGCAAGAGAACGGGGACATTCTCCGTTTCCGAGACGCCCCCTGATGGCGACGGACAGAAGGGATAAATTTAGGACATCTTTCTTCCAGCTGATCAAAGAAAGCCTGTGATCTTCTTTCGTGGCAAAACCGAAGTTTGCCTTATCCTTGTTAGGAGGTTGCTTTGCCAAGAACATATTTTTCTACTGCCCGTGTAACCCCAAAAGTTAGGTCAATTTGTTTCCCTAGAGCAAGATCGATAATCTTATGAATTGCTTCTGCCAACTTCTTGCGAGAAATTGACGCTAATCGCTCCGCCTTTCTTGCATGATGCCCGTGTGCTGCCTGACTCCGCTCGCTATAGATTTCAGATAGAGTTTTAAAGAGTCCCGCCCCATTTGCCGCCTGACCGGAAAGAACTGCTGTGCCGTGAAGACAAAACTTATATTTTGAGTCCACCCCACCTGTAACCAACAACGAATCCAACCCGCGACGAGAAAAAGGTGCCAGGCTACTTTTCTATGAGAATCCCGCCACGCCGCTGACGGTCGGCCCGCCGCTGGCGACGGACAGTTCCCACGTCCCGCCCCTTCCGGAGCTATAAGCCATCAGCCATTCGCCAGCCAGAAAAAGGTGCCAGGCTACTTTTCTATGAGAATCCCGCCACACGACTGACGGCGAGCTGATGGACATTTACCTAGCATTCGCGGTGGGCATTGGAAATCTTGGGCCAGCACGGCGACCCCGCGTACCGATGAAGCTGCTGGCACACCGAATCCAAGGAAGAAAACCGGGACAGGCTGAATTTCCTGTCATGGCTGGCGGTGGGGGAACTTCACTTGGTGTTGAGATAATTTGAAATCAGATGGAAAAAGGTGCCAGGCTACTTTTCAGCTATAATCCCACCGCACCACGGACGGCCGGACGATGGCGACGGCCGATCGGATTGCCCTCACCCTCGCGCGGCCGCTGATTCTGGACGAGAGGACGGAAAAAAGGAACCGCTAGTTTTCAGAAACTCGATGAGGGTCAGGCGTGGCTGCGGATCGGGCTCCGGGAATGGAAAATGGAGATATTCTACAGCGAGGAGGGGGGATGGGTGAGCGTGAGCGCCTTAAAGCGCTGTTGGCGCGCGATGGAATGGAAGCAGCCAAAGAATGGGCAAGTAGGACGGCAGTCATCTATTGTGTATCTATCAGCAACCCAGACCACTATGCATCACAGCCTGACTGGAAACCACGCTTTGAGCAGAGTATTCGAGAAAGAAAAAGGTGCCAGGCTACTTTTCTGCGAGAATCCCGCCACACCGCTGACGGTCGGCCCGCCGCTGGCGACGGACGATCCACACGATTCCGACCAGCAGGATCCCGCGCTCGCGCGGGGGGAGATTGTCCACTTCTGCTATAATCCCGCCGGTCTGTCAACGATCACCTGAAATTCTCCCCGGTGCGATCACGTGAAATTCCCCCCTCCCGGTGATGAAGGGTCTCTATCGGGGCAACCCGTAGAAAGAAAAAGGTGCCAGGCTACTTTTCTGCGAGAATCCCGCCACGCCGCTGACGGTCGGCCCGCCGCTGGCGACGGACAGTTCCCACGTCCCGCCCCTTCCGGAGCTATAAGCCATCAGCCATTCGCCATACGCTCCGCGTATAGCCTCGATTGACGAGCGGCGGTTCACAATGTACACTGTGCATCATCAGTGCATCACTGTGATGCACTGATGCTACATGGAGGTGTCGTGCATGAAGGCAATTACCCTGCGGAACCTTCCACCCGACGTCGCCCGTACAGTCCAGCAGCGGGCCAAACAGAAGAAGACCAGTGTGAATAAGGCGGTCATCGAGCTGTTGGAGGAATCGTCCGGGGGCAAGGCAAAAAAGAAAGCGTCGGCCCGCTATCACGATCTGGATCATCTCGCCGGAACCTGGACGAAGGAAGAGGCCGCCGCGTTTGACAAACTCATTGCCGAGCAACGCACGATTGATCCGGATCTCTGGAAATGACCCGGCTGCTTCTGGATAGCTCTGCTTATATCGCCTTCAAGAAAAGACACCCCGAGGTTGTTGAGACCCTCACTCAAGCCGAAGAGATATGGATAAGCCCGATCGTCCTCGGCGAGCTTCGCGCAGGCTTTCTCCAAGGGAGCAAACGAGAGAGCAATGAGCGCGAGTTACGACTGTTTCTGGAATCCTCGCGCGTCAGCGTGTTGATCGTGGACGAAGAGACATCAGACCGTTACGCAATTATTCGTGTTGCGTTGAAAAAGGCCGGTACCCCAGTTGCCGCCAACGCTATCTGGATTGCCGCCAACGCTATGCAGCACGGGCTCCCGATCCTGACATCCGACCACGATTTTCAGAAAATTCCCCAGGTCATTGTTCGCCACTTTTCGCCCGTCTAGCAAAGAAGAGAAAGGTGTCAGACACCCCGTTTCCGCTGAAGTCTGACGGTCCGCCGATGGCGATGGACGGTCCGCATTTCAGATTCCCCTCTGAAACCATCGCTATCTGCCATAAGCCATACGCTATCAGCCATATGCTCTTCGAGCCTGCCCCCGCCCCCGCACGTCCGGTGAGTTGGATGCCTGGGGCTTCACCACACTTCGATGGAAAGATTCTCGATTTCTGTGAAGTGCTGATCTCGCGAAACAACCGTTAGGTTGTGCTGTTGAGCCAGAGCCGCAATCCAAATGTCGTTCTCTGGCAACGGCCTGTCTTTCTCCCGCAAGGTCTTCTTGATTCGGCCATAGCGCGCAGCCGTCGCTGCGTCACAGACGAGCACGGCGCTCGTCGCAATAAATTCCTCAACCCGACGAATGTTTTGATCAGGATGGGCCCATTTGTAAGCCCCGAAATACAGTTCACCAAGGACGATGCTGGGAATGAAGATATGGTCTGTTTTGGAAAGGCGGGCTAAAACGGCTGGTTCGTTGGCGAACAGGCCAATTACGATGTTGGTATCGAGGAGGACGCTACCACTCACTCCGATTTATCCTCTCACATCCCTCTTCGATGGCCTTGGTCATCGCTTGCAAATCAGCTTGACCGATAGCGCCTGAGAACTTCAGCAGGTCCTTGCCGGACATCCCTCCAGTAGCAGGCGCAAGACCTTTCACAAAGGCTAAGACTCGCTTCTGCTCCTCTTCCGGGAGCCGAGACAGTTGCTCAAGCAGTTCCTCTTGTAGCTTTGGACTCATCGTTGTACGCTCCGCACAGCGAGATTATCCTACTCTTCCTAGCCTGGGTCAAGAAACCGCTGGATCACGGGAAAAGGGACAGAAAAGAAAATGGGACAAGAGAACAAGGACATTCTGAATTTCCTGTCGTCGCAGGCGGTGAGGCTGCCAGGAGCGGATTTCCCTGGAGGTGCAAGGCCCCGTCCCCCCTTCCAGGTTTCGTGGTGATCAGGCCTGCTTTCGCGATTCAGCAGAGGCGAGGGGTCCGCGACGCGAGGAGTAACGAGCGTCAAGTCAGCGGACGCCGCCGAGGTGGTGAGGCGGCAGGGTGATTTCGCACTGGCCGTAGGCCGGGATCGGCGAAACGAGTCACCCGACTTTGTCGAGATGATCAGTGCGCTGGAGGGACCACCGCGATGACGCGCAGGGGGCCGCCGGTCCCACCGGCTATTTTCATCGGCAGGGCAATGACGTCGAATCCCCGATCGGGAAGTTGGTGGAGATCGCTAAGATTTTCGAACACCGGCACGTTCTGGGAGAGGAGCGCGACATGCGTCTCGAATCGGATTGATTGACCATAATCGATCGAGGCGGTGTCGATGCCCACGGCCTTGACTTGCCGTTCGCGCACGAGCCAGGCCGCCGCCTCGGGATGCAAGCCTGGGAAATGGAGCGCTCGTACCGCCTCCGGCCCTTTCAACTCTGTTCCCAGATACGGTTGTCGCGATGGCCAGTATCGGGCAAAACCCGTGTCGACTAGCACGATCGCGTGAGTCGGGATTCGCCCGCGCACTGCTTCCCATTGCTTAAAATCTTGGATGGTGACAAGGTAATCCCGATCACGGCCACATTGGGCTGTGACGTCGATTCGGACACCAACGCCAACCATGCGTTCGATCGGCACCTGATCCAGCGTCTGCCCACCCCTGGCAAAGTGAATGGGCGCATCGATGTGAGTCCCGCCATGTTCGGCCATCTCCAGGCGATTTGAGGCGTAGTAGTACCCGTCCGGCGTTTCTCCCGCCTGCTGGAGGACAAGCCGGAAGTCCTGTTCAGTCGGCCACACAATCGTATCCGCCTCGAAGGAATGAGTGAGATCGATCAGCCGCGACTGCTCCCAGGCAAGACGATCAAACCGAGAATGACCGGCAGCGCATCCCGCACCAGCCAGCACGTACAGCACTATGAGCCCGCCGGTTAGCTGTTGAAGCACACATATCCATGAGCTATTGGGTGAGGCTAAAACTAAGGGGGTCGGCTGTCTATTCCGACAGCGCAGGAGCAATTAACACTCCCGACCACTTTTCATCATCTCACTACGCCCGTCGAGCGGACGCCGCCCATTATTTGGATGACAATTGCTCCCGCGTACGCACTCGGGGAGCACAAGACCAATAGGGGTGTCTTGCTTAGTTCCCGAACGCCTTCTTCAGCAGCGGCCCCATCTCGCCCTTCTTTTCCATCGGATCTAGGATATCGGTATCCCCATAAAATGTCCCGTCGATGAACACCTTCGGCAGCGTCGGCCAGTTCGTCATCTTCGTGAGGGCTTCCCGTTTCACCGGCTGCGAGAGGACATCGATCAATTCGTACGGATACCCGTATTTGTCGAAAAACTGCATCGTCTCCCGCGTGAATCCGCACATCGGCATCTGCTTGGTCCCCTTACCGTAGATCAGAATCTTATGCGTCTTCACTTCTTTTTGGATTTCTTCTTCGATCGGTTCGGCCATGTGAGTTCCTCCCTCAACGCTATCAACCATTCGCCATCAGCTAGACGCCTTCGTCTGCGGTTTTCGCTGTCAATTCCAGCGCATGAATGCGACCATCCATCATAGGGGCATCCAACGCTTGATAAACCAGCCGATGCCGGTCCAACAAATTTTTCCCTTGGAACGATTCTGAGACAATCACAACCTTGAGATGGTCCATCGTCCCTGTTCGATCGGTCACCGTCACGACGGCATCCGGCATGCTCATGCGGATATAGTCGGTCAACACGTCTGGTGTAATCACATACCCTCTCTACCCTTGCCAGTGAATACCCTAGCCGAAATCGTCTCGGAAAGGCAATGCGCTCCATCTCCATGCTCCCACCATGCCGGCTCTTTCTATGAATCGCTTCGCATCCGGGCTGGGTCACTGCTTCTATCGTCCTCCTCACCATCGCCATGCGCATCGAGTCCCTCTCGGCGCATCGCAGGCTGGTGGATTTCACCACCTGGTGGTTCCTTTGAGCCAGCATGCTGAGGCTGCGTGACATGCTGAATTACCAATCTAATGAAATGGAATCACATGCGCCTCCGTAACGCTCCGGCATAAGCCTTGCGGTTCCCTCAATGCAGACGACACATGAACATCACCACCATCATCCGCCGCCCTTCATCAAGGAGGTCATCATGAGCGAGTTCAAATCAGGATTCTTTGTCGGAGGTGAAAGCTGCAATGGTCGCGTGCTCGTCGTGGACGACGAGCCGGACATCCGCAAGGTCGTCCGGATGACGCTTCAAAAGGCCGGGTACGATGTCCTTGAAGCCGAGAATGGGGGAAAGGCCATCGAGACGATCAACACCGGCGAGAATCGTCTCCTGCTCGATGTCATCGTGTGCGACATTCGGATGCCGAAAGTGAACGGTATTGAAGCGATTGCCTACTTCCGCCAGAATTATCCACGCGTGCCTTTGATCGTCCTGACCGGATTCCCGGATACCGACATGGCCACGTCTCTCCTGCGGCAGGGTGTGGTCGATTACCTGGTGAAACCGGTCGAAGGCGAAAAGCTGAAGGCCTCCGTAGCTCGCGCGATGGAACAGCGTGAATTGGCCCATCTGTGATGATCTCGAACCCGACGACATCGGAGGGGAAGAGCGTCCCTTCCTCTCCCCCACCTGCTGTAGCCGATCGCCGGTCCGGTCGGGAAAGGATTGGGCCCATGGCATCCCAACTCCCAACGAAGGTGGCGATCCTCGGCGCGGGCCATGGCGGCACCGCGCTGCTCGACCTGCTCCACCAGATTCGCACGATTGAGATCGTCGGCATCGCCGATCAAAATCCGACCGCCCCGGGCCTCCAATGAGCCCGTGAACTCAATGTCCCGGTCTACGAGCGCGTCGCCGATCTGATTGGAAACCCAGGGTGAAGACGCTGGAAGGAATCAGGAAGGAGCCGGAGAGTTCTCGGCTTGATTTGAAACAGTGTGGTATTCCTCGCGGTAGATCTGTACAGCCGTCATCAAGAGACTGACCAGAATGGGCCCGACGAAGAGCCCGAGGAACCCATAGAGCGCCAGCCCGCCCAACACGCTCAGCACGAGCAGCAGCACGGGAATCTGCACGTCTTGGCCGATCAGCCAAGGCCGAAGAATTTGATCGACCATGGATATGACACCGATCCCCCAGGCCAACATCACGATCGCCTTTCCGACCGGACCGACCCAGAACAGATAGAGCACCACCGGCCCCCACACCAACGCCGTCCCGCCAAACGGAATCGGCGCCAGAATAGTCGTCAGCGCCGTGAGCACCATCGGAAACGGCACGCCGAGCACAAGATAGGCCAGCCCCGCCAGCACACCCTGGACGATCGCCGTCACCAGCATTCCCTTCACCACTGCCCGAATCGTTTGATCCAACCGGGTCACGATCTTGTGCTTGTGAGACTCATCCATCGGAATCAGCTCGTATAAGGCTGCGAGCCACCGCCGGCCGTCCTTAAAGAGGAAAAACAGCACGAGCAGCATAATGAAGAAATCCGTCACCAGGATAAACGCGTTCTTCAGCAGATCACCCATCTGGCCGACCAGAAACTGACTCAGCCCTTTGGCCCCCGCCACCACCGACTGCTCCATTGAAAGCTGGTGCATGTTGGTACTGGAGACCACCGTTCGCAACCAACCTCCGATGAGCGGGATCGTCGCCAATTGATCCGGCAGCTGTTGAAGCCCGCCGGCGGCGATCCATGTTCGGATCGCCTGTTCCGCCGCTCCGGCTTCCCGTACCAGCATCACCCCCATGACGACCAACGGCACGACGACCATGCCCAACGCTCCAACTGTGAGCGTGGCCGCAGAGAGCGTCTCGTTCCCGCCGAACAGTTTCGTGAGCCGGAGATGCAGCGGGAGAGCCCAGTGGGCCAATAGCCCTGCCCACAGGGCTGGGAACAAGAAGGGCTGGAACATGAGTCCGATCTGGTAGAGCAGCAGAACCAGAAGGGCGAAAAACACGATGGAGAAAATCTGCTGTCGAGTCATGGAGTCGTAGACGTACGTGAAGAGGTAGCTTGTTGATAGCAGATCCGACGGCGCCTGTCACCGGCATGAACGCCTGGCAGGGATAAGAAAGAGCGCGAAGAATGCCGGAACGGCACAGGTGCCAAGAGAAGACATCACGTTTACAGGTCAGGCTCTTTCCCGATCAACGCGACGGCTTTCCCGCGATGCGCGTTCATGTCGCGAACGTTGCCGGGTAATCGGGGCACTTCTTCGGGCCAGGCCGTGACGCCCATGTCGCTCACGCCCTGAAATTTGGCCCCCTCCTCCATCAACATGACGGGGCAATGCACTTCGCCGATCAGAATCGCCGTCTTGAGCAGCTGCACCCGTTCAGTCGCCGTCACCGTGGCCTTGATGCGTCCGCTGCTGATGAGAGTACCGGCATAAATCGCCCCTTTGACGACTCCGTCTTCGCCGACAATGACTTCGCCCTTGGTGTGCACATCGCCTTCCATCCGACCATCGATCCGCACCGTGCCTTCGACCTTGATCTCGCCCTTCAACTCGACACCTTTGGCGAGCAGGGTAATATTGCCGTCATCCATGTACCCGGTCTTTTTCATAGGAGTTCCTCTGTGACTCTGATCGAAACCCAGAATACCGCAGGACAAGACGGACACCTAGCAGTTTATTAAAAAATGACCTACGACCAGCGGGCTTCTCCAACACACACACTCGTAGATGACCAGAGAAGATCTTACAGCTGTTCAAAATGGCCGTCCTCTTCGTTCGTCGTTCGTCCCTCGATTGGACTCGGGACGGTGAGCCTGCCCTTCGACTTGGCTCAGGGCCTTGAGCCTGTCGAAAGGTCGAACCGTGAAGCGTCGTCCTAACTCGTCGCTCGTATCTCGTATCTCGTCGTTCGTCCCTTCGGTGGGTCTGATCTGAAACGAGATACGAAATACGCTTCACGATTCACGCTTCACGGGTATTGTGAACGACCCTGGCGGCTAGATGGTGAGCCGGGACGTTTGCCGATCAACCACCCATACACCGGCCAGGATGAGGCCGATGCCGATAACTTCTATCAGGCCGACCGATTCTTTTAGGATGAGCGCGGACAGCCCGACGGCCGCGACAGGTGTGAGATTCCCCAAAACCGAGGCCAGCGCAAGCCAATCAGGCGTGGTCACCGTCGCGACACCCGCATCTATCATCTTCCGATCGGTCCAGAGGAGTGGAATCTGCAAGACCGTCGCGACCAACAGCGTGGTCCAGTTGACGGTCAGCGCCGAGACCCGCTCCATGATGGTGCGGCTTCCGATGCTGTAGAGGGCCCAACTCACCACGCCCAGGAACACGAGCGTGCTCCCCAGTAGCGGCTGTTCGCCGGCCGCTTGAAATCCTGCCACTGACACCAGTCCGACACCCGCAAAGGAGAGAAGCGCTCCTGCCCACACAGCGCTTAGCGGAACGTCGCGAATCAGCATTGCCGAGAGCAGCGCGGTCACGACGGGACTCGATCCGATGATCACTCCACCCACGGCCCCACTCACATACCTCAGACCCATCAAAATCAGCAGATGGTTACCCAACACGCCAAGCCCGAGCAGGCCCAGCATGCGGACATCCGGCTTGGTCAGCTTGATTACACCGCCTTCCTGCCACCACCAGGTCGCCAGGAGGATCGCCAACCCGCCGGTATCACGCAGGACAGACGCTTCGACAGCGGAGAAAGACCCGAGTGCCATCTTCTGCGCCACAATCGAGCCACCCCAGAGTACCGCGGCGAGAACGACCGACCCGTAGGCCAGTGTCGTGGATGGATGTGTCATGCCCATGGGAGATACCGTTGTTCTTGCCCGCCGTCAAGGAGTATTCCGCGGTCACCCGCGGCCACTTGACTGCGTTTACGTTTGTCAGTAGCCTCCGTCTCATTCGTGAGGCCGATGATAAGGAGGATATCGTATGTGCCAGAACCCAGGCGTCCGGGGATGCTTGTCTCTCCTGCTGATGTTGCTGCTACTCCTGTGCGGCTGCACCAAAGCTCTGATTCACGACGACGTGAAGCACGCGCAAACCGGCGCCCATTGCTCAGGCTCCGAAGGCGTCGACGACTCCTCGCTGGCGGTGCTGCCCATCCCATTCGTCGCATTCTTCGTGCCCCACTGGAATCTGCACGACATCAAGGCTGATGATTATCTGAAGCGCTGCGGCGAGCCGAGCAAATTAATCAACCGGCACGTAGAGGTCAACCGCACCGGCTGCATCCCTGCCGGACTCACCCGCATCATCAGCCTCGGCATCTGGCAATGGTGCCCTGCGATTGTGTCGTGGGAAGCGGATGTGAAGGCCTAGGTTAAGGCTGAGGTCAAGGTCGAGCAGAGGATGCTTTTTCTTGTGATTTTGCTTCTCCTAAACCTCCTCCTGGCTTTCGCCTGACTACCAGCACCCCGTCGCGAATCGTAACCAGCACGGAGGTCACACGAGGATCAGCCGCCACCGTGCGATTCAATTCCTGAATGGCGGCTGTCTTTTCATCTGGCGGCGGCTGTTTCATCACATCGCCGTCCCACAACACATTGTCGATCAAGATCACGCCGTGCGGAGAGAGCAAGTCGAGCGCGCGCTGGTAGTAATTCAGGTAATTGACCTTATCTGCATCAATAAAGATCACATCGAATGGACCGGTAAGCCCTCGCATCGTGTCCAGCGCCGGCCCTATGCGTATTGAGATTTTCTTGCCATGAAGCGACTGCGCGAAAAACCGCCGGGCCACTGCCGCCGACTCCTCATCGACTTCGCAGGTGACCACCACCCCATCGTCCGATATCGCTTCGGCAAAGCAGAGGGCGCTGTAGCCCGTAAACATACCGATTTCGAGCACCCGCTTGGCCCCGACAAGCTGCGCCATCATCTTGAGAAAGGCCCCTTCCAAGGGGCCTACCAGCATCTGGGCATACTCCATGGTCCGCTGGGTCTCTTCCCTGAGTGCCTGACAGACCTCAGATTCCGGCATGGAATGGGCCTGGGCATAGGCTTCGATGTCCGGAGGCACAAGCTTCTTCATCATGAGTCCTTTCGAAGGTTTGAAAAACACGGGCTTCGTTGCGTACACTGCCAGAGGCAGCCGGATCGTGAACGCCGGATCTTAGCACAGCCGAGAGGAGACCACGCTTGAAGACGATCGCCACGTTGGAACCCCTCACGACGAGACTTCTGGAAATCCAACGCATCAATAGCGCCGCCTCGGTGTTGTCGTGGGATCAGGAGACCTACATGCCGGCCGGCGGCGGAGAAGCGCGGGCGGAGCAAATCGCCGTGCTCCAGGGATTGGCCCACCAGAAATTGGTATCCCCGGACATCGAGAGCATCTTGTCTCAATGGGTCGATCCCGCCACCGGTCAGGCGTTCGATCAGCCAGGGGATGTGTGGGATGAACCTTCTCGATCACTGTTGCGAGAAGTCTGGCGAGATTTCAGTCGAGCCAAGAAACTGCCTTCCGATTTCGTGATCAAGCTAAGTCGCGAATGTTCCCTCGCTCAGCAGGTCTGGGCCGAGGCCAAAGAACAAGACACGTTTCCCATGTTTCTCCCAAACCTTCGTACCGTGCTGTCGCTCAAGCGCGACGAAGCCCAGTATCTCGGCTATAAAGTGTCGCCGTACGATGCGTTGCTGGACATCTACGAACCGGGCTCCACGATCGCGACCCTGCGCCCGCTGTTTGCCCAGCTGAAGGCCCGCCTCGTCCCGCTGCTCAAGAGAATCACCCAGAGCACGGTTCGGATCGATGACAGCATCCTTCGCTACTCGTACGACCAGGCTCGGCAATTGGAATTCGGACGGCTGGTCCTGATTGCCATGGGCTATGATTTTGAGCGTGGTCGGCTGGATCTTTCGACCCATCCCTTCACCACCTCGTTTCATCCGACCGATGTACGTGTGACTACCCGCGTGCATGAGCATGAATTACAGTCCTGCCTCTTCAGTTGCATCCACGAAGGCGGCCACGGGCTCTACGACCAGGGACTCGATCAGCGGCATTTCGGCACGCCGCTGGGCGATTCGGTCTCGCTCGGCATTCACGAAAGCCAATCGCGCCTCTGGGAAAATTGTGTCGGACGCTCCCGCGCGTTCTGGCGCTTCTTTTATCCGATTCTGCAGCAGACTTTTCATCATCGGTTGCGCGGCATAGACGTCGAGCAATTTTACTCCGCCATCAACTGCGTGAAACCGTCGTTGATCCGCGTGGAAGCCGATGAGCTCACCTACAATCTCCACATTATGCTGCGGTTCGAGATCGAGCAGGCCCTCGTAGAAGGCAAAACTCAGCCCGAAGACCTGCCCGCGATTTGGAATCAGAAGATGGAGGAGTATCTCGGGATTGTCCCCAAGTCTGATGCGGAGGGCGTGCTACAGGACGTCCACTGGTCCTTTGGGGCCTTCGGCTACTTCCCCACGTACACCTTGGGCAACCTCTACTCCGTACAATTCTTCGAGCAAGCCAAACTTGAAATCCCTCATCTGGAGGATGAAATCGCGGCCGGGCAGATGATGGTGCTACGACGGTGGCTGGAACAGAAGATCCACCGCTGGGGGCGCATGTTTACGCCGGACCATCTCGCGCAGCGAGTGACGGGCACAAGCGTGAGCCCTGAACCGTTTCTGTCCTATGTGGAAAAGAAATACGGGGAGATCTACCAGCTTTGAATGCTCGGCGCCGCTTGGCTGTCGTAGCCCATCGCGGCATTGAGCTGCGCCAGTATCGCGGGCGCAAGCGTGAACTCGGCCTGCACCTCGATGCGGTGAGGGACGAGTAGCGTGGTGTGGAAGACAATATCCCGAATGGGAATCTTGAATTCGGGCTGTTGCGGGGTGCTCAGTTCTACCGCCTCGACGGAATTGGTAATCATACCGCTGTCCTGCGGCCCATAGGTGGTGACAACCGCGTCGATGATCTCTTTGACCTTCTTATTGGTCTCCATCCCCTCGATCCCTTTCAGCAACAACGGAATTACTTCTTCCCTCGCCTGATCAGATAATGTGTAATTCTCGATTCGTTCTTTCCGGCGAAGGGTCGTGAGGTCGTTATCGAGATCTTTGCTGAACGCTCCATAGGCGAACCGGAAAAATTCGAAGTGAAACCCCTTGAATCCCTTCCCAAACGTTTGGAGCTCGCAGAGAAAACACAGCTGCTGTAACTTCACCTCGCTCAGCAGACCGTGCGGTTCCACCAAATAAAGCACGTAGAGCAAGAGAGCACGATCGACGGAAATCTGGTTCGGCTTTCTCATTCTCTCTCTCCCCGACAATTCGGGCAATGGTTGCACTATAGACAGCCTCTACAATTGTCGTCAAACCTGCTCTCGGGCGTGCCCTCGCCTGCACCCCCTTGACCATGTACCGGGTTTCGTCTTTAATAACCTCTCCTACTAGAGGTCTGGCCGGCCACGATGTCCAAGCATGCGAAAGAGATGGAGGGGCTGAAAGAGCATCTCGGAAAGCATCAGCTGAAGTTTACCCGACAGCGTGAACTGATCCTCGATGCCTTTCTCAAGCAGGAACACATCACGGCGGAAGAGATGTACCACCAGCTTGCGCGAAAAGATCCGCATTTGGGATTGGCGACGATTTACCGCACGCTCAATCTTTTTTGCGAAGCCGGTCTGGCACAGGCCCGGCACTTCGGCACCCAGACCCAGTACGACAATGTCTCCCACAAGGGCCATCACGACCACCTTATTTGCACCGACTGCGGAAAGATCGTGGAGTTTGAAAACTGCGACATTGAGCGCCTCCAGGAAGAAGTCGCCGCCCGCAACGGCTTTACGATCCAGACTCACCGCCTCGAACTCTACGGCCTCTGTTCTCGCTGCCGTCATTGACCCCTGCCGTTTTATTTGATATTCTTTTTGAGACGATTTATCAATTTCAATAGCCCGGAAAAGAATCGGTCTATGCACATCTTCTTTCGGCGTTCCCTTCGTTTGCCCGGCTTTGCGTCGCGACTCGCATGGATGGGCCTGGCCCTGGGGTGCCTTCTCGCGTTCGCATGGCTGATCACGCCGACACCGGCTTCGGCTGTTGACAAGCTGACTGTCTATTCAGGACGCGCCGAACGGCTGATAAAGCCGGTCTTCGATACATTCACCGCCAAGACCGGCATTCAAGTGGACCTGCTCTCATCCGGCACTACCGAGTTGGTCAACCGGCTGAAGGCGGAAGGAACCCGCAGCCCAGCCGATCTCTTGATTACCAACGATGCCGGCAGCTTGGAGATGGCCCGTGCAGCGGGGCTCCTTCGCCCGTTGAATATGCGGGAAATCGATCGGGCAATCCCTCCTCAGTTCCGTGCCTCGGACAATAGCTGGGTCGGTTTATCCGGCCGTTTTTGGATCATTGTCTACAACACAACAATGGTGAAGCCCGATCAGATCAAATCGTTGCTCGACCTGGCCGACCCCAAATGGAAAGACAAGATCGCCATCCCTAACTCCGGCAGCGAGTACTTGCAAGCGGGCGTCTCGGTGGTCCGTGCGACCATCGGCGATGATCGCACCAAGAAGTTTCTCGAGGGGCTTCGAGACAATGCCGGCACACAGGTTTACCAGAAGAGCTCGCAAATCGTGGACGCCGTGGCCAAGGGCCAGGTCGCAATGGGCATCGTGAATCACTACTACGTCTATCGGCATCTTGCGACGCAGCCGACAGCTCCGCTCGCCGTACTGATGCCGGATCAGCAAGAAGGTGGTATGGGCGCAATCATGAACGTCGCGGGCATTGGGGTCCTCAAACACACTCCCCGCCTCAACAGCGCCAAGCTGCTCGTCGAGTTTCTCGTGGCGCAGGTCGGACAGAAGATGTTCGCCGATCTCGATAAGGAATACCCGCTTCATCCGGAGGTCAAAGCCGATCCCGCGCTCATCGAGCGGAAGAGCTTTCGCGCGGCCTTGGTCCCTCTGACCAAACTCGCCGAACTGCGCGAGCCCACGCTTCTGCTCATTGAACAAGTGGGTCTCCGGTAAGATGCGAGCCTGCTTGTGACCGCCTTACGCCAACACTTCGCTTCACCCCTGCAGCTGATCGCTCTAGTGAGTTCCGCCCTGATCCTCTTGCCGCTTGGCTATGTGACCACCCTGGCCTTGTCTGCCGATCCGACTGTGTGGCAGCGACTTTGGGCCACTCGTATTCCTGAGCTGCTGATCAATACTGTTTCCTTGGCCGGTGCTGTGGCGGTTCTCACGCTCCTGCTTGGAGTATCGACCGCCTGGATGGTGACGCGATTCGACTTTCGTGGGCGCTGGCTGTGGGAAATCGCCCTTGTGCTGCCGCTGGCCATGCCGACGTACGTGTTGGCCTATGTTTACAACTATCTCTTGGGATTCGGTGGACCGGTGGAACACCTCTGGCAGACTGTCGCAGGATCTCAAGCCAGAATCTTCTCGCCCCAAAGCTTCTGGGGCGCAACCCTCGTGATGGCGCTCGACACCTTTCCGTTCGTGTATCTCCTCACCCGGAGTGCACTCTTAAGTTTGAACGTGTCGTTTGAGGAAGTGGCCAGAATCTGTGGCGCCTCGCGCAGCCAGACGATGCTGCGCGTGACCCTGCCGCTGCTGCGCCCATCCATCGTCGCGGGCGTGGCCCTCGTAATCTTGTACGTCGTATCCGATTTCGGTGCCGTCTCCCTCTTGCGCTACCAAACGCTGACTTATGCAGTGTTTCAGCAAATGACCGGACGATCCGACAACCAGGCTGCGAGCATCCTGAGCATCTTGCTGGTGGTCCTCGCACTGGTATTTTTGTTGGCCGAGCGATGGTTTCGCCATAAGAGCCGGTTCTATCAGACGACGGGGCGCTACCGCGCGCCGCAACGAATCCAATGTGGATGGCTCAAGACCGCGGCGTGTATTGCGTATCTCGCCGCCGTTATTGGCGCGGCCTTCGGCATTCCCGTCTACTTGCTCATTCAGTGGAGCCTATCCCCGGAGGCTCAGGCGATTCTGGATGCTCGCTTCTTCGGCTTTGTGTGGAACAGCGCTCTGTTGTCGGCCCTCGCCGCCACCGCGGGAGTCCTGGTCGGCCTTCCGCTGGCCTATCTCGCAAGCCGGAAACCGACATGGCTCAATATCGGCTGTTTGCAGGCGGCCTATGCCGGCTACGTGCTTCCCGGACCAGTGGCAGCACTTGCTGTGTTGGTCCTTTTTCTCAAACTGATGCCGTTCTTCTATGGCACCGCGATCGTGTTGATCGTCGCCTACGTGTTGCATTTTCTCCCTGCGGGGCTCCAGTCACTCGAACCAGCGCTGCAGCAAATCACGCCCAATCTTGAAGAAGTGGCCCGCACGCTGGGGCTTGGCGTTCGGGAGACCTGGCGGCGCGTGACGCTGCCGCTCATTCGCAATGGGTTTATCGTCGCCTGGGTTCTGATGTTTCTACAGACGATGAAGGAACTCCCTGCGACGTTACTCTTGCGACCGGTCGGATTCGACACGCTGGCGATCCGTGTGTGGTTGGAAGCGAGTGAGGAATATTATCAACTGGCGGCTCCGTCCGCCTTGCTGATCGTGTTCGTGGGCTTGCCAGCGTTGGTGCTGCTGCTCTCACGCGATTGGCGAGCGGCGTAGGAACGACGATGGCCACAGAATCGCACATGCCCCACGTGGAATCCGACCAGCTCCAAGGTCAGGTCAACCTCTACACGCCGGCGTCTTCTATCTTGGAGCTGCGCTCAGTGGCCTGCGCCTACGATCCGAGCCGCCCGGCTATCCGTGATATTTCGTTTTCGGCACGGGAAGGGGAAATTCTCTGTCTGCTCGGGCCGTCAGGCTGCGGCAAGACCACCATTCTGCGGGCGATCGCGGGCTTCGAGCCGGTGCAGTCCGGAGAAATTTTTCTGTCAGGTCGGCTCGTCTCCTCTTCCTCTGAAACGATTCCAACTGAAAAACGGCACGTCGGCATGGTCTTTCAAGAATACGCCTTGTTCCCGCACCTGCGTGTCGCCGACAACATCGCCTTTGGACTCCGCCACCTGTCACGGGCCGAGCGTAGGCGCCAAGTTCAAGAAATGCTGCGTCTCACCGGCCTGGAAGGATTCGAGCGACGGTACCCGCATGAGTTGTCCGGCGGGCAGCAGCAGCGTGTGGCGCTTTCACGGGCATTGGTACAGAATCCGGTCGTGCTCTTGCTGGATGAGCCGTTCAGTAATCTTGATCCTGATATGACCGGTCGCATGCGGCAAGAACTCCATGCGCTTTTGCGCCGGATGAAAACGACGACCATCTTGGTCACACACGATCACGACGAAGCCTTTGCCATGGCCGACCGAATCGCCGTCTTAAACCACGGTGTGCTTGAACAGATGGATTCGCCGGAGCTGATCTACCACGTCCCCTCGACTCCGTTCGTCGCCGACTTCGTCGGGCAGGCCGACTTTATCACAGGGCAGGTCCAACAGGGCATGGTTCATACCGAACTGGGAGAGTTTCCCAACACACTGAGCAGTGAAGAGGGGACCTCGGTGGTCGTCATGATCCGCCCGGACGATATTCACCTCATGCCGAACAAGTCGGCTGGATCGCGGATCGTGGCTCGGCAGTTCCGGGGCTCGGAGAATCTCTATACGGTCCAGCTCCCCTCCGGCCAGGTCGTCCATAGCAGCGAAAGTTCAACCAGTGTCTACCAGGAAGGCACGGCGGTTGAACTCCGTGTTTCCGCGACACACACCGTGCTCTTTCGAGCAGACCAACTGCCTCGATAGAGGGGCGCGCACCCCATGTCCACGCTGATTGACAGGCTTCCCCGCATTCTGGCATTGATGCACCAGTGCTCCGGCTCCCACCCCGCCGGTTCAGGTCCCACTCACAGGAAGTAAGGAGTCGCGATGGACGCGTTGAAGCACGCCGTAGATTACGGAATTATCGGCCTCTTGCTGGCCCTGAGCCTGTGGTCGGTGGCCGTCGCAGTCGAACGCTGGTTATTCTACCGGCGGGTAAATCTATCTCAGTTCTCCAATGTGCTGTTGCTGGAAATCACCCTCACCAAACGTCTCGTGATCATCGGGACGGTTGCCGCCAACGCTCCCTACATTGGCCTCCTGGGGACCGTTCTTGGTATCATGTTGACGTTTCATACGATGGGCACGTCGGGCACGATGGCCGTCAACACCATCATGATCGGCTTGAGCTTGGCGCTGAAGGCCACGGCCGTCGGCCTGTTGGTGGCCATTCCTTGTGTCGTCATGAACAACGTGCTTCGTCGTCGCGTGACCGAACTCCTGACCCAATACGAGGCGCAGCATGGATCGGGACATTGATCAAATCAACGTCATCCCGCTCGTGGATGTCATGTTGGTCTTGCTCGTCATCGTGTTGACCACCGCCACGTTCATCAGCACGGGCCAGATTCCCGTGAACTTGGCCAAGGCCAAAGCCGTCGGCGATCGAAAAGATGTTCCCATCGTGATTACACTGACGTCGGCGGGCGGTCTGTTTCTCAACGACAAACCGATCCCTGACGGTGGACTCCCGTCGGCGCTCACCACGCAGTCTCGCGAGTCAGCCGTCGTCGTCCGCGCCGATAAAGTGACGTTGCTGGAAAAGTTCGTGTCTGTGGTCGACGAAATTCGCGGCCTGGGATTTCAACAAGTCAGTCTCGAAGTCATTCGACTGTGATGATCGATTCAATTCCCCATCGCATCGATAGAACTGGCCCCAGAGCAACAGGGTGGCTGGTGTCTTGTCTGCTGCATGGGAGCCTGACTTTCGCAGCCATACTCCTCGTGCAGCGCATGCAGTTGGCGCCTCAAGCAGAACCGTTCAAATGGAATGTGGTGATGGTCGCATCATCCCCGATAGCCGTGCCCTCGGCTCCACAAACATCCGTGCCGGCGGATCAGGTGAAAACCGCCCCAACTCCGGTACTCCAGCGACCCAACCTTCCCGCGCCCGCTGCTCGTCCCGTGGCAGAACCGCCCCAACCGAGAGTTGAGACACCGGCAATCCTACCCCCAGATCCCGTCGCTCCTGTTGTTGAAAAGCCGACGTCGATCACGCCAGTGGCGCCACCGCCACCGATCGCAGAACTCGCCCCCAAGCCACCTGTTCCGTCAAAGCCAGAATCGGTCCATCAACCTGCCCGTGAGCAAACTCCTCCTCCTATACCCATGGCAAAAACAGACCAGGTGATGAAGCAGTCCGATACCGTCGTGTCGACTCCACACGATTCCACACCCGCTGCATCGGCCGTACCTTCAGCAAAATTCGAGCCCTCTCCACAACACACATCGACTCCGCTCGCTGAACTGACGCCCCCTGTTCATGATGATTCAGGAGCCGCACACAGTGAGACACAGGCAAATCAGCCGCCAGCTACCGTGACTGGGCCACAAGTGGTCGCCATCGCTCCCGCCAGCCAACCCAAGCCTGCCAAAATCGATTACGGATGGCTTTCAGATCTTATGGCGAGATGGATCGAGGATCTCGATAAACGCTATCCTGCAATGTTGCGAACTGAGGGGATTCAGGGGAAAGTCACGTTGACGGCGTTGCTCCACGAGGATGGGGTGCTGAGCGACGTGCGCGTGACAAAAAGTTCCGGCAACGCGATGCTCGATCAAGTCGCCGTAGAAGATGTGAGAAAAGGGCCCCCCATCGCGCTTTCTCGTCCGCTGGAACGACCCCTAATGCCGGTGAAGTTCTCCATCATCTACGATCTGAAAACGGCTCGGTAATCGTCGCAGGACGAGTCGCGCAGTCCTGCTGCTTCCAATCCCGCAGCACCTCGGTCTGATCGAACGTCATGATATAGGCCCTGCAGTAGGACGTGCGCACATAGCCGCTATACCCACTCGTGCCGCTCCCACGGTTGAAGTAGGTCCAGACTGACCGCTCATCCGGCAACTTGTCGAGTTTGTGCGGGGCCCCATACCGCTTGGCAACGATTTCCTGGGTCGCCTGGTTGACCTGCCCTTCAAAATATCTGGTCTCAAACTCACCACACCCACACAACGCTCCAAGTGCCAGCACGAAAAGACCCCGGGAAATTCGTCCAGACACCTTCAATCCATGTATGTACATGCGCCTCTCTCGCATGAGCTCACTTATCTCATGGATAACGCAATCGAGATCGAAGCCCTGACGACACTGTCACCTTCCCCTGGTCGTCGATGATGACCGCCTCCACGTCTGAAAGTCGCTCGACCAACGCCATGCCTCGCTCAGAGCCCAGGACGAAGATCCCGGTGTCGAGACCATCCGCCACCGTCCCCTCTTTTCCTATCACTGTTACGCTCTGGCAAGACCGGGCAGGCCGCAAGGTCTGTGGGTCCAAAATATGATGATAGCGGACGCCGTCCCGTTCGAAGAACCGTTCGTAATCGCCGGCCGTTGAAATGGCTTCATCCTTCAAGTCGATGATGGCAATCAGAGCCCCTTCTTGCCGTGGATGCTTGATGCCCACGGGAAAACCGGCTGCGTCGGGAAGCACGCCGAATGTTTTGATATCTCCCGACAAGGCAACAACCCCGCCGTGCGTGCCCGCCCTTTTCATTTCCTCTGCCGCCCGATCTGCCGCGTAGCCCTTTCCGATGCCGCCCACGTCGATCCGCATTCCCTTGCGCGGAAGAAAGATGGTCCGGGCCTCCATATTGATTTGAATGCTTGTCCAATCGACGAGAGTTTTCAGCTGTTGCAACTCCTCATGACTCGGGATGCGTTGCCGTTCGGTGACGCTCCATGCTTCAACCGCAGGACCCACTGCAATATTGAATCCTCCATCCGTCAATCTCGCCATCTCCAGGGATCGAGCTACAATGTCCAATGTCTCGTCACTTACCGTCACAGGCTGGCGACCCGCTGCCGCATTCACCTGAGACAGTTCACTTTCTGGAATCCAGGTACTCAACAACTGATCGAGTCGCTTGATCTCCCCAAATCCTGCTTGAATTGCTGTGTGAGCGCTTTCCTTGCTAGATGCCACCGCCGTGATAGATACCAGCGTCCCCATGTGCATTTGGGCTCGCTTGACTACCACAGACTGGGAAACAGGCGACACCTCCACACACCCTGTGGCCGCCACAAAGATAAGAAAGAGACTGATCGCGTCCACAGCCCTACCCACTAAGACAATAGAGAAGGCCTTGCGAGGTCGGGATCGAGAAAAAATTATCAGCATGGGGGAATTATAGGGAACCAGGTAGGGGATTGCATCCAGGCGAGTCCTCTATCCCCCCATTGGAAGACCTCTTGACAAATCAAACATGATTGAGATATTAATAATCGTTCTCAATTTCATTTACAAGAACATTCGAAACAGCATGGCAACCTCAAAATCAAGCCAGTCGGGCTGCGGCCCGCGTAGCGAGACTCGGTGCGAGTGCGGCCAGTTGATCGCCAAAGTTGTCGGCGGAAGGCTCGAACTCAAGTGCAAGCGTTGCAAACGCATTGTCATCATCCCCTTCTCCTCTATCGCAGGATGGAGCAGCGTCGCATCAGGAATCGATTCATGAAAGGAGGTCTACCCGAGTTCGCTATTCCCTTCAGATATCAGAAATGTATGTTCACTACGCACAGACCAGAGACCATCGAGTCCCGAGTCAGACCACAACCTAACTCACCATGGAGGATACCGATGAAGATGCGGTCAATCCTCGGGGCTCTTTCGATCATTGCGCTGTCGGTCACCCCGGTCTTCGCAGAGGAGAGCCTTGAGGAACGAGTGAAAAGACTTGAAGAAGCACTGAAGAAATCGCAGGAGCACGAATCCCGGGAAGTTCACGTGGAACGTTCTTCTCCTCCGTCAACCCAATACCCAACACCGACCGGTGCGATGACCGACATTAAGGTGGAACGAAAAGGCGAAGAGAAAATCCCCCTGGGATTCGGGTCAACCGGGTCAGGCAAATTGATCTACGCCAAACCCTTCTTGAGCTTTCCCAAAGCGACGGTCGGCGGTTACGTCGACGTCATGTACAACATTCTCTCTCGCCAAAATCTGGACAACCCCAGCCGCAACTCTTTCGGCCAGCAGCGATTGATCCCATTTATTTATGCCGACATCACCGATCGTGTAAAGTTCGCGACGGAAATCGAGATCGAACGCGGAGGAACAAACGCTCCACAGGGTACCGACGGCTCGATTCAGATTGAGTTTGCCCAATTGGATTATCTGGTCAATGAAATCGTCAATGTTCGTGCGGGTATCCTGCTCATGCCGGTCGGCAAATTCAACTTGCTGCACGATTCGCCATTGAACGACCTGGTCGATCGGCCGATGGTTTCCAGGATTATTATCCCCAGCACCTGGTTCGAAGCCGGCGCCGGGAGTTACGGAACTTTCTACCCGACGTCCCTTTCAAAGCTGGACTACGAAGTCTATGCAGTCAACGGCATGAGCCAAACTGCCGGCGCTATCACCGATCTGGGAGTTCGGAGTGCACGTGGAAGCGTTTCCCGAGACCGTGACAACAACAAGGCGGTCGTCGGGCGCATCGCCTTCAGCCCCATGTTGGGCATTGAAGTCGCCGGGTCCGGTTACCATGGCCAGTACAAACCGGCGGCAGGTACCGTTGGGTCTGGATACATCGACATTTATGCGGTTGACTGGACTCTCCAGAGAGGCCCGTTCGAGATTATTGGAGAAGCGGCCTGGTCCAGAATCAGCAACAACAACGCGACCGGGACCGCCGGAAACGGGATCGGGCCGGCAGGCATGTTTGGCTACTACATTCAAGGGAACTATCACTTCATGCCCGAATTCCTGAAGAAATGGGCCCCCAGCCACTTCTCGGATGCGTCGACCTTCACAGCCGTCGTTCGCTGGGAGCAAGTTGACACCGACACCGACAATCGCACGCGGAGTGCGCCGAACACGATCGGGAATCGGCGAGAGCTGGAACGGCTGACGGTCGGCCTCAACTTTCGCCCGATTGAGGACACGGTGTTCAAAGTCAACTGGCAATACAACACGCAGAAAAACCCGTTGGGGCTGACCCCTGCTGGGGACCTCGGTAACGCAAACAGTCCGATGGATGGTGACGGGTTCTTGTTTCAGATGGCAACATACTTCTAGTGGTGCTTTGGCTGCTCCCCGCCGATCCGGTGGGGAGCAGCAGACAAGGATGGGATTGTTTCTGATGTCCCTGCGAGTCCTCAATTTTCTTTTGTTGACCGGCCTGCTGGCCGCCTGTGCCTCCACAAGCGGCATGCAACAACGATTTGCCGTGTGCAACTACGACCATGCATGGGAAGCTGCTCTCGACGCAGTTAAAGACCGCTCGATCAGCACGAAGGATAAAGAAGCCGGCTTCATCGTTACAGGCTGGCTGGAAATCCCCATGCCTGGACGGACCTTTGGTGCCCTTCACCGCGAATTGGCGGACAGCAAAGATCGGTCCCGTATTACTCTCACCGTGAAACGGCTGGATGATGTCGCGAAGATCAGCTTCGTCGAAGAGCGTCAGCGCTGGGCCTTTCGAGGGGGGTCGCGCCTCTTTGGTTGGGCCGCGACCTATCCCACTGAAGAAGTTATGCGCGACGTACAGAATCGCCTAGATGCCAAACTGAAGGAGCACGGATGTTCACTCACGTAACTTTGATCCGCGGTATCGCCATCGGAATAGCTCTCGCGTGTTCGGCGCTCCCCGCACTGGCAGCGGAAAGGATTTGGGACAGTGAGCTTCGCCGGTACCTCACCGATAAGGAGATGAATCATGCCGAAGTCTTCATGTCGGAAGAAGACGCCGTGAAGACCATGCTGCCAAAGTCCCAGCGTGTTCGCAAAGAAGTCATTCGGTTGACTCAGGAGAAGAAAGAGCTGATCGAGCAGCGGATTGGTTGGAAGTTTCCGGAAGATACCTTCGAACTCTACATCGGTGACACCGATGACAAAATCGATGGCTATGCCATGGTCCATAACACAATCGGCAAGCATAAGCACATGACCTACATGGTCGGCGTGGATGCGAAAGGCGTCTGTTCCGACGTCGAACTCCTGGTGTTTCGAGAGGCCAAGGGCAGCGAAGTCGGGCGGAAACGATTCAACGCGCAGTATGAAGGCAAGACGGTGTCCGATCCCATCCGCATTAATAAGGACATTATCAATATCAGCGGCGCTACGATGTCGGTACGGTCAATTAGCGCCGGCGTCAAACGCGTGCTCGTGCTCATCGATGAGTTCTACTTAAAGCCAGCAGGACTTGGCAGCGATACGGTTGCCACCCGACGAGCCGACAAGGGTTTTTTTACCTCAATCTTCGGAAACTAAGGCGAGCGGACCGAGCGTCCCACCATGAGAAACTTTAATCAGAAATTCAAACTGCGCGATTCTGATCGCCACATTCGGTTGTTGTACACACTGTTTTTACTCTTGATGTTGGC
Source organism: Nitrospira sp. (assembly GCA_005239465.1). Classification (GTDB taxonomy): domain Bacteria; phylum Nitrospirota; class Nitrospiria; order Nitrospirales; family Nitrospiraceae; genus Nitrospira_D. The sequence continues at coordinate 101,641 of SPAW01000004.1, read as the reverse complement.
AGGTTTTACTTTCTCCTTCTTTTGGGCGCATAGCATGACCAGTCTCTCACCACAAGGCATTGCGGATCACTACCGCGGGTCTGATGCGACCTTCGGCGAGCCCATGTCCTTTCGCGAGCTGGCAGAAATTACCCATTTTCACCTTTTCACGATGCCGGTCGTGTTCATAATTTTGATCCATGTCATGTACTTGACAAACGCAAGCCATGGGCTCAAAGCAGCGATGACTTGGGCAGGATTTGGCGGCGTCATCCTCGATCTTCTGTCACCGTGGCTGATCAGCTATGTCTCGCCCATTTTTGTGGTTACGATGCTTACCGGGGACACCTTAATGACGGTCAGCTTCCTGATCATGATGGGTGTGCCACTCTATGAAATGTGGATTTTGAACCAGCCGCTCATGGCAGGCAAACGTGGAGAAGAGTCTTAGCAGGTTTATTCTATTCCAGGACCACCCAGCGGCCAGAGGTTATTCACCCAGAGCCCAAGATCACGTTGATGGTCTTGGGCTTTTTTGTTTCTTGGGAGAAGGGCCATGCAATTCCCTATCGTCACAACGGTCAATCCCACCATTCTGAAGATACAGAGATTGCTCCAGAAGATCGACCGCCTCCACCTCCCGCAGTCCTCGCGACGCGACATTGAAAGCATTCTGGTCCGCCAGGTCAGCAAGGAAATTGATCGCGCGCTCCCCTGGCAAACAGATCATGGGCATCAAACTACCGTCATCGCACTCATGATCGGACAGGCGATGGCTCTTAACGCCGATGAATTGCACCACCTCAAGCTCGCCGCCTTGCTCCACGATATCGGACTCTTGATGCTCCCGCCCCACCTCATGTCAAACCGAGACTCGCTTGAGCCCGAGTCCTACGTCGCCATTCAGAATCATTCTCGGCTTGGAGCGACACTGCTTGAACCGTTTTCTTTCCTGAGGGAGGCGGCAATCCTTATCGCCTATCACCACGAGCGATGGGACGGATCGGGATATCCCTACGGTATTAGAGGGGAGTACATCCCCCTCGGCGCCCGGATTCTTTCGATTGCCGACGCCTTCGACGCCATTCACGTTCCAGACATCATCGACCGTTCTCTCCGCAACCGAATCGCGCTCAGAATTCTCCGGGTCGCTTCCGGCACTCAATTTGATCCCTCTGTCGTGGAGGCGTTCGCGGAAACCATGGTAGGAAAGCACGCGATGTACCAGCACCGAAGTTGAAGTTGTGCCCTCTCACTTCACAGGCGCAGGTCCTCGTTTCCTCCTGAAGCCTCCGCCTCAATTTCTTCCTAGTGGCTTGCCGGACAAGCGATGGTTATCAGGTGGCGTCGGTCTTCGACAAAGCCGGAGCAGGACACGGAGAGCGGCTGCCGCTTACGATCCTTCTTTCTTGATCTGCTCGGCCAGATAGTTCTCGAGACCGATTTGCTTGATGGTCTCCAACTGCGTTTCGATCCAGTCGATGTGCCCATCGACATCCTTCGCCATATCCTCGAGCATATGACGTGTCGTAAAGTCCGTCACTTTTGTGCTGTGCACGATGCCCTCATTCAGCAGCGCCAGCATTCCCTGCTCGGCCTTCAGATCCAATTTGAGCTGCTCAGGAACCGTCTCGCCGACCTGCACGGTATTCATACGCTGCATATTCGGCACGCCTTCTAAATAGAGGATGTGGCCGATCAGCTCATCGGCATCCTTCATTTCATCGATGCTGCGCTCACGAACCTTGTGATGGAGCCGTTCATAGCCCCAGTTCTCGCACATCTTGGCATGGACGAAGTACTGATTGATGGCGGTGAGATCCGCCGTCAGGATCTTGTTGAGGATATTGACGACGCCCTCTTTTGCTTTCATGGTTATTCCCCTTTCTGAAGTTGGGTAGGCCCTCATGCAAGGGGCGCATTCGTGTATTAGACCGCTTGTTCTGATTATCATCACCGCCGCAGGATTCGTCAACTCAATGGTGGGAGTCTCGTCTTGCTCGCACACCTCGTAGCGACAACACTGGTTCTCAATCTCCCAGATGATATAGTGCTCCCCCGAATTCAAGCCGCTCGTGTACCACTTGAAGGGCACCTCTCGCGAGACCACCTGAACGATCTGGGCTTTCCGAAACTGCACCGGGTTTCGGGAGCCAACAGCCTGATCCGCGTGCCTGCCGATCGGTGTTCGCCTTGCAGACCACCCGTACACATTTGAGACTCCGGACACTTGAAAGAGTCGGCTGCAGAATGGTAAATTTCTGATGCATGGTTGAACTGTCCTGAGTGACGCGGTGAACTGCGTCGTGGTGTTCATGCTGATTTTAACCCATGAGGACTCACCCTGCGAACCGAATTTGGACAAGAGTGCCGATATAAATCGAAGGACTCAGCCGAAGGGTACAGTCATGATTAGACAAATAACACGAGCAGCCTCTACCGTTCTCATTCTTGCTGCAGCACTATACCCCAACACAGCCGCGGCGCACGGCCGCGGGCCACTTGAAGAAGACATCTGCGTGCGCCGGATAGGTGGAAACATGGTGCATTTCAACGCCTACCAGCCGCAATATGAGCCGAAAGCGCAATACTGCACGGAAATTCCCGAGGAGGGCGACACCTTCCTGGTCGTGGACCTCGTGGACCCAGGGCTGCGCAACATGCCGGTCGGCGTGCGGGTGGTGAGGGGACTCAACGACACAGCAGAAGATCAGACGGTGGCCTACTGGCCTCCGGTCTCCCACCCGGACGGAGTAGTCAGGGGCGAAGCCAGGCTGGACAAGGGCCTGTACAAGTTAATCATTACGGCGGAAGGGCTCAGTCCTTCGTATTACCTGTTGCGGGTACAGCAGATCGACTATTCGAAGCTTGGGCGCTCCGCAGTAGGACCGCTGACAGGGCTGCTGGTGCTCGCTATAGTTGCGTATGAACTCTCGAAATCGAGGCGAGTGCGGAGTTGGTGGTCTTCCCTCCGTTCGTAAGTAACCAGACTGGATCCGGCCCGCAATGTAAGTGCGCAAGCATTCAGTTCACCATTCCAGAGAGAGGATCTTTATGAAGTCTTTCGTATGCCTGAAACTTATGTTTGGATGCGCGGTGGTTGCAATGGGGGCTCTAATGGGGGCTCTATTGTCCACACAGGCCCAGGCTCATGGGGGACTGTCGATGGCCGAGGACATGTGCAAACTCACGATCGGCCCTTATATGATGCATTTCACAGGCTATCAGCCTTCAAGTACACAGGAGAAGCAATTCTGTGAGGACATTCCGGGAACCGGCCACACGGTTGTGGTGCTCGATTACATAGAGCAGGAACTCCGTTCCCTGCCCACCGAGGTTCGAATCATCAGGGATACGGGCTCAGAGCAAGATCTTGAAGCCGTCACGATCTTGCACATCCCGCCCAAGGTCTACCCCAATGGCTCAGTCGATTTCGCATACAACTTCGATAAGCCCGGCAAATTCGTCGGGCTGGTCATGGTGGGCGACCAGCAGCAGCATACCTCGCGATTCCCGTTCTCGGTAGGGGAATCAAATTTTATATCACGCTATATACTGTCGATTTATATGGTCCCGGTCGCAGCACTCGCCGCGGTAGCGGCGCTTTTCTTTTTCATGCGCGATCGTCGCAAATCCTCGGAAATCGCCGTTTCGTAGGCGGCCGTTCGGTCGCTGGAGAGCGCTGCGCCAAAACAAGTCGGCCAACTGGCCAACGTTGCGCTCGAGCCCGGCAGTCAAGGACGAGGAGGAGGTCCGATGGAATCAATGGCGGTTCTTACCAAACCACCGACACAGGTACGGCTCTGGTTCAACGAGGAGATTGAAGGCGCTTAAGGATGAGGATTCTGACGATGTCTTTACAATTTCTGAAACCTGCTTGTGTGTGCTTCGTGATGCTTGCGATCGGGCTACCGTTCGCCGCACAGGCCCAACACGGAGGGCACGAATTGGAAAAGGACCTCTGCATACTCCATATCGGACCCTACCGCATGTACTTCAACAGCTATCAGCCTAAAACCACATACGACAAGCAATTCTGCCAGGACCTTCCGGCGACCGGCCACACGGTGGTGGTGCTCGATTATCTGGAACACGAACTTCGCTCTTTGCCCCTCGAGGTTCGGATTATCAGGGATACGGGCTCGGAGCAGGATCTTCAGGCCGTCACGGTCTTGCACATGCCGGCCAAGGTCTACCCCAGCGGCTCGGTCGATATCGCATACAACTTCGATAAGCCCGGCAAGTTTGTCGGTCTGGTCACGGTGGGCGACCAGCAGCAGCATGTCGGGCGATTCCCGTTCTCGGTAGGAGAATCGGGCACGATTTCGCACTTTATGCACTACATCATGGTTATGGCTCCGCTCGCAGCGATTGCCGCTGTAGCGGCGACCTTTTTTTTCTTTCGCGGCCGTCGCAAATCCTCGGAAATCACCGTTTCGTAAGCAGTCGGCCATCCGGTCGCAGGAAAGCAGTGCACCGACACAAGATGGCCAATGGCCAACGTTGCGTTTGAGCGCCGCAATCAAGGACGAAGAGGAGGTCCGATGGAATCAATGGCAGTTCACGCGCTCACGCGCGTCATGCGCGTCATGGTGGGTGCTGTGATGGTAGGCGCTGTGATGACGATGGGCTGGCCTGTCGCCTCGGCGCTGGCGCATTCAATGCTGGTCAAGGCAGAGCCGCCGCGCCGGGCGGTCCTCGCCAAGGCGCCGGCGCAGGTGCGGCTCTGGTTCAACGAGGAAATTGAAGGCGACTACGCTGCGCTTGTCGTTCTCGACGCCGAAAAGCATCCCGTAACCGAGATCAAGCCTCAACTTGCTCCGGATGACCCGAAATCCATTGTGTTGCCGTTGCCGGAGTTGGTACCAGGAAAGTACTCCGTGAAGTTCCGTGTGCTATCGGTGGACGGTCACGTGGTTGAGTCGTCCTTCGACTTCACGGTGAAGGGCAAAGTGCAACAGAAATGATCGAGGTCATCGGCGCGCTGTTCCGCTGGTTGCAGCTTACGTCCAACATGATCCTGATCGGCGGATTCGTCTTTCTTGCGATTGCCGCGCGTGAGAGAATCGTCTTCGACAACTCATGGCTCGCCCGTCTGGAGCGGTTGTTGCCATGGCCTTCGGTCACACTTCTGCTGGGGTTGCTGGGATTACTGGCCACCACAACAGCGGCGGCCACGGGCGTTTCAGAAAATGCCTGGCGTCCTGGAGCCTGGCTAGAATTTTTACAGAAGACCCGCATAGGATTCATCTGGACGGTACGCGCAGCCTGTGCGCTCCTCGTATTTGGGATCGTCCTCTACGTTCGGACTTCGCCCAGGGCTCGATGGCGCTACGTGCTGTGTGCGGCGGTCGCCGCACTTACGTTGACTGCAGGATCATTCGCCAGCCATTCTGCCGCCGAAGAACAGTCTGTAACAGCAATCCTGCCTTACGCGCTGCATCTCGTACTGGCGAGCGCCTGGTTCGGCGCTCTGCCGGGCGTCCTCGCAGTATTGTTCGCCACCACCCAGAAGCGATCACCTGAGGAAGCGGATCGGCCCGGCGTCCAGACCTTGAAGCGTTTCTCGGCAATGGCCCTGCCCGTGATGATCGCTGTCTTTGTAACCGGCATCATCGTTGCGGATCGCATGGTGGGCACAAGCTACGCCGCGTTGTTCGGAACGAAATACGGCTGGCTTCTCAACACAAAACTTGCGTTGCTCGCAGTAATTCTCTCGATCGCCGCGCGTGCGCACTTCGTCTGGCTGCCGTCACTCGGCCAGAATTGGGGGGTGGCTGCGGCCGGCGCACGAGGACTTCGAAAGTGGCTTACCGTCGAATTCGGGCTCGCGTCGGTGCTGGTGTTGGTGGCGACATTGCTGGCCAACGCCGTGCCGGCAAAGCATGACGCCATCGAAAACTGGCCCTATCCATTCCGCTTCTCCATCGACGCCACCTGGGGCTACTGGAGCGTGATGATCAGCGTGTGGGTCGGAATCGCGCTGCTTGTCCTGGCAGGTGGGGCGGTCACACTCGGTCGGACCAAGCGGTGGGAGACGAAGTGGCGCATTGCCATCCCGGCCGCGCTGGCAGTCTGTGCGCTGGCTGTGGCGCTGCCTCCCCTTGCCGTTCAGTCTTATCCGGAAACCTACAGGAAGACGCCGGTCCCGTTCGATGCCATTTCCATTACCAACGGTCTAAGCCTGTTCGCCTCGAACTGCGTAGCTTGCCACGGACCTCAAGCCAAGGGTAATGGCGTTCTGGCCAAGACTTTGCCGAGGCAACCGGTCGATCTTCTCACGGAGCCGCACACCGCCATGCATACAGCAGGCGATTTTTTTCATTGGCTGACCTACGGTCGATTCGATGGAATCATGCCGGCATTTGGCGACAAACTCTCGGAAGAGGATCGCTGGGATGTCCTGAACTTTCTCCATGCCAATTCCCGCGGCTACCAGGCGCGGCTCATCAGCCCTCGCGTCGTCCCCGATCAGCCCTACATGGCGCCGCAGAACTTCTCCTATTCCGCGCATGACGGTTTGAGCGGCACTTTGAAGGATTTCCGCCGACAAAAAGCGGTGCTGCTGGTCCTATTTTCGTGGCCGGAGTCGCGCGCTCGACTCGATCAGTTGCGGTCGGCTTACGCCACGCTCAGCGGCGGAAATACGGTAGTGTTGGCGGTGCCCGTGACTAACCCCAACCAGCAGGATATGGCGACGATCACGGCAGACATGCCTTTCCCGGTGGTGACTCAGGGTGCGACGGAGATCGTTCGCAGCTACGCCTTGTTCCGGAGAACCCTCGCCAATCCCGATCTGTTCGGCGAGGGGACATTACCGAAGCACATCGAGTTTCTCTTCGACCGCTACGGCTATTTGCGGGCGCGCTGGATTCCAGAGGGGGACGGGACGGGCTGGACAGATATTGGCCTATTGATGCAGCAGATCGATCAACTCAACCGGGAGAGGGAAATCCTGCCGCCACCGGACGACCATGTGCACTGAGCGTCATGTGGTAGGGATGGAGTGCGGCGCGGTTTGGGAGCACCCGTTTCAACTGTTGTTTTGTTGTTTTGAGGAGAGCGGTCATGAAGCAATCAATGGCCGTTCCCCCTCATATTGACATCTGTTGTATGGTGGAGTATACGTGCGCTGCTATGGAGGATGGCACGCCCCATGCGCTCCCGCGTCTGATCTTCGATGTGGACTGAACCATGATATTTTGCTTGACTCACAGAGAAACTTTATCAGATAATTATTCCCTATTAATGTAAACGGTGGTTACTTTTGGCGTGAACTTTTCGTTGAAATGGGTTAGTGGTGGTGCACAATTTCTTTAAACGAAGGAGGTAAGGAATATGGCTGCGTCCTATGGATCTGGAGGAACCAGTGACAGTTCGGGGCGAGGGTATGACATCTCGCTCTGGTACAATTCGACGCCCTTTAAGATCGGCTGGTTCTCGATGCTGGGGATCGGTATCTTCTGGGTCATGTACCAGCGCACCTTTGGCTACTCGCATGGGTTGGACTCAATGACCCCGGAATTCGAATCAGTCTGGATGGGGCTGTGGCGCTTTAACATCCTCGCGAACGCCACATTCTTTGCGGTGTCCGTCGGGTGGCTCTGGACGACGCGGGATCGCAACCTAGCCAACCTGGACCCCAAGTTGGAGCTCAAGCGGTATTTTTATTGGATGATGTGGCTCGCCTGTTATATCTGGGGCGTGTATTACGCGGGGAGCTATACCCTGGAGCAGGACGCGGCCTGGCACCAGGTGATCATCCGCGATACGAGCTTTACTGCCAGCCATATCGTGGCCTTCTACGGCACCTTCCCGTTGTACATCACCTGCGGCGTGTCGAGCTACCTGTATGCGCAGACCCGGCTGCCGCTGTACGACCGAGCGACCTCGTTTCCCTTGGTGGCGGCGGTCGTGGGGCCGATGTTTATTCTGCCCAATGTAGGGCTCAATGAGTGGGGCCATGCGTTCTGGTTCGTGGATGAACTGTTCGCGGCCCCGTTGCACTGGGGCTTTGTGACCCTGGGCTGGTGCGGCCTGTTCGGCGCAGCCGGAGGGGTGGCGGCGCAAATNGTCTCCCGCATGTCCAANCTGGCGGATGTNATCTGGAACAACGAGTCCAAGGCCATTCTGAAACCGTTCTAACACGAAGTCGTCTCTCGGTTGACCGGCCCTGTGCTCCGGATACCGGGGAGCGGGGCTGGCCGACCGGCCGGCTGGAATAAAGGGGGGGGCAGTTATGTTTAGANCCGCCGAGATTATTAGAGCTTCCAAGCTGCCGCCGGAAGGCGTCGCTATGTCCAGACACATAGACTATATCTATTTCCTCCCGATCTTGTTTGTCACCATAATCGGGACCTTTCACATGCACTTCGATCTGCTCGCGGGAGATTGGGATTTCTGGCTGGACTGGAAGGACCGGCAGTGGTGGCCGATCGTGACACCCATCACGGCGATCACCTTTTGCGCCGCGCTCCAGTACTACAACTGGGTGAACTATCGACAACCGTTTGGCGCGACGATCACTATCTTGGCGCTCCTCACTGGAAAATTGGTAACGGTTGTTGCCGCCTGGTGGTGGTGGTCCAACTATCCGTTCAACTTTGTCATGCCCGCTACCCTGCTCCCCAGCGCGATGGTCCTCGACATAGTCCTGTTGCTGACCCGGAGCTGGGTGCTCACGTCGGTGGTCGGGGCATGGTTGTTCGCGGCGCTGTTTTACCCGACCAACTGGGCCCTATTCGCGTACAGCCACACACCGGTCGTAGTAGATGGGAACCTGCTCTCGTGGGCTGACTACATGGGATTCGCTTATGTCCGTACCGGGACACCTGAGTACATTCGGATGATCGAGGTGGGGTCGCTGCGCACATTCGGCGGGCATAGCACCATGATCTCTGCCTTCTTCGCAGCCTTCGCCTCCTCGTTGATGTACATCCTTTGGTGGCAGTTCGGAAAGTTCTTCTGCACCGCCTACTTTTATCTCACGGACGAGAGGAACCGAACGACGAAGGTGCATGATGTCCTCGCTTACGGCGACCTGGCGCGTGCAGAGAAAGCTAAACTTGCAGGGGGGAAAGTATGAACGCGAAAAACGTACTCAAATTCTGCATGATCGGGCTGTGCGGGATGGCGACGCTGGCGTTCACGCTGGCGCTCGATACGACTCCTGCTTTCGCCCATGGGGAGCGATCTCAGGAACCGTTCCTACGGATGCGTACTGTTAATTGGTATGATACAGAGTGGGTAGGGAAGACGACCGCTGTCAATGATATCGCGACGCTGAAGGGCAAGTTCCACCTGTCGACAGACTGGCCTCGGGCAGTCGTCAAGCCGAACCGGACGTTCCTCAATGTCGGCTCTCCAAGTTCGGTGTTTGTGCGTCTCAGCTCGAAAGTGAACGGGCAACCGATGTTCACCTCGGGCCCGATGGAGATCGGTCGGGACTACGAGTACGAGGTCACGCTGAAGGCTCGGTTACCTGGTCACCATCACATCCACCCGATGTATGCCGTCAAAGATGCAGGCCCTATCGCCGGGCCTGGGAGCTGGATGGATATCACGGGCAAATATAGTGATTTCACCAACCCGATCAAGACGCTTACGGGAGAAACGTTCGATTCGGAGACCAAGGGCACTGCAACCGGGATCATGTGGCACCTCTTTTGGGCTGCCCTCGCGATCTTCTGGGTGGGCTTCTTCGCGGTCAGACCGATGTACCTCATTCGCGCCCGTGTGCTGGCAGCACAGGGGGACGAGCTGTTGCTTGACCCAATCGATCGCAAAGTGGGGGCCATCCTTCTGGTAGTAATCTTAGTTGTGGTGGCGATAGGTTACTTCTCTGCGGAAGCCCAGCACCCGATTACCGTCCCTCTCCAGGCCGGCGAAACAAAGGTTAAACCCCTGCCGGTGAAGCCGAATCCTCTGGTGGTTGATGTGATCCACGCGGAGTATGATGTTCCGGGTCGCGCGATGCGCATCAATATCCGCGCGACCAACAACGGTACTCAACCCGTGAGCATCGGAGAGTTCACAACGGCAGGCATCAGGTTCACCAACAAGGTCGGCGCAGCTAAACTCGACCCGAACTACCCGGCTGAACTCGTAGCGTCAGCCGGCTTGACGCTGGACAACGAGTCTCCGATCATGCCCGGTGCAACCGTCGAGATCAAGATCGAGTCGAAGGACGTCCTGTGGGAAGTGCAGCGGCTGGTGGATATTCTCCACGATCCGGATCAGCGTTTCGCAGGGCTGCTGATGTCTTGGACCGACTCCGGTGAGCGCCTCATCAATCCTATCCATGCTCCTGTCCTCCCGGTCTTTACGAGGTTGGGGGGGGCATAAGCAAACGTAAGTGTGACGCCGATCCGTTCCCGTCGCAAGACGGAGAGCGGATCGGCGTTTTTTTGAACGAACGAGATGACCGCCAGCGCAGCGCCCCCAACGCTTCTAGAACATTGCAGTCACGTTGAAGAGGATACCCTTTACGCGCAGCAGAACGGCGCTATACTAGTATTGTTTTAGTCTCTGGTCCTGTTACTTTTCCTGAGCAAGCCTCGTCTCACCCGTTGAATGTATCATCCATCATAGTTGTTCCTCCACCGCATGCCGTCCGGTAGGCCTCATCCGGCACGTAGCAGCTCAATGATTGCTGTGTACCCTCCGTATTGTCCCCCAAGGCGCCTTCCTTCGAGGCGTACACCCCACCTTATTCCGTCAGCCCCTTATGCTCATGCACGCACTAGCCATTCAGACACCGTCATGCGGACCAGATGGACACGACTATTCATTGACTATTGGAGGACGTCTCAGAAGCGAAGGAGGCTTAGGTCCCCTGATACGGTTGCCAAGATGATTAAGCGGCATTGGGAATGGGATCGCCTACCGCAAACCCGAGAACAGGTGACCTTAGGTTTTGTCGCGGGACTCAACAACAAGATCCTGGTTCCTCAACGACCTGTGTATGGCTTGCGAGGTGAGACGTATCGGCGCTTGAACATCCTCACGAGCATGCTCCCGGTGACCTGCAGAGATGGAACATCCACCCGCTCGTTTGGGGGAAGAGCCCAAGTATTTACACCACTTACCGGCGTGTTTCAGACCGCGCAATAATGGCGCAGCTCCGCCGATTGCTACCGCATCAACCAGGCAATACCAGACAGCCACACCACTTGGCGGGTTTCCCTGAGACAATCCAAGAACAGGGTCTATTGCCGCCCATTTCCAGGCTCCAACTGCTGTGCCGATCAATTCCAGCCATGTCGTAATAAAGAAGGCGGCGACATACACCATCGGCGAGCGACCTGCAAAAAGACAGGCTAAAAACACACAAAACATTACCGCACCGAGTGCATCACCCTGTTCGGCATACCCGCTGATTCCCCACATGGACCATGCGCCCCACACCAATACCACACATGCGGCGATTCCTCTGGCATATCGTACGAACAGCCCGGAACGAGCCAACGCAATCGCGGTTAAATACACCATTCCGTGACCAGGCGGCACATAGGCCGGCACGTTCTCAAGCCGATAGGTGTATCCACCCATATAAAGAGAAGCAAAGTGCTCGCCGATTGTGGCAAACGCGACGGCAATGACGACCTGCATTCTTGTTTCTCTATTTTCACCGAGCAACAACCCACCCAGCAATACCCAAGCGATAACACCTAGGTCATGTTGTTTTTCTATACTCGCGCTTACCTCGCAGATCGAACTGACCGTTACACAAAGAAACGTACATACCGCGATAAAATAATCCCGGTTTCTATGAGCATGCGCGGTATTAATGTGTGGGAAATGGCGTAGCAATTTCTCCCTCATCGCATGTAACCTGCGTCCTGTGCGAGAAGCCGGTGACCAAGCATTGTATGCGGCCCGAGGTATTGTGACAGAATGTTCTCCTATTGAATCGTCTCAGATTTGGGGAAGCTTACACAATCAGAGTTCCCCCTTCAACAAAACATCAAGAAGGTGTAACCTGACCACAATATCACGATCACAGGCCGATTCATCAGGCGAGGCGGCCGAGGAGGACACCATTGGGTGAAGTCGTACTTGAAGCCGAACTCGTTTCGGTGCAGGTCGGGGTACCACGGACCGTCGGGCTGGTTGACGTGACCGACCCGATGGATCAGGTCTGGACAACCGGCTTCTTCAAAGAGCCGGTTGCCGGCTCGGTTCGGTTGGGGCGTGTCAATCTCGCAGGGGACGGCCAGGCCGATCTGCAGAACCACGGCGGGCCGGAGAAGGCGGTTAACGTCTACCCGGGCGAGCACTACCCGTATTGGGAGCGGGACCTTGGCCTGCAAGCCCTGCCCTGTGGATCGTTCGGAGAGAACTTCACGACCGAGGGGCTTCTGGAGGCCGATGTGTGCATCGGCGATGTGTTCAAGATCGGAGACGCGCTGGTCCAACTGTCTCAGCCCCGGCAGCCATGCTGGAAGCTGGTACGGCGGTGGCGGGTAAAGGATTTGGCCCTCAGGGTCCAGCAGACCGGCCGCACAGGCTGGTATTTTCGAGTCCTGCGCGAGGGCCATGTCCAGGCTGGTGCGAAACTGCGATTGATCGAGCGGCTGCACCCGGAGTGGACAGTGGCCGCCGCCAACGATGTGATGCATCAGTGCTCGCATGACCTCGAGGCGGCGCGAGCGCTCGCAACCTGTCCGGCCCTCTCGGTCAGATGGAAGGAGAGCTTAGCCAAGCGGGTGGCCACTGGGACGGCAGCAAGTACCTCCGCGAGGCTGGAAGGGACTGATGAGTGATGAAGTCCACTTATGAACCGGCTTCAGGAAGCTGTGCGATTGCAGTAAAGCCGAAAGGGAGGTTGGCCTCTGCAAACGGAACCCCTTCAGGGTCCGGGTGGCGTGACGAACGGGCGATGGTCTCAACCCGCCCGCCCTTACCGCGCCGCGCCAAGACGCGGCTTTTCCCTGGCGCGCGCAACGGAAGGGCCCCACTGGAGGATGGGTGGAGTGAGCACGGCGGGGCTGTTCGCCGCGACAGGACCTGCGAAATAGCCGATCGAGAGCAGACTTATCTTCGGATTGGAGTTAACAAAAACGAGGCTCAGTTTTCCTTTTTCTCTTCTGCTTTCTCCTCTCCTTTCTCTTCTTCCTTCTTCTTGACCTCCTTCAACACCGGTCTCCCCTGCGCCAGGCTAGCAGTGAGATCATGCTCCGGAACTTTCTTATGCACCAAATTCTGGTGGCAGTCGATGCAGGTTGCACCTTCAGTCTGCATTTTCTCATGGGCGGCCTTGGCGGACTTTCCCGGAGGCCTTGTATTCTGGTGGCAAGCCCGGCAGGTGACACTGTCCCATTCCTTCAGCCTCATACGCGCCCTGTAGGCCGCCTCAGGCCGTCGCTCGTTGAATTTCTCGACAGTCGAGTAGTCGTTGATGAACTCCATGAAGAGAAACGGTGTTCCATCCACCACGTGCGTGTACACTGCCCGATGGAAATTTTCTAAACCCCGGGGGACATGGCAGTCCTTACAGCCTGGATCGGACCCGAGCGCACCCCAGTGCGACGACTTTTTCAGCTCTTCATAAGGGTAGATCTCTGAATGGCAGCTAATGCAGAACGTGGTCGTGGATACGGCTGCCTCGCCACCGAAGACCACAATGATCAATCCAACCCCAAGAGCCGCGCCGACGGCCAGGGTGCTGCCCTTCTCGCGCAAGTAGCTCCGTAACCGCCCTGCCATCAGTCCTCCTCGACCTTGTCAGCTTTTGCGGGTGGCTTGGCCTTGGATTGGAATTCATCGTGGAACTTGGGAGTAGGCTGGCCTGTGAACGTGCCCGCGAGTTTGAAATGCTCGTGCATCGCCTTGTTGTTTCGTACGGACTTCTCGAAGTCGAACTCATACTTCTTGTCGATCTTGGGGGTGAACGGAGTGTAGGGTTTCTTCACACCCTTCCAAGGCGAACCCTCATAGTTCAGATGGCAGACGTTGCATTTCTCGACAAACTCGAAGTCTTGCCCGGCCTCCACCAAAGACTCGCGCGGCATCGTCTTTTCTGACTTTTCAAAAGCCTCGCCAGCCTTGCGGTGAATCTTGCGATAGTCGCTGCCCGCGCCGTGGCAGGATTCGCAGCCCACGCCCGTCAGAAATTTGTCCGGCTCCTGAATGACATACCCGCCATCCATCCCGAATCCATCCACATGGCAGCCGACACAATCCTTGTCCTTGGTATAGTCCTTCTTGGGGTCGAGCTTCGCCTTGAGCATGGCTTTGTCCTTGTCCTTGCCCCTGGTGACTTTGAGCGATTCCATCGCCTTGGCGTGGGCGGTTTTGTCCCAGGATTCACCATTACTCTTGTGGCAGTTATAGCATTTCTTGCGACCTTCGAACATCGGTTCTGCGGCAGCGCTTCCAGCCAGAATCGCGAACAGCGCCGCAGCGGCGAGTGCGTGCATCAGAGGATGATTCACGGTATCTCCTTTCGAATAATTAATATATTCGTGGTCGCACTCTAAAGACAGCTCATCTCCCTACTCTCTGCAGGCTTTCACCTCCGGGCAGCGCCACCGCTCCCTCTCGTACCACTGGGCTGCTGAAGAAATCAGGCACCGGTCGGCTGCGCAGGCGGGATTTTGTACACCCAATAGCCGCCGTGATTGTAAATGAGCTGCACCGCTTGCAGTTCAACTGGCGTCCGGTCCATGAAGGGCAGCATCTGCGCGAGGAGCGTGGTGCCGTTTTTGCCCTCCCGGAGGAAATAGGCGCGCACCTCCTTCTCGGAAAGAGATTGTAGCGTGTATCTGTCGTAGTTATTGTTTTTCATCCAGGCCTTCACTTGCGGGGCCAGCCCATGCACGTTGCCGGTTAAGGGAAAATCTTTGAAGGCTATGTCGAGACGCTCAGGGCGCATCAGCCCAAGCTTGTAGAGGTCGGTGACATGGACCACCAGATAGGCCTCTCGCGAGCCAGCCAGTTCCCGCAGCATCGCCACGCCTATGTTCGCATCCGACGCCAGGGCGTCGACAAAACGCTGGAATGTCAGACTTTCTTCGGCAGACGGTGGGGCGCCCCAGAACTCGTGCTCATACCTGTCGATGGCGTCAATACGTCCCCTCCAGTAGGAAGGAACAATCACCGGCTGGCCGAGGTGGGACGTGAACAACGTATCGCGGTCTGCGAGCAGTTGCACTTGGCGCGAGGTATCCCACCAGGCAAGAACGACCGCCTCCTTCGGTACGTGCTGGGCGGTCGCCGTCGCGACGGTCGTCAGTTCGGATAGATTGCCACCGATGGAACCGATCGGTTCGCTGATGCGGCTCTCCCAGTTGAGCAGCACAGGCTGGCCGGCACCCTTGGTCGCGCGATAGGCCAGGGCGATGGGCTTATCAACAGATTCTACGTGCACCTCGTACTTGCCTATATTGAGGCTTGGCCAAGCCTCCAGCCCAAGTTTGTCGAACTTGCTGACCCCGCCCTCCTCGACCAGTTGGTAACGGTAAGGCGCCGGCCCTGGTTTAAGCCAGAGGTAGGAGAACCAGGCGAGCACAAAAAGACCTCCCGTCACCAGAAAAATTCCCAGTGACGGGAGGAGTTTTGTCCCCACTCTAGCCGGCGCTGTGGCGCTCAGAGAGGGAGAAGAGATCAACGATCTTTCCTTTCGCGCCTCCGCCAGCCAGCGATCGCAATGGTGCCGGCCAGCATCATGCCGCCGCCCAAACCTCCGAGCGACAGCTTCCCACCCGTGCTGTCAAGATCGAGCAGGCTGCTGCTCGTCTCGAGCTTGAGCACGCGTGCTTGCAGGGCCAGCATCTCCTTGAGCTTGGTTTCCTCGTCCTGAATTTCGACGTAGGCCCGGTTCATCGCCGCCCAGCCGACGGTATAGGTGTACCCCCAATAGACGTGGGCGAGGCTCACGTGCAGCTGCACCAGATGATCTTCCGCCATTTCAAAGAGCTTGAGCTCGATCGCGGCCGGGTTGTTGCCCTTCGACCAGTATATCTGGAAGAACTGTTCGAACCCGTCTGGTACCGGTGCAGGAGGCGCCGGGCGATTGGTCGTCTGCCCGGTGAGGAGCCCCGCCTTGAACTGGTGCTCGACCACTGCATGGGCCTCATCGTATTTATCCAGCCCATGTCTGGTGCCCTGGTCCATGAATCTCAGCCAGGCCCTGGCATAGGTCTCCGAGTGGCACTGGGTGCAGGTCTTGACCCAGGCATCGAGGCGCTTCTCCGACCAGTCGGTATCGATGTTTTCGCGTATGCCCGGCACGAACGGGTAGTTCGCCCAGCGGACCTTTTGCACCACGTTGTGAGTGAACTTGCCATTGTATTCCATGTGACAGGACTGGCAGGTCGGCGCGCTCAGCCCTCCCTTGGCGAGTTCATCCTTCATCTGGATGTTGAAATTGTATTTGTGCTTGTCCTGCTGATACTTCACCCCGTGCCGCGAGAGGGAGTAGGTTTCCCAATTGTTGTGGTCGGCGCCGCTGTGGCAGACCGCGCAGGTCTCCGACTTGCGGGACTCGGACGCTGAGAAGTCGTGCCTGGTGTGGCAGGTGTCGCACTTGTTCTGATTGATGTGGCAGCCGGTGCAGCCATCGGCGATCTCGCGTTGCGAGATGGCGGCATAGACCTCCACCTCGACGTTGGCCTTGTAGTCCAGCGCGTGGGAGGGACGGCCCTTGGGCCACTGATTCTTCGGCCACGTGATGGTATCCCGCTCAGACTCCCGCTCGGCGAACTCCTGCAAATGGCAGGCCCCGCACACATCGGCGGTGGCCATCCGCAGGTCCTTGCGGTGATCGGCCTTCTTCTTGGTATTGATGTCGTAATGGCAGTCGATGCAACCGACTTCCTTCAATTGCTCGCCCTTGGCGAGTCTGCCGATCGAGCGCAGGTTCTCCTCGATCGCCTCCAGCTTCTCTTTCTTGTAGTAGGTCTCATCCTTCGGCGTGAGCTTGCGGACCTTGTCCAGATTGGCGTGCGTGCTCCGCTTCCAGGCGGTTACCCAGCCCGGCGACTCATCGGTGTGGCACTTCACGCACTGTTCGCGTGTCGAGATCTCCTTGACCGACTTCGGCGGCTTGTAGAACGAGCCGGGATCGAGGTACTGGCTAAAGGGGATCGGCTGCCAGTAGTCCCCGTACTTCCCTTTCCCGAACCCTTGGTCCGGATCCAGGTACCGTTTCACCAGCGCTTCGTACAACACCTTGGGCGAGGCGGACCGATCGAGATTCAGCGCCTGGTAGGTTTCCTTCGGGACAGATGGAAAGTCCGCGCGCACCGTGGTTGTCAATAGTCCGCCGCACAAAAACAGAATAAAGCCTAACCAGAATTTACCTACCATGGCCACACCCTCCATCGTTTGAGTACGGTGCGAACTGGTTGCCAATGCACGATTTATATTTACGGTCTTTGAATTTATGGTCTTTGTTAAATCTGTCACTTCACACGGGGCGCACATATATCTCAGCCTACATTAAGATGTCAAGAAATTTTTGTGCAACAGGCTCTTTTGACAGTTAAAAAGAAACAGCAAGATGAGTAATTAGGATGACACGCACGAGTTTACTGCCTCGCCCGCTAGTTGCTCGGCATGACCTCAGCAATTTCCGTACTTCAGACGGAGGTTCCCAGCCTGGTCCAGTGGAATTGATGAAAGCCTTGAGAAATCATGAGGTTCCACACAAGTGTAAGACGCCCCACGAACGAGCGCGGCCAACTCGTTGGCGGGATGTATCCAATCGGCTGAATGGGAACCGATGCAGGTGAATAGGGTTGGATTCACCTGATGGCTCTCCTCGCCCTGTGCTACAGTGCCAGCTCTCTTGTCATACAGGCGGAGCCCCCAATGTGCTTGCCAGGATCAGCCGAACGGCAAGATGATGTCACACTGCCGCAGAGCCGACCGCGTCTTCATGACATTCATCGCTCACCTTCTTCATCCCGTACCACAGGAAGCCCCACCTGTGAACCCCGTACCACGGCTTCACAGGCATGGTACGGGGTGAAGGCAGCGAGGAATGCGCATCATTCCCGAAGGGTAGAGCCCCGATGCCGCGGGTGTGAAGCTGTGGTACGGGGCTCACTGATCTGCAAGATGGCGAAGCCCGGCGGCGGCCGATCGGCCGCCGCCGTGAGACCGGGCCGCTCAGAGCAGGTCATGCAACAGGGCGACGGTCTGCTGCAGGGCTGGTACCACCTGGCTCTGTGAGGCGCAGTCCGTGATCCAATCGTTCTTGTCTCCGGCTGGAAACTGGTAGAACAACTTGCTAGCGTGCCCGCTACCCACTACTTGTTGTTCCGCACGCTCGTAGCAAATCCCGTGCTCTCGACCTAGACCCATAGCCAGGTCCAAGAGGGTGGAGGAACAACTTGAGAAACCAAGACGTTCACTACAAGTGTGACACACGCTGCGCAAGGACACGCCCCACTCGTTGGCGGGGCGTATCCGATCGGCTAAATCAGATCCGATTCACTTGAATCGGATCTGATTCAGGTCAATCGGATCTGGTTCATTTCCGGATGGATGGTTCTTAACGCGTCTTGCTACAGTGGCCGCCCCCGCCATACTACCGATTCCCCGAGGGAACTACGGTGACAAGAGCTGATAGACGTTCCTTCCTCATAGCCGTCCCCTCTTCCATCTTCTGCTTCTGCTGGCTAGTTGTCTGGTGGATTGGGGTTTGCATGGCTGAAGAGTCTCCGCCGCTTGCGGAGCTGCATGCCGAAGCGAAAACGGAACGGGAAGGGGAATTGCTCTATCTAAAGGAGGAAACGGTGTCGATCGCGATGCGCTACGAGCAGCCGATCTCGCAGGCGCCGTCGAATGTCTATGTGATTACGGATGAGGATATCCGTCACTCAGGAGCGACGGATATACCAACAATCCTTCGAAGAGTTCCAGGCTTGGAAGTCATGCAGACGACCGGCGCAGATTTTAATGTCAGCGTCAGAGGCAATAACCAACTACGAGCCAACAAGCTGCTCGTCATGGTCGATGGACGCTCCGTTTTCAACGACGGGCAGGGATTCTTTTTATGGAAGATGCTGCCCGTCACGCTCCCGGAAATTGAACGCATTGAGGTGCTCAAAGGCCCCGCATCGGTGGTGTACGGCTTCAATGCCTTCGACGGCGTGATTAATATCATTACAAAGTCCCCTGAAGAGATGAGGGGAACCACTCTCCAATTTGGCGGCGGTGAATTAGGGACAATCACGAGCGCGGCCATCCATGCCGGCACTCTCGGGGAATTCGGCTACCGGCTCTCAGTGGGGAGAGACCAGAATCAAGAGTGGCGGAGCCGAGATTCCTTGGCATTCAGATCGCACAAATTCAATGTCCAAACCGGCTACCACTTCGGAGACGGTTCGATGCTGACGATGTCCGGAGGCCTGATAGACGCCAATCGCTTCGACGGACTGTTGTTCGAAAGCTCGTTGGACAAAAGCACGGCGTCCCAAGGCTATGCCAGTGTCGGCTATGAACGGCCCGATTTCTTCATCCGCTCGTGGTGGATGCAAACGACCTATAATGCGGACACCCTGTCTCATCCATTGCTGGGAAATTTATTCCGTGTAACGGATCGAACCGGCGGGTTTCCCGCTTCGTACGTGACGAATACCATGAATCTCGAAGCACAACACTCCGTTCGTCTGGGACCAATGTTTCGTCTTATCTATGGGGTAAACTTTCGGCACAACACCCTGTCGAGCAATTTTATTATTGATGGATTTGCGAGAGAGAACCGGGTGGGATTCTACGTGCAAAGTGAATTCACGCCGACCCCAGAAGTGACGTTGATCGCAGGAGTGCGTCAAGATCTGCAGACCTTCATTTACCCCACCTACAGCCCACGGATCGCCTTGTTGATCGCCCCGACACCCAACCACACGTTCCGCGCAGCATTCTCTGTGGGCTATCGACCTCCGACGCTGTTTGAGATCCATGCCGACGGATTAATACCGACCATCTTCGACGGACTGCTCGGCGTACCGCCGCTATCATTTCATCGCACGGATCCGCTTCTCCCCGAGCAGTTGGTCTCGTACGAACTGGGCTATCAAGGCTGGTTCTGGCAGCATCGTCTCCGCCTGCGAGCCGATCTGTTTTCGAATCTTATCCGGGATCTCGTGGACATTTCAAGCAGCGGCCCCCGGCAAATCGAGTACGAGAACGATAACAACAGAGCGAAAATCTACGGTGGTGAGGTCGGGCTCGAATTCCTCGCGACCTCGTGGCTGACCCTGTTCGCCAATTATGCCTATCTAAAGATCGATCAGACGTTTATAGGGACATCGACGGTCGCACGGGAGGGGCCCCGGTTCAAGATCAACGCTGGCGCCCGGGGAGAGTGGAGCAACGGACTCAGTAGCAGTGTGATCCTGCATCACGTGGAAGCCACACACTATCCCATCAACGAGCAAACCTTTAACCTTGCTCCGCTCTTTGGAAATGCCATTCCGAACCGAGCCCTCGACAGCTACAACCTGCTGAATCTGCGCGGCGCCTATCGTTTCTGGCAGCAAGAAGTCGCCGCAGGTTACAGGCGCGAGGCGGAGGTCGCCATCTCCGCCTTCAACGCGCTCAACGACCAGCACAAGGAACATCCGTTGGGCGATACGATCGGCAGCCGCGTGATGGGCTGGCTGACGGTGCGATTCTGACGAAGAAGTGCTGAGTGCTGAGTCACTGGGAAGTTTTGAGTTCTGAGTTCTGAATTTTGAGTTTGGTCCGGAGTTGAAGGCTGATCGCTCGGAAAGTTCTGAGTCGTGAGTTCTGAGTTAGGAAGGCGTGGAGAGAGAAGGTCTGAGTGCCGAGTGCTGAGTTCGGTAGGAACTGAGAGCTACGAGAGGCGAAGCAGATGGACCTTTTCCATCCTCTTGCAATCGACAATGGGAAGCCGGCTCACCCGGCCACCTCGATTTGCTGGAGTCCGATAAACCGTGGGAGATCTTCGCCGGCATTTTGGTATTCTTCAAGACATAATCCAAGAACTTCTTTCAGATTCTCCTGCAATTCGTCCAAGCTTCTCCCTTGCGTATGCGCGCCCGGAATCCCGGGCACAAAGCCCACATACAATTTTGTTTCCGGGTCCCATTCCAAGTATGCAGTAAACGTCTTCATGCAGCACCTCCATCTTTGTACATGCGTATACCGGCTACGCTACGATAGCAGATCGCGCCAGAATTGTGGAGCGGAGAGAGAAGTTCTAAGTTATGAGTGCGGAGTCACTGGGAAGTGCTGAGTGCCGATTTTTGAGTTAAGAGAGCTCCTTACCGGCGCACCTTTGGCTGTGGTACGATAGGAACGTGGATCTCTGTCGGTCTCCAGTGTGATGCCATGACATTCCGGGCAACCCTACCGCATCGAATCGATCAGGTCGTCTCCTTGAAGGCGACGGTCTCCGGCCTCCTCTTCGCCATTCCTCTGCTCATGGCCCTGGTCCTGATCTCCCCCCTCACCTATGCGGCCGAGGTGGTGATTCTCAAGTCGGCCGATGTCCCCTATTACAATCAGGCGGTCCAGGCGTTTCGCTCGACGCTGTCCTCGAACACGACGGTCACCGAGTACAATCTTGCAGGCAGCACGGCGCGAGGCCGCGAGATCGCCACATCGCTGCGCGGCGAGCCGCCTGATCTGGTCCTTGCTGTCGGCCTCAAGGCGGCGCTTGCAGCGAAGCTGGAGCTCGTCGATACGCCGACGGTGTTCTGTTTGGTCCTGAATCCGGAGTTGCACGGACTGCCCGCTCCGAACATGACCGGGATTCTGATGCGTGTTTCCCCCAGTGCTCAACTCGCGTCGATCCGTTCCGTGGCGCCCAACACAAACCGGATCGGGCTGTTGTACGATCCCGACCGGACCGGAGCCCTGGTGGATGAGGCTCAGCGTGCCGCCCGCAAGCTGGGGATCGAGGTGATCGCCGTCGCCGTGGACAATCCTTCCGAAGTTCCCAATGCGCTGCGCACGGTGCTGCCGAAGATCGATGTATTCTGGTTGTTGCAGGACCAGACGGTCGTGACTGAGGATTCTCTGGGATTCATTGTGAGGACCACGCTGGAGTTGAAAGTGCCGGTGTTCGGTTTCTCGCCGACGCTGGTTCAGCAAGGGGCGCTTGGCGCCTTAGTGGTCAAGGCGGAGGACATCGGCCGGCAAGCTGGAGACCTTGCCAAGGCCATCCTGCGGGGCAGATCCCCGTCTCGCCAGCCGCTCCAGGAGCCCATTCACCCACAGTTGGCCATCAACCTTAACTCCGCCGAATACTTTGGGCTGAGCCCCTCCAGAGACGTGCTGCGCCTGGCCACGTTGCGGTACGGCGGACCGGGAGCCGTGGCCCAGATAGAGACGCCGAAGGACCTGATTCCCTAGGACCTGGCCACCGCTTTCTCGACGGTGCGACAAGGAGTCCGCCCTCATGACAGCCCCGATCTCCCCCGCCTCCACCACGTGTCGCATGACTCTGTGGACCAAGTTAGTCGTCTTCACGACTCTCATCGTGGTGGCCACCTGTTCCGCGCTGGGCTGGTTCTTCATCCAGCAGCAAGCCGCCTCCGTGACCGATGGACTCATCGACAGCGGCACGCTCCTGGCGAAGCACCTGGCCATCAGCAGTCGCTACAGCGTCCTCGTCAATGATCACATTCAGGTCCGTGAACAGATCGCGGGATTGCTCGCCGTGGAGCATGTCGCGTACGCCATGATCCGCTCCGCAGACGGCCGGCTCCTCGGCGCCGTCGGCAAAGGGGCCTGGAAGCAGCCGTTCACCGACGAACGCGTCGCCGATCTTTTTTCGTTGCCTGCCGCTCCGCCTGCGGCGTCCCGTTCCTCAATCACCCCGACGGTGCGCCGCATCCTCCTCGAGGACGGCATTCCGCGCATCGTGGAACTCCCCACCTCTCAATTTAATCACGTACTCAGTCTCGTGCTGAGACGCCTGGCGCCCCAGCCGTCGTACTTTGATGTCGCGGTACCGGTTCTCAGCGCGTCCGCCGCGTTCGATGACGATCCGGCCTTGAGTCTGACCTTGCATGAGACTCCTGATCCAGCGGCGGAGGACAGGCCCAAATCTTCGGCGGTCTACGGCACGGTCCACGTCGGCCTGTCCGACGCCCACACGCTGGACCTGCTGCGCACATTGATCCGGCAGGTGCTGCTCCTCACCGCGGTCACCATTGCGATCGGGCTCGTGGGCGTCCTCTTCCTCGCCCGCCGGATCAGCACCCCGGTTAAGTCGCTGACGGCGGCGGCGGCGCATCTCGCAGGAGGGGATTTTTCGGCCCGCGCGACTCCCTGCTCATCCGACGAGATCGGGGACCTGACGCGCGTGTTCAACAACATGGTGTGTTCGCTCCAGAGCCACGAACAGAAAATGCAGGAGCTGAACCACACCCTCGAAGCGCGGGTTCAGGCGCGCACCGATGAGTTGCAGCGGGCTAATCGCCGGCTGCAGGAGTTGAGCAATGTCAAGACCGCCTTGGTCTCCAACGCCTCGCACGAACTTCGCACACCCGTCACCTCGATGAAAGTGCACCTGTCCAATTTGTTGAACGGCGTCGGCGGGCCGATCACACCAGGTCAGGCGGATGCGCTGCGCCGCGTCAGCGAGAACACCGAGCGACTTCGGCAGATGATCGATGACCTGCTGGACCTTTCTTGCCTTCAAGCCGGGCGGATGACTTTAAAAATGGCGGCGGTGCGTCTCAACGAGGTTATTCAGGACGTGCTTCTCACGCTCCACCATTACTACAGCGTGCAGAAAAACCTGTCGGTCCGCGTCGACCTTCCTGATTCGATGTGCTGCGTGTGGGGCGACGAAGAGAAGCTTCGGCAGGTGTTCACTAATCTGATCCATAATGCCGTGAAGTTCACGCCCTCTGGCGGCATGATTCAGTTGACCGGCAGGAACACTGGAGGCGAAATCGTCACGGTATGCGTGGCTGATTCCGGCTGCGGGATTCCGCCCGGAGAACTCGGCAAAATCTTCCTGCCTTTTTATCGTTCATCGAACGGAATGGATACGCGGGGATCCGGACTCGGCCTCTCCATCGTGAAGGAACTGGTGGAGTTGCACAGCGGCGCGGTGCGCGTCGAGAGCACCGTAGCGAAAGGCAGCCGGTTCTTCGTCGATCTCCCCGTCACAGCCCGGTCGTCATCGGACATCCCACCGGACACTTAGCACGCATCTGTCTTATGCAGTAACGGCGCGGCGCATGACACCTGCGACCTGCGTTCACGGATCAGACTGCTTCGAAAAAATGCCCTTCTGCTTAAGCAATTTCGTGAAATAGGTTCGCTGCAGCTTCAGCATGGCGGCGGCCTTGGTTTGATTCCCTTCCGTCCTCCGCAACGCTTCACGAATGAGCCACCGACTGTGCGATTCCATTGAGTCACGGTAGGACAAAGTCACGTCTTCAGCATGACGGGCCGAGTCTGTCGCCTTCACCACGACCGGGAGCCTAAGATGCTCGGCTTCAATATCCTGGCAATCCGACAGGATGACCGCGCGGGCGATGACGTTTTCCAGTTCACGAATGTTCCCTGGCCAATGATAGTGGCATAGGGCTTCTTCCGCATTCGGGCTGAGTCGCTTCTTCTCAGCCCCGCGTCGCCCCCCCTCACGGTCGATCACGTGCGCCGCGAGACGCAGGATATCGTCCTGCCGTTCACGCAACGGTGGAAGCGTGACGGGCAACACATCGAGCCGATAATACAAATCCTCCCGGAACGTCCCGTGTTTGACGGCGTGAGGAAGATCCTTGTTCGTCGCCGCGATAAACCGGACATCCACCCGAATTTGGCGCGTGCCGCCGACTCGGTGAAACTCATTGTCCTGCAACACCCGCAAGAACCGGCTCTGGAGCGCCACCGGCATATCGCCGATTTCGTCGAGAAAGACGGTGCCCCCGTCCGCCGCCTCGATCTTGCCTTCCTGCATCTGCGTCGCACCCGTAAACGAACCCCGTTCGTGGCCGAACAGCTCATTCTCCAGCAGGTGTTCGGGAAGCGCCGCGCAGTTCACGACCATGAAGCACCGATTGTTCCGTCCGCTCCACCGGTGGATCGCCCGCGCGAGGAGTTCTTTGCCCGTCCCGGTTTCGCCTTGGACCAGAATAACGGCGTCCGATGAGGCGGCTCGCTTGGCGAATGCCAACACCTCCTTCATCTTCCGGCTCTCGGC
The DNA here is from genome assembly GCA_005239465.1 of Nitrospira sp. Taxonomy (GTDB): domain Bacteria; phylum Nitrospirota; class Nitrospiria; order Nitrospirales; family Nitrospiraceae; genus Nitrospira_D. Next base: position 76,521 of record SPAW01000004.1, on the reverse strand, counting down.
CACGATCGTCGCGTACCGTGACTCAACCTGCGAGCGCAGATGCGTCACCTCTCTCGCAAGCGATTCTCGGTCAAGCACTTTACGAATCAGGCATTCCAGCTGTTCGAGGTTAAACGGTTTCGTCAGAAAGTCGCAGGCTCCCAGCTTCATGGCTTCGACCGCTCGATTGATGGTTCCGAACGCTGTCAGCATGATGATGGGTGGGGTCATCGCCTGGCTGCCATCAGATGCTGGAAGGCTTTCCCTGAAACCGATGTGGCTCTCGGTTCTTAGACGCTCGAGGACTTCGATCCCGGACAATATCGGCAGTTCAAGATCGAGCAGGACGAGCGAAGGCCTGTCCTGCTGAATTGCCGACAGCGCTTCCGCGCCATCCTTGGCCGTCATGGTTTGATGCCCAAGCCACTCGAGCCGTTGTTTTAAACCGGAGAGAATATCGGGGTCGTCATCAACGATGAGAATGCGTGCGGGCATCATCGTACCCTTCTGTCGTGGAGGTACGACATTACTTGGGACCAGGTGGAAAGATCAAGGATGGATTGACGCAGTCGGAAGCTTGCAGCAGGAAGCACGAGCGGTCGGGGCTGCTCATGATGATGGAGGGACGGAACATTTATCTGGACGTGCAAGGTCACATGTTTTGGAAAAATTTCCCGACGTACCACTGGCCGTGGATGACCAGCAGTCTGTTGACAAACCATGTCTGCCCCCTAAGAAAACAGGAAGGCGAGAGATCATGGACGGCATCCGAAGAGCCCGCAGGGTGTTCAGAAAGGTCATCCAGCAAGGCCGCAGCGAGCGAAGGGGCGAAGCGTACTCTGGGCCGTACGTTGAGCCTCTGAGCGACGCGAGAACGCCGCTGGTGGCCTTTGTCAACACCCTGCGAGACTCACCGCCCGAAGGCGGACTGGGGAGGGACATGGCGTTGCCCTCCCCGGTCAGAGTCCATCGATGCATCAGTGGCTCATCGGCTGGGTGTACGCATGCGGACGCTCCTCACAGGCCTGGTTATTTTTCACCTCGGTGAGGAGATAGACATTCCCCTTGGAGTCCACCACTTGCCAACGTCCGTCCTGGACAACCTTAATAATCTTAAAGTCGTCCGACCGAGCCTCCGACCTAGCTGACGTGGCGGCAGTCGTTTTAGATGCATCAGGTGCATCAGCCGCAAAACCGATCGATGCTGCGAACAATCCTGCTACAGCAATCACGGATAGGAATCCCATCGTGAACCGGCTCTTTGCACTCATGATGCCCTCCTTATAGATTTGTTAGGATAGCCCGACCAGATAGGCACGGGACTTTTTTACGGAATGCACACCGGAGATAAAATGGCCGATGATTTCCTCGGCCGCTTCTCGCTTCTTCACCGGCCCCGTTCCTTCCCCGGCAACGGCCTCAGTGACCGCGGGGTTGTTCTTCCGTGACGACCATCGCTTTTGTAAAGGCCAGAAGCGGTACCAGCTCTCGAAGTCGTTTTATAATGAACTCGGGAGAAGCTTTGGGGGCGTCGGAAGCGACCTGATCCGATTCTTCGAGGAGAGGCGGATAGAATTTATCAATCTTAAAAAATCTCTCAATTTGGTCAGCGTGTGTCGCCATGGTTGACCCCTCTTCATGTGTGATGCCACCGTCCCAGTTCGTCCTGCCCACCCCCGTGGGGGGTGACGGTGTCATGGGCCGGTAGCCTAGACCCCGTGAATGGTGTGCCGGCTCCATATGGGAGGCGCGGCGCCTCCCATCACAGTGCCGGCTCACGTCCTGCCGCGCCGTGACGGGCAACCGGGCGGGAGAGGCCGTCTCGTCGTCGCCTCTTTCCTCCTCTGCCTCTTCAGCAGGACCATCCTCTTTGGGTTGGCAGCGAACCCGTTCACGGTACTCGTTTCATACGGCACGGCTTTAGCAAGATACGTGCTTGCAGCGATAGCGACGCGCCGGATCAGGCAGAGAGGGGAACAGACATAGAAAAACCAGGAGATTCCACACAAGTGGAAAACGCCCCACGAACGAACACGGCCAACTCGTTAGCGGGATGTATCCAATTCGGCCGAATGGGAACCGATGCAGGTGAATCGGGCCGGATTCACTTACCGCCTCCCATCCCCCTATGAGACGAGCGGGACTCGGGGAACGGCAGGGTGGGCAGTTTGTGGCGGGACCACTCTCGAAGGACTGAGTTTTGAATTTTGAGTTCTGAGTTTGGAGTTTGGAAATTCGCGAGCCTCGAACCCTTAACTCAAAACTCAGCACTCAGCACTATCTTTGCCGTCCTTCATTATGCCTTATTTGGTGGGGTCTTGGCGAGGTCATCATCACTTCACTGAATGGGGTCAGTGAATGGGGTCAGGCATGAGTAGTGACTTACTGTGCAGAAACATTTAGAACGGATTTGCCGCCGGCTCGGTGTAGAGAACCGCCACGCGGCCATGACGGTGGCCATGGAGACGATGCAGCGAGGGTGGTACAGGAACGGCAGGCTCTGATCGGACCCACTCGGCGAGTTCATCCGGCCCGAAGCCGCCCCGTTCGGTGCTGAGGTTTGCGCGGTCAATCGTCCCCTACCGGCGACGGCGCGTCTTGCTTGATTCTTTCCGATAGACTTCGGCGATGAGGGGCTGAATGGAAGGGATGTCTTCTTTGGCCGTTTTCCATAACACTTGGTAGTTCACCCCAAAATACTCATGGATCAGCTTGTCCCGCATCCCGGCCATCTGTTTCCAGGGCACCTTTGAATGTCGTTTACGGACAGACGGTGGAACCTTTTTCGCCGCTTCTCCGATGATCTCGAATGCTCTGACGACAGCATAAATAGTCCTCTGGTCTTGAGCAAACTGCGCCCACGTCATGCCTGCAATGAATTGCGCAATGTGCTGCGCCGCTTTCTGGATATCCGCCACATAGTCGAGAAACTCCCGGTTCTTCGTCACAGACGGACCATCTCACTGAGTATTCGCCGACCAATCCTCGGTTTGAGCGTCTCCTTCATGACCAAATCCACCTTAACGCCCAACAGCGCAGCCAAGTAGGCTTCACAGTCGATGAACGCGAACAGACCCGGCTCTTCGGCAAACTCCACGAGCACATCGAGATCGCTCTCTTGCCGGGCAGACCCCCGAACGTACGATCCGAAGAGACCGAGAGACTGGATATGAAAGCGGGCTTTGAGCTTGGGCAGCTCCCTGCGCAAGATATCCCGATAACGCCGGAGTTTTCGATCCGTCCCCCTCTGAGACAATCTTCTCATAGACGCAACTCCTCGAATACCCCTTTAAGCCTTTCCATACGCGCACAGCCTACGTTCCACATACAGATCTGTCAACAATTCCGAACTAGACAGCGTTTTCCCTCCGAGCTCGTGCTCTCGACGAGCATCTGATCCAAGCACTGCAAGAAAACGGTTTTCGATTCTTGCTTGGCGATTACGATCGCGGTGCTGTGTGTACAACAAGCTAATTAGTGGGGTCAGTTAGCGGGGTCAGGCATGAGTAGTGACTTATTCGCTGGCGACAGCATAGTCTGTGCCGTATAGCTCCCAAACCCCGTGTCGTCCAGGCGAGGGCGATGGGTGTCCTTCTTCCTCTGACGACGGTGAGAGGAGGCCAGCGCAGGGATCGGGAAGGAGATCAGACAGCGTGGTGATAGAGAAGCAGGCGGCTGGGGGCCCGGCGTTACGGTCGTGCTTGATCGATGACGACGGTAAGTCCGTTCGTTCCAGGCTTTACCGGCTCACTCATCCCTTCCAGATCTCCACTTTCCGGCGCGGCTCTGCCGGACTTCGACAGACGGGCCACAATCACCACCTTGTCCATGTCGGAGAGTTTTCTGGACGGCATCGGGCTGGTCGAGTCATCGAGCCGGAACGTGAAGGGCAAATCTTTCTTGGTTGCGCGCACGATAGATACCGGCATCGGCGGGCCATTCACCGCTCGTGCGAACACGAATAATGTATCCGTCGGGGAAGCTTTGGCCGCTACAGCCGGCCCCAAAATCACCTTGCCGGTGATCGCACGCGACGGTCCGGCCTGCCCGGTCGGCCCGGTTGGCTTGGCCGGCGCCGCCGGTTTCGCATTGGCGGTCATCGTCACCTGGCCGCCGCCCAGTCGGCGCTGGGCTTCTGCGATGCTGGCCGTCAGTTCTTGCGTCGCCTCCGGCTCTGCGTCCGGAGGAAGGTTCGCGCGAGCCTGTTCCCAGTCCTTGGCCGCGCGCGCATAATCCTGTCGGTTGAAGGCGATAGTTCCTGCCAACATCAGCGCCTTCACATTGCGTGGATCGATCTTCAGCGCCTTTTGAATCAAGAGGTCGGGCTTCCCTTCCAGTTTGCGACCCTGGTGGACAGCGAGAGCATCGGCATAGTCCGCAAGTAACTGTGCATTATCAGGATTTAGTTTCACGGCTTTCTCGAAGATCGGCACGGCATCGGCGTGACGCTCCATTGCCATATAGGAGCGCGCAAGCAACGCCCATCCCACGCCGTCGTTGGGATTTTGTTCGAGCTTCTTCTTCAGTTGCTCAGCCAACGCATTGAGTCCGTCAGACAACTGACGGTCATCCTCAGAACTTCCTTGGGAAGTCATTGGGGACGCAGTTGGATGCGTCATGGCGAACGGATTCCCCAGTGTCCAATAGAGCACCCCACTGACAGTCGGGATAATCATGGCAAGCGCAAGAGCCACCAACCTGCTGTTTACTTGTCGCCGTACCATTATGGGCGATGTCTCCGTGGCGCCTGTCTCTTCCAGCAGACGGCGCTCCAGCTCACGTCGCGCCAGTTGATACTGTTCGTCGGTGAGCAGGCCGTTTGTCCGGTCCTGCTCCAATTCCGCGAACTGCTGTCGGTAGACATGCAGCGTCTTCTCCTGCTCTCCCGTTGCGGTAGCGGTACGCTTCAGCAAGGGCCGTAACAGGAGACCGAGGACGAGCACGGTCATGGCCGACGCGATGAGCCAAAATGTGAGGGTCATGATCGTTTTACCCCTTGCGATAACAGTTGTTCGACGCGCCGATGCTCCTCATCCGTCACCGCCGAGTCCGTGAGCGTCCGTCCTCGACGCCTCAACGCCATCACGAGTGTGATCGCGCCACCGACGAGCAAGAGAAACGGCCCGATCCAGAGAAGAGTGGTGGTCATTTTCCATGGTGGCCGATACAAGACGAAATCGCCATACCGTTGTACCAGGAAGTCGATGATCTCTTGATCACTCATGTTTTTCGCGATCATCTCGCGGACTTCTCGGCGTAAATCCTCCGCGAGTGGCGCATTCGAGTCCGCCAACGTTTGGTTCTGACAGACCAAACACCGGAGCTCGACGGCCAGATGCTTGAGCCGCGCCTCAGCCACGGGATCCTCAGCCAAGGGCTTGGCCTCCCCAGCCCAGGCCAGCCCGGGCATGAGCAACATGATGAGAGCGAGCCAGCTCATTTCGCTTGAAGTTCTTTCACCAGCGGTAGAATCTTCTTCGCCACGACATCGTCATCCAATGGCCCGATTTGTTTGTAGCGAATGACCCCCTGCTTATCGATCACATAGGTTTCCGGCACCCCGTAGACTCCGTAATTAATGCCGACGCGCCCCGACTCATCCACCGCGGTGACCGGATAAGGATTACCCCATCGTCTCAACCACGCCAGCGCTTCTTCCCTTTGATCCTTGTAGTCCATGCCGTAGATGGGCACTTCCCCGGATTGTGCGAGCTGCATCAGGACAGGATGCTCGGTCTTGCAGCCGCTGCACCATGAGGCCCAGAAGTTGAGCAGCCAGACCTTGCCCGTCAGCTCGTTCGACGAAAATACTTTCCCCTGGTCATGGAGCTGCGGAAGCGAAAAATCAGGCGCCGACTTCCCCACCAAGGGAGACGGTATTTCCCGCGGGTTGAGCGTCAGCCCGACGGCCAGAAAGCCGACCACGACGACGAAGATCGAAAGCGGGAGGAGAAACCGATTCATGCAACCTTCCGCCCTGCCGTCTGTGTCGCCGCCGGCACTGCCGGCTCTTCACGGCGCCACGCGAGTCGGTAGCGGCGATCGCTGACGGCCAGCACACCGCCCAATGCCATGATCAAACATCCGCCCCAGATCCAATCCACAAAGGGTTTGTAATAGAGCCGCACACTCCAGGCGCCGTCTTCGAGTGGTTCGCCCAACGACACATACAGGTCGCGCAGCAATCCGGAATCGATCGCGGCTTCGGTCATGATCTGATTCTGCACAGGGTAGCGCCGCTTTTCCGGATACATCACGGTTGCGTCACGGCCGTCCCGACTCACATGAAACGTCCCGCGCGCCGCCGTATAGTTCGGTCCCATGATGTCCTGCGCGCCGTCGAAGCGGAAGGTATAGCCGCCGATGGTCGCCGTCTCTCCGACGTTCATCCGGACGTCTTGCTCCGTTTCGAAGCCCTTCACCATGGTCACACCGACGACAAACACGGCGATTCCGCAGTGGGCCAGGAGCATGCCCCAATACGATCGAGGCACTGCAGCCAGGCGACCCGCGAGGCTGCTGCCGTCAACATGGGCCAGCCGTTCACGCAGATTGATCGCGGCCGTCGTCACGATCCAGATGGCCAGCAGGAGGCCTAGACTAAGCAGGGGAGTCCACTTGCCCAAGACGAACGGCAGCGCAAGGGCGGTTACTAGACTGACTCCGAATGCCCAGCGCAACCGCATCGCTAATTCCGGCAAGTTTGCTTTCTTCCACTGCGCAAGAGGACCGATCCCCATCAAAAAGAGGGCCGGCGTCATCAGGGGGGCGAAGACGGCGTCAAAATAGGGAGGGCCGACAGAGATTTTCCCGAGGTCCAGCGCGTCCAGGAACAAGGGATACAACGTGCCCAACAACACCGACCCCAAGGCCGCGATCAGTAACACGTTGTTGGCCAGCAGCATCGATTCACGAGAGACGAGGTCGAATCCCCCGCCTAACCCGACACGCGGAGCCCGCCAGGCATAGAGTAGGAGCGACCCGCCGATGACCACCGCCAAGAAGGCCAGTATAAACAGTCCTCGTTTTGGATCGGTCGCGAACGCATGTACGGAGGTCAAGACACCGGAGCGCACGAGAAACGTCCCGAGCAGGCTCAACGAAAACGCCATAATTGCGAGCAAGACGGTCCAGACCTTGAAGCCGCCCCGTTTATCGGTCACGGCGAGCGAATGAATCAACGCGGTACCGGCCAGCCAGGGCATGAAGGAGGCGTTTTCGACCGGATCCCAGAACCACCATCCTCCCCACCCCAGTTCGTAATAGGCCCAGCCGCTCCCCAGTGCGATTCCGACTGTCAGAAAACACCAGGCGACGGTCGTCCAGGGACGCGACCAGCGTGCCCAGGCGGCATCGAGATTGCCCCCCAGCAGCGCGGCAATGGCAAAGGCGAACGCCACAGAGAATCCGACGTATCCCATGTAGAGCATCGGCGGATGCATGACCATACCCGGGTCTTGCAGCAGGGGATTCAAATCCCGCCCATCGGCAGCGGCTGGGATCAATCGCTCAAACGGATTGGACACAGACAACATGAACAAGAGAAAACCCATGCTGACTAATCCCATCACGCCGAGAATGCGCGCGCGCATCGTCTCCGGTAGATGGGCGGAGAACAATGTGACGGCGAACATCCACACCGTCAGAATGAAGGTCCACAATAAGAGCGATCCTTCGTGCGCGCCCCAGATGGCTGCGAGGCGATAATGAAGAGGGAGCTGGGAATTCGATGTCGCCGCGACATACAGCACGGAAAAATCTTTGACGGCAAAGGCGTAGCCGAGACAGCAGAACGCAATCAACACCAAGAGGAACTGCCCTCGCGCCGCCGGCTTCGCCATGGACATCAGGGCAGAGTTCCCGACAGCCGCGCCGTAGATGGGAAGACTCCCCTGCACGATGGCGACGCAGAGCGCGAGAATCAAGGCGAACTGACCGATTTCTGGAATCATAGCGGGGGTGTCCTACTGCGGTTGTACGACCAAGGTGCTGCTACTCTGGGCCCCTGACGCCTTGGCTTTGGCCAGCGCGTCGGCCGCTTCCGGCGGCATATAGTTCTCATCGTGTTTTGCCAGCACTTCGCTGGCTATGAACGTGCCATCGGCGACCAGCTGCCCTTGCGCGACGGCGCCCTTCCCTTCCTTGAAGAGGTCCGGCAGGATCCCTTTGAACGTCACAGGCACGCGTTTCGCCAAGTCCGTCACAATAAAGTGGACGGTGAGGCCGTCGCCCTCGCGCGTGAGGCTGCCATCTTCGACCATCCCCCCGATCCGGAAGCTCCGTCCCTGGGGGACTTCGCCGTTCGCCACTTGTGTGGGGGTGAAAAAGAAGACGAGATTGCTGCGAAACGCGTTTAGCACTAGCATCGTCGCCAGCGCCAGCGTGATCAGCCCCAGGCCGATGAGGGCAAACCGTTTGTGTCGAGGTTTCACCGACTCCTCCTACGACACGTCGCGGTGCTCGGCAACCGCCGCGGCACGCCGACGCCATAGGGCGAGGACTTCCCACCCCATGCACAGGGCCGTGGTCCCGAACGACGTCCACACATAGAGGCCGTACCCTCCCATCGCCAGAAACTCCTCCAGACTCCCCCACTGCATCAGCGTGCCTCCGCGACTTCCTGCATCGAGGCTTGCTTGCCCCACGACAGGAGTGACTCACGTTCGACCATCACGCACCGCATGCGGGCCAGCGTCACCGCCAGGCTATACATCCAGAAGCCGACCGTCATCAGCAGCATCGCCGTCAGCATCGTCGCCGCCATTTTCGGCGCCGCCGTCATGCTGACGGAGGCCCCTTGGTGCAACGTGTTCCACCAGCGCACGGAAAAATAGATGATCGGGACATTGACCACCCCGACCAGCGCCAAGACGGCGCTGGCGCGGTCGGCGCGGCGCAGATCGTCGATCGACGTCCGCAACAGCATGACCCCGGCATACTGAAACAGCAGAATCAGCTCCGACGTCAGCCGGGCGTCCCACACCCACCATGCCCCCCAGGTCGGCTTGCCCCACATCGCACCGGTGAGCAGCGCAAGAAACGTAAACATCGCACCGGTGGGAGCGATGGCCTGGGCCATCATAAACGAGAGGCGTGCATTCAACCCCAACCCAAGGCCGGCCCATGCGGCCATCACGACGTACAGAAACATAGACATCCAGGCGGCCGGCACATGGACAAAGATAATGCGGTAGGCCTCGCCTTGTTGAAAATCGGTCGGCGCGATGAAGAATCCGATGTACAGGCCGACGCCGATCAACAAGATCGCGGCGGCGGCGCACCACGGGATCAGGCTCCCGGCCAGCGGGTAGAAGGCCTGCGGTGACGAATACTTGAGCCAGTTGACGCCCATGAAGCTCATGAGACTGTATTACTCCAACGCGATGCGCAGCGCCGCCGCCGTGGCCCAGGGCGCAAAAAAGAGTGAGAGCGCCAGACAGGCTCCGAGTAACGACAGATTCGCTTCGCCGCCGATTCCGGCCAAGCTGCTCGTGACGGCGCCGGCCCCAAAAATAAGCACCGGAACATAGAGGGGAAGTACTAGGAGGGCGATCAGCAATCCACTCCCGCGCACACCAAGCACCAGCGCTGCGCCGATAGCCCCAATCATACTCAACGTCGGCGTCCCAAGCAAGAGCGACAACACCAGCACCCCCAGCGATTCCCCTCCCAGTCCGAATTGCAAGCCGAGGAGAGGCGAGAGCAGGACCACCGGCAAGCCGGAGATCAGCCAGTGCGCGAATACCTTGCCGACGACCAGGACCGCCAGAGGCTGAGAGATCAACAACATCTGTTCTAACACGCCATCGAGATAATCAGCCGTAAATACGCGCCCCAGTGACAACAGACAGGCCAGCAGGGCCGCGACCCAGAGCACACCGGGGGCGATCATCCTCAGCACCGCCGGCTCCGGCCCAACCCCCAACGGAAAGAGGCTCGCGACGATGACTAAGAAGAAGACCGACATCGCCGCATCCGAACGGCGTCGCATGGCCAGCAGCAGATCCCGCCGGACAATCCCGCGCAACGTCTCCCACATGCTGGGCCGGCTCATCCAGTCAGCCTCAGGCGCTGGACTGCATTAGTTGGGAGCGCAACCTCCTGGTGAGTGGCGACGACCGCCATGCCGCCGTGACGCAGATGCGACTGCAGGCGTTGAGTCAAGTAATTTGTGGCAGCCTCATCGAGTGACGTGAACGGCTCATCCAAGAGCCATAACGGATGCGTGGAAAGCCAAAGACGCGCCAGCGCCACGCGGCGCTTTTGTCCTTGTGACAGGACCCTCGTCGGCAGTAGATGAACCGATCGCCTGAGACCGACGGCTTCCAACGCATCCTGCACGAGTGCGCCGGAACTTTCATCGCCGGCCAGGCAGGCGGAAACCGTGAGGTTTTCGACCGGAGTCAGATCATCCTTGATTCCGTTGAGATGCCCGATATAGGTGAGCTGGGCACAATAGAGTTCCTTGAGTTGGCGGATATCTTGCCCCTGCCACAGGATCGCGCCTCGTTCAGGTGACAACAGACTGCACAGCATGCGAAGGAGGCTGGTTTTCCCACTGCCGTTCTCACCCAGCACAGCCAACAGCGTTCCTGGCTTGACCGTCACGCTGATGTCTGAGAACAGCCGGCGTTCCCCGCGACTGCAACTCAGTGCGACGGTTTGTAACATAGTCTGAAAGATCCCGCCGAGACCGAAGAAAAAGAATTGCCGCAGCGTCGAATCTTTATGGGTCTCGCTGTCCGTGAGCGGTTTTTCGACCGCGCCCGGCGCCTCAAAGATCCACCTGCCGCTGAAGCCGTCGTCCATTCACAAGGTCGGTGTCAGTATATGGCAATTCGTGGCCTCTTCATGGTGAGGCGCGAGAGTAAGGCAAAGCAGCGTGGAAAACAAGGGGCGAACAGTGCCCGGGACACGAAGGTGGCGCAGGTCGATGGGGGTGGGTCAATGGAGTCCCACGGCTTCATCAACCCTCCGAAGCAGACTACTGTGGAGGACGGGTAGCCGTGGCTTCCTGCCTAGGCGGGTGAAATTGGATCGGGACAGGAGCGGTAGTTATTGACGGGAGCGGGAAAGCCTCGCACGGAACTCGTCGAGCGGGGTTCATGGATGCTGAACGCTGATCAGCCTGCTTCGCGGTAACCACACTCCTCATTGCGGCATTGCACACTCCGCCCAGCCTGCTTGCTGACTTTCTCGACCAGGAACGGAGCCTGACAGGTTGGACAGGTCTTTGGCACCGGACGATCCCAGAGCGCGTATTCACACTGCGGATACTTGCTGCAAGCAAAGAACGAGCGGCCCTTGCGCGTTCGCTTCTGCACGAGATCGCCGCCACAACCAGGCTGCGGACATTTGACACCCAGCGCCAGCGGTTTGGTTGTCTTGCACTGCGGGTAGGCGGAACAGGCAATGAACTTGCCGAACCGACCGGTCTTGACCACCATCGAGCTTCCACATTTGTCACAGACCTGATCTGTCGTGAGTTCCTGTTTCGGCACAATCTTGATGGTGCCGTCCGGGAGCTTCTCGAAATTCTGAGTGTTTTTGCAAGGCGGATCGTCCTTGTACCCAGGACAGGCAAGGAATTTGCCGTTCCGTCCCCATTTGATCACCATCATCTTGCCGCATTTTTTGCATGGGATATTCGTGGGCGGTTCTACCTTATCCTTCGGGCCCGGAATGGTCCTGGCTCGCTCCATCTCCTTCGTGAACGGCGTATAGAAGTCGCGCACCGCCGTGACCCAGGGTTTACTCCCCTCTTCCACTTCATCGAGCTGTTCTTCGAGATGCGACGTGAAATCGACATTGATGAGTTCGGGGAACCCCTTCATCAAGAAGTCGTTTACGGTTCTTCCCGTTTCCGTCGGGACCAGCCGCCCCTCGGTCTTTTCGACGTACTTTCTGTCCTGAATCGTCGAGATGATGGCCGCATAAGTCGACGGGCGGCCAATTCCTTTTTCCTCCAGCTCCTTGATCAACAGCGCCTCGTTGTATCGAGGCGGCGGTTGCGTGAAGTGCTGCTTCGACGTCAGGCCCGTCACCGATTGCCCCTCATGCTCGACTAACCGCAGCTGTTCTCCTTCGGAGAGAGGCGGCAGCTGACGCTCGTTATCGTCCTCTGCTTCCTGATCGGCCTTCGGCTTCTGCGAGGGCAACTCTTTGTCGACACCCTCCATATAGACGATCGTGTGTCCTGGGAACTTCACGACCGTTCCGGTGGAACGGAAGACATACTTGTCTTTGGTGCCGACCGGCGTCGAATCGATCCGCGTCACATCCACAATCGCCGGTACCATCTGCGAGGCGATGAATCGATTCCAGATCAACTTGTAGAGATTGTACTGATCGTGATCCAGGTACTGGCGGATAGCTTCGGGATCGCGCGCGGCCGACGTTGGCCTCACAGCCTCGTGGGCCTCCTGCGCAGCTTTCTGAGTCTTGTAGACATTCGGCGTCTCAGGGAGATATTCCGCTCCAAACCGCGACTGAATCAACTCCCGCGCATCGGTCATGGCCTCATTCGAAATTCGAGGAGAGTCGGTTCTCATATAGGTGATGAGACCGGTCGCCCCTTCGGCGCCGATTTCGATGCCTTCGTAGAGCTGCTGAGCCAAAGTCATGGTTTTCTTGGGCGAGAAGTGCAGCTTGCGGGCGGCCTCTTGCTGCAGGCGGCTCGTAATGAACGGCGCGACAGGGTTCCGTTTCTTTTCTCGGCGCTCGATCGATTGAACGACAAATGTCTTCCCGTGAATCGCTTCGACCACACGGCCGGCCTGCTCGCCATGCTCAATCGACGCCTCTTCGCCATTGATGCTTTGGAGCTTGGCTTCAAACGGCGGAGGGTTGACGCCGGACAGCAACGCGGTAATCGACCAATACTCTTCGGCCCTGAAGGCCTCCCGCTCTGCCTCGCGCTCGCAAATCAATCGCATCGCGACAGACTGGACCCGCCCCATACTGAGTCCGCGGCGCACTTTATTCCAAAGCAACTGGCTACCTTGATAGCCGACAATGCGATCCAGCACGCGACGGGCCTGCTGAGCATTGACCAATTTCATATCGATCTTACCCGGCGACTGCAACGCGCGCTTGATCGCCGACTCGGTGATCTCATTGAACAAGACCCGGAAGATTTTTCCGTTTTTCTTCTTTTTCGATTTCCCCAGCAGCTCTTGCTCAATGTGCCAGGCAATAGCCTCTCCTTCACGATCAGGGTCCGGCGCCAGAAAGACCTTGTCGGCCTCTTCGGCTTTCTTCTTAATCTCGGCCAGAATTTTCGACTTGCCTTTGATGGTGACGTACTGCGGCTCGAAATCGTGGTCGAGATCGACGCCCAACTTGCTGGTCGGCAGATCCTTGATATGGCCGACCGACGCCATGACCGTATAGCCACGGCCCAAGTATTTGGTGATCGTTTTCGCCTTGGTGGGCGACTCAACGATGATCAGAGATTTCGCCATGACAACTCCATCTGCACGTGAACAACCCCATCATCCGTACCAAATATCACGGATTCATGCAACTAGAATGGTGGACGGCGCCGACTAGCATGACCCGCAGGATGATCAAAAAGGCCGTCCTCTTCGTTTGTGGTTTGTCTGGTTCATCTGGTTTCTCTGGTTAGTCTAGTTCAACCAAATAAACGAGACAAACCAGAGCAACCAGTCGGTTTCCACGCTCCACGGGTACCGAGAACGCCGCTGGCGGACTTTTTCAGCATCCTGTTAGAGACGAATGTACTGCTGACCGGGAAGCTGACGAACCCGGCCGTACAATTCCAGCGAAAGCAAGGTGGCCGCCACTTGCGCGGCGCTCAGTCCCGTGCTTTCGATCACCGCATCGACGGATCGCGCCTCATAGGAAAGCGCCTCATACACCAGGGCGTCTACTTTTCCTAACGGCTCGCGTGAGTCCGATGGCGCCTCACCGAAAGACAGCGTGGCCCGCAGGCGCGCATCCACTTGCGGCAAGATTTCATCGAGTATGTCCCGTGCCTGTTCGATCAGTTTCGCTCCCTCTTTGATAAGACCGTTCGATCCCCTGCACGCCTCATCTCTCACAGAACCCGGCACGGCAAATACCTCGCGTCCCTGTTCCAATGCCAGCTTTGCCGTAATGAGCGATCCGCTGTTCGTCGCGGCTTCACTGACCAGGACGCCTAACGACAGCCCGCTGATGATCCGATTTCTGCGTGGGAAGTGATGACTCTGCGGAGAAGCTCCGATCGGCAACTCGGAGATCACGGCTCCGTGTGATTCAATGCTACGCCGCAGTGCGTCATGTTCCGGTGGATAGGTACGATCGATTCCACACCCCAAAACCGCAATCGTTCGGCCTTTGCCGGCCAGTGCTCCCCGATGCGCCGCCGCATCGATCCCTCGTGCGAGGCCACTCACAATCGTCACGCCCCCTCCGGCAAGCTCTTTGGCAATCTCCTCGGTGGTAATCCGCCCGGACGGCGTGGCCCGCCGCCCTCCCACAATCGCCACCGCCACATCGTCCTGTGGTAATAAGGTCCCGCTCGCATACAGCAACGGAGGCGGATCAGGAATTGTTCTGAGCCGCGCGGGGTAAGATTGGTCGAATAGGGTGATGATGCGGATCTTGAGACGTTCGACGACCTTGAGCTGCCGATCGATCTGTTGGCGAATCTTCAGTTCGGGTCCGCGCCGCACCGATTCGGCCAGATCCGGGCTGCAACCGGCCCGAATCAGATCATCCTGTGCAGCCGTCAGCACCGCATTCGGCGAGCCGAATGCTTGGATCAGCTTCAGAAGCGTGCGATCGCCCACACCGTCGATTGTCTGGAGCACCAACCACGGGGGCAGCGAATCCGCATCCATTACAGACACCGACGAAGGACGGGAAGTTCGCCACAACGGCAGGAATACCGCGCCACGCGAGTCCTATGGATGACGTGATGCACTGGCAGAGGCAGCACAGTTCTATATGACGACAAGATCGTACTGCTCGAGATGCAGCTGGCTGTCCGGCGTGACGATAATTTTCGCCGAACAATCTCGTTCCAAGATTTCAACCCCATGGCGCTCTTCGTCTTGCAGCAGCTCCGCCACTGTGGGATGGGTCCCAATGACAATCCGTTGATGATCTGCGGACGGTTCAATCCGGCGAATTTCGCGAAAGATCTCGTAAACCACAGTCGTCGGAGACTTCGTATACCCGCGGCCTTCACAGTAGCGACAAGGTTCAGAGAGCGAGCGTAGCAGATCTTCGCGAACGCGCTCGCGTGAGATTTCGATCAAACCGAGATCCGAAATTCTCGAGATTCTGGTCCGCGCCTTGTCGGACGCCATGGCATCGACCAGCGCATGGTAGACCTTTTCGCGATTCTTCTCACGCTCCATGTCGATAAAGTCAACGATGATAATGCCGCCGATCCCGCGCAATTTCAGCTGATAGGCGACTTCCTTCGCAGCCTCCAGATTATTCCGGAGAATCGTCTCTTCCTGATCCCGTTTCCCGACAAACCGCCCCGTATTGACGTCGATTACCGTCATCGCTTCCGTGTGATCGATCACCAGATACCCACCTGATTTCAGCCACACCTTCCGATTCATCGCACGCGCAATCTCCTGCTCCACCCCAAGGTGGTCGAACAGCGGCTCATCCTTGTCGTAGAAGTGAAGCCGCGAGGTCTGTTCGGGGGAAAACCGTTGCACGAAATCCCGAATGGCTTCGAACTCCCTTCGCGAATCGATCCAGAGTCGATCCACTTTCTTCCCGAAAAGGTCCCGCACGACGCGGAAGCTGAGACTCAAATCGGTATGCAGCAACGCCGGAGCGCCCAACTGCTCCCGATTCGTCAGAATGTCCTGCCACAGGACGTGCAGAAAGTCGACGTCGGATTTGAGCTCATCTTCCTTGACGCCTTCACTAACCGTCCGCACGATGTAGCCGCAGCCCGGGCGGCGGACGCGGCGCATGATGTCCTTCAGCCTCGCCCGTTCTTCATCGCGAGGAATCCGTCGAGACACTCCGATATGCTCGACATTCGGCATAAATACCAGATATCGCCCAGGCAGAGACACATACGTCGTGACCCGCGACCCCTTCGTACCGATCGGTCCCTTCGAAATCTGAACCATCAACTCCTGGCCTTCGCTCAATAGCTGTTCAATCGGCTTCGCACTCTGGCGCTTCGGCCGGAGCATGTCCGAATCTTTGTCGTCCTCCTCCGCATCGACCAGCATGTCTCCCGGCTCCGCATCCATCGAGAGATCGGACGCATGCAGAAATGCGGCCTTCTCCAAACCGATGTCCACGAACGCGGCTTGCATGCCCGGCAGGACCTTGGCCACTCTTCCCTTATAGATGTTTCCGACAAAGTCCTTGTGTTTTGCGCGGTCCCCGAACAAGTCGGTGACCACTCCACCGTCGAGGACTGCTACACGGGTTTCTTCCCGCGTGACCGTTATCGCAATCTCAATTCCCATACAAACTCCTTTTGTCTGAGAGCCCCAGAGGCTCGCGGGGAGCGATGGACGCGGGCACCATGCCCAGGTCCGATACTCATTATCACCCCGCACACTCCACCGGCTCTCGATAGAATCCACTCTCTGGACCACCGGCACCGAGTCGTGCCGCCGGGCCAATACTCAACTCAATAGAACAAACTCAGCCGCCTTCGCTTGACATTCAGCAACAATCCCAACGACGCCATCGTCATAATCGTAGCGCTTCCGCCATAACTCACCAGCGGCAAGGGAATACCCACGATCGGAAACATCCCCGCCGTCATGCCGATATTGACCACGACGCAGAAACAGAGCATAGCCACGATCCCTACTGCGAGCAGCGCACCGAGCTGATCCTTCGCCTTGGAAGCGATTTCAAGCGACAACCAGATGAGCGCGACAAATAGCACCAGCAGCAAGAGCACGCCAAGAAATCCCCATTCTTCTGCATAGACCGCAAAGACGAAATCGGTATGCCCTTCCGGCAGAAACTTCAGCTGGCTTTGGGTACCGCCGTAGAGTCCTTTCCCCATCAATTCCCCTGAACCGATCGCAATCTTCGACTGCAACGCATGATAGCCTTTCCCACCCGGATCATAGTCCGGATCGACGAACGTCATAATGCGCTGTCGCTGATAATCATGCAAGGACCCCCACAGCCCTTCCCAGGCAAACGGGAACAGCATGACCGAGAAGAGGAGCATGACACCCAACGCCTGAGACCGGACTCCAACCATCAAGAGCATCGCGGCATAGACCGCGACGAAACTCAGCCCGCTTCCCAAGTCCGGCTGTTTCAGAATCAGGACGAGTCCGGGTAACATCAAGGACCCCGGCACGATCACGCGTTGGAGCCACCCCGCGCGCGGCGCCTTCGAGTAGTAATGGGCCAGCACTAGAATGAGCACGAGCTTGGCGAACTCCGAGGGCTGAAAACTGAACGGCCCCAACGCAATCCATCGCTGCGCTCCTTTGCTCGTTCGCCCTTCGACCAGGACAAATGCCAGCATCAGCAACACGAGTGCGTACGCCGGATACGCCAGCCGCGCAATGCGATGATAGTCCGACACCCACATCACGACGAATGCAACCGCTCCCAAAAATATCCACACCAACTGCTTGAGATAATACGGCGCAACCCCGCCCTGCTGAGCATGGGTGACGCTATGGATTGAGAGCACCCCGATTCCAAGAATGGCGAGGACCAATCCCAGATAGCGGAGATCAAAGTTGTCGAGACCACGATTATCCGTCAATCGATCGATCATGACTTTTCCGACGATCGTCGAGCCTGGTCCACCCTGGAGGAATCCGAGGTCACCATCGGGACCTGCGGGGCAAGCTTGATGTAAGTTTCAATGACTTCCTTCGCGAGAGGAGCCGCAGCGGACCCTCCGTGTCCCATGTGCTCGACAAGAACGGCGACCGCGATCTTCGGCGACTCCACAGGGGCGAACGCGACAAACCACGCATGGTCGCGGAGCTTTTTGGGGATGTCTTGTTTCGGCCCCGTTCGGAGCGCCGCCACCTGAGCCGTCCCCGTTTTTCCTCCGATCGTCACCAGGGAGGACTTCGCCTTGGTCGCCGTTCCGACTTCGACGACATCAGCCAGCGCATCTTTGATCAGGCGAAACGTTTCAGGCTTAGCCTTGACCTTTCCACGCGGAACCGCCGGCAACTCTTGCAGGTTTCCCGTCGTCCGATCCATCACGGCCTGCACCAGACGAGGACGGTAACTCACCCCATTATTGGCAACGGTTCCGATCAAACTCGCCATCTGCAACGGGGTCACCGTCACATAGCCTTGCCCGATCGCCGCCGAGATCGTTTCACCAGGCAACCAGGGTTCGTTCTTCGCCTTCTGCTTCCACGCACTGGACGGCATAATGCCTGATCGCTCCGATGGCAACTCCACACCCGTTCCTTGCCCAAGTCCAAATTCCTTGCCGAAGTCGGCCATGACATCGATCCCCATTCGCTGGCCCACCGTATAAAAATACACGTCGCAGGAATGCACCAGGGCGCTATGGAGAGCGACGGAGCCATGCCCGCCCGCTTTCCAGTCATGATAGAGCCGCTTGCCGAACTGATAACCACCGTTGCAGTGCACGGTGCTGGAGGGCGACATTGTATTCGTCTCCAACGCGGCGACCGCCATGGGAATTTTAAACGTGGAACCCGGAGGGTACTGTCCCTGAGACGCGCGATTGTTCAACGGACGTCCTTCGTCCTGCACAATCTCGACCCACTGGTTGGGCGTCAGTTCTCGCGAAAGAACATTCGGATCGAACGCCGGACGGCTGGCCATGGCCAGAATATCGCCATTGGTTGGATCCAACACAACGATGGCGCCAGACTCCTCACCCAATAACTCCTCTGCGACTTTCTGCAGTCGAACATCGATGGTGAGATAGAGGTCGTTCCCCGCCTGCGGCTTTTCGACGACCGCCGCCTTCGTTTCGTGACCGAGTGCATCGACTTCGACACTCTTCTGGCCAGCCTGACCCCACACGTGACGATCGTAGGATTTTTCAACCCCATACTGGCCGACGACGCTGCCTTGATGTAAATCCGCAAACTCCGGTTTCTCCAGTTGATCCGCCGAGATTTCTCCGACGTAGCCCAAGAGATGGGCCGCCGTCACGCCGCCGGGATAATTGCGTTGCGACTCGACTTGGACCATGACACCTGGGAGATCCAAGCGATGGGATTCAATCACCGTAGCATCGCGGAGCGTCATTCGATCCTTGATCTTGCGCGGGAGCAGCTTGCTCCCCTTCCCCGTCAGCTTTTTCCGGATGAGCGCTGCATCCAAGCCGAGCAAGTCGGTCAGCTTCTGAATCAAAGCCTCGCGATCCTTCACGTCTTCCAACGTGACATAGAGACTGAAGCTCGGAACATTGTTCGCCAACAGTACGCCATGCCGGTCATAGATGAGCCCGCGGGCCGGCTCAAGAAGCACAAGCCTGGTTCGATTGTTTTCCGAGAGATCTCGGTAGTAAGGCCCCTCGCGGATTTGCAGATGCCACAGGCGGAGGCCGAGCAACGCCACCACCAACAAGAGCCCCACTCGTAGAATCGTAAGCCTGCGATGGAGTTCACCGAGTTCTGCTTCTGGATAACTTGCCGACGCCATGTGGTTTCCTACGCTCGATATTCCGAGACCCACCGTTCAACGTTCAATCGATTCCACACCAGCCAATAGAGCGCTCCGCCTACCACGGCATCAAAACAAGCCTGAGGGAGCACGACAGCCCGGAGCGCCCACCACAGATCTTGCTCGTCATTTGGCTTCAGTGCAACAGCTGTGAGAAGTCCGGCCAGACACGATGTCACTAGAAGCCCCACGACAAGGGCAACCGGAGTGAGATGCGCGACCTGTCTGCCAGCGAGACCGGCCACATATCCCACGCCTCCCTTTGTCACCATGCTAAAGGTCAGATCTTCGGCAGAAAAAAGGCTCATGACCCATCCCAGGGCGAGACCGACCAACAGCCCTTCGAGTTCTCCCCCAAACAAGCCAACCAGGCATACCGCAATGAAACCGATATCCGGCTTCACACCCCACACGCTCACATGCGGCAGTAGGACGGATTGAATCGGAACAAGACCGGCGATGAGGATCACGTACAACAGCGCTTTCATGACTTTGGCTTCACACTCGGAGCGCCAAGGCGCTCCCCTTCGGTCGGGACATACGGAGACTGAATCACCAGAACTTCTTCCACTCGGTTCGCATCAACTTCCGGAGTGAGTTCCGCGGACTGGAACAGCGCCCCTTCTTCTTTGTCGATCCTCGTGATCGTCCCGATGGCTAGGCCGCGAGGAAAGCCCCCCACCAATCCAGACGTCACGACTCGATCGCCGGTCCGTGCGCTCGACAACAACGGAATATACTTGAGGTGAGCCAGCCCCTGCGTGGTCCCTTCAACGATCCCTTCATCTCTCGTTCGCTGGATCAACCCAGCGATCGCGTTGTTCGGGTCCGTCGCCAGCAACACTACCGAGGTGGCGGCTGTCGTTTTCACAATACGTCCTACCACACCGACAGCAGTAATCACGCCCATATCCGGCTCAAGTCCGTCCGACTCGCCCTTGTTCAGGATAATCGTTCGGTACCAATTCCCGGTATCACGGCCGATCACTTGTGCGGCGATCATTGAAGGAAGCACTTGCGCCTTAAATTCCAACAGTGCCGTGAGCCGTTCCGTCGCCGCCGCCGCTTCGCGGAGTTGGCTATTTTGCCCTTGGAGGTATTCCAGTTCCTTCCGCAATTGCCTATTTTCTTCTTCTACCCCCTGTAACGCCGCGTAGCCGGTCCAGAGATCAGCGATCCCGTCACGGACGCTGGCCACAGCTCGGAGGGGCCAACTCAAAATCCATCCGACAGGGCTGCCCAACTGCTGGAACACACCTTGGAGTTGGCTAGGCAAGAGCAGAAAGCCGAGCAGGAGAATGACGGCGAGGGCGAAGGCAAGACGCCTCGCGTTGTAGGGTGCGCGCAAATTGACCATCCGCATGAGGGATGGAACCTTACCGGAGGTTGTTGGCCTGCGACATGACCGACACCTTACGGAGGAGATCCAGTTCGTCCAAAATCTTCCCCACTCCCAAGACGACGGAAGTGAGCGGATCGTCCACCGTAATGATCGGCAAGTTCGTTTCTTCGCGGAATCGAGTGTCCATCCCTTTCAGGAGGGAGCCTCCACCGGTCAACACAATTCCGCGGTCAATAATATCCCCCGCCAACTCTGGCGGAGTGTTTTCCAATGCGACCTTGATCGCATTCACAATGGTCCCAATGGGTTCCTGCAAGGCTTCGCGAATCTCGGCGTCGTCTACGACCAGTGTGCGCGGGATGCCTGAGATCAGATCGCGGCCCTTGATCATCATGGTTTTCCGCTCCTCGAACGGATAGGCGGACCCGATCTCAAACTTGATCCGTTCCGACATATGTTCGCCGATGAGCAAGTTATACTTCTTCTTGATGTAGTTCATGATCGCCTCGTCCATCCGGTCGCCGGCGACCTTCACGGACTCGCTGTACACAATCCCGCCGAGCGAGATGACCGCAATATCCGTCGTACCACCGCCCACGTCGACGACCATGTTGCCGGACGGCTCCGTGATCGGCAGTCCGGCCCCGATTGCTGCGGCCACCGGTTCTTCGATCAGATAGACTTCGCGCGCTCCGGCCAATTCCGCCGAATCACGCACGGCCCGCTGCTCGACCTGCGTGATGCGGGACGGTACCCCGATGATAATCCTCGGCCGAACGAATGCGCTGCGATTGTGGGCCTTGCGGATGAAATGCTTCAGCATCTGCTCCGCCATCTCGAAGTCGGCGATCACGCCTTCTTTCATGGGCCGAACTGCCACGATGTTGCCGGGCGTACGTCCGAGCATTTTCTTCGCATCGGCTCCGACGGCCAGCACCTTTTCGCTTTTCTTTTCGACCGCCACCACGGACGGTTCATTTAGGACAATTCCCTTCCCATGGACGTACACCAGGGTTGTGGCCGTGCCTAAATCGATCGCAAGGTCATCGGAGAACCACCCAAATATATCTCCCGGGAACCCCACGGCATCTCTCCCTTCATCTTGGCCAGGCGATCCAGCGCCGAGCCTGTGCGCTTCGCTACATCTTAATCTGGAACTGCGAGCTGACCAGCGTCTAATACGTGGGTCCTGGCGACTTCATCACCAAGCCGCCGACCTTGCTCATTCCCGATGATCAGAAAGCCTTCGAACGCTAACACCGCCAGCGACACCAGCCATCCGACATACGGAACCGCAAAGGCGATCTGCGCGCCGCCCAGCGGCAGATTACGAATGATCGATTCTCGGAACCCCGCAGCGTCCCGACCATCCACTCGCATGGTCTGGAGACCAACCAACCGCTTGCCGATACTTCTCCCGCCCGCAAATCCATCTGCAATCAAAATGTAGGCCAGACCGCAAAGAAACCCAACCGGAGGAGCAATTTCGCCTGCGGCAACAACGATGAACAGATCGATCAGCTTTGCAATAAACCGATTCAGGACATGGGCCTTCGGATAGACCGTTCTTTCCAGCAACTTCGCGGTTGGCCCCTCCCCCGTCAAGGGATCTCCTTCTAATTCGTGGCAAAGTATAACAAAATCCAGCATTTTGCACAAACAAAGACCATTCTTTTTTCACGGCCTTCTTTTCAGAGTCCTAATCGCCAGGCAGCCAACTCCGCACCGAAAAGGATGGACTCGTAAACCTCGTCTACCGTCGATCCTCTGTGCTCCGGGACACCACATGCGCCAGGTCACCCGTTCATGACCTGCATGATCTTGCCTTCAGACCTGCCCACAAGTACAATCTTGGGATATTTGAACGGATGAGAGGACTTCATGATTAAGGCAATGCGAAACGCGGCGCATAACTATCCCTTGTTGCTCAAATCCATGATGGGTATCTTGGCCATCGCCTTTGTGATTACGATGGGATGGTGGGGATTCGGCGAACAAGCAAGTAACGCCGTGGCGAATGTTGGAGATCTCACAGTCTCCAGCGACGAGTTCCGGCGGACCTATGAAAACATGTACCGTTTCTACAAGGAAAAAGTCCCCGGCGAATTCAAGGATGAAACCATCAAACAATACGTCATCGAACAACTCGTCGACAATCGCGTCTGGCTCATTGCCGCCAAAGATATGGGCGTGACGGTCACTGATGCGGATTTGCGTGAAATGATCGTCCAAATACCTGACTTTCAAAAGAACGGAGCCTTCGACCCCGAGCTCTACCAACGCCTCCTCGCGGCCAACCACTTGACGCCGGCTGCGTTTGAAGCCGCGCAGTACAAGGAGGTCCTCGGAAACAAAGCGCGGATGTTCGTTCGCGATTCCGTGGCGCTCACCCCCTCAGAGATCTCCGAAGGACAAGCTCTCATGACGAGGCCGCAAGACTCTGATCCATCCAAGGCCGCGACGGCTCAGGATCGCGTGCTGCAAGACATGCTCTTTCAGAAACAGCAACGTGCTCTGGTCGCATATCAAGAATCCCTCAAAACCAAGATTCCGATTAAGATCCACCGCGAATTGCTCTAAGAGTGTCCCACTCACAAAAGACTGTTCGATGCTGATTCAGAGCTTGATCGGCTAAAGAATCAGCATCGCGTCGCCGTAGCTGTAAAAGCGATACCGCTCCCTGATTGCTTCTTCATAGGCCCTCCGAACCATCCCGACACCGGCAAACGCCGACACCAACATCAAGAGTGTGGTTCGTGGAAGGTGGAAGTTCGTCATGAGGGCATCAACCACGTTGAATTGAAATCCTGGTGTGATGAACAGACGGCTCCCGCCGGACGTTGGGACAACCCGGCCCTTTTCTCGCGCAGCGGTTTCAAGCGAACGGACAACCGTAGTTCCGACGGCAACGACCCGCCGACCGGCATGTTTCGTCTGACCAATCGCCTTGACGGTTTCTTCGCCGACCTCAAATACTTCTTCACCCATCCGGTGGTCCTCAATACGCTCTGTCACAACAGGCATAAACGTTCCTGGGCCGACATGAAGGGTCACCATGGCCATTCTGATCGCGGAAGCATCCAGCCGCGAGAGGAGTTCCGGGGTAAAGTGGAGCCCCGCTGTCGGCGCGGCAATCGCGCCCTCGCTTTTTGCAAAGACCGTTTGATACCAGAGGTGATCCTCCTGGGTTGACGCACGCTCGAGGTACGGCGGAAGTGGCATGACTCCTCGTGCTCGGAGTAATTGCGCGACTGATATGGGGCTTTCCACTTTTACCTGCGTGCCCGTGGCATCCCGTTTCAGAATCGTCGCGCGAGACTGCCCATCGAATTCGATGACCTGACCAACATGGAACGTGCCTTTGACCATGATCTCCCATACGCCATCGCCGAGATCCTTGACGAACAACACCTCGACCGGCGTCCCCGTCGACCTTTTTGTTCCTGACACCCGTGCAGCCACTACCTTCGTATCATTCACGACAAGAAGATCGCCGGGTTCAAGCAACTCGGGAAGATCGGAGACATGGTGATGGACGAGTTGATGCTTTTTTCGATCCAAGAGCAGCAATCGCGCACGATCGCGAGGAATGACGGGCTGCGAGGCGACGAGGGCAGGATCGAACGGAAAGTCGAAGTCGGAGAGTTGCATTAGGACGCAGGCATTGGGGGTGCCTGCGTCAGTGAGGCATTCTGAAGTTCCGTCCCCGGATAGTAATAGCGAAGAATACTGGAAAAGGAGTAGCCCAACTCCGCCAGCTCTTTGGCGCCCCATTGGCATAAGCCGACTGCATGGCCTGCCCCATACCCAGAGAGCACGACCTCCTGGCCGATCGATTCAATCGTAAACTGCGTGCTGGGCACCACCGTATAGCCCACCGCTTTGCGAAGTTCTTCTCCACGCAGAATTAGCTCGCCTTTGGAGTGCAAGATGCGCAGTGTGGCCACGCGGCCTGCACGGCTTTGGGCGAGTGGCGTGAGCGTCGCGATCGTCCCGACCGCGAATCCTTGTTGCCGCAGATTCTTCTCCAGCGTGTCGATCTTGAAAGCGGCTTTCCATTGATAATAAGGGGACTCTACGTCGAACGGACACTCGACGCCTTTCAAATAAGGCAAGTCTTTCGACCAGACGATCACGGCATCTTCGGTAATACCGGCGGCCGTCGACGAGAACGCCGCATAGATCGGCGCACCTTGATGGGTCACCACCAATCCTTTCGTTGACTCTACCGCCTGTTCCACCCGCGCATCAATGCCCTGGCGGCCCCGATAGACCTGATCCTGAATGCCAGCAGCAACATCATAATCACGAGACGCGCTGAGCATGTGCTGATAGAGCGCATAGGTCCTGGCCGCAACTGCCTGCACCTTGAGCATCTCGGGATGCCAGGCGGAATTGACTTCAGCCGGCACGACCCCCTTTACATACTCTTCCAGGTCGACCTGATTGACGACCAGCACGCCTTTCCCACGGCGGACTAACTGGACTAAACCACTGACTTGCAGCGCGGCCTTTTCATCACCTGACTGTAAGGATGTCCCATTGCCGTTGCCGTTTTGGCGCGGCAACCAAAGCTTCAGGTCATGATCTCCTGCGCGTAGGGTCAGCTGATCACCAGCAACACGAGCTCCATTCAGCAGCAGCGCCTGGCCTCGCACTTCGATCCGAAGGGAGGAGCGATAGAAATGCGCCCGATCCTGCGCATCCGTCACCCATATGGTGTTCTCAGCGCGCACCTCCAACCGCTGAACATCGGACGCCAGCAGGACACGAATCGATTGGGCCGAATGGGCTGGAGGCGCCACCGCACACCCCAATCCCATCGCCAATCCAACCATGCCGGCACAGACCTGTCGCGTAATCATCGGCGGAACAGCCATCCCAGTACATAGAATAGCAGACTCAGAACGATACTGAGGAGAAGACCGGTGGCGACGGGAAAATAAAAACTGACGTTATCACGTTTGAAGGACAGATCGCCGGGAAGTTTGCCCAACCAACTAAAGGCGCTCCCCAGCCCTGGAACACGATCTGCCGCGAGCAACAGCACTCCAAGGAGAACAATCCCGACCCCGATTCCGATCAAGAACTTGCCGAGAGCGGTCCATTCCGGCATGAGTAGCCACCCGTACAAAAACAGCTTGCAGGACACTCAAACAGCCTTCATTCTCACCCGCCCAGCCCTGGCGCGCGGCTCGACTGAGCTCGCCGAAGTCCGAGACGCGCCATACCCCAACTAAGGCCACAGCCCGCGATAGGGACTGTCGCCCTTCCGACCGGCGACTGTCCCTGTTTAAATAGCGGGACAGGCACCGGCAATGCCGGAGCCAGTCCCCTGGGGCCCGGAGCGAGGCGAGAACGACACTGGCGGGCTGTTTCAGCGTCCTGCTAGTTCTTCACCAGGCATTCGGCGATCTGGACTGCATTCAGCGCGGCCCCTTTGCGAAGATTATCCGCGACCACCCAGAGATTGAGACCATTGGCGATGGATTCATCTTCGCGCACACGTCCGACATAGACCTCGTCTTTGCCCGCCACATCCAGCGGCATGGGGTAGAGCTTGTGGGCAGGATCGTCAAAGATCTGCACACCTGGGGCCTTGGACAGGATCGCCCGCGCTTCGTTGGCCGTCAGCTTCTGCTCCGTTTCGATGTTCACCGCTTCAGAGTGGCCGACATAAACAGGGACTCTCACGGTGGTCGCGGTAACCTGAATGGATCGATCTCCCATGATCTTGCGGGTCTCATTGAGCATCTTCATTTCTTCCTTCGTGTAGCCGTTGGGAAGAAAATCGTCGATCTGCGGAAGGCAATTGAAAGCAATCTGATATGGATAGACCTTGGGCGTCGCTTCCTTGAAGCTGAGTAGGTCCTGAGTCTCAGTCATCAATTCGTCCATCGCTTCTTTGCCAGTTCCCGAGACCGACTGGAACGTGGTCACGACGATCCGCCGAATCCTCGCCCGGTCATGCAACGGCTTCAGCGCCACGACCAATTGGATGGTCGAGCAGTTGGGATTGGCGATGATGCCCTTATGATTCGCTATGTCGTGTTCGTTCACCTCCGGAACCACGAGCGGCACATCCGGTTCCATCCGCCAGGCCGCGCTGTTGTCGATCACGACAGCTCCCGCCTTGGCCGCGATCGGTGCAAATTCTCGACTGATGTCCGCTCCGGCGGAAAACAGCGCAATATCTACGGTCGCAAATGAATCCTTCGTGAGCACTTGGACAGGAATCGCTTCGCCACGAAAAGTGACGGTTCCCCCAGCAGAACGGGACGAGGCTAACGGAATAAGTGTCCCGACCGGGAACATGCGCTCTTCGAGCACATCGATCATTTCGGTACCCACAGCCCCTGTCGCACCGACCACCGCAACAGTATAGGCAGGCTTTTTCTTCATGTGCATCGTTCCTACTCCATCGACAATCGACGAATCCGATGATTAAACGTATCCGCCACCAACAACGCACCGTCCTGATCGACGACGATACCGAATGGATAACTCAGACCGGCCTCCAGAGCCGTTCCTCCGTCCCCGGCAAAAGACGCGATCCCGGCCCCTGCAACCCGCACCGTCAGCCTCGTTTCACAATCCCAGCGCCGAACCAAATGGCTGTCGGAATCCGTGACAAACAGATTACCACACAAATCGATCACGACTCCTGATGGCCGAGAGAGGCTGGAGGAAGGTGGCTCATTTGACGATTGGTACCGATACTCCCCACCGTCTCCAGCAACCGTTGAAATCAGGCCTGTCGAGAGTTCGACGGCTCTGATTCGGCTGTTGAATGTGTCCGCAATATAGAGCGTCCCGTTTCGTACTACCACTCCACTTGGACCGGCCAAGCTTGCGGCGGCGGCCGGAACCCCATCACCATCGTAGGTGGCCGATCCTGTACCGGCATAAGTAGAGATCAATCTCGTATTCAAATCAACCACCCTTACGCGATGGTTCGTCTGGTCAGCGATAAAGAGATGCCCTTCCCCATGGAGGGCAAGGGCAGCCGGCTCATTAAGCGCCGCTTGGTCAGCCGGACCCCCGTCACCGGAAAATCGCGCCTGCCCGGTCCCGGCGAGCGTCGTGATCACCCCTGTCGCTGCATCCACACGACGGACTCGGTGATTCATCGTGTCGGCAATAAAGATGGTGCCCTTCTGGTCCACGACAACAGCCGTGGGGAAGTTGAGGCGAGCCTGAGTTGCCGGCCCTCCGTCCCCACCGAACCGCTTTTGCACCGCTACGCCATTGATGAGATACCGAACCGTCCCGCTCACATCCGCTTGCTGCGTATACTTCTGAGTGGCAGCTTGGCTCGTATCGGCAAAGGGATCCTCTTCCGCTGCCTGTCGAGCCTCCGTGTCATGCTGAACAGCCGACCGCATGCTTTCGTCGCCCGGCACGCCCGCGACCGTGGAGATGATACCGGTGGCTCGATCAATTCTCCGAACGAGGTGATTTTCAGAGTCGGCAATATACACATTGCCGTGAGAATCGATCGCCAATCCCTTCGGTTCATTCAGGCACGCCTGACCAGACGGTCCGCCGTCTCCGGAAAACCCGGGCTCGCCGCTTCCGGCAAGCGTTCCAATTGTCCACGAGCGAAGAGTCGTTGCCATAGTGACGCGCCCAGCGGCTAGTTTAAGTTTCGAAGAATCGCATCCCCCATCTCGGTCGTCCCGACAATCCGTGCGCCGGGGCTCTGAATATCTTTCGTCCGATAACCGAGATCGAGCGTTTTCACAATGGCCTGTTCGATCGCCTCCGCCTCTTTGTCGAGGTGAAACGCATAGGACAACATCATGGCAGCTGAGGCAATCGTCGCAATGGGATTGGCAATATTCTTTCCGGCAATGTCCGGCGCGCTGCCGTGGATCGGCTCGAACAGACCGACTTTCGCCCCGATACTCGCGGACGGCAACATCCCAATCGATCCGGTCAGCATCGCGGCCTCGTCACTGAGGATGTCCCCGAAGATGTTGTTGCACAGCAGCACGTCGAACTGCCGTGGGTTTCGCACCAATTGCATCGCGGCGTTGTCCACATAGATATGCCCCAACTCGACATCCGGGTAGGACTTGTGGACGTCGATCACGACCTTCCGCCAGAGTTCGGACGACTCCAACACATTCGCCTTATCCACTGACGTCACCTTCTTGCGCCGCTTCCGTGCGGCTTCGAACGCCACCTTCGCGATCCGACGCACTTCCTCTGTGGTGTAGACCTCGGTGTTGATGCCCCGTTCTTCGCCATTCGGCAATTTCTCAATACCTTTGGGCTTGCCGAAATAAATGCCGCCGGTGAGTTCTCGGATCACAAGGATGTCGATCCCTTCAATGACCTCGCGCTTCAACGTGGAGGCATCGACGAGATTGGCATAGACCTTTGCCGGACGGAGATTCGCATAGAGACCCAAGGCTTCTCGGATTCCGAGAAGCGCGCGCTCGGGCCTGAGGCTGTACTCCAAACCTTCCCACTTGGGGCCGCCTACGGCTCCCAACAATACCGCGTCACTTTGCTTCGCGAGCGCCAACGTGTCTTGCGGGAGCGGCACTCCCATTTTGTCGATCGCCTGCCCTCCGATGTCGGCTGAGGCAAACTCAAATGAATGGTGATACTTCTCTCCAATCGCCTTCAGGACCTTCACAGCCTCCGGAACGATCTCACGCCCCACACCATCTCCGGCCAGCACCGCAATCTTCGCATTCACGTCACACACTCCTCCCCATCACGGAATCAGTCGATCCCTTATTCCAACACTGCTTCATCTTCAGCCCGCCAGGCCGGATCGACCAGACAAAGAAACTCCACATCAGTCGTCCCGGTATTCTCCAAGGACTGCTTGCCGCCTGGAGGTACATAGATCATTGAACCGGCTTCTACCGGACAAGTCTCCGCGTCGATTGTAAACCGGCCCTGGCCCGCGATGAAGTAGTACACCTCGGAAGAGGTCAACACATGCCACTTCGATCGTCGCCCAGCTGCTAATTTGCCGTGGGCTAGACTGTACCCAAACTTGACCGCATGTTTCGTCGGATGCAGAATCTCCCTGAGGACCGTGTGGTCCCCACCCAGAAACTCTTGGCACTCTGCGAGGGTTCTCTTCAGCATCAACGGCGTCCCCAAGATCCCTCCAGGCGAACACCATTTGTCCGACTTTGTAGGCTAGGGGACGCCACTCTAGCTTGGCGCGAACGATCAAATCAAGCGGACCTTCTGCGCTCCTTCAGCCTGTTTTGACGCCATATAAGCCAGTCGATTCAAGGCGTTGAGATAGGCTCTGGCTGCTGCAGTGATGATGTCTGTGTCAGCCCCGTGGCCAGAGACCGTTCGCCCGTCCTCCTCAACCCGCACAGAGACTTCCCCTTGGGCATCGGTCCCACTGGTGATCGCATTGACGCCGAACATGAGGAGCTTGCTTTTCGTCTGCGTCATCGCCGCAATGGTCCGATAAACGGCATCGACGGGCCCGTCGCCTGTTCCGGACTGTTTCACCTCCTGCCCGTCAATCTCCAGTTCCACCGTCGCCGTGGGAATCCGATCGGTTCCGCTCTCGACGTGAAACGACTTCAGCACGATCCGCTCCGCCATCTTCGCCAATTCTTCCGACACGATGACCTCGATATCCTCTTCGTAGATCTCCTTCTTTTGATCAGCCAATCTCTTGAACCGCTCGAATGCGTGGTTGATCTCTACTTCGCTGAGCTTGTAGCCCAACTCTTCCAGCCGCTGCCGAAACGCATGGCGACCAGAGAGCTTGCCCATCACCATCTTGCTCTCGACTAAGCCGATCGATTCTGGCCGCATGATTTCATAGGTCGTCTTGTCCTTAAGCAGACCATCTTGGTGAATCCCTGAGGTATGCGCGAACGCATTCGCCCCTACGATGGCCTTGTTAGGTTGCACCACCATTCCCGTGATCTTGCTGACGAGACGGCTCGTCTTCGCAATCTCTTCGGTTCGGATTTGTGTGTCGGCCTGATAGAAATCCTTTCTGGTCCGGAGCCCCATGACGATTTCCTCCAGCGATGTATTCCCCGCGCGCTCGCCGATCCCGTTGATCGTGCACTCGACCTGACCGGCTCCATTGACGATCGCGGCCAAGCTGTTCCCCACCGCAACGCCCAAATCGTTGTGGCAATGGACCGAGATCACCGCTTGCTTAGAATTGGGCACCTTGTCACAAATCCCCTTGATCAACGCGCCGAACTCCTGCGGCACCGCATAACCCACCGTGTCAGGAATATTGACGGTGCCCGCCCCAGCTGCGATGACTGCTTCAATGACCTCGTACAGATAAGTCGGATCGGAACGGCTCGCATCCATCGGCGAGAACTCTACGTCCTGGACATAGCTCCGTGCCCGCTGGACCATTTCAACCGCACGCTTCTTGGCCTCTTCACGCGTCATCCGAAACTGGTGCTTCAAGTGGATGTCGGAGGTCGAGAGGAACGTATGGATGCGGACCTTCGGCGCCCCTTTCAAGGCCTCCCAGGCCCGATCGATATCTTCTGAACGAGCCCGCGCCAGACTACAAATGGTCGGCCCTTCAACCTCCTGGGCAATCCGTCGCACCGCTTCGAAATCCCCAGGGGAGCTATAAGCAAATCCTGCCTCAATGATATCGACTCCAAGCCGAGCCAGCTGCTTGGCCACCATGACCTTCTCTTCCACATTCATGCTGGCTCCGGGCGATTGCTCGCCGTCTCGTAAGGTCGTATCGAAGATTTTGATCATGCGTGTCATGTCTCCACCTCTCTTCGGTTCAGACCGCTCACAACGGGCGTCCAGCGCGGCCGCAGCTTCTGAGATAGGTTGAGGTCGAGGTCAAGGCTGAGTGAAGACCTGACTTTCTTCATCTGTGCCTCAACCTGAGCCTTAACCTCACCCTTCTCTGAGCTGGCGGTCGTGTTGAGCAGCCTGTAAAAACACAAAAGCCTCTATCCCTACGCCCAGGGACGGAGGCTTCAAGAGCTCCGTGGTACCACCCTGATTCAGCCTGAACAACATGCACGTCGTTCAGCGCCCTTCATTCGCCCACTCACGGGGGCGAGTCGGAATCCCCTACTCCTCGTTCAGGGATTCGGCTCAGAGGCGAGTTCCGCGACGCACAGGCTGGTTTGCACCACCCACCAGCTCTCTCAGGTCTGTGCAGTTCGCGTACTGCTCCTCTTCACAGCCACTCGTAGACTGCGTGGTCTTCTCTTGCTATCCCAGTTCCAATACCCAACTACGACTTCGATTCGAGCGGCGGCAATTCCGTTTTCCCGGCGCCCTTTTTCCCAACCGCTCGTGCGACTAGCCAGAACGTTCGCTCGACCGGACCCATCAAGGCATAGCCGGCGAAGATGATAAATAACATAACCTGAGGCCAGGCTGCTACCATCATCAATGCGAGAATCCCCCACACAAGATAGGTGATCTGCCGGTGGCCCTTAAACTTCAGCTCTTTAAAGCTGCGATACTTGATCGTACTGACCATCAGGAAAGACAGCGTGAGGGTGATGATCAACACGAGGATCGGCTTCACCTCCGCCCCCATCCGAACGATGTAATGATCAAACACGACCATAGAGGCAATGACTCCCGCCGCTGCAGGAATAGCAAGGCCGGTAAAATACTTGCCGTCAGATAAGGCCACGGTTGAGTTGAACCGTGCCAAACGCACCGCGCCCATGGCCACATAAGCGAACATGACGGCCACTCCGAACGTCCCCTGCCCGCTCAACGCCCAGGAATAGATCAGGAGCCCTGGCGCGACACCGAACGAGATGAGATCGGACAGGGAGTCATACTCCAGTCCGAAATGACTCGTGCTATTCGTCAGCCTGGCTGACTTGCCATCAAGGACGTCAAAAATCATCGCGACCAGAATCGCAATGGCCGCCGCCATGTAGTTGGCATTGAAGACCGAGAGAATCGCAAAAACTCCACAGAACAAATTGCCGGTCGTGAAGAGGTTCGGAATCAGATGCATGGCCGCCTTGCGTTGCTTCCCGTCTTTCCCAAAAGAGTTTCTAAAACCGGTGGTTTTCATCGCAGTTCTCCCAGAATGGTTTCTCCACCCTTCACCTGATCACCGACTCCCACCTTAACGACCGTCCCAATGGGAAGAAATGTATCCATCCGCGACCCAAAGCGGATCAATCCAAACCGTTCACCTCGTATCGCTCGATCCTTTGCCGAAACCCAACAGACAATGCGCCGGGCGATCAAACCCGCGACTTGCACACACAACACTTTCGCACCCTCAGACGTCCGAATCATCAAGGCATTCTGTTCATTCTTTATCGTTGCTTCCGGCTTGCTGGCAACCAAGAATAATCCCGGCTGATACTGCACATCTTCAACGACTCCATCGCAGGGAATCCGATTGATGTGCACATCGAACACATTCAAGAAAATCGTGAGCCTAATACTGCGATCTTTCAGAAACCGGGGCTCAAACTCTTCTTCGATTGCAATGACTTTCCCATCACCGGGGGCCAGCACGAGACGCGGGCCCTGGGGCGCAACTCTGGCCGGATTACGGAAGAACCACGCGACAAAAAGCGTCAGGAGCGCAGCCCCGATCGCCACGATAGGCCAGCTCAGCCATCCAGCCAGCAGTGTAACGCCGGCGGGAGCCGCAATGAAGGGAATTCCTTCTTTGGCAAACGGGACGCCGACGGCACGATCTGCCACGTAATGCAGGCCTCAGTTCTTGGTTTTGTCGACGAGTTGATCCTTCTTCAGCCACGGCATCATCGCCCGTAGCTTGGCCCCCACTGCCTCGATGGGATGTGCTTCGCCTTTGGCAAGCAGCGCGTTGTAGACGGGACGATTGGCTTGATTTTCCAGAACCCATTCTTTGGCAAACTGGCCGGTCTGAATTTCGCCAAGAATCTTCTTCATCTCCTGCTTGGTCTGTTCGGTCACCACCCTCGGACCGCGTGTGATATCTCCATACTTGGCAGTCGTGCTGATTGAGTACCGCATATTGGCGATGCCGCCTTGATAGATCAGGTCGACGATAAGCTTCACTTCGTGCAAGCACTCGAAGTAGGCCATCTCCGGAGAATATCCGGCCTCGACCAAGGTCTCATATCCGGCCTGGATCAAAGAAGTGAGCCCCCCGCACAGCACCGCCTGCTCACCGAACAGATCGGTCTCGGTTTCTTCGCGAAAATTCGTTTCGATTACGCCGGCCCGTCCACCGCCGATCGCGCTCGCATAGGCTAATCCTACCTGCCTGGTGGTGCCACTGGGATCTTGGTGAATCGCGAGTAAGCACGGTACGCCGCTGCCCTTCGTATACTCAGAGCGGACGAGATGACCTGGCCCCTTCGGAGCCACCATGAATACGTTCATGGAAGCCGGCGGCACAATCTGTCCAAAATGAATATTGAATCCATGGCCAAACGCCAAATATGATCCAGGCTTGAGATGGGGCGCCACTTCCTGCCGATAGATGGCGGCCTGGGCTTCATCGGGCGCAAGAATCATCACCACATCGGATGCCTTTACCGCATCAGCCACCGGCATGACTTTGAGGCCGCTTTGCTCCGCCTTTTTCCAGGACGCCCCTTCGCGCAGGCCGATCACCACACTCACGCCGCTCTCCTTCATATTCAGCGCATGCGCGTGGCCCTGGCTTCCGTAGCCGATAACAGCCACCTTCTTATTACGAATCTGCTGAATGTCTGCGTCTTTATCGTAGTAGATCTTCATACTGTACTCCTTCTACAACGCGTATCTTTATAACAATAGCCGACGTGCGTACTCGGCGGGAAGCTACTCGCGGACAACCTTCTTGGCTTGCACGGTAGCCGGACGAATCGGTTCCCGAGCCACGGCGACCCGACCGGTGCGGACCAATTCCTTGATCCCAAGGGGCTGCAACAAATTGATGATCGCTTCAATCTTCTTGGGATCTCCGGAGACTTCGATCGTGTAGGTGCTCGGCGTGGAGTCGATGACGTTCGCCCGAAAAATATCCACGATCCTGAGCGCCTCTGCCCGATCCTCATCCTTCGTATGAACCTTGATGATCGCCGTTTCCCGTGAGACAGACTCCGTCTCGTTCAGATCCACCACTTTGATCACATCGATCAGCTTATTGAGCTGCTTGACGATCTGCTCGATAATCCGCTCATCTCCTGAAGTCACAATGGTCATCTGAGACATGGAGGGATCGAGCGTGGGTGCGACCGAAAGACTCTCAATGTTAAACCCGCGGCCGCTGAACAATCCAGCAACCCGGGAAAGCACGCCAAACTTATTCTCAACTGTCACCGAAATGATATGTTCCATGAGAAATTTTAAATATTGAATGTTGAATGTTGAATGTTTAATTCATCGGGCCTAACTCAACATTCATCATTCACAATTCAACACTGTTGTTTATGCCGTTAACACGGTGTCTTTATCTTCCGGCGTCACTCTCGCCGCGCCAGATTGTTTCTTCTTTAACTCCGGCGGGTCTTCAAGAATCATCTCGTGGTTGCAGCCGCCGGCCGGAATCATCGGATAGCAGTTCTCGTACGGATAGGTCTGGACATCCACGATGACGGGTTTATCAGTGGCCATGGCTTCTTTCAGCACGCTGTCGAGATCCCCCACCTTGTTGGCTCGCAATCCGACTGCGCCATAGGCCTCCGCCAGCTTCACGAAATCCGGCGTCGTATCCAGATAGCTCGACGCATAGCGCCCTTCGTAGAAGAGATCCTGCCACTGACGCACCATGCCGTGGAATCGGTTATTCAGAATGATGATCTTTACCGGCAGTTTGCTCACCACCGCCGTCGCCATCTCCTGCATGTTCATCTGAATGCTGCCGTCTCCGGCGATGCAGAGGACGAGGCGATCGCGGAAGGCGGCTTGCGCGCCCATGGCCGCGGGGAACCCAAAGCCCATCGTCCCAAGACCGCCCGAGGTCAACCACCGGTTCGGCTTCGCCAGCTTGAAGTACTGTGCGGCCCACATTTGGTGCTGTCCGACGTCCGTTGAGACGATCGGGTCTCGATTCTTCGTGAGTTCATACAGCTGCTTCACCACCTGCTGCGGCTTGATCGGCCCGTCCTTTTCCTGATGATAAGTCAGCGGGTGCGCCTGCCGCCATTCGCAAATCTGATCCCACCAGGGCTTCCGGAGTTCTTTCTGCTCGCCGTTCACCGTCGCGCGCAGAATTTGATTCAACTCGCGGAGCACGGTCTTGCAATCGCCGACGATCGGAATGTCGACGTTGATGTTTTTTCGGATCGACGTCGGATCGATGTCGATGTGAATAATCTTGGCATAGGGGCAGAACTCCGACACTTTGCCGGTCACCCGATCGTCGAAACGAGCCCCGACCGCGATCACGAGATCAGAGTAATGCACCGCCATATTCGCCTGATAGGTGCCGTGCATCCCCATCATCCCCATGGACAGGGGGTGCTCGCCGGGAAATGCGCCGAGGCCCATCAGAGTCATGTCTACCGGAATCTGCGTCATCTCGGCCAATTCGAGCAATTCCTGCGAGGCGCCGGAAAACACCACGCCGCCGCCCACATAGAGAATCGGCTTCTTGGCCTTGGTAATCGCTTCAGCCGCTTGCTTGATCTGCCACTTATTGCCCTCGTATGTTGGGTTATACCCGCGGATCGACACGGAATTTGGATAGCTGAACTCCGTTTTTGCCATGGACACGTCTTTCGGGATATCGACCAGCACCGGTCCTGGACGGCCGGTCGTCGCAATGTAGAAGGCCTCTTTAATCGTCGTGGCCAAATCGTTCACGTCTTTGACAAGAAAGTTGTACTTCGTGCAGGGCCGGCTCAAGCCCACATTATCCGCCTCCTGAAACGCATCGTTTCCGATCAAGCTGGTCGGCACTTGCCCGCTGAAACACACCAGTGGCACGGAGTCCATGTACGCATCGGCCAAGGCCGTAATCACGTTGGTCATACCGGGACCGGACGTCACGAGGCACACGCCCGCCTTGCCCGTGGCCTTGGCATAGCCTTCGGCCATATGGCCCGCCCCCTGCTCATGGCGCGTCAAAATAATCTCGAGGTCCTTCTGCTGGTGGAGCATATCGAAAATCTTCAAGACGACCCCGCCAGGAAGTGCGAAGACGGTCTTCACCCCTTCCCGCTTGAGGCATTCGATGAAGATCTCAGCACCGGTGAGTATCATGACAGTCCCTCCCTCCAACCACGAGATAGGGCACAATACCAAGAATCAGCTAACCTTTTGATGCCAGAAATGGCACGTCTTACAGAAATGACAGGACCCATGATCGTTCAGAATTTTCTGAAAAATCAATGGGAAAGATGCGAGATCCTACCATCCTGGTTTGGAAGCGTCAATAGGATCTACTGAAGAGCGGTTTGAGAATGAGGTGAAGTGAACCCTACTCTGAATTTCTTCTCTGCTAAAGATACCCACAGATAAAGAAAACCCTCAGAGGAGCGTTATCACTCACCGGAGAAAAGGGCGCAGGTGCGAAGACCTATAAGCCGGATTCTGTCCCGCGAAGAAATTGCCTTCTTCGCATGGATGATCATTTCTCTGGGATTCGAGTTACCTCGAACCTCAAGCGACCTACCCGAAGACCTCGACCGGGCCAGTCGGTTTGCAAGACTCGCGAGGAGCCCTGCAAGCGTCTTCCTATTTGGCCTTGCACCGGGCGACGCTTACCGTGCCAGTGATGTCACCATCACCGCGGTGGGCTCTTACCCCACCGTTTCACCCTTACCTGAGCCGCAGCGACCAGATGGGATCCCGTCGCCTTGGCCATCGGCGGTTTGATTTCTGTGGTGCTGGTGTCGGATTGCTCCGCCTGGGAATTACCCAGCGCCCTGCCCGTGGAGTCCGGACTTTCCTCCCGATGCCAGAAGCATCGAGCGATCACCCAGTCTTCACACCCACGCAGACTCAGTATAAAGAATGACGGTAGGTTGTGACAAGAACATGGACGAAAAGAACTGCCTACTCCCTAATCCCCTGCAGCAGATAGAATTTCAACCCCGCCATCCCACTTGGGCGTCGAGGCCCCTTGCCGATGGCGTTGGACAAAGCGTGTGAGCCGTGTCTGGTCATCCTCTGAAGAACGAATAAACTCGACACCGACCCGATTACCGTCAGCCCAACGAACGACAGCAAGTGGCACGCTGATCACGGGCTGTTGATCTGGGAGGAATAATTTCAGCTGGACATAGTCGCCCGGCTTTACGGATTCAGGACTTTCCATGAGGCAACCAGGCAACGAGACGTCGATTACACGCCCTTCACCGATTACGGCCTCACCCGCAAACACCACGGAACATTCAACGGGAACCCGTGCGCTATATCGACTCTCCATGGATGCCTCCTTATTCGAAGTTCAGAGTGAAACTGTCGCACAGGATCGCGAAAGTACCAATCCTGCAAAAGGAGAGGCACCCTATTCGGATGGGGGGGAGACAGCGAGTCCTACCGGAGGCCTCACAGCAGACCTATGAGACCCCAGATAGTGCTTCGGACTCTGGCATGAAGGTGGGTTGTCGACGGTCTACCGCCCACCCATTGCCGGTAAAGCAGCAGCGGGAACCGCAGACTTTGTCTGGTAGATAGCCATGGCTTCTGGCATCCAGGTCTTCAATTGATCGATTCTTGTTCCGTGGCTCGGATGAGTCGACAAAAACTCATCAGGCCCTCCACCACTCGATAACTGCGCCATCCGCTCCCATAGTGCTACAGACTCACGTGGGTCATACCCGGCGTCGGCCGCTAAGAGGATCCCCACATAGTCGGCCTCTGATTCATGTTTCCGACTAAAAGGAAGAAGCACGCCGACCTGTGCCCCTACGCCAAGCGCCGCCATGGTAGCCTGAGAGACATCACACCCCCGCCTCCACTGGCCCCTGCTGCCACCCCAGCCACTTGCAATGCCGCGTTCGTCAATTGCCCCTGACTCATGCGCTCCGCCCCATGGCGCGCCAATGCGTGCACCACCTCATGGCCCATCACAGCTGCCAAGCCGGCCTCTGTTTTCGCAACGGGGAAAATGCCGGTGTACACGGCCATCTTTCCGCCAGGAAGCGCAAAGGCATTTGCCGTCTTATCATCCTTGATCACCGTCACTTCCCACTGAAACTGTTTCGCCATCTCCGCGTATTTTGACCGTTTCGCGGCTTCGATGATCCGCGTCGCAACCCGTTTCACCGGTTCGATTTCTCGGGGATCTTTAGAAGGTCTCATTTTCGGATCGCTCTTGACCTGATCATAGGCTTGTGCCCCCATTTGCATTTCTTCAGCGACTGATGACATCAGCAGCTGTTGGCGTCCCGTATAGGGATTGGTTTCACACCCGGCCAACCAAAGAACCCCCACCAATAGGATGAGCACTGCAAAGGAGCGCATCATGTGTGATCGGGTCTGCATCATCCATCCTCCTGAAAAATCACTTCCAGACAAATCAGCCATGATAAATTGACCGCCCTGCATCTAATTGAGTAGATTACCGCGCCCCAGAAAAATTTTCTATCTATGGGGGGTGCAGGCCCATGACCAGACAACATCCACAGCGCACGATCGACCGCATCGGCATCGACGAGTCCGGGAAAGGGGACTACTTCGGCCCGCTCGTCATCGCCGCCGTGTTTGTGAATACGACGACCCAAGGCGAACTTGCCCTGATGCAGGTCCGCGACAGCAAGAAGATTTCTGATGGGCGCATTCTCGAGATGGCGCCGGACATCAAGACGATCTGCCCTCACAGCGTCATCGCGATCGGCCCACACAAGTACAACGAACTCTATGCGAAAATTCGCAACCTCAATCGATTGCTCGCGTGGGGCCATGCCAAGGCGCTTGAGAACCTACTTGAACGGGTTTCGTGCGAGCGTGCAATCTCGGATCAGTTCGGAGACGAGCGGCTGATTCTCAATGCGCTGCAGGAGAAGGGGCGGAAGATTGTCTTGGAACAGCGAACCAAAGCAGAATCTGATATGGCCGTAGCTGCCGCCTCCATCTTGGCACGCGCTGAATTTCTGCACCAGCTGAAGCGGCTCTCGAATGAAGTGGGTACCACGCTTCCCAAAGGCGCCTCACCGGCCGTCGAGCTCGCCGCCCGAATGATTATCAAGAAACATGGACAGGACCGACTGGATTCGGTGGCTAAACTGCACTTCAAAACCACCCAAGCCGTGCTGGATGGACTGACTTAGACTGACTCCCCTATTTCAAGATCCGCCGACTTGCCTCCGGGCACGGACGGAGCTTCAACGACCGGTTCCCCCTCCCAATACAACATCCGGCGACAGTAGGGGCACACATGCAGATCCTCAGAGCGTTTGACATCAGCAATGAGCTGCGGAGGAATTTGGAGACGACATCCGGCGCAGATTCCTTCGCGAACCGCCGCCAGGGCCTGATCTTTTCGAGCCGCTTTGATCTGGTTGTACCGTTCGAGAAGACCTTTCTCCACCCGCGCCGAGGCCTCGCGCTGCTGCGTTTCCAATTGAGCCAGTTCGGAGGCAAGCGTGCGATCCTGTTCGTCCAGCAGCTTCTTTTCCTGCGCAAACACCGTCTCCAAGGCCTTGACCTTTTCTTGGGTTTCCTTCGCCGTTCGCTGTAATTGATCGATCTTCTCCATACAGACGAGAATCTTCTCTTCAAAGTCCCCGCGTTTCTTGTTCGACATCTCGATCTCGAATAGATGGGCCTGATATTCCTTGTTGGTCTTCAACTCCGACAGACGCGACTTCATCTTGTCCGTCTGCGCCTCGTGCGCCTCCAGATCCTTCTCATGCGAACGCCGCTCTTTGACCGCCACTTCGACGGCGGTCGTCGTGTCGTTCAGAATCTGTGTAGCGCCTCGAAAGGGGGCTTCGGCAGTATGGAGACGTTCGGGGATTTTTCTGCGGATCTCATTGATCTCCATGATACGGAGATCGAGTTTTTGCAATTCGATGAGAGGAGAAAGCTTTTGATTCAACGTGCCCTTTCCATCCACGCGGAGACACGTCACTGGAGGGACCCTCAGGCGCCCTCACAGCCTGGTGGGCCCACTAGGACTTGAACCTAGGACCAGCTGATTATGAGTCAGCCGCTCTAACCACCTGAGCTATGGGCCCGATCAGGTGCGCTCAATGACACCAGCTCTCCCCGCGTATGAAGCCATTTGGGTGGTCGATTCTAGGCCGACCTCAGAGTGTAGTCAAATCAGGATCCCTCTGCCCGGGACCTACAGACTCTCGACGAAACTTCGGAGCTTCTTGCTGCGGCTTGGATGCCGCAATTTCCTCAACGCCTTGGCTTCAATCTGCCGGATGCGCTCGCGCGTCACTTCAAAGTCTTGCCCCACTTCTTCCAGCGTATGGTCGGTGGCTTCTCCGATGCCGAACCGCTTGCGCAAGACCTTCTCCTCACGAGGGGTCAACGTCTCCAAAGCGCTATTGATCTGCCGTTGCAAGTCGTAGCGGATAGCGGCTTCCAGAGGAGATACGGCTTTCTTGTCTTCAATGAAATCACCCAGGTGGCTGTCTTCTTCCTCGCCGATGGGGGTTTCGAGCGAAATCGGCTCGCGCGCGATCTTGAGGATCTTCCGCACCTTATCCAACGGCAGGTCCATGCGCTCGGCGATTTCTTCCGGCAGCGGTTCACGACCCAACTTCTGAACGAGATGTCTGGACGTGCGAATGAGCTTATTGATCGTCTCAATCATGTGGACCGGAATCCGGATCGTTCGCGCCTGGTCGGCAATGGCCCGTGTAATCGCCTGCCGGATCCACCACGTGGCGTAGGTACTGAACTTGTAGCCGCGCTTGTACTCGAATTTGTCCACGGCTTTCATCAACCCGATGTTGCCTTCCTGAATCAAATCGAGAAACTGCAAACCCCGGTTCGTGTATTTCTTGGCGATGCTGACCACCAGGCGCAGGTTCGCTTCGACCAACTCAGCCTTGCCACGCTTAACTTTCTCCTCAGCGACATCGAGGTGCTTAACTGCATCCTTGATCTCCTCAGCGGGAACCAGCGCTTCCTCGCTCTCCAGCTGGCGTATTTTGGTTTTGGCGGCTTGATAGACCTTTCTAATTTCCAGCAAGGCCTCTTCCGACACCCCCGTTTTCCGCTTCACAGCCAAAAAATGCTGCCTGGTCCGGCACATCTTCCTAAGCAGTTCCGCACCCGCTTCCCCACCGACGCCGATCCGTCGTTGGCAACTCACAACCTCACGTTCAGCCGTCCGAATCTGGATCGCCAAATCGCGGACACGCTGCACCATTCGATCTTTGAGCACCCCATGGAGATTCACCGACTCGATCTTGTCCACGACCTGCTGACGCACCGTGTCGAACTGTTTCTTGAACTTCTTTTGTTTCACCGGATCGGTGCCGATGTGCCTGCTCTTCTCCGTCAGCGCCTTCAACGTCAGCGACACTTTCCGAACCGCGTTCAGGGCATCCAACGTCTTGACGCGCAGCTCCTCATAATCCCGCTCGACCGGCTGCTGTTCTTCCTCGAACACTTCTTCGGTCTCCTGTACCGGAACGATCTCACGCACATCGATCTTGGCGTTCTTGAGCTGATCCCGCAGGGCCAGAACGAACTCGATCGTCATCGGCATGCCGTAAATCACCGAGGCGATATCCTTCTTGCCCTCTTCGATCCGCTTCGCGATTTCGATTTCGCCTTCTCGGCTGAGCAGCGCCACGCTGCCCATTTCTTTGAGATAGAGACGCACAGGATCGTCCGTACGGCTCAGCGCACCGGGAGTCAGGTCAATCGGCTTTTCGTTCTCTTCTTCCGACTCCGCCTCCGCGTCATCAGCGTCTTCGCCGGCCTCGCCGCTTTTAGACCGTTTCTGGACCCGCTCCCCTTCCGGCGCATCAACAATCTCGATGTCCATCTCACCGAACATTGTCATGATGCTGCCAAATTGGTCCGAAGACACCACTTCAGCCGGCAAGGTGTTGTTGAGTTCGTCATAGGTCAGGAAGCCTTTTTCCTTCCCGATCGTAATCAGTTTCTTCACCTCACCGAGCAATTCTTGTTTCGGCATGACTACTCCTTCACCAATGAAACCACACCGGCGGTCGGCGTGCCGGCTTTCCGCATTCGCAATTCGTTGACTTGCACATTCAACCTGCGCGCATCTTCCACCCGTCCCTCACGCTCAGCAGTCTTCAGTTGGGCAATGAGGTCCCGCAGGTCTTGCTCTGCCCGTTTACGGTCAAGACACTCCAAACAGGCCTTGATGTGTGCCTGCACGTCGTCGAAATGATCGTCCCGAAGCGACAACTCCGTCGACAGTGCGCCGCAGTCAGGATCATCCACCGCCACATCCAGCAACGGCCTGACACCGATGCGCCCGTCCCGATCCAGATGGGTAAG
Source organism: Nitrospira sp. (assembly GCA_005239465.1). GTDB lineage: Bacteria > Nitrospirota > Nitrospiria > Nitrospirales > Nitrospiraceae > Nitrospira_D. Next base: position 33,224 of record SPAW01000004.1, on the reverse strand, counting down.
CGCCAGCTCCACGAGCTTGCGACACGCCGCAACCGTAAATGCCTCCGGCCGCAGGCGCCGGACATCGGCGGGAGACAACTTGCCGTGCAACAGCAGCAAGACAAGGTCCCGTTCTTCCGGCAACCCTTTGAAGACGGGGGCAGAGGACCCCTGCGCGGTCTGAGCTCGTGGCGCTACAGCCCTTTTCTTCTGCTGAATCAGGAGTGCCGGATATCGCTCGATTAAACGAGATTGATTGATCCCCAACCGTTCCGCAACGACCCTGATGCGCTCTTCCCGCTCAATCGGATGTTCGCTCTGCTGAAGTATGCGCAGCACTTCATCCACGCTTCGGATACGACTTTCCAACGAGCCGACTTCGGCCTGTTTCATACTATGATCGAGCGCGTAGTCCAGGAGGCTTGGAGCGACTTCTTCTAACCGTACAAATGCGCCGGGCCCCTCTTTCCGCACAAAGGTGTCGGGGTCGTCTCCAGCCGGAAGCGTGATGACTTTGACGCCCAGTCCACTATTCACAAAGAGATCCAATCCTCTCAGCGCGGCCCGCACGCCTGCCGCATCAGGATCGAACAACAACACCACGTTGGTGGCAAACCGCCGCAAGACTTGAATATGTTCAGGGGTCAACGCGGTGCCCAGCGTGGCAACCGTATGGGTAATCCCTGCCTGATGAAGCGCGATCGCATCAAAATATCCTTCGACGACAATCACCGTCTTTGTCCGAGCGATCGCCTCACGCGCGTGATCAAACGCAAAGAGCGTCTGCCCCTTCTTAAACAGGGGCGTGTCGGGAGAGTTAAGATACTTGGGCATGCCCTCGCCCAGAACACGGCCACCGAATCCCACCACACGCTTGCGCAGATCGGCGATCGTGAACATCACCCGCGCGCGAAACCGATCGTAGAACCCGGACCCACTGTCTCGCGCAATGACCAGACCCGCCGTCGCCAGATCGCCTTGGGAAAACCCCTTCTTGGTGAGCGCCTTGAGCAAGCCATCCCATTCGGCCGGTGCGACCCCGATCCCAAATTGATCGATCGTAGTTTGCTGAATTCCACGGCTCTCCAGATACTCGCGAGCGCCGATGCCGGCTTGCGCATCGCGCAGATTCTGCTGGAACCAGGCAGCGGCAGCCTGGTTGAGCTGCTCCACCCGGTTGGTCTGCGCCGCCTGAGGCCCAACGTGGGCGGCAGCTTCCTCAACTTCGATTCCAACCTTTCGCCCGAGATCGCGCACCACCTCTGGAAAACTCCCACCGGTGATCCGGGTCAGAAACGTGAATACGTTCCCACCGGCACCGCAGCCAAAACAATGAAAGATTTGTTTTGAGGGACTCACCGTGAAAGAGGGACTCTTCTCCTGGTGGAACGGACACAAGCCCTTGAGATTCTGGCCGGCCTTGGTCAAGGACACGTGATGGCTCACGATGTCGGCAATATCAATCCGATCCCTGATCTGATTGATGATTTCGTCAGAAATCAAACCTTGGCCCACGAGAGTCGCAGCTCCTACATACTCGTCGCGCACGACCGGACGAGTCGGTTGCTAAGTGATGGGATTAATTGACTGGTCAGGGTAACAGACGGCTTGAAAATCTGTCAATTCTGAGAAATTCCATTAGCCGTTTGGAAATTGAAATGCGGGAATGACGAGAACGCACCCAGGATGTTCAAAAGGCCGTTCGGTTAAGCCACAGCGAGCGAGGTAGGCTGAGGTCGAGGGCAAGGTTGAGCGAAGATTCGACTTGCTTCATCTCAGCCTTAGCCTAGGCCTTACCCTTTCAAGAACGCTGGCGGATTTTCTCAACACCCTGGCTAGCCGGGAGGCCAATTCATATGCCGGCCACCCATCACATGAAAATGCAGGTGGAAAACCGTTTGGCCGCCGTCCCGTCCAGTGTTCGCAACGAGACGAAAACCGGGTTCAGAAAGACCTTTGTCCTTTGCGATTCTCGTGCAGGTCAGCAACAGCCGAGCAAGCAGCCCCTGGTCGGATTCACCCAGGTCTTGCATGGATTTCACATGCCGCTTGGGAACGACCAGGGTATGAACAGGAGCTTGCGGGTTGACGTCGTCAAACGCCAGGGTGTGCTCGTCCTGATAGACAATCGTGGCAGGGATACTTCCTTCGATAATCCGGCAGAAGATACAGGCGCTCACAGCATTTTCCTTCGCTTACTTCTCCGATCTGAGCCCGGATTTGCCAAACCGTTTGCCTAGTTCCTGATAGATCTCCTGAAGCGCCACACCGTGATAGCCCAGCACCATGAACGTGTGAAAGAACAGATCGGCCACTTCATAAACGATCTCTTCTTTCTTGCCGCCTTTTGATGCCAACAGCACTTCACCGGCTTCTTCCGCGACTTTCTTAAGAATCTTGTCGTGCCCCCCCTCGAACAGTTTCGTCGTATAGGAACCGGCTTGCGGATTCGCACGGCGGTCTTGTATGGTCCGCAATACCCCTTCGAAAATCCCACCGAAGGCATCCTGCGTTTTTTGCTCGGCGATCCGCCCCTGTTCGTCGAGTCTCGAAAAGAAGCAGGCGCGTTCGCCCGTGTGGCACGTTGGTCCGACCGGCTGAGCCTTCACCAGTATGGTGTCCTGATCGCAGTCAATAAAAAGTTCCTTCACGTGAAGCTTGTGGCCGGACGTTTCACCTTTTTCCCAAAGCATCTTGCGCGACCGACTCCAAAAGTGTACGGTCTTCGTGGCGAGCGTCTTGGCAATCGCCTCCTGATTCATATAGCCGAGCATGAGCACCGTCCCGTCCAGCCAATCCTGAATGACAGCCGGGAGAAGGCCTTGCTCGTCGAACTTGAACTGATTCGTCGGTGCCTGGCTCATCTGCTCATGCCACCTGCGCGGCAAAATCCGATCGTACTGGGATGCCGCGCCCCCTCAAATACTCCTTCGCCTGCAGGATCGTATAGGTCCTGAAGTGGAAGATCGAGGCGGCTAATACCGCATCCGCTTTCCCTTTGGCAAACCCGTCATACAGATGCTCAAGCGTCCCGACTCCGCCTGACGCAATCACTGGAATCGAAACCGTTTCGGAGACGGTAGCCGTCAGGCCAAGATCATAACCGTTTTGCCGGCCGTCCTGATCCATGCTGGTCAATAAGATCTCGCCCGCGCCATAACTATCCATTCTCTTGGCCCAGTCGACGGCGTCGAGTCCGGTCGTTTTTCGTCCACCGTGCGTGAAGACTTCCCACCGGCCAGCAGTGGCACTCCGCTTGGCATCGATCGCGACCACAATGCATTGTGTTCCGAATCGTTGAGCAGCCTCTTTGACAAACTCAGGTCGCTGTACTGCGGCCGTATTGATGCTCACCTTATCCGCGCCGGCATTCAACAGAGCCCGAATGTCATCGAGCGTCCGCACCCCGCCGCCGACCGTCACCGGCATAAATACACGCGCAGCCGTCTGCTCGACCATGTCGATGATCGTTTTCCGGTTTTCATGCGACGCTGTGATATCGAGAAAACAGAGTTCGTCCGCCCCTTCGCGATCATAGACCGCCGCTACTTCGACCGGATCGCCCGCATCACGGAGATTCACGAAGCTCACGCCTTTGACCACGCGGCCATCTTTGACATCGAGGCAGGGGATAATGCGCTTGGTCAACATAGCCGCACCGGTAGGCGCGAGGGGTGAGGGGTGAAACGAACAATGCTCTTTGAGAGTTCACACACGCCTTACCCCTTACGCATCACGGAGGGCCGCAACAGCGGTCCGAAAATCCAGCTTTCCATCGTAGAGGGCCTTTCCGACGATCGCCCCTTCGATCTTGGGGCCAAGCGATCTGATCGCGCGAAGATCATCGACCCGCGTAATGCCGCCCGACGCTATCACCGGGAACGACGAGAACTCGACCATGTCTTTTAACGCGGCGAGATTGGGACCGCCGAGCATCCCGTCCCGCGAAATGTCGGTGTAGATCACCGCACCGATCTCGCAACCGGACACGCCTTTGAGCAGGTCGACGGCCTTGGTATCCGACACCGCCGTCCAGCCCTTCACCGCCACCTTGCCGTCGCGAGCATCGAGTCCCAGCAGGATGCGGCGTGGAAATTCCTTGCACGCTTGCTCAAAAAACTTCCGATCCGTCAATGCCGCCGTTCCGAGCACCACACGCGACACACCGGCGTTGAGATAGCGACGCACCGTGTCGATTGTTCTGATCCCCCCACCTACCTGCACCTTCACGCTCACCGTCTTCATGACGGCTTCGATCTGCGGAAGATTCCGAGGCTCGCCATCGACCGCCCCGTTCAAATCGACCACGTGAATCACGCTCGCCCCGCCCTGTTGCCACTTCCGCGCAACAGCCGGCATATCCTCCGAATACACTGTCTCCTTCGCCATATCGCCTTGGAGCAACCGGACACAACGGCCGTCCTTCAAATCAATCGCAGGAATCACAAGCACGTTACTTCTTTGCTCCCACGCCAAACGGAAATTCTTTCAGCACCTCATCGACACCGTATTGCGCCAGTTCCTCCGCCGTTACGAACGCCCATCGTTGCAAAAATCCTATGAAATCTTCGGTCATGGGTCGCTGACGTTCATAGTAGTTACCGACCCACAGCACCTGTCCGTCCGCCGCCACAGCCTTTACCTCGAAGCCGACGGACGCTGGGGGACTCGCCCCGAATCGGCTGCCGACTCGCTCCTGGAACACCGACACGAGACCAATCAATACCACATCCGCCTTCAGTCGTTTCGCCACCATGGCAGCGGCTGTTTCCGGCGTGGCCTTGGCGAGTTCTCCGTTGGCTGACAAGGCTTTGGTCGAATCACCGAGAGACAACACTTGAACGCCCTCTCGCGACTGAAGGCGCTTCCAGAACAATTGAGTCACCTTTTCTGCCGCATAGCCTGGTACTGCGACGGTTTGCTTGGGTGGCGGCTCCACATCCGACGGAATGGCCAAATATATATCGGATCGACGGACACTCTGAGGTATCGAGAAATATGGATCGCCCTGATCGCGCACTTGCGGCGTCGCGATCGAAGTGAACGGCACCAAAGCAATAGATCGAATTGTGTAGCGAGACAATTCATCCGACGATATCGTCGTGACTTTCGATCCGCTGCAGCCCGCTGTGATCAGCACAGTGAATCCCGCCGCGAGCATCGCCCAACGCTTCTTGCCCAGTTCGATCACTTCCATCCTCCAAAATTCTTGATCAATCGTAGCCCAACCGCCTGGCTCTTCTCGGGATGGAACTGGCAGGCCACGATATTGTCTTTCCAAATGCTCGACACGAACGGAATGCTATAGGTCGTCGTCGTCGCGGCGATTTGTCGATCGGTTGGATCCACAAAATAGGAATGCACGAAGTACCAATTGGACCCGTTTGCAATCCCTTCGAACAACGGACACTTTCTTTGGACATTGACCTGATTCCACCCCATGTGTGGAACCTTCAGCGCCTGATCGGTCGCAAATCGCCGGACCCTACCCGAGATGATGCCGAGTCCCTTATGCGTACCGAACTCCTCGCTTTCTGTAAACAGCAGCTGAAGCCCAAGACAAATTCCCAGAAACGGTTTGCCCGATTGGATTGTCGCCTTGATAGGCTCAATTAACCCATATCGCTCAAGATTCGCCATGCAATCACCGAAGGCACCCACGCCGGGCAGTACCACATGACTGGCATTCTTGATCGATGCCGCATCACGCGTGACGATCGCCTGGTGCCCCACCGCCTCAAAGGCCTTGGAGACGCTGCGCAAATTGCCCATGCCGTAGTCGATGATGGCGATCATGCTGGCTCTGTCCTGGTAGTGGCCTGTAACAATACCTCAACTGGCGGCGTCCTGCCACTCCTCTGTGCGCAAATAAAAAGGGGCAAGCCACATGTGTCGCTTGCCCCCTCACGCCTTGCAGGCTTTACCTACCTGATGCCGTCTACAACATCCCCTTCGTCGACAGGACCTTCCCCGCCAAGCGCTCTTCCAACATCGTTGCCTGATCGAGGGCTTTGGCCAGCGCTTTGAAGATGGCTTCCATGATGTGGTGCGGATTGCGGCCGTACATGAGATTCACATGGAGATTGAGTCCGCCGTGGGTCACGAAGGCCTGGAAAAAGTCTTCGAACAATCCCAAATCGAAGGCTTTGATCTTCCGATCCGTCAGCTTGACGTTGTACACGAGATAGGGCCGTCCGCTGAGATCGACCGTGACCTGGGCCAATGTTTCATCGAGCGGGGCCGAGGCAAATCCGAACCGCTTGATCCCCGCCTTCTCACCCAGCGCCTGATGCAGGGCCTTGCCCATGACGATGCCGACGTCCTCCACCGTGTGGTGTTCGTCGATGTCGATGTCGCCCTTGGCTTGAACCGTCAGATCGAAGAATCCGTGCCTGGACAATAGCTCCAGCATATGATCGAAGAAGCGAATTCCGGTGTCGATCGTCCCCTGCCCGCTGCCGTCCAGCGTCCACTCGACGCGGATGTCGGTTTCTTTTGTGGCGCGTTGAACGCTCGCTTGTCGTGGGGCCGATCCGTTCTTCTTCATGAGAACCTGCTCTGGACCGACTTGGCATGTGCGTCGAACCCTTCGATGTGGGCCAATCGAATCAACGGATCTTTCACCTTCGCCAACTCCTGTTTCGTGTAGTGGATGATATTGCTGATCTTCACATAGTCGTTGACCGAGAGCGGCGAGAAGAATCGTGCGGTGCCACCCGTCGGTAAGACGTGATTGGGCCCAGCGATGTAATCCGCCACGGACGGCGGCGTATAGCGGCCCAAGAAGAGCGCCCCGGCGTGCCGCACTTTCTCCAGATAGTCGAACGGATTGTCCACCGAGAGGGTCAAATGCTCGGCGGCGATTTCATTCGCCACGTCGATGGCTTCCTCCATGGTCGTGACGACAAACGCGACGGAGTGGCGCGCGATCGACTTCGAGGCAATCTTTTCCCGCTGGAGTCCTTTGAGCTGACTCTCGATCAGCTTCGACACATCTTTGGCCATTCGTTCAGACGTCGTCACGAGAAAGACCTGCGCATCTTCGTCATGTTCGGCTTCACAGAGCAGATCTGCCGCGACATGAGCCGGCGTGGCGTCGTCATCGGCAACCACCAATAGTTCACTCGGCCCTGCGATCATGTCGATGCCGACCGTCCCATAGAGCAGGCGCTTGGCTGTCGCGACGTAAATATTGCCTGGCCCGACGACCTTATCGACCTTGGCGATGGTCTTCGTCCCATAGGCCAGCGCGGCCACGGCCTGGACGCCACCGACACGATAGATTTCGGTGACGCCCGCGATATCGGCAGCCACGAGCAGATAGGGATTGATGGCGCCCTTTTGCGTCGGCGTGACCATCACGATGCGCTGCACACCCGCGACCTTGGCCGGAATCACGCACATCAGCACCGTTGAGGGGTAGACGGCCTTCCCGCCCGGCACATAGACGCCCACCGCGTCGACCGGCGTGACGACTTGCCCCAGGGTGGCATCGTTGTCTTGATACATCCAGGTCTTGGTCCGCTGGCGTTCATGAAACGCGGTAATTCGTCGTGCAGCGAGCCTGAGCGCATCGCCCTCATCTTTCCGGATGTGGAAATAGGCGTTCTTGATTTCTTCCGGCGTGACACGCAGGACGGCAGGCGTGAGCGAGACCTTGTCGAATTGTTTGGTATAGCGCAGGACGGCCTTGTCGCCCCCGCGCTCGACGGCATGCAGGATCGTGCGGACGGTCTTTTCCACCGCTGCACCGGCCACCTGGCCCCGGAGAGCGGCCTTTTTCAGGCTAGGGATGAAGCTGCGATCTGCTTGCGTGACGATCTTCATGCGCGCGCCGCTCTTTTCTTGCCCTTGCGTACGGTCGATCGACGACCGTTGCCGGGCACTGGAGCCTGGTTCGCTAGCGCCGCCCGGAGTCTGCGGATCAACTCCATGAGCGGTGCGTGCTTCAGTCTGAGACTCGCCCGATTGACGATGAAGCGCGCCGTCGATTGGGCGATCACTTCCACTTCGACGAGATCGTGGGTCTTAAGCGTACCGCCCGTTTCCACCAGATCGACGATCCGATCGGCCAGACCCACCATGGGAGCCAGCTCGATCGAGCCGTACAATTTAATGATCTCGACCGGGATGCCCCGCTGATTGAAAAACCGCTCGGTGATCTTGGGATACTTGGTGGCGACGCGGATCTTGGACGACAACCGATCGCGCGATCCCTCTCCCCGGAGCGCGGCGACCGAGATTCTACACGCTCCGAATCCTAAATCCAATGGCTCATAGACGTCGCTTTCCTGTTCCATGAGGACGTCTTTACCGACGATTCCGGCATCGGCCCCCCCGTATTCCACATAGGTCGGCACGTCGCTGGGCCGGACGATCAGAAACGTGATATCGATCTCGGGACAGACGAACACCAAACGACGGCTTTCGCCGGACAATCCGGCACTTATGTACCCGGCTCGGCGAAACAAGTCCAACCCAGGCTCGATCAGCTTGCCTTTTGACAGGGCAATCGTCAGCATAGCTTCCCCTATCGTGCTTTCGTGGCCATGGTTGTCTTCCGGCGTTCCACCACTGCACCCAGAGCCCGTAACTTCTCCTCGATCCGCTCGTATCCTCGATCAAGGTGATAGACCCGTTGCACCTCCGTGACCCCTTCAGCGGCCAGACCGGCGACGATCAGGCCGGCGCTGGCACGAAGGTCCGAGGCCATGACGGGAGCTCCGGTGAGATTCTGCCGTCCCGTCACGACTAATCGATTGCCTTCTACCCGGATATCGGCCCCCATCCGTCGCAATTCTTCGACATGCATGAACCGGCTTTCAAAAATCGTCTCGGTCACGACGCTCGTGCCTTCGGCCAAGGTCAGCAACGCCACCATTTGCGCCTGCATGTCGGTGGGGAAACCAGGGAAGGGCAAGGTTCTCACATCGGTCCCCTTGAGCTTGCCTGGCACCGTCAGCCGAACGCGGTCCTTCTCCGTCTGCACCTCGGCCCCTGCCTCACGCAGCTTCATCAGCACGGCCTCTATGTGGCCAGGCCGACAATGGGTAACCGTGACATCCCCCATCGTCATGGCCGCAGCGGCCAGATAGGTGCCTGCCTCGATCCGATCGGGAATTACCTCGTGATCCCCGCCCTGGAGTTCCCGCACCCCTTCAATCGTGATGACGTCAGTCCCGGCCCCCTCAATACGCGCACCACGCTTGGTCAGAAAATCGGCCAGGTCCGCGATCTCTGGTTCCCTCGCCGCGTTCTCCAGCACGGTCGTTCCTTCGGCAAGCGATGCCGCCATCATCAAATTCTCGGTTCCGGTCACCGTCGGGGTGTCGCAGTAGATCCGCGCGCCTTTCAGTCGTTTGGCCTTGGCGGTGATATACCCATGCTCGATGGAAATGTCAGCCCCTAATTTTGCCAATCCAGCAAGATGAAGATTGACTGGACGCGACCCGATCGCGCATCCACCAGGAAGCGACACCTTGGCCTCACCCCAGCGGGCCACCAACGGCCCCAACGTCAGGACGGACGCCCGCATGGTTTTCACGAGATCATAGGGGGCCTCGGTGGAATGAATCACGTCTGCTTTGATGACCGCCCGATTGCCCTCATGCGCGACCTTCGCCCCGAAAATGCCTAACAGCTTACCCATCGTAAGGACATCGACCACACGCGGGACATTTGTGATGACACATTCGCCACCACCCAAAATGGTCGAAGCCAAAATCGGGAGGGCGGAATTTTTCGCCCCGCTGATCCGCACCTCTCCGCACAACCGATTCCCACCTGTGATGACAATCTCATCCATCGCCGTCTTGATTCCTATCCCAGCCGCTGGGCAATCACAACACGCTCGATGCCGGCGGCATCTTCCACCACTTGAAGTGCCGCATAGCCTCCAACCTGTTCTGCCGTCCGCCGTAGGGCAGAGGCCTGACCCTGACCGATTTCCATGACGAGCAATCCCCCGGGAACAAGAAACTCCCTGGAATCTTGGAGCAATCGCTCATGAAACTCGGTTCCCTTCTGCCCACCGATCAACGCCAGTCGCGGCTCAAATAATCGCACCTCTGGCTGCAAGTCGGCCCAGTCCACCTCGGCAATGTACGGAGGATTCGATACGATGACATCCACTGCCCCAGCCATTTCTCTCTCTCGCAGTGGAGACAACAGATCGCCTTCCATCCAGTCAATCTTGTCGTCGACTGCATGTCGTTGCGCATTGTTCTTCGCGACCGCCAATGCCTCCGGAGAGTGGTCCATTGCGAGAATGCGCGTCCTGTTGAGGATGGTCGCCAACGTGATAGCTACACAGCCGGACCCTGTCCCCACATCGACAAGCACGGCATCCTTGTTGAGTCCGCCCCCTCTGACCACTTCTTGAACTAAGAGCTCGGTCTCTGGTCGGGGAATCAAAACTGCCGGGCTCACGTGAAATTCGAGCCCGCAAAATTCTTGCGTGCCCAAAATGTACTGCAGCGGTTCGCGCGCCACCCGCCTCGATACCAGCGATCCGACACGAGCCCACACCTCGGCTGAGACCGGCTGCTCCGCCTTGCTCGCCAAGTGGTGGCTCTCTAGTCCAAGCGCGTTCGCCAACAACCACAGTGTCTCTTGAGCCGCATTACCCGTTCCGGCCTGGTCCAAAGACTGCTGTGCCCATGCGATGAGTGTGCCTATCGTCTTCGACTCTGCCATGAGGGGAGCTGTCAACTTTTACACTTTGGCGGTTTCGGCCTGCTGCTGTTGAGCTTTGAGCGCCTGGACGATTTCGTCGAGATCGCCTTCCATCACCAATTCAAGCTTGTGTAAGGTTATGCCGATCCGATGGTCCGTCACCCGGTTCTGCGGGAAGTTATATGTCCGAATCTTTTCGCTCCGCTCGCCGGTCCCGACCTGCGATTTTCTATTTTGAGCAATCTCCGCCTCTTGCTTTTCCCGCTCTGCCTCGACGATCCGTGCTCGCAACGTCCGCATGGCCTTATTGCGGTTCTTCAACTGCGACCGCTCGTCCTGACAGCTCACTACCACCCCGGTCGGGATGTGGGTGATACGGACTGCTGATTTGGTCGTATTGACGCTCTGGCCACCGGCCCCGGATGAACAGAATGTATCGATCCGAAGGTCCATGGGGTCGATACGCACGTCGACTTCATCGACTTCAGGCATGACCGCCACCGTGACGGTTGACGTGTGAATCCGGCCGGCCGCTTCTGTGACCGGTACTCGCTGCACGCGATGCACGCCGGCCTCGTACTTGAAATGGCTATAGGCCCCTTTGCCTTCGATCAACGCGACAATGTTCTTGTATCCCCCGATGCCGGTTTCGGAGGCTTCAACCGTATCGACCTTGAACCCTTTCTTCTCCGCATACTTGATATAAAGACGAAACAGTTCACCGACAAACAAGGCTGCTTCGTCACCACCAGTACCCGCTCGGATTTCCAGGACCAGACTCTTGTCATCCCGCGGATCTTTCGGAATGAGGAATTCTTTTACCTGTTCTTCTATTTCGGCCCGCTGACGCTCCAACTCAGCTGTTTCTTCGGCCGCCATTCTGTGCATCTCGCTGCCGGCGGAGGGATCGGCGAGAATCTGTGTGGCTTCCTCAAGCTGCTTCGCATAGTCACGATAGGTTTCAAAGAGTTTGGCCGACGGTTCGAGTTCCGTCCGCTCCTTACTCAGCTTGTGCAACAGGGCCGGCTGGCTGACGACAGTTGCCTCCATGAGTTGATCGGTCAACTCCTGAAATCGCGATGCAGCGGACTCCCATTTCTTGAGTAAAACGGCTTCCATCATCCTCGTTCCCCTGCCCCTGTCACCATCCAGGCTACAAAAACAAAGAGACCCTGCTTCGGGGCGAAGCAGGGTCTCTTCTATGACCATTGGCGTCGCTACTTGCCCTTCTTCGCATATTTCTTCTTAAACCGCTCGACACGCCCTTCGGTATCGACGATCTTCTGCGTGCCGGTAAAGAACGGATGGCAATGGGAGCAGATATCGACGCTGATATCACCGATTGTGGTGCGTGTCTTGAACGAATTCCCACAGGCACAATGGACTGTGGCTTCCCGATATATTGGATGGATACCCTTCTGCATGACCTACGACTCCTTACCGAATTATTCAGTCCGTTTCTTGGCCCCACGCCAAAAGATGTTTACTTTATCCGAAGCGTTAGGCAAGAAACAAGCGTCACTTATCGATTCATCGATTGCAGGAATTCCTGATTGGTCTTGGTACCCCCAATCTTGTCCATGAGGAATTCCATCGCTTCCATCGTGCCCAAGGGGCTCAGGACTTTGCGCAGAATCCACATCTTGTTGAGCCGGTCCTTGTCCACCAGCAATTCTTCTTTGCGGGTGCCGGACTGGCTGATGTCGATTGCCGGGAAGAGCCGCTTGTCGGCCAGGCGACGATCCAGATGGACCTCCATGTTACCGGTCCCTTTGAACTCTTCAAAGATGACGTCGTCCATGCGGCTGCCGGTATCGACGAGAGCGGTCGCCATGATGGTTAAGCTCCCGCCGTTTTCAATGTTGCGAGCTGCGCCAAAAAACCGCTTCGGCCGCTGAAGCGCGTTTGAATCGAGACCGCCGGAGAGCACCTTCCCGCTCGGCGGCGCGATGGTGTTATAGGCACGCGCAAGACGGGTGATACTATCCAGCAGGATGACGACGTCCTTTTTGTGCTCGACGAGCCGCTTCGCCTTCTCCAGCACCATTTCTGCGACTTGTGCGTGTCGCTGGGCCGGCTCATCGAAGGTAGAGCTGATGACTTCCGCCTTCACCTGACGCTGCCAGTCGGTGACTTCTTCCGGCCGCTCGTCGATCAGCAGGACGATGAGCGTCACTTCCTTATGGTTCTTGAGAATGGCCCGCGCTATCGCCTGGAGCAACATCGTCTTGCCGGTGCGAGGAGCGGCCACGATCAATCCGCGCTGGCCTTTGCCGATCGGAGTCGTTAAATCCATTACGCGGGTGCAGTATTCTTCGCGGTCGAACTCAAGCTGGAGCCGTTCTTCCGGATACAGCGGAGTCAGGTTATCGAAGAGAATCTTGTCCCGCGCGACTTCCGGATCTTCGTAGTTGACCTTCTCAACCTTGAGCAGTGCAAAGTAGCGTTCACTCTCCTTCGGAGGCCGGATCTGCCCTGAGACAATATCGCCGGTACGGAGATTAAACCGGCGAATTTGTGAGGGCGAAATATATATGTCGTCGGGACCGGGCAGGTAATTAGAATCTGGGGCGCGCAGAAAGCCAAAGCCATCAGGGAGGGTTTCCAGCACGCCTTCTCCAAAGACCACGCCGTTCTTTTCGGTCTGAGCTTGGAGGATCGCAAAGATCAACTCCTGTTTTCTCAGATTGGCGGCTCCTTCGATTTTCAGTTCGCGGGCCACTTCATTGAGGTCGGCAATCGACTTTTGTTTCAACTCTGCGAGATGCATCACTTCCCCCTTAGCTACTGACATACAACTCCTCTCGAGCCCTCGGCTCGCTTTTGGGTCACAACAACTCGCTCAAACTGATTGGCCATGCGAAACGTGCTTATATTTTTGTATCGTATTGATGGCTGTATATTTGGTAAGTTTGGATGGAATAGCTTGTGGAGGACGTCCGCCTTACCTATGCAGAAAGGATATGGTCTCCGAGATCACCGAAGAAATAGGGCACAAACAAAATCTTTGGCTGGCCTACGAATCCCACACTCACGCGCTTGCTAGATTTGGTTCGAGACAGGTTCCGGAGTTGAGTTCTTTGATGGAGAGAATACGTTTACACTGGAATGTTACGGCTAATGATACCCAGGCTCAGACTGGTTGTCAACTAACATCTACCTTTTTCGTTATCCCACTACCAATTCATACCCAGCCCCCTCCCTCCGCTCCAGGATCCATCTTTCCAGCCGGTTGATCCATGAATTTGAAGTGTGTTACATAAACATAAGGAGCTTTAATGGCACACGACGAGAACGAAACCAGCCCAGACCGTGTCTTTTCTCTCTTCGAAGCCAACCAGCTGATCCCCCATCTCCAGTCGCATCTGTCAACTGTACAACAAGGAAAGGCGGTCCTCCTTCGAACACGTGAGGAAGTGCGAAAAGCGTCGACCAACGCCAGCCTTGGGGGCGGTACGTCGGTTGGCATCCATTACGTCAAGAGCCTCCAGGACATCAGCACCAACCTCTATGCGATTCATGAACTGGGAGTCGTCGTCAAAGATATCGATCTAGGGCTGTGCGATTTCCCGCATGTCCGTAATGGTCGAGTCGTCTATTTGTGCTGGAAGCTCGGCGAGAAAGACATACGCTGGTGGCATGAAGTCACGACCGGATATAAAGATCGTTGCCCGCTTGAGGACCCTGCCTAGCCGATTCTGCTCAACGGATTCGGGATCATCTGACCCGGCAAGCGAAAGACTACGAACATGAAATTTGTCATTATCGGCTACGACGGCCCCGAGGGAGAGGTTAAACGAAAGATCCACCGGCCTGCCCATCTAACCAATCTAGAACCACTCGATAAACAAGGTCGAGTCATCCTCGCCGGCCCCCTCACAGATAAGACTGGAAGCTTGCTGGTGCTAGAGTTAGAGACCCGGGATGAGGCTGAGCAGTTCGCTCGCAACGACCCCTATACGGTTCACGGTGTATTCGAACGGGTTGAAATTCATCCGTTCATGCAGGTTCTCCCCAAACCAAACTAACCCCCCCCCCTTCTCCCCTTGCTTCCTCTTAGAGACCTTCCTGCTCCTCCAAACCCAGTACCTTGGAAGCATTGTCCGGCACCGTTTTGAGCGGTATAGTTACCACATGCATTTCAGGCACATCCTGGCTCTCTTGGTCACAGTTATCGCGTTGCTTCTCTTGCTTCAACATGCAACTGCGTCAGACACCACAATTGTCGCAGAAGGTCGCTACCTGATGGCGGACGGCGATACACTGGCTCTCGCTGAGGAGAAAGTCCTCCAACGAGCCCAGCGCAGAGCGGTCGAACAAGCAGGGCTGTATCTCGAATCCACCTTCCACGACCTAGAAAATATCACAGGCGGCAGGAGCCACCAGGCTAGTTCTCTGGAGATCCGCACCATTGCCGCAGCAATCACAAAAACCGAAATTCTTGAATCGCGGCGCTCCTTCGAGAACGATCGTCCAAGCTTTTTCGTGCGTATCCGCGCGGTCGTCAATCTCGACAATCTTCAAGCCGCCATTCGCCGCTGGCAATCCGAACAACAGTTTGCTGAACACTATCGCCGACTCCAGATAGAAAATGCGGAACTAAAGGCGCAGCTCCGCGAGCTGAAAACCGCTCCTGTCGGCGTACGCACACTCATCATCGAGCCGCCTGGCCGCAATGGAGCTCGTGAACAAGCCCGGACGTTGGTCGATAAATCGATCCTGACACAGAACCTCCGGCAGAAGCTCGACATGACGTCTCAGGCTGCGACCTTGGACCCTCAGTCTGTTGACCCCCTGATTGTGCGTGGCCAGACGTATCTGCGGCTCGTGTCTGCCGCATACTCCAACAAATCCAGGCCCAGCGAATATTCAGCGTACATCGACAATGCCCGAATGGATTTTGATCGGGCGCTCATGATCGACCCGAAAAATACGTGGGCACTACTTGGACAAGGTGACGTGAACACCTGGCTGCAACGACCAGACGACGCGGCTCACTCGTACGAACAAGCGCTCGCGCTGGATCCCTTCTTCGACGTTGCACACCATCGTTTGATCAATCTCTATACGACCCAAGCCCGCAAACTCACAACCATGAAGCAGTGGTCGTCCGCACTCGCAGTTCTCCAGAAGTTCTTGAGTCCCCACGTGCCAGACAGCTGGATCCCCTACCACAAGGAAGCCTATTTTCTCCGGAGCGACATCTACAAAAAGTTGAACCAGCCGACTCAGGCGATCGATGACTTGAGTATGGTCCTTCGCGTTGAGCCCACAGATGTGCACGCACTCCTCACCAGAGCCAAGCTCTATCAGGAACAACTCCAGGGACGCCTGGCAAAGGATGACTTCGAACGAGCTTGCATTCTTGGGTCAACGGAGGCTTGCAAGCAGCTTCCCTAGATACGCCTTAACCTACTGCTTTACCTGGTACTTTTGATGATTTGTCCAGACTCAAAGCCTCACCATACTTATTTGACAATCCAAAAGATCGACACCTATAATGCTTCCTCTGCAAAAGTCGAGATGTTGCGCTACTCCCATGGGCGCGGTTAGCTCAAAAGGCCTAAACCCACACTGCTTAGTAGCCCAAAAGCTCATCCAGGTGGGCCTTCTGCGAGGTTGCGGAAAGGGTAGGAAAAAGCTTAGATTGCTTAGAGAATCAAGTCTGTGAAAAATCGTCATTATTGGGTCAATTGAATCCTTTGCTCGGAGTATAGGCCGTAATGAATGACTACCGCGTGCTCCCAGGGCCAGAACACTTCCTTCCCCCAGCTGCCGCCAGCATGGGCATCCGGTTGCCAAACCCAGGCGAAGCCCATATCAACGGCGTGATCGCCCCAGAAGAAAAAGCCTATGAGGAAGCCGCGCGTCAATTCTTGATGGCGAAGGTGCCGACAATTTTCCCTGGTCCACTTGTCCTCTGGGCCTGGAACGAAAAAGCGGCGAAGAAGGCCACGGCGATTCGCCATCTTTACAACACATTGAAGGAATGCGTACATCCGAGCCAGACGCCGATGCTGATTCCCATGCCGGACTACCGACCGAAATATCCGAAGATTAATCCTGAAGTTGAGATCAATCCGAACCACCCGAACCTGACTATCTGGCACAACAAGATCGATTGCTGCATGTTCGTCGGTGTGCATTGCCATCAGGCGAATCTGTCGCTCAAGATCATTCGGGGCGGAACCTCGTGTTACACGATTGCGATGTGCGCCCAGGCCGGCCACGAGGACGCGATGCTTTCCTTCCGCGACGCGTCCGTCGAAAAGATTATGAAATTGGCCGACTGGGTGAGAAAGTTGAAAGGGACGGTCCAACCACGGCTGACGTCAGCCAAGAGCGGGGCCTCGAACTAAGTCGTTTGAAGCACCGTATGCAGTGAAAGGAGGCTGGGTCCATGGCGGATACACACTCAGTCATCGGTACAAAAAATAAGAAGGGCCAGACCTATACAGACACCTGGAAAATGATGAACGAGGCTCCACGCACGCCTTCGTTCTTCACGGGCAGCGAAGTCATCAAGGAAGCGGTCCGGCGAGCCAGCTGCGACGTCATGATCGCCTATCCGATCACACCTCAGAGCGAAGCCGCCGCACTCATCGGAGAGCTGTTTGCCGAGGGCTATATCGGTGACTACTTCCGGGGAGAGAGCGAATTCGCGGTCATGTCGCAATGCGCAGGTGCCGCGTTTGGGGGAGCCCGCGTGTTCACCACGACAGCTGGGCCTGGCACGATGCGCGCCATGGAAAACTTTCCCATGTGGGCCGGTGCGCGTTTGCCGATCCAGATGATCGTCACGTGTCGAGGCATTAACTCGCCGCTCTCGATCCAGCCGGACACACTCGAAATCGCCTATCTACTGAATACCGGCATGCTGGTCTGGCATGCGGAAACCGCGCAAGACTTCTTCGATTGGATTCTCAAAGGCTACATGGTCTCGGAAGAGCCGGATGTGCATCTCCCGCTCGCGCTCTGCTGCGACGGGTTCTTCGTGACGCACACCAAGGACGTCGTGAACCTGACGCCGGCCGATATGTGCCTGCCGCCCTACGATCCTTATCGTTCACCGGTTCCCTGCATGGACATGGAATGTCCGCCGGTCCGAATGATGCGTGATCCGTTCGTTATGAAGAGCAACTACATCAGCTACGCTACACATGCCAGCTGGCAGCAAGAAATTTGGGCAGCCATTGAACGTTCCCGCAAGCACTCGATCAAGTGGCTGAACGGCTTGATCGATGCCGAGAACGCCGACGCGGATATCTTGATCGTGGCGTCCGGCACGGCCGTGTCGCAGGGACGCGAAGCGATCCGCCTCTTGGAAGACGAAGGCATTCGCTGCGGACTCGTGAAAGTGAAAACGCTCCGACCGTGGCCGGAGGAAGAAATCCG
The DNA here is from genome assembly GCA_005239465.1 of Nitrospira sp. Lineage (GTDB taxonomy): Bacteria > Nitrospirota > Nitrospiria > Nitrospirales > Nitrospiraceae > Nitrospira_D. The sequence goes on along the minus strand of SPAW01000004.1, from coordinate 15,176 downwards.
GGAAGCCACCAAGAACGCGAAGCACATCTTCGTGCCGGAGTTTAACGTGACCGGCTGGCTGGCAAAAGAGATTAAGGCAACAATTCCCAATCATCAGCGGGTACATGCCGGCCCGCATGTCTGCGGAGGCATGACGATGCCGCCGGAGATCATCGTGCAGGAAATCAAGACGGCCCTCGGGATGAAGGCCTTCTCCCTGGCAGGTCGTGGAAGCTGAGCAGTAAACATCCAGAACCAGTTCGCGAGGTACTCGCGAATCTGAGGAGGAATACATGAGCAAAGAGAAAATCAAGATTTCTGAAGACCTCTACGACATCATGCCGTCGGACTATCAGGACCTCGTCAGGAGTGCGACCTACGGCAAGGAAGATCGTGGCTGGAAGGACATCGGTAATTCCAAGGAGCTCATCGAACAACACTCGCTCTGCGCAGGCTGCCCGGAGTCCATGGCATTCCGCTATATCCTGGCCTCGCTCCCGAACCCGGAGGATACCGTCATGGTCGGATCCACCGGCTGCACGAGCTTGGTATTCCCGATGGTGGCCGTGCATAACATTCACTCCCTGTTCGGCAACCAAAACGCCATCGCGTCAGGATTGAAGCGCGCCCTCAGCGTCCGCTTCCCCAACAGGACAAAAGATGTGGTGGTACTAGCCGGAGACGGCGCCACCGTCGACATCGGTCTCGACATGACCCTCCAAGCCTGGTTCCGCCAGGAGAAATTCACGACCATCTGTTTCGACAACGAACTCTACGCCAACACCGGCGGTCAGGAGAGCGGACTTATGCAGAAGGGGTTCGTCGCAAAGATGGCTCCGGTCGGTAAACTCTTCGACAAGGTCCGGTTGCCTGAAATCGCGCGTGAGTCCGGTTGTCACTATGTCGTGCAGTGCACCGTGAGCAAGCCGTCGGTGATCGAGAAAGTCATTCGCAACGCGGTCCTCGTCGCGCGCGAAATCGGCCCTACCTATCTCCAGCTCTACACCCCTTGCATTCTCGAAATCGGGAAGAACAGTATGGAAGGGTTGCAGGAAATGCGTGACTCGGAGAAGCCGACCGAGCGGTTCGCGTACAAAGAATATATGAGCGAGCCTGCCAAGCAGCTCTTGGCCGAGATGGCTGCCAAGGACAAAGAACGGAAAGCTGCGGCGAAGCAATTGGCCGGACAGGCCTAACGAAACCGGAGGCCTCTCATGATTAAGAAACGACTCAATGTCCGGATGTCAGGCTTAGGCGGGCAAGGCGCCGTCACCGCGGCGCACGTCTTGGCTATGGCTGCCAACCGAGACGGCAAGTTTTCCATTTCCAATCCGTTCTTCGGAGCCGAGAAGCGTATGGCGCCGGCCGAGAGCTACTGCCGCATCGGCATCGAGCGCATCTACGACCGAGGCGAGTTGGTCTTTCCGGACGTCATCCAAGTGTTTCACCCCCAGGTCATTACGATGGGCAAGAGCTACACGATGCCCTTCTATTCCGGCATAAAGGAAGGTGGCCTCGTCATCATCAACTCCGACCAGGAGCTTCTGTCAGCAGACGACATTGAACGTCTCAAGGACCTGAATGTTAAGGTATTTTACATAGCGGGAACCGAGCTCGCGATCGAGGTGGCCGGCACCGAGTTATCGACGAATATGTCGATGATCGGATCGGTCGCGGGCATCACCAAGTGTGTCTCAATGGAATCCCTGGACGGCGCCTTACAGGAACGGTTCGGAAAGAAATTCGTCGCCTCAGGCGGGACCGCCTCCTTGGACGAAGCCATCAAGAAGAAATTCGCCAAGAAAGAAATGCTGTTGGCCAAGAACCTTGCAACAGTCAAAGCGGCCTATGACATCGCCAGTGAGTGGGCCGAGAAGAATAAGTATGAGCTGCGAGTCGGCAATCCGGCCGTCGCCGCTTAAGCGCAAAAGGAACGACGTCGTATGTATAACGTAGCGCAAGTCATCGACGAGAAATGCGTGGCCAAGAAGGGGTGCCGACTGTGCATCATGTACTGTCCGGAAGCAAACTGCCTCGACCTTAATTCGGCCAAGATGGTGGCCGAGGTCCATATCGATCGTTGCAAGGGTTGCGAACTCTGCGTGGTCGTCTGCAACGCGGCCAAGCACGAAGCGATCATCATGCAAGCCGTCAGCGCCACGGGGCAGTTAATGACTCACAAGGGCGAGTCCGCAGCCTTGGGGCAAGCCTACCAGGGATAAGCGGTCGCGGGCTGAAACTCAAAAACCCCATGGCGTGCGCGCTATGGGGTTTTTTGTTGGAATAAGAGGTGATCGATGGAAAACGAAGACAACGTGATCAATGAACTCCTCAGCGGAATCGCAGGTTTGATCAATCAATATCCCAAAGCCATCGAACGGCGGGCCGCCATGATCAAGGCCACGGGGAAAGATCCAGAACTGGTCGAGAAACTCGTGAAGGCAGCGGATACGATGCGCGACAGCGGCAATCTGTATCTCACCTGGGCCAAGCACTACGCAGCCGTGGCTGAAGGCAACACGGACGCCTCTTCTGATGAGGATGAGACAGAGGATTTCGACGTCTAGGATATCAAACGCCTCTCCCCCCGTGTCTATCCTCTGAAAAAAGCTCGCTCCCTGCCGTCCGGTTTGTGCTAGAATTCTCCCGTTTCGGCTAAACCAGATTCCCCGGTAGCTCAGTTGGTAGAGCAGCCGGCTGTAGGAAAGGAGAAGTTTACTCCTCACTGCAGCCTCCACGGGAAACCGTGGTTGAAACTTCGGGTGAATTCAGGGAAGCCTGCCCCGGTTCCACAACGAATCGGAATGGTAATCCTGAGCGAAGCCTGCCGAAGGGTCAACGTGTAGGCAGGACCGTGCAGAGACTAGAGGCTGCGGAACCCATCCAATAATGCCTCGGAAGCGCCCGACACCCTCCCCTGCATGTTCTGCAGGCGGGTGAAGAGATAGTCCAAGCCCATTCGAAAGATTGGGGGTCCTTGTAACCGGCTGGTCGCAGGTTCGAGTCCTGCCCGGGGAGCCACCAACACAGAGGGCTGTTGGCTATGATGTCCGACAGCCCTCACTTTTTTTGGTTGAGCCTGTTCCGTTATGCAGCCTGGGAGGAGTGTGTTTGCCTAGCTGCACGCGCCGTATCGCACCGCCGATTGCCGTCAGCATGATTCCTCCATGTGAGAATCTTCCAAGAATCGTTATCGGTGGTTCTCGTCAAGGCCTTGAGGCCCAGTGGAATTGAAAGAGACATCCGGTATGTCTACACATTTGTGGTACGCACTGAACCTTGTTTTGCGTTATGATCGTACAATGATTGAGACTGCATCGTCTTTTCAGCCGCCACTGTTTCTCCGAAATACCCATCTGATGACTCTGGTGCCTCGATTCTGGCCGCGGGACACCTCATTGGCAGGACTCCCGCAAGAGTCCCGCTTCTTCACCGTCGGGCCGGATACGCAGTTGCGCGGCTTCTGTCATTGGCAAGACGATCGGACGTCGTCTCCCACGGCGATAGTGGTCCACGGTCTTGAAGGCTGCAGCGAGTCTCCTTATATGCGCGGGATCGCAGCGAAAGCCTTTCGCACAGGCTTCAATGTCATTCGCATGAACCAGCGAACCTGTGGAGGAACCGAGCATCTTAGCCCGACCCTCTATAACAGCGGTTTGAGCGGGGACTACCGCGCCATCCTGGCCGAACTCGCTCATCGGGACGGACTCGATCGGATCTGGCTGATCGGCTATTCGATGGGCGGGAATCTCGTCTTGAAGGCTGCCGGCGAGCTGTACAGGTCAGAGCCGGCGCTCTCAGGCGTCGTTGCTGTCTGTCCGAATATCGACCCCACGCAATGCGCCAGGGCCCTGGAGCAGCCGCGCAACTGGATCTATCACAGACATTTTCTCGTGAGACTGAAGGCCCGACTGCGCCGAAAAGCCGCGCTCTTGCCTGGCAAGTGGGATCTCGCAGAACTCGATCGCATCGCCTGGATTAGCGAATTCGACGATCGCTACACGGCACCGGACGGCGGCTATCGGAACGGCGCCGACTATTACGATCGCGCCGGCGCGCGCCATGTACTTCATTCCATCGCAGTTCCCACCCTCATTATCACCGCGCAAGACGATCCTTTCATTCCCTACTCTATGTTCACGGTGCCGCTGATTCAGCGACACCCTAAGATTCGGATGGTCGCGCCACGCCACGGAGGCCATTGCGGCTTCTTTCACTGGGGTCACAGGGGAGAAGATTCCTACTGGGCAGAGAATCGGATCGTGGACTTCTTGCAAGAACGAGCGTGAGGAGTACCGGCTGCGCCAGGCTCGACGCAGCCGGTGAACTTGAAGGCTAGGCCGCTTTGCGCAGTTTGCGAGAATCCATGGCAGCGACGAGTGGGGCGCACTTCTGCACCCACGTCATGATGAGCCAGGCACAGGCAGCGATGATGCCGATCACGAACATCCAGTTGTAGATTTCCTTACCGGACTTGCTGAGAAACGGCTCGCAAGCATACAGCAACACACCGTAGGCCAGCCCCACCATCACCAGCGTCGTCACCGGCAGAATCAGCGCCCGATAGGGCATCAACCATTTCCAATCGTCGGGTGGTTCAGCCGCGAGTTGGCGTGCACCGGACCAGGCCAGGACCATGGCTCCGCCGTAGCCGATGAATTGGACCAAATCAGAGGCATGAAGCTTCCCCACTGATGCCTCGCGGAAGAGCGGCAGATGCCCCAGGATCACGGCACAGAGCACCGCCAGAATCATCGCCACTCCATATTCCATCATCCATCTGCGTGCTTTCATCGTCATCCTCCTCTCAGCCTTGTATGTTAAACGACATAGCTGAGCCAGAGAGAAGCATAGCACCAGAACATTTTTCCTGATGATTCAATGGGTTAGAAGAACGATCCTCGCACGATTTAAACCTCCGGTCAGGTAACACATTGGGACTAATTCACGGCTTGCAGGGTTACAGAGACAAGTTCGCGCCGATTGCCGCGGAGAATCTCTAGGGTTACCTGCGCACCTACCTTGCGGTCTTCCAGGACATCCATTAATTCATCGATCGTGGTGACCGGTTTACCGGCAACTGCTACGATAATGTCTCCGAGCTCCACACGGCCGGTCACAGTCTCGCGTGCGCCCCTCAGGCCGGCGCGATCGGCACTGCCTCCGCGCGAGACTCTCCCTATGATAAGGCCTTTGATGCCCCATCTTCTGGCAATTGCATCGGGCACCAGCGAAACACCTAACCCCGGTCGGATGAGTTTCCCGTGCTTAATCAGCTCCGGGACGATGCGATTCACCGTGTCCACCGGCACGGCGAATCCAATGCCAGCATACGCGCCGCTGGGACTAACGATTTGGGTGTTGACGCCGATCAAGCGCCCGCTGCTGTCGAGCAACGGCCCGCCGGAGTTGCCGGGATTGATGGCGGCGTCGGTTTGGATCACTCCTTCGATCGTCCGATTCGACATCGATTTGATTGTCCGTCCCAATGCGCTCACGACACCGGTCGTCAGCGTGTGGTCCAACCCGAATGGATTGCCGATCGCCAAGACTTTTTGCCCAACCCGCAAGTCATGCGACGCCCCGACAGCCAGCGGCTCCAACGCGCTTTCAGGAGCCTGAATCTGCAGCACCGCGAGATCGTGGTCGGGGTCGGCCCCCACCAGCTTGGCCTGGCGCTCACTCCGGTCGGCCAACGTGACCTTGATCGCATCGGCACCATAGATGACGTGAAAGTTGGTGACGATGTGCCCCTGCTTGTTCCACACAAAGCCCGAGCCGGACCCCTGCGGCACTTCCATGACATTGAAGGACAAGATGTCGCGCTGGATGGCGGTGTTGGCGATGAAGACGACGGACTTCGTCGCCCGCTCGAACACCGCCATAGTACCCCGTTCGTCCGGTCCCAATTCAGCCGGCGCAGGCGTGACAGGGCGGGGCTTCCCTTCGAGGCCGTCATACGAACCGCCCAACGGTTTGCCCCACTCGGTTGCATCAGCATGACCGGCAGGGAGAACTGAGGCAAGACTCACCGCTGCGGCTCCGATCAAGAGGACTCGTGGCCAGTGCATAGAGATTACTCACCGATGATTTGGAGAACCAGCTCGCGCGTGCGGGCCCGCGTGTCAAAATCGACCACGACAATCTGCTGCCACGTCCCCAGCATCAGGGCGCGATCCGCGAAAGGAATCGTCACCGAAGGCCCCTGCAGTTGTCCCCGTAGGTGGCTGTGGCCATTGTCTTCGCCGGGATTTCTCGTGTTGTGTTGCCAGCGGGGATCGGCGGGCACCACGCGATCCCAGAAGGCTTTCGTGTCGGCGCGAATCCCGGGCTCGTCTTCAATGATCATGATTGAGGCCGTCGTGTGTTTCACAAATACCGTCACGGTGCCGGCATGCAAACCCGCGCCAGCTACGGCATGGGCCACAGCTTTTGTGATATTTTCGATCTGCGTGTCCCCTGCCATATCAACTCGGAAGGGAACCGTCTTTACTGGCATAGCCGATCTCCCGATACGAGCCCGCGCAAGTACTGCCGCTCCGGCTTGGTCATCGCACCCCCTCGGGCCTCTTCGAGAATGGCATCGAATGCCCCTTCACCGGCGAGCCCGCGAAGCGCCCCCATGACCTCTGCGCTCAAGATGCCTTCCTGCACAAGCTTGTCGAGATAGGCAAACGCTTCCGCCAGTGTTTCTTTCTTCCGTACATAGTAGTCACGCCCCCGCTGCTGATTGCTGTAGGCTTCAAACTGCTCGCAGGCAAGCAGAATTTCAGCCAGCTGCTTAACCCAGGGCTTCGCAGCAGCTAATCGCTCAGGATAATAGTAGTAGAGCATCACAAGCTGCATCCAGGGAGACCACTTGACCCGCATCTTTTTCATCGCGGGACGGACCGCGCGCAGCCGCCGTGCCAGGCGACGCGCGTAACCCAGGCGCATCTCCACCTGTTCAACCGCCCAGCGATCCATCTCGATGCCGGCTGCTTCCAGATCGCGGCGGTACAAAGACAGGAACGCCTCGGTCTCCCGGCCATATTCGGTGTCCAGGTGAATGGCTCGCCATTCACGAGGCCTGGTCGGAATGCCATGCTCTTTCGCCCAGGACCAAATCCGGCCAAACAAGTCACGATCAAGTCCCGCCCGGCCCAGGTCATGCAGAAGACAGGCAATTTGATAGGATCGCAAGCGCGCGTTGGGATGCCCCAACCGCGCAGCGACGGCCGCACACATACGGGCCGTTCGCACAGCGTGAGGGCGATCGTACCCGCGAATCAGCCGCCCGTTTCGTTTCGGATGGGGATAGTCATAGAGGCGCATCAGTCCAGCCACAAGCGGGCGAGGGATCAAGAGCGGTGCCGACGGTCGATGGGTTGGCATAGTTGGAACCGCAAAGGAATCCATGTGAGACGCGCAAGCCCGGCAGGCAGAATATCGTCGGGTGAAACAGGGTGTCAAGGCGGCCAAACTGGCGCGGCGCTCGCTCAATCTATAGAACTTTGCTATGCTGCAACTGACTGAGCCATCTAGCACCACACACATTCCCGAGGCCCCTGTGACACGGTCGCTCTTCATTGCATTCGTGCTGCTCAGCGTCCTCATCGTAGCCAAACCAACGACGATATTGGCCGGATCGTTCGATCATCTCACTGAGTTGACCGGGAAAGTAGACGCGATCGTCACGCTGAAGGGCCGCGACAACTTCACCAGCGAATATCGCTACGACGTGAGCGTCAGAAACCACACGCCCGATTTGATCGTCGCCGATTCCCTCATCATTGTACTCGACAAGATCACCAACCTCGCCGGTGCAGACCGAGAAGGATTGACAGGCGAGTCCTTCCTCAAACGGTTTGACGTGCTGGGGCAGGACGGCGAAACCGACGACGGCAAACCGTACTTTCAAATCCCCATAGGAACCGTCCCTGACTTGGGACCACAGACCGATAGTCTGCCCGCTTCCGTTCGTATTCGAAACAAGGACTACGTGGCGGTCTTCACGCCCTCATTTAGAGTGCTGGGACAGAAACGCCCGGCGCCGGAGCCGAAACGCGTCGAGGCTCCAGCGCCAGCCCCGCCCAGCAGCAATGCCGTCGACAAGCTGATTCAGTTATTGATCAAGAAGGGCGTGCTGACGGAAGAAGAGTGGCGCAAAGCCAATCAACCATGACCGATCCCGCGTGCAAAGCCTGCTCGGGCGCCTGGCCCCGTGCCGATCATTTCGTTGCCGACCTCGGACTATCGAAAGCTTATCTCCATGACGATCAATTCTTTCCTGGCTGGACGGTGGTGATCTTTCAGCGGCATGCCACGGAACTCTTTCACCTGGCACCGACCGAACGATTTCAGTTAATGGAGGAAGTGAATCATATAGCTAAAATCCTTGCTGAAGTCTTCCAAGCGAAGAAGATCAACTACGAACTTCTAGGAAACCAGCTCCCCCATATCCACTGGCACATCATCCCGCGCCTCGCGAACGACCCGGCCCCTCTCGAACCAGTGTGGCGGGTGCAGCATGAACCCATGCTCCGTTCAGGATCTGATCTCCAGAGCGCAGTCCAGCGCCTGCAGCAGGCCATTCAGAACGCCTGCTGAATCGCGAATCGCCGCTCCCTACAATGCATTCCACCCGACTCGCCGGCATCGATTCGGTGCTATAATAAAACACATCATTGACAACAGATCGGGAGGGTCACAGGTTTCCGATGCGTCGCCGATTGGTGCTCGTGACCCTCTTGTTCGCGTCCTTCATCGAACGGCTCCCCGTATATTCGTCGATCGCGCAGGTGACTGAGAATGCTCCGCCCCCAGTGATCGAGTCCCCGCCGCCGTCTCCCGAAACCTTGCCTGCTCCAGTGCAGTCGGATGAACACCGGCTTCTCGAACTCTTGCCGCACGAGCGTGAGGACGCGGTGATAGTGCTCGGGGAGTTGCGAAGAGCCGTCCGTGTGTCGCCGGACAGCGCGGACGACCGGCTGAAGTTGGCACAAGGGCTCTACCGCGTCGGTGATCTCGATGCCGCGCTCGATGAATGCCGCGTGGCGCTGAAGTTGGAACCCAACAATGCCAAAGCCCATTTGCAACTTGGCGTCACGCTGATGGCCAAACAAGATGGGCGGGCGGCGGCCACCGCGTTGATGGAAGCCATCCTGCTCGATCCTGAATTGACGCACGCACATTACAGTCTTGGCAGCGTCCAGTACTCGCTGGGCAATCTGACAGCCGCGATCCAATCCTATCGCCGAGCCTTGGAGCTGCAACCGAACTTTCCCGACGCTTGCTATCGGCTCGCACTGGTTTTGAAGCTGACGAATCGGAATCAGGAATCGACGCAATTCATGGAAGAAGCGGCGATCGGTGGGGTCCCGCAGGCGCAGTTCTTCATGGGTAACGCTTATCGCAACGGACAAGGCATCGAAAAGAACCTGGCCCTGGCGATCCGCTGGTGGACCAAAGCCGTCGAGTTCGGCCATCAGCGCGCGGCGGAATCCCTCTCACAACTTCGCCGCCAGGCACTCTCGCCCGACCAGTCTGAACGCCGTCGAAAAGACGCGCTCGAGGCCTTCAGACAATATCGCGACAATCTTTGGGCCGACTACCCGGATACCGTCAGGAACGATCCGAATGAATCGTTAGGCCTCGCCCTGCTCAAAGACACACAAGCCACCAATGGAGTCACTGCTCTGTTTGACGAAGCCTTTGCGCTGAGCGAGACCGCGCAAGACGGATTGGCGCGCTTGTATGAAAACGGCCTCGATATCCGCCTCGTTCAATTCGATAAGCGCATCCTGAACTGTTTTGAAACCACGGCTGCCGATGGCTTCATCCCGGCCAAGAAAGCGCTGGCACGCATCTATGGCAAAGGCCTCGGGGTTACGCCGGATTTGCAGAAAGCCAAGGCGACGCTGAAGGGGCTGTCCAAGCTGGAGATGAAAGCGGTCCTAGACGAGATTGCAGGGCGCTAGCCCGCGTTCCTCGTGAAGCGTATATCGTATCTCGCATGCGACGATACAGATACACTCTTTCCGTCCTGCACTTCACGGTTCGACATGCTCACCGTCCCGAGCTGAGTCGAGGGACGCTTCACGAACGACGCTTCACGCACAAGCGCAGCGGATCGGCGATTGCAACAGAAGTGTTCATGAATAATGCGGGCTAAGGAATAGTCATGCTCGACGCCTCACGCCTGTGGCGACAGTTTCTTAGCTCCTCCTGGCTCCAAGCCAGCGCCATGGGGTTACTTGCAACCGTCCTGGCGTTCGGTCTGTGGGCCGCAGCCCCAGCCACATTCACAGCCCTGGACTGGACCGCCTACGATATCTGGTTAACCTATCGTGCATCCGTCCCCGTGAGTCCGTCCCTGCTCATCGTAACGCGGGATACGGCCAGCGAAGAAGAGTTCGGCGCCGGACCATGGGACCGGGCCATTCTCGCGCGCCTGCTGACCGGCGCGCATGAAGCCGGAGCCCTGGCGATCGGCCTGGATTATCGCCTCGATCATGCCAGCCCGGCGCAGCGCGGCGGGGCAACGAGCGACGCCCTGCTGCTGGAGGCCATGAGCACTGCCGGCCCCATCGTCGTGGTGGAGAGTCCCGAGACAACGCTGGCTTCGGAGGCATCGATTGTGGGCCATCTTCTGGTCACTCCCCATTCCGATCATGTCGCACGAACGGTTCTAGTCACGGCAACCGATGACGCGCAGTCCGTGCCGGCCTTCGGGATTGCACTCTACGACGCGTTTCAGACACAGACCTCAACGGCAAAGCCGTCTCTCATTCAAGAAGGAAGAGGCTCGCTCTTGGTCAACTATGTCGGCAATGGAACGATCAATGCCTTCCCGACGGTTCCTATTTCTGCCGTGTGGAAGGCCATCGAGCATCATGAGGGCGACCGGCTCACCGAGTGGTTCAAGGGCAAGGGCGTCGTGTTTCTTCCAAACCAGATCGCGGGGGGAAGCTGGCTCTTGCCCACAGGACAGACAGTCACCAGCCCGGTGGTCCATCTCCATGTCCTGAACATGCTGCTGACCGACAACCGGCTCTGGCAAGTCGGCACAACCAGCCGCTTGTTGATGACGCTGCTCATAGCCGGGCTGGTCGCCTGGCTCATGCTTCAATTTCGCGGCACGATCAGTCTGTTCCTTGTCGGGACGGCCATTGTCATCTATGGAGCACTCATTCTTCTCGCCCTTGTGGCGGCTCACTTGGTGCTTCCCCTCGCCTTGCCTCTGACAGCCGCCGCGCTGGTGCTCGTCGGCAAGACCGTTTGGAGCCACCTCACCGCGCACCAGCGGCTCATGTTATTGGAGCAAGACATGCTCCGGCTACAGCAGGAAGCGGCCGCCGTCCGGGAAGCACTGGTCCTGCGGGAGACCCGCGCGGAGACGTTGCAGGAAGATCTCGCCGTCGCGCGGGCCGCCATCGCGCAATCCACCGGCCAGCAAGAAATTTTGTCGAGGACCGCCGACGCACTCCGGGCTGAGCTGGCCGAAGCCCAGGCGCAGGAAGAAGAAGCGCGCAGGAAATTGGAAGGACTCGAACAGCAAATGCACAGTCTGCGCGCCGCCACAAGTGAACCCACAGCGATGGACGACGTGGAACTCGATCGTCTCCGCGACGAATGCCGGCAGCTTGGTATCATCACCCAGGACGCAGGGCTCTTACGCCTCTATCGCGACCTGAAGAAAGGCGCCAAGGCGCCATTGACGGTCCTCCTGCTGGGAGAACCGGGAACCGGGAAAGAGTTGTTCGCCCGCGCCGTCCACCGGCTCAGTCCACGGACGAGCAAGACGTTTATCGCCGTCAACATGGCAGCCATCTCGCCGGAGCTCTTCGAAAGCGAACTCTTCGGCCATACCAAAGGCAGCTTCACCGGTGCCACGGCAGACCGGCGAGGGGATTTCGAGCTGGCGAATCATGGCACGATCTTCCTGGATGAAATCGGCGATCTCCGGTTAGATCACCAGAGCAAGCTGCTGCGGGTACTTCAAGAAAGGTCGTTCTATCGCGTCGGCGCGACAATCCCGACGACCGTGGATGTGCGTATCGTGGCCGCAACCAATCGAGATTTGCAGCGCGGCGTATCCGAAGGCTGGTTCCGTGAGGATCTCTATTTCAGGCTGACAGGTCTGGTGTTCCGGCTGCCGCCGCTGCGCGAACGCACCAGCGACGTGCCGATCCTCGCAGATATTTTCTTGAGTGAGATTGCCACGCAGATGGGCAAGCCGGTCCCGAAGCTCTCAAACGAGGCGCTTCGCGCCCTGGTCGAGCACGAGTGGAAGGGGAACGTGCGGGAGATCCGGCATTGCCTTGAACAGGCCATCGCACTCAGCGATGGGCCATTGTTGACGAAAAAATCCTTGCGACTCAGCGGGGACAGCACACTGTCCCGCGGTGGTGCCAAGCAGAATCAAATTCTGCCGGACCCGGCCAGCGATGCCGCAGTGTTGAATTGCCTGAGGCAGCACGGATTCGACATGCAGGCGACGGCGAAGACGTTAGGCTGGGACCGCAGCACCGTCACCCAACGGCTCAAGGGCCTCTGTTTTCAAGCACTCGTCGAGGCCAACGGCGACCAGTCCAAAGCCGCGCTGGCCATTGCCAGCGATCCGAGCCACCTCCGCACCGTTGAACTGAAGCTGATGGACTATCACAGCCATCTCCTCTCCGTGATCGAGCCCTTCGCCACCGCCGACGATGCCCTGCTCGACTGCAAACGACGCTTCAAGAACCTGCCGGATCGGCACTTCGCCTCAGTTGAATCACTCGTTCGGCAATACTTTCGCCACAACCCGCTAGATTCATTTGGTCGGACAAAAGAGGTTCTGCCTCCTCGATAGAGGGCATTCTGTTTCACCAGAAATCGAGGCTTGTCAGGGGAAGAGGGAAACGGATCAATACACCGTCCAAGTTAGGCGGCTCTGCCCGAAGCAGACTTCGTTTTCACCAGGAGATCGACATCACAATCCAGGACATGCAGTAAAGACAAGAGTTGATCGATCGACTTGCGGTAGTTCGTCTGATCGAGCAGACGATAGAACTGGGTGGCGGAGGTTCCCAATCGCCGGATGATCTCGCGCTTCGACAAGGCACTTGCCTCGACTCGTTTCTGCACCTCGATTGTCAGCTTATAGAGCAGTGCGTCCCTCGTGTAATGTGGGTCATGGTTGTATTCCAGCACTTGCTCCCCGTGGACCGTTCCCTCCTTACCGGATTTCAGCACATACGTGAACCCTTCACGACCCAGTTCTTTATCGACAAAGACCCGAACGATTGGATCAGCGGCGTCGGGTTGAGGATCGACCTTGGAATACGGAAGCTGGAACAGCTTCTTCGATGTCTTTACCTGAAACGCCCTCTTGCGATTGTTGTGGGTGACTGACTGAATCTTCATAGCACCCCCTCAGATTCCAGTTGCTCAAGTAACAAGCGAACTCGTCGCGTGGCCTTCCCCATCATCGGCTTCCTGTTATCCAAGTCCCATTTCACCATGAGCGCCCCGTCGCGATACACATGCACATGCCGGGGAGAGTGATCGCCTTTCCAGGTGACGAAGATATAGCCACCCCGGCGAACTTTACCCATGACGAGACGTTACCTGACAAGGTAACACTTGTCAACACCGAGAGAGCGCTGAAAATTGGCGGAGAATTGAAGAGGGATGGGGCCATTCTCTTCGGTCCATGTCCGTGATCGAACCCTTCGCCACCGCCGACGAAGCCATCCTCGACTGCAAACGGCGCTTCAAGAACCTGCCGGATCGCCACTTCTCATCGGTTGAGACGCTAGTGCGGCAGTACTTTCGTCAGGACAGGCAAATATCTCTCAGCTTGGGAAAAGATCCTGACATTGTCTCCCCCAACAAGCGTAACTGTTGAGATGAACCAAAACATGTTAGACTACAGCCGGTGATATTCAGAATCAGGTTTGCGGGGTCAGCGGATGAACAGTTGGAGCAACTAACCGCTCGGCATAGAGCGAATGTCCTGGATGCCATACGAGAACAATTGCGGTACAAACCCTTTCAGGAATCACGAAACCGAAAGCAACTCTGGCCCAATCCCTTGGCTCCTTGGGAATTACGCGTGGCACGCTGCGAGTCTTCTATGAAGGCGATGCGGAGGACCACAATCTCGTGAACGTCCTCGCCATCGGTCTGAAGAAAGGCAACCGGCTGTTTCTAGCCGGTAAGGAAATCCAATTATGAAAGCCATCAAACTACCCAAAGCCCTTGAGTCGTTTGTGGCGGCCGCTGAAACAGCTGAGGAAGAGATGCTGGTGTTTACCGAGAAGAAACGGCCGGTCGCCGCCCTAGTAGCGCTCAGGAAAGTCGATCGGGAATCCCTTACACTGAGCACCAATTCGGAGTTCATGAAAATTATCGAGAACGCTCGGAAAGAGATTCGCACAGGACGAACGATGTCGCTAGAGGACATAGAGAGGAAACTTGGACGGACCGCCGCCGGCTCCTCCTCACGTCGAAACCGAAAACCCCGCCGTTAAATATCAGCGGAAACGGTCCTTGGAACCCTTGCTACTTTTCACCAAATCGTTGGGACCTGTAATGTCTGCGACTCCACCGATGTCACAATGATCCGAGGAACCTAAGGCGCCATGACGATTGCCCCCATTAAAACAAAGCGAGACTATGAGCGCACCCTGCATCGCATCGAGCAACTCATGGATGCGAAGCCAGGCACCAAAAATGGGGACGAACTGGACGTGTTAACTACCCTCGTTGAAGCCTATGAAGCGAAACATCACGCTATTTGTCCGCCAGATCCAATCGAGGCGATCAAGTTTCGGATGGATCAACTCGGCATGACGCGCAAAGACCTAGAAGCGATACTCGGTGGGCGGGGGCGGGTTTCTGAAATTCTGACCAAGAAGCGGGGCTTATCCCTGGAAATTATCCGACGTCTCCACCGCAAACTCAATATTCCCCTGGAAAGCCTCGTGGGTACGGCTGCATAGGGAAGGCTGACTGGCGATTTACTCGAGAGGTCGAGCCCTTCGCCACTGCCGACGAAGCCCTCCTCGAATGCAAACGGAGATTCAAAAACCTCCCTGACCGACATTTCTCTTCAGTCGAGACGCTGGCGAGGCAGCACTTTCGTCAGAGATAGCCAATGAACAATGTCCGGCTATGCAGCAGTGCGCTTGCGTGCCGTCCGTCTCGCAGGCGACGTCAAGCTCGATCGCTGT
>SPAW01000039.1:23479-27216 GCA_005239465.1 Nitrospira sp. | reverse complement strand
GGGACAGGCACGCCTCGGCTGAGCTCGCCGAAGTCCGGCAATGCCGGAGCCAGTCCCCTGCTGTACATTGAGCTTCTGCGCGACGCGAGAACGCCGCTCGGTGAAGGGCGCGGCTCGGACTTCGGCGAGCTCAGTCGAGCCGCGCGCCGGGGCTGGGCGGGTGAGAAGAGCGACTTTTCAACAGCCTGCTAGACACCTGCCAAGTCCTGAGTATAATGGCGTTACTCCATGTCTCTGATCAGAATGTTCTCCTTATCCTTGGCCTCGGGCTACCATTTTGGCTTCCGACATCCCTTTGGGCCGCGGCCAATTACGAGGAGAGCCTCAAACAATTGGCGGAAGGGGTGATCGCGGGAGCCGTCAAAGCCAAAAAGCAGCGCTTGGCCTTCCTGGACTTTAGCGATTTCAAGGGAGTCGAGGACAATCGGGAAGGGTTGTGTACCCGAGGGCTTGAACTGTCTCCGCGCCGAAGGGAGTGCGCCGTCCTCCCGTTCACCGCGCCGCCTGATGCATCGGCCTCGCAGTTCACGCTACACTATCATGAGAAATCGCCGCGACGAGACGCCGCATATACGATTGACGGACTGAAGGTCGAATCCGGCGCGGTCGCCGTTCCAGTCAACCCATAACCATGACGACGAATCCATGTCGAACACACTCAAACAAGTTTTGACCATTGCCGGGTCCGACTCCGGCGGAGGCGCAGGGATTCAGGCCGACATCAAGGCCATGTCTGCGAACGGCGTCTTCGCCATGTCGGTGATTACGACGATTACAGCCCAGAATACGGAAGAAGTCACGGACGTCTTTGAATTGCCGCCCACGATCATCGCCGCACAAATTGATGCCGTGTTCGACGACTTCGACGTCGCTGCCGTGAAGACCGGCATGCTGTCTTCCGCAGCCATCGTCGAGGTAGTGGCCAAGATGTTGAAACCCCAGAACGTCGCCAGCCTGGTCGTGGACCCGGTGATGATTTCCAAAAGTGGCCATCCGCTCTTGAAGCCGGACGCCATCGACGCCGTGAAGACGCAGCTCTTCCCGCTTGCTTTGCTCGTCACGCCGAACGTGCACGAGGCGCAGCAACTCTCAGGCATTGCGATCACGTCGCTGGCCGACGCGCGACGTGCGGCGAAAGTGATTCATGGCTTTGGATGCAAGCATGTCCTGATCAAAGGGGGCCATCTGCTCACCGAGCGAGCCACCGATCTGCTCTATGACGGCCGGTTCTTCAATGTGTTCAAGGGGGAATTCATCGATACCCCCCACACGCACGGCACCGGCTGCACCTTCGCCTCCGCGTTAGCGGCGCACCTCGCGCGAGGCCGATCAGTCCTCGACGCTGTGCAGGCCGCCAAGAGCTATGTGACGGAAGCGATTCGTCATAGCTTGGCGATCGGCCATGGTCAAGGCCCGACAGATCACTTCTACTTCCTCGAACGCTAAGGAAAACACATGTTGTCACGATCTTGTCCTCCCGTCACGTTTCTTCTGACCGGCTTTACTTGGATAGCGCTGTCGTCGATCTTGGGTCTGGCAATCCTGGTCGGATTGGTCCGCGGCACTCCGCTGCCGCCGTGGGTGCGGCTGGTGCACGTGCATGCCGCGTTGGTCGGCGGTGTGGCCCAGATGATTCTCGGTGGGTTCCTCGCCTTCATACCGCCGTTGCTCATGACCGGCCAGACACAACGGAACTCGCACCCCGTGCTGTTCCTGACAATCAATGCCGGTGCGGTCGGCATGCTCGTGGGATTCTGGCTGCATCAGTACGTGGTCGTGGGCGCCGCCGGCTTCCTCGTGGTCGGCGCCTTTCTCTGGATGGCCCGCAATGCCTGGACGCAAGCGCGTCAGAGCCTTAATTCCCCGCCGGTGAATCTCTGGTATTACGCCGTGGCCCTTCTCGCCCTTTTTGGCGGACTGGCCTACGGCGAGACCATGGTGTTCGCCCTCGCTCAGCAATCCTATGGCTACATGCGGCTCTCCCATATTCATCTCAATCTGCTTGGCTTCGTCACCTTGGCCATCATCGGCACGATGCACAATTTGCTGCCCACGGTATTGAATACGTCTCTGTTCAGCCCCCGGCTCGCACGGATCGTACTGATCGTGATGCCGCTGGGCGTGGCAGTCTTGATCGGCGGATTCATGAACTCGTCTGTCCCGATTGAAATGGCCGCCGGTGGAATCCTCTTCGTCGGGGGTATGCTCTACGCAGTCAATCTTTTCCGAACCTGGATGGGATCGACCCACATAGGCAGCGCCGCTTCGGACCATCTCTTGATCGGCACCTTCTTCCTCCTTCTCACAATTATCCTGGGCGTTCTTGTGGGGGCGAATAGTTTGTCGAACCCGCCGCTGATGCCCTATGGTACGCTGCACCTCGTCGCCTACACCCACATGGCACTTGTGGGATTCGTACTGCAAACGATCATCTGGAACGTTCCTCTCTCCTCAATTTATATCCGTTTAGCAACCTGGACTTGCTTCGGTTTGTTGCTCAGCAGCCTTACCGTCTTTGTGGTTAAGCTGGCGGCGGCGCTGGGCAAGCAACCAGAGGACTCGACTCATTCACCGACCTAGTCTATTAGTCCTGTTCATCTCCGTACTCCGATCCCTGCACCTCTTGAACAATTCTGGCCCAATTACTCTCCTCTAAACTGCCGTCTTTTCAGGGCATCGGGACTCCGCCTCTCCAGCCTGTTTCTTGCTCTGTCTAACACCAGTACGTGGCCTGGCTAGGACAGGCCTAATGAGGAGGGGCTTCCATGAACGACCAGTTGTCCCAGATGGTCCCGGATCCCTGGCAAAGCCTTTTCCACTTTCTTACGATCCCGCTCTCCTGGATTCCCGATATGCAGCAAGCGCTGCTCAACTTTGTGTTGTCTTCCGCGAATGGATGGCTGGCCGGAATCTATTATCTCCTTCTCCTGTTCCCCGTGTTCTTGTGGATCGGGGCAGTCTGGTGCACCCATCTGACACTCTATACGCTGCCGTTCCGTTCGGGCCGCATCGAACTGATGAAGATGCTCCTGCTGGCCTGGTGGGACACGGCCTTTGCGATTTGGATGTACTGGGTCGGGCTCGCCCGTTTCGTGATGGTCGTCGCCGGCTGGTTCTTCACGTTGAGCAGGCTGGCCCTCAAATTATTCGCCGAAACGGTGAAACAACTCGTCGTTCTGCCGTTCAAGATGACCGGTGAAATGACGCAAAGCTATTTCCAGCCCGGCGTGCCCTGGATCGCTTTTCTGCTTTTGATCTTCTGGTGCCTGCTGGAATCGACGATCTTCACCTACACGCTCATGCCGACGGTGAAGGAAGTGCTTGCCGGCATCACCGGCTCGGAAGCCTCGATCATGACCGGCACGATTCTTTACTTCTTTCTGTTCTTGCTGATCATGGGCAGCTTCGCCTGCATTCAGGTGCTGGCGGACGCGATGAAGAACCATGAATACCGCTACCTCGTGCAGATGCTACTCGTAGAAGTGTTCGTCATGATCTTCGAGGTGATGTTCCTGTACCGAGAACTTGTGGATGCCATCACGCCCTGGATCGCCCAACAGACCGGCGAACAGTTCCGGCTCGGCATCGGTTTCACCCTCTCGCTGGCGACCTTCGGCTGGGTCGGCGTCCGTGGCATGACCTGGTTCCTCTTCGGACAGTACGGCACACCGCCTTTGCTGTCCTTTATCTCGCGCCGACCGATGTACCAGCCGACAGCAGCGGACGGCGCCCCACAA